>JARGOG010000074.1 GCA_029212785.1 Thalassobaculaceae bacterium
TGTTCCCCGCCTCCCACAGCATTGAATTTTGCGCCCGCTTGGACTAACATTCGACTCGACCTTTTCTGCATAACAGACTGTGAATCAACCTCTATCTTTGTGCAACTACGTTGTATGTGAGCACACGAAGGTTGATACGTGAACCGGCCACGCATCTGAAACAAAACCATTTTTTTTATCGCTGCTTGTCGTGCGAATCAAGAGATATTGTTGAAATCTGTCATGTCAAGCTTAAAAATATCATCGCGAATCGCAAATGCAGTGTGGCTGTTAGATTCAAACCACACCATCTAGTAGAGCTAGATTGTCAGCCTACTGCATGTGCAAGTGAATACAGCACTCCTACAGGTCCAGATCGACCACCACCGGGGCGTGATCCGACGCCTTCTCCCAGCCTCGGGTGTCGCGCAGCACCTCGGCGTGGCGAACGCCGTTCCCAAGCGGCGGGGTGACCCAGACGTGGTCGAGCCGTCGGCCCTTATCCGCCGCCGACCAGTCCTTGGCCCGATAGCTCCACCAGGAATACAACCGTTCCTCTGGCGGAATGACCTTGCGCACGGCATCGATCCAGCCGGCCGACGCCTGGACCTTGTCCAGCGCCTCGATCTCGACCGGGGTATGGCTGACCACGTTCAGCAGCTGCTTGTGCGACCACACATCGGTCTCCAGCGGCGCGATGTTCAAGTCGCCGACCAGGACCATCGGCGTCTCGGCGCTGCGCTCGGTGCCGAGCCAGTCGGTCATCTCGGCCAGAAAGTCGAGCTTGTGCGCGAACTTGTCGTTCGCCGCCGGATCCGGGACGTCGCCGCCGGCGGGCACATAGAAGTTGTGCACCTCGGGTCCGCCGTCGATCCGCGCCGCCACGTGACGGGCGTCGGCGCGTCCGCAGAACTCGCGCGACACGGTCTCCCCGATCGGCAGACGGGAGACGATGGCGACCCCGTTATAGCCCTTCATGCCGGCGACCATCTGGTGTGACCAGCCGGCCTCGGCGATCGGGCCGGCCGGGAACACATCGACCAGCGCCTTGGTTTCCTGCAGGCAGAGGACGTCCGGCTGAACCTCTTCCAACAGGCGCAGGACCAGCGGCAGACGCAGCCGGACGGAATTGATGTTCCAGGTGACGATCCGCACCGCTCAAACCACCTTCACATGCAGGTCGGTCAGACCGTCCACATGGCCGAGCAGTTCGTCGCCGCGCTCGACCGCGTTCACTCCTTCCGGCGTGCCGGAGAAGATCAGGTCGCCCGGCGCCAGCATGACCAGGCCGGAGAGATAGCTGATGGTCTCGGGGATCGACCAGATCAGCGCCTTCAGTGTCGATTCCTGGCGCCGGGTGCCGTTGACGTCGAGCCAGATGGCGGCGTCCTCGATGATGCCGGTCTCGCTTACCGGGTGCAGGTCGGCGATCGGCGCGGAGTGGTCGAAGCCCTTCGCCATGTCCCAGGGGCGGCCCATCTTCTTGGCCTCGGCTTGGATGTCGCGCCGCGTCATGTCGAGGCCGACGCCATAGCCCCAGATCATGCTGTTGGCGTCCTCGACCGGGATGTCACGGCCGCCGCCGGACAGGGCCACCACCAGCTCGATTTCATGGTGCACGTCGGAGGTCATGGTCGGATACGGCATGGCGGCTCCGCCGGTGATCAGGGCGTCGGCCGGCTTCATGAAGAAGAATGGCGGCTCGCGATCCGGATCGTGGCCCATTTCCCGGGCGTGCGCGGCATAGTTCCGACCGACGCAGAAGATGCGGCGCACCGGGAAACCCTGGTCGCTGCCGGCGACGGGAACGGCAACGGTACGCGGCGGAGTGATCACGTATTCCATTGATGGAAAATCCTTTTTCGTCTCGATATGCCGAAAATTCGGCGGCTTCGTCGGCCGATGCGGTGCCGGGACGGGCACAACGCGTCGGTCCGAAGGCGCTCGGCTGCGAGACTATGGCGGGCATCCCCCCTTCGGGTCCAGTCCCGATCGCGATCCTTTTCGATGGGATGCCGTCGCGACTTGTGGAGAATGCGCGGGTCGGGTGGTCCGCCGGTCGGCCTCTGATGTATTCGTTATTTTTACGAAACGAATACATCAGACAGGGGCATACCACACCGGTAGTACCCTCCCCCTCAATTGGTTGGCGGGGGGTGGCCCTACCGGTACGGGACCCGGGTGGTCAGCCGTTACCGGCGGCCTGCCGGTGGATCAGGTCGGTCGCGAAGTGGGCGCTGTCCAGCGCGCCGACCTGCCAACCCGGCCAGTAGCTGAACCAGTCGCCGGCGAAGAACACCTTGTTGCCGATGGCATCGGCGCTGGCCATCTGCGCGAACAGGTCCGGCTGGGTGAAGGCGGTCTCGTTGGCCCAGCCACCGGCCTGATACGGCATCTTCGCCCAGGCGATCGACACGCCGTTCTCCGCGAAGACTTTCTCGCGGTATCCCGGATGCAGCTTCTCGCCACCGGCGAGGGCCGCTTCCAGGCGCTGTTCGCGGGTGTAATTCTGAAACACCTCGGCCTCGGACAACCGGTTGTAGGCGGCGGTCATCACTCCGGTGTCGGAGTTGAAGCTGTAGGACGGGTACCAGATCTGACTGATGATATCCTTGGTCCAGGAGATCCCGCCGTAGATCCGGTCTTCGTTCTCCCAGAACCGCGACTTGCCCTGGAGGCCGACCTTGCAGGCGGCGGCGATGTTCACTTCGGACAGGATCTGTCGCACCGTGGCGCTGATGAAATTGCCGTCGATCCGCGCCAGGATCGTCGGCGCGATGGTCGGAACGGCGAAGTCCACCAGCTCCTCGTTGCCCGTCGCCGTGGTCACCTGGACCTGCCCGTCGACGATATCGATCGACCGGACCGGCGCGTTGTAGCGCACGAGATCCTGGACGGTGCCGCCGGTCGGAATCGGGGCGGCCATGAAACCGTCGACGATCTTGTCCATGCCGTCGGTCGGCTCCATCAGCGTGGCCTGCCAGAAGTATTCGAGGTTGTTGAACATCTCGGAATTCCAGAAATCCGAGTTCAACACGTCCTCAAGCGACAGGGTCGGCCAAGGGACGCCCGGCTGCCAGACATTGCCGGGGTTGAGCTGCTCGTAGGTGAAACTGTCGATGACATAGCCGGAGCGCGGGTAGTCGTTGCTGATCGCCGCACCCTGATAGACCAGTTCGGCGCCTTCGGCCGTGAGCTGGCCGAAATGCTCCAGCATGCCCAGGAACTGGTTGACCTCGGACGGGTCGACGAGCTGATCCAGCGCGCCCTGATTCTGCACCTTGGCCAGCATCTCGGCCAGCTCGCCCCGCAGGTCGTTCTTCAGCCGGCGAAGCTGGACCGGCTGGCCGCCGTTCCAGGCGTCGTTCTGCATCAGGTTGTTCGACGAGTGGTAGATGTAGGGTTGCAGCGCGACGTCGAGTTCCTTGCAGTAGTCGATCAGACGCGTGTGGTGGGAGGGAATGCGGCCCGGCCCGGCATTCAGGTAATTGTCCGGACTGTCGGCGGGTACGTCGCCCACCGCCTCGAACTTCATGGTCGACGGGGTGTTCCAGTCCCATTCCTTGAAGCTGTCGCCATTGCGCAGGGTCAGGCTGCGCCCACCCGCACGCTCGGTCGCCTCCAGGATGGTGACCTGGGCTCCCGCTCGGGCCGCCCGCAGCGCGGTGCACAGCCCGGCGAGCCCGGCCCCGATGACGATGATCTTCTTGCCGGCGAGGCTACCCGGTGGAAGCGGTTCGGTGGTGTTGCCGGCCGCCAGCGCCTGGCCGGCGCCGAGCAGGCCCATCGCGTTCAGGGCGGTGTAGGCCGCTCCGGCCCCGCCGATCGTTGCCAGTCCCTTGAGTAGCTGACGGCGCGTGAGCACCGGACGGCGAGTCGCCATGACGAACCTCCCAATCTGAAATAGAGCTGGCAGGTTTGCGGCCCGATTCGTTGCCGATCCGGTGGCTGCGGCCGGAACCCGCCATCACCAGGTCAGAGTATAGTTTTATTAAACGATCAGCAATCAAAAGTTGTGATACGCCGCCCATCTGAACCAAGCTTTATTCGGCGGCGACCCCGACCCTAGTCCGATGGCCGTCGGCATGGGCCCTGGCGGCATCGCCGAAGGCCTGGAAGAGCGCCCGGTTGATGCCCTGGGCCGGCCGTGGCCATTCCGGATGCCACTGCACGGCGAGCGCGAAGGCGCCGGCGTCGGCGATGGAGATCGCCTCGACCACCCCGTCCGGCGCGCGGCCTTCGACCACCACCCGCTCGCCCGGACGATCGATCGCCTGGCCGTGCAGCGAGTTCACCAGATGTGGGCCGGGCCCGGCGATGGCGGCGAGCCTGCCGCCGGCGACCAGGTCCAGCGAATGGGCCGGGCGATATTTCCAGTCATAGGCCACGTCCCGGCGCATGCGGTGGTCCAGGCCGCCCGTGTCGCGATGGACCTCCTGCACCAGCGTGCCGCCGAAGGCGACATTGAGCTCCTGGGCGCCCCGGCAGACGCCGAGCAGCGGGACACCGCGCGCCACCGCGGCGCGGGCGAGCGCCAGGGTGACGCCGTCGCGCGCCGGGTCGTGGTCGTCGGGGGTGGCGCTGGCACCGCCGTCATAGTGCGACGGCTCGACATTGGACGGACTGCCGGTCAGGAACACCCCGTCGAGTCGCTCGAGCAGGGCGTCGATCTCCACGCCACCCGGCAGGGCCGGGATGATCACCGGGCACACGCCGGCGATCTCGGACATGGCGGTCACGTATTTCTCGCCGACCCGGTGGCTGGCCGTGTGGTCGCCCAGGATGCGGCAGGCGGTGACACCAACGAGGGGAAGGTTGCGGCTCACGCGGGTCTCCTGAGGCGTAACAAGTTCGTAGCGGACGCTTGGTCCCGGGGCCTCAGCATGCCATATCCCGGTGATGTTGGACATGTCGGACCCGCAAACGTTGACGGTCGCCAAGGGCCTCGCGGTCGCCGTCTGGATCCTGCTGATCCTGACGGCGGAGCGCGCCGCCCCGGCCGTCTCCCGGCGCGGCGGCTGGCCCCGGGTGCTGCGCAATGCCGGCCTGTTCGCGGTGAATATCGGCCTGTCGCGCCTGGCGGTCATCCCGATCACGGTCTTCGCGACGGGGATGACGCTGGACTGGCGCCCGGCCTGGCTCGACGGCGGCTGGGTGCTGCTGGCCGATCTGGTGCTGCTCGATCTGTGGATCTATTTCTGGCACCGGGCCAATCATATGGTTCCGTTCCTGTGGCGGTTCCACGAGATCCATCATCTGGACGAATTCCTGGACGCGAGCTCCGCGGTGCGGTTCCACGCCGGTGAGGTGCTGATGTCGGCGGCGGTACGGGCGGGGGTGATCATCCTGCTCGACGTCCCGCTCGCGTCGGTGCTGGCGTTCGAGACCCTGGTCCTGATCGCCGCGGTGTTCCAGCATTCCAACGTCCGGTTGCCGGCCGGTCTTGAGAGGGCCCTGTCGATGGTGATCGTCACCCCGTCGATCCACTGGGTGCATCACCACGCGGTGCGGGCGGATACCGACTCCAACTACGGCACCACGCTGTCGCTTTGGGACCGGATCTTCGCCACGTTGAGCCCGACCCCGCGTACCGCGGAGATGGAGATCGGGGTGGAACGGGCACATGACGGCGGATTCCTCGCCCTGCTCGTCCGGCCGTTCCTGCCCAGGCGGGACAGAGGGTGATCGCGCCGTCATCCGGATTTCTCGCACCTTGCGGGGGTCACCGCTTATAGTGCCGGCGAAACGCCGCCTATCCGTCGCCAAGGAGGAATCGATGACCGTCTGGCTCCGCGCCGCAACACTTGCTCTGCCGCTTCTGCTGGCGATGTCGGGTCCGAGTGTGGCCCAGACTTCCCCGACGACGACAGCGCCCGCCGCCGACCCCGCCGCCGTCCCTGCCGCCGAACCCGCCGCCGAAGCTCCGGCTCCGGCCGCCTCATCCGCGCCGACCGCATCCCAAGGCAAGACCTACAGCGAACCGCAGGTCGTCTCGGCGGCCAAGGATCTGTTCGGCGAGACGACGGAGGGTCTGGCCAAGGTCATCGAGAAGGTGTTCGCCGAGATGGGCGAGCCGAGCGCCTATATCGCCGGCAGCGAGTTCGCCGGCGCGATCGGTGTCGGCCTGCGCTATGGCGAGGGCACGCTGAACTCCGCCGCCGGTGGGTCGACCAAGGTCTACTGGCAGGGTCCGTCGATCGGCTTTGATCTCGGCGGCAACGCGTCGAAGGTCTTCGTGCTGGTCTACAACCTGGACTCGGCGGAGCAGATTTTCCGTCGGGTGCCGGGTGTGGAGGGGTCCTATTACTTTTTCGCCGGAGTCGGCGTGAACTACCAATCCGACGGCGAGGTGACGCTTGCCCCGATCCGCACCGGCGTGGGCCTGCGCTCCGGCATCAACATCGGTTACCTTCACTACAGCCGGCAATTCTCCTGGTTCCCGTTCTGAGGGTTGCCGTTCCGACCCTTTCCAATAAGCCGATTTCCTGAAGGCGCACCGCGCCCTACTTGCCGGCGCCGCCTTCGGGGAACGGCTTGTCCTGCTTGGCCTCGATCACGCCGCGGCGCACTTCGCGGGTCCGGGTGAACAGCTCCTGCAGCTTGTCGCCCTCGCCCCAGCGGATGGCGCGCTGCAGATAGGTGAGGTCCTCGCTGAACCGCTGCAGCATCTCCAGAACCGCCTCGCGGTTGTTCAGGAAGATGTCGCGCCACATGATCGGGCTGGACCCGGCGATGCGGGTGAAGTCGCGGAAGCCGCCGGCGGAGAACCGGATCACGTCCTGCTGTTCCTGGCCTTCCATGTCGATGGCGGTGCCGACGATGGTGTAGGCGATCAGGTGCGGCAGGTGCGAGGTCACGGCCAGCACCTTGTCGTGGTACTCCGCCTTCATCTCCTCGACCAGCGCGCCGCAGCGGGTCCACAGCGCCGTCACCTTGGCCACGGCCTCGCGGTCGGTGCCGTCCTCGGGTGTGAGGATCCAGTAGCGGCCGACGAACAGGTCGGAGGAACCGGCATCGGGGCCCGACTTCTCGGTACCGGCGATCGGATGGCCCGGCACGAAGGAGACGGTTTGCGGCAGGTGCGGTGCCGCGGCGGCGATCACCGCGCCCTTCACCGAGCCCACGTCGGTCACCACCGCCCCCGGCTTCAGGTGCGGCGCCATCGCCTTGGCGATCGCCCCGAAGGCGCCGAGCGGGGTGCAGAGCACGACGATATCCGCCTCGGCCACCGCCTTTGACGGGGCTTCGAAATAGGCGTCGGCGAGCTTCAGTTCCTTGGCCCGCGCGAGCGCGTCTTCCGACAGATCGGCGGCGATCACACGGCGGACCGCGCCGTATTTGCGTACGGCGCGGGCGACGGAGGAGCCGAGATTGCCGATCCCGATGACCGCCAGGGTCTCGAAGATCGGCGCACCCGTATCAGCGGCAGCGGTCACGCCGGCACTCCGTTCAGGAAGTCGGCCAGACCCTGAACCACGGCCCGATTCTCGTCTTCCTTGCCGACGGAGATCCGGATGAAGTCGTTCTCGCCGTAATCGGCCATATTGCGGACCATGATGGCGCGCTTGGCCAGGTACTCGCGGGCTTCGGCCGCCGTCTTGCCCGGCTCGGTTGGAAAGCGGGTGATGAAGAAGTTGGTCACCGACGGCCGCGGGTCGAGGCCGAGCTTCCGGAACGCGTCCTGCAGCCAGGGTAGCCAGGCGGCGTTGTGGGCTACCGATTTCTCCTGGAATTCCAGGTCCTGGACTGCGGCGATACCGGCGGCCAGTGCTGGATAGTTCACCCCGTAGGGCGGCTTCACCGCATACATCACCTTGGCGATGTGTTCCGGGCAATAAGCCCAGCCCAGGCGCAGGCCGGCCATGCCGTACATTTTCGAGAAGGTGCGGAGCATGACCGTGTTGTCGGTCTCCTCCACCAGTTCGATCCCGGCCGTGTAGTCGTTGCGCTGGACGTATTCGGCATAAGCGGCGTCGAGCACCAGCAGCACCCGGTCCGGCAGCCCGGCCCGCAGGCGGCGGACCTCCTCGGTCGGCACATGCGTCGCGGTCGGGTTGTTCGGGTTCGCCAGGAAGACGATCTTGGTGCGGTCGGTGACCCGCGCCAGGATCGAGTCGACGCTGGCGGTGAACCCGTCATCGGGCGCCGAGACCGGCACCCCGCCGGCGACCTTGGTGGCGATCGGGAACAGCAGGAAGCCGTACTGGGTGTGGATCACCTCGTCGCCCGGCTCGAGATAGGCCTGGGTGAGCACCTGGATCAACTCGTCGGAGCCGCAGCCGAGCACGATGCGCGCCGGGTCGATGCCGTGGCGCTCACCGATCACCTCGTTCAGACCGGAGGCGGCGACCGGCGGATAGTGGTGGATCTTGTCATTCACGCTGGCCATGGCCGCGAGCGCCTTCGGCGACGGGCCGAGGGCGCCTTCGTTCAGGTTGAGGCGGATCACCCGCTCGGGTCCCTGGGGATAGCGGGACGGCTTGTAGGCGACGAGATCGGCGATAGACGATTTAGGGGCGACGCTGGGCATCGGGGTGTCCTCGGACTGATATTTGAGTCAGGAGCTCACATCAGGTGTTCTGGGAGCGTGAGGTCTCGGGCCGGGCGAAGGCGCCGATCAGCGCCGCGCCGGCCGGCATATGCCCGACCTCCAGATACCCGTCGGCCGCGATCAGCGACCAGCGCGCGCCCTCGACCTCGGCGGTGTCGAGCGCGCCCTCGACCGACCCTTCGATGGCGTAGAGGGTGACGTCGTCACCGGACGGATCCGGATCCTGCGGAGCAATACCGTAGGCCGGAACGCCGACATCCCCGAAAAGCGGAAGCCGCGCGATGACGCGCGGCTTAGAGGGGGACTCAGCAATCAGCAGCGGCCACCAGCGCCAGCGGGAATCGGCAATGTCCGGCAGCACGGCCAGGGTCGCCCGGCCGTCGACCGCCGCCCGGATCGCCACTTCCGCACTGTCGACCAGTTCGAGCCGCGTCGCCGCCCCGCCGCGGTCACGGGCCAGGTCGAGCGCCGCCTCCGCACCCTCGGGGGCATAGACGACGGTCAGCGGGTCGATCTGGCGGGCCAGATTGGCGCCGAGGATTTCCCGCCAGATGCGTTCCAGCGTGGCGGTCGGAAGGTCGTCGCTGGCGGCAGTGCAGAGCCGGCGCAGGATCGCCGCCTCGCGGCCCGGCCGCAGATAGGGCCCGGACGCATCGCCCTTGGCCGCGGCCACGCGCCGACCGATCGCAACCCGGCTTTCGAGCAGGCTCAGCAGCTCGTCGTCGATGCGGTCGATCTCGGCCCGGAGTTGGGCCAGCGAAGGCGCGACATCCGCCATGCGGCAATTCCTGGAAAGTCAGTCACGAGAAAACCGGCAAGACCTATCGGAGCGCACCGATTAAGGCAAGACGGCAAGGGCGCCGGACGGCCTCCGGCGACCGCGATCGGGCGCCCTGGACCTGCGACGAAGCTCTTCAGTCATCTAGAAGACCACAAGCAGCCGAATGATTATGACAAAACAAAATCAATTGAATTCTTATCATTACTATAAAGTCCGAAATAATAGTTAACGTGGTTTTCATAATTTGGCGGTACAGGGACGAATGTGTCGGTACGCATCTGCCGGGGTGGCCCTGTCGGCGGCGGCCAACCGTCCCGAATCCGCCGAGTGAGGCCCTTGCATGCTCGCCTTCGTCCGATCCCATCTGAACGTTAAGCTCACCGTCGCGCTCGCCCTCACCCTCTGTCTGGTGCTGGGCGGGCTGGCGGGCGTGTACATCACGGTGGTGAACAGGCTGATGGCCGAGCAGGAGGCGCGGGCGGCCCTGCTGCGGGACATGAATGACGACCTGCGCGGCGAGGTTTTCGGGTTGCAGAAAAAGCTGATCGGGATTCCGGACCGGCTGTAGACCGAGGCACTGCCGGCGCTGGTCGCCTGGGCCGGGGACTCCTACGAAACCGAGACGCGCCGATACGCGGGCCGGGACCAGGTCGTCGAGCGCTTCACCAAGCGCGGGGAGCGCCGCGACCTGCAGAAACCGGACAGTTTCGTCGTCAAGGAGATCGCGGGGGGTGTCGGTATCGCCTACGGCCTGTTCGACGGAGAAACTTTCACCGACACCGTCGAGGAGCTGGTGCTCAAAGGCGCCGATCCGGCGGCGGTCGCGGCCAAGGTGGCAGCGGTCTCCGGGTCGGCGGCAAGCCCCGATGCGTTGAAGCGGAAGGTCGCGGAACTGAAGACCGCCATCGTCGACGAGGCCTTGGCGGCGGAGACAACACGCAACGCCATTCTCGGCCAGGTCGACCGGATCCGGGCCGCGGAGGCCCGGGTCGAGAGCACGCTGTCGCACGCGTTCGTGCTGATCATCGGCATCAGTCTTGCCGGCGTGCTGATTGCCAATGTCGCGGTCTGGGGCGTCATGCGCCATCTGGTGACCCGCGCCCTCTCCCGTCTGTCGACGGCCCTGCGGGCGATCGCCAACGAGGAGGAGGCCGAGGTTTCCGATACCGACCGGATCGACGAGATCGGCGCATTGGCGGGCGGCATCCAGCGCTTCAAGGCGGCCCTGTCGGAAATCAACGAGATGCGGGTCCAACGCGAGGCGGAACGCGCGGCCCGCGAACGTCAGCTTGCGGCGCAGCTCGCCACCCTGAGTTCGGAAATCGAGAACGGCATGGGCACCCGCGTGTCGGTCGTGACCGACAGTGTCGAGCAGCTGGTGGCGATCTCCGCCGAACTGAACGACCTGGCCAGCGACACCCTGTCGCGCTCGACCGAATCGCATGCGCTGGCCGAGGAGAGTTCGGCCTTCATCCAGGATGTCCGCACCGTCGTCCGCACCCTGAGCAACACGTCGCAGAGCCTGGCACGGGATGTTCGGTCCCAGCGTGCGCTCACCAGCGAGGTCGCCGCCGAGGCCGACAACGTCGCCGAGGCGGTGGCCGATCTTTCCGCCACCGCCGGGCAGATCGGCAGTGTGGTCGGCCTGATCCAGGATATTGCCGAGCAGACCAATCTGCTGGCGCTCAACGCCACCATCGAAGCGGCGCGGGCCGGGGAGGCCGGCCGCGGCTTCGCGGTGGTCGCCGGCGAGGTGAAGACCCTGTCGGGCCAGACGGCCGACGCCACCCTGCGGATCAGCGGCCAGGTCAGCGGCTTCCGCGCCAGCATCGAGCGGGTCTCCGGCGCCGCCGGCGCGATCCAGGACAGGCTGCGCTCGGTCGATGCCGGCATGAACGACGTGGCCGATGGGATCGAGAGTCTGAGCCGGGAGACCGAGACCATCACCGGCACGGTCGAGGACGTGGCCGACCGCGCCCACCGGGTCGCCGGGGTGAACGAGGGGGTGGCGAGTGCGGCCGAGAAGACAGGCTCGATGAGCGGCCACATGTCGGTCTCTTCCAACCGCATCACCGAGGCCCTGACCGACATGCGCACCCATCTGCGCCAGATCCTGGCCGATGCCGGCGCGGGGGCGGGTCTGGGGAAGGAGACGACCGTCTGACAGCAGCCATGGGCAAGGCCGGTCGAGGTGCCTAGGATGGGCTCCCGTTTCCCAGTCCGGAGCCAGCACGATGGCCGCCTCGTTCGACACCGACCTTACCCGCCCCGGCGTGCTGCGCGCCGGCATCAATCTCGGCAACATCCTGTTGGTCACCGGCAAGGCGGCCAATGGCGATCCGGAAGGTGTCGCGCCGAGCCTGGCCGGCCTGCTGGCCGAGCATCTGGGGCTCACGGTCGAGTTGGTGCCCTTCGCCTCGCCGGGAGAGGTGGCCGACGCGCTGGCCGGTGACGGCTGGGACATCGCGCTGATTGCCGAGGAGCCGGAGCGGGCCAAGACAATCGCCTTCGTCGATGCCTATGTGGAGATCGAGGCGACCTACATGGTGCCGGAAGCCTCGCCGCTGAAGACGCTCGCCGACGTGGACGCGCCGGGGATCAAGATCGCCGTCTCCGACCGCTCGGCCTACGACCTGTACCTCTCGCGCACGCTGAAGAGTGGCGAACTCGTGCGGGCCAAGGGGCTGCAGGGGGCGCTCGACCTCTATGTGAACGAGACGCTGGACGCGCTGGCCGGATTGCGTCCCGCGTTGAAGGAGAACGCGGCCGATCTCGGTGGCCAGCGCATCCTCGACGGCCGCTACACCGCCGTGCGCCAGGCGGTCGGCACCAAGCCGGAGAACACGACCCTGCAGACGGCGATCGCCGCCTTTCTGAAGACCGCCAAGGCCGATGGAACCATCGCCGGTCTGCTCAAGCGATTCGGGGTGGAGGAGAAGCTGAGCGTGGCGGTGTGACCGCCGGGCGCTATCCGGTGAAATGGCTCTCGATCTCGGCGAAGCCCATGGCCTTCTTCGAATAGCCGAAGGTCCCCTCGCCGCTGATCTCGCGCGCCGATTCGATGAGTATCCCGTAGGCCCGCCGGGCCAGCGACGCGCCGACGCTGATCCGCTTCACGCCCGCTTCGGCCAGTTCGGCGACACTGAACGTGGCACCCGGCAGGCCCATGACCACGTTGACCGGTTTGCCGACCGCGGTGCAGACCGTGCGCACCGTCTCCAGATCCGGGAGCCCGGGGGCGTACAGCACATCGGCGCCAGCCGCCTCGAAGGCCTGCAGCCGGCGGATCGTGTCGTCCAGGTCGTCGCGGCCCCAGAGCAGGTTCTCGCAGCGCGCGGTCAGGACGAAACCGCCCTCCACGGCGCGCGATGCCTCTACCGCGGCGGCGATCCGCTCGACCGCGAGGGAAAAGTCGTAGATCGGATCGTCGGCCTGCCCGGTATGGTCCTCGATCGAGCCGCCGGCGAGCCCGGTTTCCGCCGCCCGGCGAATCGTGTCGGCCACGCTCTGCGGTGAATCGCCGAACCCCTTCTCCAGGTCGGCCGAGACCGGCAGCGGCGTCGCCGCGACGATCATCCGGCAATGCTCGAGGATCTGCTCCGGGGCGACTTTCCCCTCGGGAATGCCGAGCGAGAAGGCCATGCCGGCACTGGTGGTCGCGAGCGCGGGGAACCCCATGGCCGCCAGAATCCGCGCCGAACCGGTGTCCCAGGGGTTGGGGATGACGAACGCGCCATCACCCTCATGCAGGGCCCGGAAGTCCCGTTTCACGTCCGTCATCGCTCCGCCTCACGCGCCGCTTGATAAGAATGCGGGTAGTCTACCAAGACGAGAACATAAAGTGAACATATAGATTCCGGCGGTCCACCCTACCCGGCGAAATGCTTCACGATCTCGCCCGAGCCGATGGCGGTGCCCGAGAAGTCGAAGGTCCCGTTGTCCTTGATCTCCTGGGCCGCCTCGATGAAGGCGCCGAAGGCGGCGCGGGCCAGGGCCGCACCGACGCTGATCCGGCTGGCGCCGGCATCGGCGAGCTCGGCCGCCGAGAAGGTCCGGCCGGGCATGCCCATCATCACGCTGACGGGCTTGGAGACGGCCGAGCAGACCGTGCGGATCGCGTCGAGATCGGGCAGGCCGGGCGCGAACAGGACATCCGCCCCGGCCGCCTCATAGGCCTGCAGGCGGCGGATCGTGTCGTCGAGATCGGTTCGGCCCCGCAGGAAGTTCTCGCAGCGGGCGGTCAGCACGAAGCCGCCGGGCGTCGCATTCCCCGCCGCCACCGCCGCGGCAATGCGTTCCACGGCCAGGGTGAAATCGTAGATCGGATCGGCCTTGTCGCCGGTGTGGTCTTCGATCGACCCGCCGGTGAGGCCGGTACCGGCAGCGGCGCGGATGGTCTCGGCCACGCCCTCGGGGCTGTCGGCGAAACCGTTCTCCAGATCGGCGGAGACCGGCAGATCCGTCGCGCCGACGATCTGGCGGCAGTGGTCCATCACCTGGTCCGCGGAGACGTTCCCGTCCGCCCGGCCGAGCGCGAAGGCCATGCCGGCGCTGGTCGTCGCCAGGGCCTGAAATCCCATGGAGGCCAGAATGCGCGCGGTGCCCACATCCCAGGGGTTCGGGATGACGAAGGCACCGGGTTGCGTATGCAGGGCGCGGAAGGTGTCGGCCGGCGTTGTCATGACGGAGACCTCGTTGGTCGCGGAATGGGTTCCGCGCCAAGGTAGGTCTCCGTCGGATCTGTGTAAGGACCAACCGGCGAGTGCGCCGATGGGTCAAGCGCGATCAGGCGATCTGGTCGCCGGTCGCCAGCACGCGGTTTTTCACCAGCGGGCCGGAGAAGTCGCGGAAATCCGCCATGAAGTCGGCGTTCTTGTGCTCTTCGAACGCGGCGGCATCCTTGTAGACCTCCCACAGATGGTAGGAGCCCGGCGCGTCGTGGTCGGCGCTGACCGAGAAGCCGAGGCAGCCGGACTGGGTCAGACTGTTCTTGGCGTGCTGCTTCAGACGGTCGGCGAAGGCGGCGGAGTCTTTGGGATCGACGACAAGGTTCACGGCGACAACATACATGCGGGATTTCCTCCGGTTTGATGTTTGTTGGTTGATGGTTGGTTGGTCGAGACGGTGGTCGGGTAGGCGTCGCGCGGGGCCGATACGGGGCGCGGCCTCGGCGAGGAGATCAGTTCGCGGGCCCGGGCGAGGACGCGCTTTCGGTCGCGTCGTATGGCGTAGACCTGCTTCTGCGCCTCGATCATGACAACGCCGCCGAACGTCGTGAACCAGCGCTCGCCGACCCGCTCTATTGCCGGAGCGGATCGAATCAGCAGGCCGCTGGTGTAGGGCGGGGTGTAGACCGAGTTGACCGTGCGGGTCGGGGTGAAGCGACTGTCTTTGAGCAGACGCGAGAGCTGGCCGACGGTGTAGGGCTGACCATGGCCGAACGGGGTGTGGTCGAAACGCGCCCACAATCCACGCCGGTTCGGGGCGATGAACAGGATCCGGCCGTTCGCCGCCAATACCCGCCACAGCTCGCTCATCATCGCCGCGCGCTGTTCGGTGCCTTCGAGGGCATGCACCACCAGGATGCGGTCGATCGAGGCATCTTCCAGCGGCAATTCGCCCTCATCCACCAGAGCCGAGAGGTTCGGGCCCTCCGGTGGCCAGTGCAGGACGCCCTGCTGGGCCGGCATGAAGGCGAGAACCCGGTCGGCCTCGCCGCGGAACGGGCGCAGATACGGTGTCGTGAACCCGAGGCCGAGCAGGGCCTGGCCCCGCAGGTCGGGCCACATCTCGCGCACCTGACGGCGGATCATGCGCCGGGCCAGATGGCCGAGTGGTGCATCGTAGAAGTCCCGCAGGTCGACGGCATCGCTGAACATGGCGGAAGCCTAATGCATTTCGTCCGGGAAGGGCATCTCGGAGGGAGCGAGTTCCGACCGAAGAGTGGGCCGGCACGGGGGCAGGGGCGGGCCGCTAACGGCAGAACGTGATCGACCCTTCGGCGCAAACCCGCGCGCCGTCGATCCAGGTCGCGCCGGACAGATCGGCCCGGTAGAAATCGACGTCGCGCACCCGGGCGCCGGACAGGTCGGCGCCGCGCAGGTTGGCCGAAACCATCCGGGCATCGACCAGATCGGCATCGGCGAAAGAGGCGCCTGTCAGATTCGCCTGGCTGAAATCGGCAAACTTGAGCCGGGCGGTCTCGAAGCTGGCGCCGGTCAGGTCGGCGCCGAGGAACCGGGCGCGACCGCCCTGGACCCCGTCGAAGGTCGAGCGGGCGAGCTTGGCGCGGATGAAGCTCGAATCGTCCAGATGGCCGCCGGTGAGGTTGATCCGCTCCAGGTCGACCCGATCGAAATTGCAGCGCCGCCAATCGACCCCCGGGCCCGGCGGGTCGGTGCAAGCCGCCTCCGCCCACGCGGAGAGCAGCGGGAGAATCAGCAGGGCCAGAAGGAAGGGGCCGGTCAGGCGTGGCATGCTTACCTCGGATCGCGGAGCGGAACCAATCGCGCGCGAGACTATCACGGCGATCAGGGCAGCAAAGGGGCACGGTCGACGACGGACAGAAAGCCGCCGAGCCGGCCGGCGGTGTCGGGTCACAACTTTGTCCGGACAGGAATAGTCGCGCGGGGGCCGGAGGGCGCCGGCAGTGCCATGAGCGATTGTCTTGGCACGGACTCCGCCGGCACAGATCCGACGTCACCCCCCGCCACCGGTCCGATCCGTTGGGACGGTCGCTCGCGTTGCGGCGCGCAGCCGATCCTCCCCTTGGCCCGGAGAGACCGGCATCGCGGGGCGGAGAACCCCGCGGCGGCAACACCCCGAAGGGCGGCCGCACGCACCGTGCGTGAGCGTCAACGGCGGCCGATACATCCCAGGAGAGATTTTACCGACCCGGACCGGGCCCTTCCGCCGGCCGGCCCGTGGCAGTCCGGAAGACCGGACCGCCTGGGCGGCAACGCATCTGGGCCCCGCGCGATGAAGGAAGCGTGGCACTCACGACTGTATGTGACAAGAAAAAAATCAGAAATCAGTTTCTGATTTTGAATGAAATACGATGTTTTACTTTTGCACAATTTACATTGCTATTTTCCACTGACTTATCCACAACTGCATATAGGGGCATAGCCTGATGAGTTTCGAAAAATCAACAGGTTCTGATTTTACCGACCCGCGGACGATGGGGCTGTGGAAAACCGGATTTTGTTTTAGAGAGAACGAGACTTTTGCGCGGTGCGACCCTTCATCGGGTTTGAGGCCGACCGGCTATGGTCTATAAGACGTGACGAAATTGTCAGGGGCGGGCGGCATCCGGATCGTGGGGCCGCGCCGCCAATCGGGCGAACCCGCACCGTCTTCGGGCGTTGCGCGCCAGTATGAGGGAAGTATGAGCGCTCACAATCGGCCGCTGTCACCACACCTTCAGGTCTACAAACCCCAGCTCACCAGCATCCTGTCCATCTCGCACCGTGCGACCGGTATCGCGCTGGCGGTGGGCACCCTGCTGCTGGTCTGGTGGCTGCTCGCCGCCGCGGCGGGGCCGGAGGCCTTCGCCACGGCGCAGGGCTTCCTTGGTTCCTGGTTCGGGCTGCTGATCCTGTTCGGCTTCAGCTATGCGCTGATGTATCACCTGTGCAACGGCATCCGGCATCTGTTCTGGGATGCCGGCTACGGTTTCGAGCTGGAGACCGCGTACAATTCGGGCTGGATGACGGTCGGTGCCTCCGTGGTGCTGACCATCATCGCCTGGATCATCGCCGCCGCCAGCTGAGGGGAGAGGACGCAAATGGCTGAGAATTCGATGCGCAGCACGTCCATGCGGAGCACGCTGGGGCGGGTCCGTCACCTGGGCTCGGCGAAGGAAGGTGTGCACCACTGGTGGATGCAGCGCCTGACCGCGCTGGCGCTGGTGCCCCTGGTGCTTTGGTTCGTTATTTCCGTGGCCAGTATGGCCGGCATGGATCACGCGGCGGCGTCCGCGTGGATCGCCTCGCCGGCTGTGGCCATCACCCTGGTCCTTCTGATCACCGCGACGTTCTACCACGCCCAACTGGGTATTCAGGTCGTGATCGAGGACTACATTCACAACGAAGGTCTGAAGCTCGCGATTCTGGTCATGGTGAAGTTCGCCTCGATCATCCTCGCGGTCGCCGCGATCTTTGCCGTGTTGAAAATCGCCTTCGGAGGCTGAGGTCATGGACTCCTATCCCATCATCGAACACGAGTACGACGTGGTCGTGGTCGGGGCTGGCGGCGCCGGTCTGCGCGCCACCCTCGGCATGTCGATCGAAGGCCTCAAGACGGCCTGTATCACCAAGGTGTTCCCGACCCGCAGCCATACCGTCGCCGCCCAAGGCGGCATTGGCGCCGCCCTCGACAACATGGGCGAAGGGGACAACTGGAAGTTCCACATGTACGACACGGTCAAGGGCTCCGACTGGCTCGGCGACCAGGACGCGATCGAGTACATGTGCCGCAACGCCATCCCGGCGGTGATCGAGCTTGAGCATTTCGGCGTGCCGTTCTCGCGCACCGACGAAGGCAAGATCTACCAGCGCCCGTTCGGCGGTCACACGCTGAATCACGGCAAGTCGATGGCCAAGCGCGCCTGCGCCGCCGCCGACCGCACAGGCCACGCGATCCTGCACACGCTGTATCAGCAGTCGTTGCGCAACAACGCCGAGTTCTTCATCGAGTATTTCGCCCTCGACCTCATCATGAGCGAGGAAGGCGAGTGCGTCGGCGTCATGGCGCTGTGCCTGGAGGACGGTACCATCCACCGGTTCCGCGCCCACCAGACGGTGCTGGCTACCGGCGGCTACGGCCGGGCCTATTTCTCCTGCACGTCCGCCCATACCTGCACCGGCGACGGCAACGCCATGGTGCTGCGCGCCGGCCTGCCGCTGCAGGACATGGAATTCGTGCAGTTCCACCCGACCGGCATCTACGGCGCCGGCTGCCTGATCACCGAGGGCGCGCGCGGCGAGGGCGGATACCTGACGAATTCCGAGGGTGAGCGCTTCATGGAGCGTTATGCCCCGACCGCCAAGGACCTGGCCTCGCGCGACGTGGTCAGCCGGGCGATGACGATCGAGATCAACGAAGGCCGCGGCGTGGGTCCGAACAGCGACCACATCATGCTGCATCTGGAGCATCTGGACCCCGACGTTCTGCACCAGCGCCTGCCGGGCATCTCGGAGACCGCCAAGGTCTTCGCCGGCTCCGACGTGACAAAGGAGCCGATCCCGGTGCTGCCGACCGTGCACTACAACATGGGCGGTATCCCGACGAATTATCACGGCGAGGTCATCTCCCCGACCGCCGACGACCCGGACCGGGTGGTCCCGGGTCTGATGGCGATCGGCGAGGCGGCCTGCGTGTCGGTGCACGGCGCCAACCGTCTCGGCACCAATTCGCTGCTCGACATCGTGGTGTTCGGCCGTGCCGCCGCCCATCGTGCCGCCGAGACGGTGACGCCGGGCGAGGGCCACAAGCCGGTCACCAAGGACGCCAGCGAGAAGGCGATCGCGCGGCTCGACAAGATCCGCAACGCCAAGGGCGACCTGCGCTCCGGCGAGGTGCGGCTCGACATGCAGCGCGCCATGCAGACCCATGCCGCCGTGTTCCGCACGACCGAGCTTATGGATGACGGCATGAAGAAGATCCACGAGGTGGCCAAGTCGATGCCGAATGTCGGCGTCAACGACAAGTCGCTGATCTGGAACACCGATCTGGTCGAGACCATGGAGCTCGACAACCTGATGGGCCAGGCGATCGTCACGCTGACCTCGGCGTCCCTGCGCCAGGAAAGCCGCGGCGCCCATGCCCATGAGGACTTCCCGGATCGCGACGACGACACCTGGATGAAGCATTCGGTCATGTGGTTGAACGAGAAGAATGAGACCACGGTCTCCTATCGCGACGTCCACATGAACACGCTCTCGAACGAGGTCGAGGTGATCCCGCCGGTGGCGCGCGTCTACTGAGCCGCGCCCGCCTCACCGGATAGCCAGACAAGCGAAGGAAAGACACCGATGGCCGAGTTCACTCTGCCCGCGAATTCGAAGGTCAAGATCGGCGATACCTACAAGGCGCCGGACGGGGCCAAGCGGATCAAGAAGTTCAAGATCTACCGTTACGATCCGGACAAGGGCGCCAATCCTCGGCTCGATACCTACGAGATCGACATGGATGATTGCGCGCCGATGGTTCTCGACGCGCTGATCAAGATCAAGAACGAGATCGACACCACGTTGACCTTCCGCCGGTCCTGCCGCGAGGGCATCTGCGGCTCGTGCTCGATGAACATCGACGGCACGAACACGCTGGCCTGCCTGAAGCCGATCGAGGATGTGAAGGGCGACGTTCACATCTATCCGCTGCCGCACATGCCGGTGATCAAGGACCTGGTTCCGGATCTTTCGGTACCCTACGCGCAGCTCGCCTCGGTGGAGCCCTGGCTGCAGGCCGACACCCCGCCTTCGCCGACCGAGGAGCGCCGGCAGTCGCCGGAGGAGCGCGAGAAGCTCGACGGGTTGTGGGAATGCGTGCTGTGTTTCTGCTGCACCACCTCGTGCCCGAGCTACTGGTGGAACGGCGACCGTTATCTCGGCCCTGCCGTGCTGTTGCAGGCCTATCGCTGGATCGCCGACAGCCGCGACGAGCGCACCGGCGACCGTCTGGACGCACTGGAGGATCCGTTCCGCCTGTATCGCTGCCACACGATCATGAACTGCACCAAGACCTGCCCGAAGGGCCTGAACCCGGCGAAGGCGATCGCCGAGATCAAGAAGCTCATGGTAATGCGCCAGTAGCAGGGCGGGATCCTCGGGGGATCTCGCTCTATTGCCGACCCATCAAACCCGGTGCCCCCAAGGCGCCGGGTTTTTTGTTTGCGCTTCCTTTATTCCACACTCTCCGGACGTGATCCGGTATCCCCGTCCGACAGCCCCGCCGCCCAGCTCTCCGACCACTTCCCGAACGGCTTCAACAGCCCGAACAGCTCGTGTCCCAGCGGGACCAGGCAATACCCATGCGCATCCCGGTCCAGCAGGCCGCTCTCCCGCAGCTCCTTCAGCCGCCGGTTCAGCACCGTCGGCGAGACCCCCTCGCAGCGGTCCTGCAGCTCGCGGAAGGTCAGCGACCGGTCGGCGAGCTGCCACAGGACGCCCAGGGTCCAGCTTCGGCCGAGCAGGTCGAACAGCGCCATGATCGGCTTTCTCTGGTCCGGGGAGACGCTGCGACCCGCTCACCTCCTCGGTGGCGCTCTCGCGGTCAGCGGTGTGGCCGTCACCATCCTGTCCGGACGGAAGGCGGGCACGACCGAGGATTTGGCACCGGGAGAACTGGCGGTAGTGGCCGCCCTCGGCTTCGCAGCGGCGGCCTTCCAGGGCTATGGCTTCCTGGTGCTGAAACCGGCGCTGCAGGCGGGGATGGAGCCCCTGGCCGCGGCCGCGGTGCGGCTGCTCGGGGCGGCCTTGGCGGTGTCCCTGATGGGGCTCTGGCCGGCGCCGGGACTGCGCTCACTGGCGCCACCAAGTGTCGGCCTGCTGCTCCGGGTGATCCTGCCCGGGATCATCGGCTACGGGGGTTCCTCGTCGCTGCTGCTGTACGCCTTCGCGCATCTGTCGGCGGGTGTTGCGGCGGTGCTTGGATCCCTGACGCCGATTCTGATTCTGCCGATCCTGTGGTTTCGGGATGGCGTACCCCCGCGACCCGCGGCGGTGGCGGGCGCGGGTCTCGTGGTTGTCGGGACGGCGCTGGTGGTGACTGGGTGAGCCGCACGGTGGCCTTCACCTCACCTCTCCTCCCTCTCGCACTCCCCGGATTTGTTCCGGGGCAACCCGTAGGCTCGCGGGACCGACCCATGCTACTCGAGGCTCC
>JARGOG010000151.1:0-3074 GCA_029212785.1 Thalassobaculaceae bacterium
TCGAGGACGACCCAGAGCCGGCGCCCCGACTCCCCGGCGATCCGCAGCGCCATGAAGCCGCCGCCCTGGGTCGGATTGCCATGACACTCGGCCTGCCGTAGGAGGTCGAGCACTCCGGCCTCGTTCAATTGCGACACCGCCTTGCCGATCGCCTCGGCGAAGTGGCCGGCCGCGGTAAGCAGCACCGCATCCTCGATCTCGGCATTGTCCGTCGAGTCGATGCAGACGAAGCCGTTGGCGCGAAGCCCGAGCAGTGCTGCGATCTGGGTGAGCACGCCAGTGGAGAACAGGCGCAGATTGGTGCGCCGGAACAGCTCGGTTGAACTCTCGACGATCATTTCCAGGCCGCTCCGACTACGCGACAGGGCCTGGATCTGCGTATAACCGCGGATGGCCGAGGTCAGGACGGTCACCAGACGGCTGCGAGTCAGTTCGCTCTTGGTGTGGTACCCGTCGATCTCGTACTGCTCGACGATCACGCGGTCCGGCGCGTATCCGGGCTGGCCGGTGCGCAGGATCGCGCGCAGCTCCTTGTAGCCCTGTTCCCGCAGCGAGCGGACCAGCTTCAGGCCGGCATCGGGTGTCTCCATCACCACGTCGATGAACGCGGCCGCCACATCCCCGTGCATCGACATCATCCGCAGAGCCTCCTGCCCCGACCGGGCGTGGATCAGTTCCAACGGCCTGCCGAAAACGATCTCCTCCGCCAAGGCAAGGTCTGTCGCCCGGTGAACGTCCTCGTCGTCGTCGACGATCAGGACACGCCAGGGATCGAGAGACGTCTCCCGCGCCGTGTCCGCTTCGTCATCGACGATTTCCAACAGATCGCTGTCCTGGAACTGTGGCTCGTTGTCCATGCTCAACTCCTAGGTATCGAGGCGTCCGGGTGCCACGAGAGGAAGGTCGATTGTCATCCGGGTGCCCTCGCCGGGTTGGCTGGCGACGTTTATCGTCCCGCCAAGCGTCTCGGAAACGATGCGGAAGCATATGCTGAGTCCAAGGCCGGTCCCGCCACTGCCGAGCTTGGTCGTAAAGAAGGGTTCGAAGACCCGCGGTTGATGGGCGGCGCTGATGCCCTTACCCGTGTCCGAGACGACGATTTCGACCTCGTCATCCCCCGATTGGCGTGCGCTGATGGTGACGTGACCGGTCTGCCCATCGTCGAAGCCGTGGACCAGGCTGTTCTCCGCAAGGTTCATCAGAACCTGCAGGAGGGGGCCGGGGTAGCTGTCCAGCTCGCCGTCTTCGAGGACCACGGTCTCCAGAATCACCTGTTGATGTTTGAAGCGGGGTTGCATCATGCCCGCGACCTCGCCGATCAACTCGCTCAGCCGGAACCGGCGCCGCTGCGCGGTGGTCTGGTCGACGGCCACCTGCTTGAAGTTCTGGATCAGCTCCGCCGCGTGGCCCAGGCCGCGTTGCATGATGCCGGTTCCTTCGATCAGATCCTTCAGACAGGCGTCCAGGGAAGACCGCCGCACCTGACCGGAGGTCACCATCTCCCGCAGCGCGTTCACCCGGTCGGACAAGGTGCTTGCGACGGTAACCGCGTTGCCGATCGGCGTGTTGAGTTCATGCGCGATGCCCGCGACGAGGTTGCCGAGACCGGCCATGCGCTCCGCGCGCACCAGTTCCGCCTCCACCGTCAGCCGGTCCGCCTCCGCGTCCTGGCGCGCGCGCCACAGGAAGGCCACAAGTCCGGCCAGCAGGGTGATCGTGCCAATCGCCGCGATGAGCAACGGCAGGTCCTCCGAGCACCACAGGTCCCAGATACCCGGCTTCTCGGTCTGGCCGAGTACCACCCAGAACGGGTCATCGGACCGCACCTCCGTAACCCGAGGCAGATCGGACAGAACCTGAGCCGGGTCCAGGCTTCTGAAGACGTAATAGATGCCGCCGCGCTGAAAATTTCCGTTCCGAACCCGCAGAATTTCGGTCCAGGCGTCGCCATTTTCGGCTGCCATGGTGGTACCCTGGCCGGTCTGGAATCCCCAGAGCTTGTCGTCCGCGACGCCGGCCAGCCAATAACCCTCGGCGTTGAGAAGCTGAATGGAGCCATCCGCCCCGGGCCGCTTGGAGTTGATGCTGTTGGCAAACCCGTCGGCCAGGATGTTCAGGATCAGGACGCCGATCGTCTTGCCGTCGGGACCGGCGATCGGTTCGGCGATGCGCAGCGTCGGCTCCCACGGCGCCTGCACCACACCGTTCTCAACGTTCAGGTCGAGCGCGGAGACATAGAGTCCCTGTGCGGGGAGGTCGATGGATTCGTGGAAGTAGTACCGGTTCGACTTATCCTGAAGCCCGGCCGGGCCAATGACCTCGACGCTTTGGCCGTGGCGCTCGATGCGGATCGCCTCCCAACCGGCCGGATCGATGACACGAACCTGGGAGACCAGGCGCTTTTCCTCTGCAAAGTCGAGAAGCGCCTGCTCCGCGGCCGCGCGGACATGGGCGTTATCCGCCGACAGGCGGCGGATCTCCGGGTTCTTCGCCAGGACCCGGAGATCGCCGGCAAATCCGCTCAAGGCCTCCGCCAGTTCGAGATAGGCGAGCGTCGTTGCGTTTTCGGCGTAGAGCCGGCGGTCCAGGAAATGTTCGTTGGCCGACAGGTACCGAATGCCGGTCGCGACGCCGTAGGCCAACACCAGTCCAACCGCAAGGACGCAAACGAAAGGCCGCAGACAGGATTGCATCCGATTGGCGGCCAGCGGGTCGAAGGCGATCGTCATATTCCTTCCGCCACATCCTATCGGTCTTGGCAGACGTGATTTCAGGCGACAATTGCATCGCGAACCCGGAAGGTCGCGGGGCGCTAGATAGCGTGCCGCAATTTGCTTAACAATTTATAAACGACGGCGCGTCTGCCGCCGCATTCGTCCGGAGAAGAGTGTCGGCGGTCCAGCGCATCGTCACCGCCTGATCGGGCACAGCCACCCTTCGGAGAACTGAGAGTTCAAGAATTCGTGCGGCGATTTCATTAATGAGCTGGGTGCAATTTGATTTAATCTCGCCTCGAATCTGCGCCGGTGATGACCGGTTGTGGGGGGACGTCGTGTGGCGGCCGGTCGGATTAA
>JARGOG010000151.1:3084-3315 GCA_029212785.1 Thalassobaculaceae bacterium
CCCCCAACCAGGGGCACGTCTTGCGCCTGGGCTTAATTCAGGAACCGTTGGAAAATGGCTAATCTTCTCGACAAGGCTGTCAGGTTGACCGACTGCGCCGTTGAAGGGGCGTCGACCGAGAGGTTGGTTTCCCCGCGACGACCTGTTGGCGACAGTGCCGGGATGATGGTGCGGGCGGCCGAGCCACCGGCCCGCACGGTGATACTGTTCGTCGATCCGGGCGTCGGCGAT
>JARGOG010000075.1 GCA_029212785.1 Thalassobaculaceae bacterium
AGGTGCGTGTGCAGCTCAGCCCGGTCAGGGACCGGTGTGCGGGCGGCGACCAGCCGGTCGGCAGAGTCGCCGGCATTTCTGATGGTGAGATAGGCCGCGCCATTCTTGGCCGGACCGGCCGAGGCGCGGGCGAACGCGGACTCGACGGTGACACCGGCATGCTGTGCCAACTGCATGCCGCCATGGCCGTGCCCGGTGCCGGCCTCGCTCGCGGCGACGACGGTCAGGGCCGGGGCCGGTTGCGCCAGATCATGGGCGTTCTGGGCCGCCGCCTGGGTAGCCGGCAGGGCGAGGCCGGCAAAGCTCAGCAGGGCGAGGGAGGCAAGCGTGGTTCTTGTCGTCATGATCGTGTCTTTCCGTTCGCGGGCGTCGCATCGGACGCCTCTCAGAAACCGTGCGCGGCGCTGCTGCCACTGCGGCAGGAGGTCGCGCGCTATCGGGAGGTCGGTTCAGGTGGAAAGGCGGGGTGGTGCGCGCGGATTGAGTTTGGAGATCAGCGCGATCGGCGCCGGTCCGACGCTGTCGGTGACCATCGGCAGTCGGGGGAGGCGCGCCCTCTGGGGCACGGCCGCGACCACGGTGACGGGAGGGATCGGTCCGGCATGGGCGAACAGGCAACCCGGGCAGACCGGTCCGCCACGCGGTGGCGCGTCGCGGCCGTCTGCCTCCGCCGCCAGCTGGATCAGACCGGCGGGCGAGCAGACCTGGAGGGCGAGCGAGGCGATGTCGTCGCCGGATGCCTGTTGCTCGCGGGCGATGGACGCGCCGGCCAGCCCGGCGACGATGCCGAGGCCGAGTTGCAGGACGATGGTGTAGACGCCCAGCACGGCGGCGACATCGCGCCACCCGTATTGCCGTTTCACCCAGGAAAGAGAGATCCCGGGGCGACGGCGTGCCTGTCCGGACCGTCTGATCATGGCTGGAACCTAGTCGATCCTGCGATGCCCTCCAAGGGCGGAGGCACGCGACAAAGTGCGCCGTCGGCCGGACCTTCGGGTGGACCGGTCAGGGAGCGGCGGTCACCGGGGCTGACAGGTCCAACCCGGCCAGTTCCCAACCGCGGCGGAAGTCGATGATATGCTTGCGCATCCAGTCCTCCGCCGTCGCCGGGTCGCGGGCCTTGAGCGCATCGACGATGGAGCGGTGAGCGGCGGCCATACGGCTGCCGGCATTCAGATGCTGAAAGATCTGCTCGAAGGCCGGATAGAACAGCGCGCCGAGCGGCTGGCGGGCGAGTTGGATCGCGCGGTTGCCGCTGGCCTCGGCGATCAGGTCGTGGAAGGCGAGATCGAGGGCGGCGATGGCCGCGGCGTCGTTCACCTGGGTTTCGGTGGCCGCCAGGTTGGCGTCGAGGGTGGCGAGTTGGTCGTCGCTGGCGAATTGGGCGGCGAGTGCCGCGGTGCCCGGTTCCAGGACCAGCATGGACCGCCAAAGCTCCTCGACCGTGATTTTGTGCAGCACCATCGCGGTCGTCATTCGGTCGCTCAGGGTCGCCGCCGGCGGGGCGGTGACGAACAGCTTCTTACCTCCGGGGCGACGCGCGACCACGCCAGTCTCTTCCAGAGCTCGGATCGCCTCGCGTACCGTCGAGCGATTGACGCTCAGCAGTTCGGCCATGGCCATTTCCGATGGCAGCGAACTGCCGACGGCGATCTCGCCGCTGACGATCTTCTCGCGCAGGGCCCGGGCGGCAATCCGATAGGCCGGCTCGGTGCGGATCGGGTCGAAAGATAGGTTGGTCGCCATACGCTTTCCTTCAGCCGCCCGACTGGGTCTGTGTCTGCGCGCGCGCTTCGTCGCGCAGGGCCCGGCGCAGAACCTTGCCGGTATGCCCTTTCGGCAGGTCGGTGCGGAACTCGATGCGGCGGGGGTATTTGTACGGGGCGGTCGCGGATTTCACGTGGTTCTGGATCGCCGCGACCAGCGCGTCGTCGGGCGCCACGCCGCGCTTCAGCACGATATAGGCCGTCACGATCTCGCCGCGTTCCGGATCCGGGGCACCGACCACGGCGCATTCCAGCACGGCCTCGTGTTCCAGGACCGCGTTCTCGACCTCGATCGGACCGATGCGGTAGCCGGCGGAATTGATCACGTCGTCGGAGCGACCGGCGTACCAGAAGTATCCGTCGCTGTCCCGCGAAGCCAGATCGCCGGTCAGGAACCAGCGCCCGTCCGGCCCGTCGACGAAACTCTGGGCGGTGCGCTCCGGCTCGTTCCAATAGCCGAGCATCATGGTCGGAGACGGGGTGAGCAGGGCGACATGTCCGGCCGCGCCATCCGGCAGCCGGGTGCCGTCGTCACCGATTACCGCGAGCGTGCAGCCGGGAGCGGCGACCCCCATGGAGCCGAGCTTCGGGGCCACATCGGTGGTGGTCAGCGCCGTCATCAGCGTTTCGGTCTGGCCGTAGGCCTCGGCGACGGGAACGCCGGTGGCGGCGGTCCATTTCGCGGCCACCACCGGGTTCATCGCCTCGCCGGCGGAGACCGTGCGGCGCAGGGCGGACAGGTCGAAGGCGGCGATGTCCTCCTGAACCACGCGGTAGAGCTCGGTCGCCGGCGCGCAGTAGACGGTGATCCGGTGCTTCGCCAGCAGGGCGAGCCGCTCCTTCGGGTCGAACGGTCCGTCGTAGTGGAAGCTGGTCGCGCCCTCGGACCAGGGTCCGATCAGCACGCTGGTCCCGGCCTTGGACCATCCGGTATCCGCTCCGCACCAGATCCGCTCGCCGGGCGTGAGGTCGAGCCAGTAGCGCGCCGCGTAGCGCCAACCGAACACGGCCCGGGCGGCATGGACCACGCCCTTGGGATATCCGGTCGAGCCGGAGGTGTAGTACATCACCGCCGGCTCCTCGGCGCCGATGGTGGCGGCCTTGGCCTCCTGTGGGCGGTCATAGGCCTCGGTCATGTCCCGCCACCCGTCGCGTGACCCGACGGAGAAGCGGAGAGCGACGCCGTCCAGTCCCGGCTCGATCTTCCCGGCGTGACCTGCCCGGCACATCACCGCGACCGCACCGGAATGCTTCGCCCTGTAGGCGACTTCCCGGGCGGTCAGCATCTCGATGCAAGGGATCGGTACCGCGCCGATACGCATGGCGGCGACCATGGCGATCTGCCACTCGGGGATGCGCGGCATGACCACGAGGATGCGGTCGCCCTTGACGATTCCGGCCTCGGCCATCGCATGGGCGACCCGCTTGGTCAGACGGGAGATGTCGGAGAAACGAAACAGGCGCTCCTCCCCGGCGGCGTTCTGCCAGATCAATGCCAGCGGATCGCCGTCGGCGGCCCAGCGGTCGACCACGTCGGTGGCGAAGTTGAAGCTGTCCGGGATCGCCCAGTCGAAATCCTCCGGGGCGCCGTCCGCCCGTGCTGCATGTGCCATCGGTTTCCTCCTCCTGTCCCGGATGTGCCGTGCCGCCTTGTCGGCGGTTCTTGGCCGGGAGCGTCCTTCGACTATCGTCGGGTCATGCCGTCCTCGCGGCGGCGCGCTTTAGGACCTTGCGGGCCAGCGACCAGCGGTGCACCTCCGACGGGCCGTCATAGATCCGGAAGCCGCGCACCTCGCGGAAGATCCGCTCGACCGGCAGATGGGCGCTGGTGCCGGCGCCGCCGAGGACCTGGACCGCGTTGTCGACGATCCGCCAGATCGCCTCCGAGCACTGGACCTTGGCCATGGAGCTTTCCTCGGCCGCCCGGTCGCCCTGGTCGAGCAGCCAGGACGCCTGCTGCAGCGAGAGGCGGGCGGTGCGCATGTCCATCTCGTTGTCGGCCAGCATGAAGCCCACACCCTCGTGTTTGCCGAGGATCTGGCCAAAGGCCATGCGGGTGTTGGCGTAGTCGCAGGCGGTGTCATGGGCGCGCCGCGCGGAACCGAGCCAGCGCATGCAGTGGGTCAACCGGGCCGGGGCCAGACGGACCTGGGCATAGCGGAACCCGGCACCCGGGGCGCCGAGCACGGCATCGGCATCGACCCGCAGATCGTCGAAGCGCATGTTCCAGTGACCGCCGGCGAAGCTGGAGTCGAGCGTGTCCATCTGGCTTTCCAGCACGATCGCCGGGTCGGCCATCGGGGCGAGGAACATGGTCGCCTCGCCGTCATGGGGGCCGCCCTCGATCTTCGCCATGATGATGACGAAGGTGCTGTCCTTGGCGCCGGTGATGAACCATTTCCGGCCGTTGATCACGTATCCGTTGCCGTCGACCCGGGCGGTGGCGGCCAGCATGGTCGGGTCGGCGCCGGCACCGTCCGGTTCGGTCATGGCGAAGCAGGAGCGAGCCCCCTGGGCCAGCGGCTTCAGATATTTCTCGCGCTGCTCCGGGCTGGCGACCTCATTGAGCAGATGGATGTTGCCTTCGTCCGGGGCGCCGCAATGCATGGCCGAGGGACCGAGCAGGGAATAGCCGGCCTCCTCGAACACCCAGGACCTTTCCAGATGCGACAGGCCGAGGCCGCCGAATTCCTTCGGCGCATGCGGGGCGAACAGGCCGGCCGCCTTCGCCTTGACGTTCATCTCGCCGCGCAGATCCTCGCTCGGCCCATGCTCGCCCCAGCGCGGGTCACGCTCGCGGGGGATCACCTCGTCGGCGATGAAGGTGCGGGTGCGTTTGACCAGATCCTGGATGTGATCGGGTGTCGAGAAGTCCATCGGTTTCCATCCCTTTGTGCGGTGGCCTTGGCGGCCGTCCTCAATCCGCCGCGCCGCGCGCGACATCCCAGGTATGCGTCATCAGATCGAAGCCCAGCGTCTCGAACCGGGCATAGCGGTCGTCCCCGATCGCGCCCGACTTCCAGCGGGCGTGCAGCTGCAGGAAGATGACCGACAGCTTGAACAGGCAGAGGACATAGATCTCCTCCAGCCCGTCAAGCGAGCGGCCGCTGGCCTTGGCGTAGGCTTCCGCCATCTCCCGGCGACCGGGGAAACCGGCGAGTGCCGTCGGCATCTGGCCGAGGCCCCGCAGACACTCCGGGTCGCCCGGTTCCGACCAGTAGCTGAGCAGGGTGGCGAGGTCGAACAGCGGCTCGCCGCGCGTCGCCATGTCCCAGTCGACGATGCCCACCGGCGCCAGGCGGTCGGGGGCGAGGATCATGTTGTCGAGCTTGAAGTCGCAATGCAGGAGGGACACCGCGCCGCGGTCCCAGCCGGAGAGTTTCCGTTCCAGCCACCCCGCGATCTCGGCGGCGAGGGCTGCTTCCGACCGCCCCTCGGCTAGTTCCTTGGCGCGGGCGGACCAGCGCGCGGCATTGCGCGGCACGAAGCCTTCCGGACGGCCGAGATCGTCAAGCCCGCAGGCGGCGGGGTCGACGGCGTGCAGGTCGGCCAGCGGTCGGGCCAGTAGGTCGCAGAGCGCGCCCCGCAGATCTTCGCCGGGAGCCAGGACGGAAAGATCGTCGCCCCGCACGGTCCGGCCGTCGCGGTATTCCAGGATTTGGAACGGTGCGCCGAGAACCTCCGGATCCGCGCACAGGACGAGACTGTCCGGGGCCAGCGGGAAGGCCGGGGAGAGGGCGTGAAGCACGCGGTGCTCGCGCGCCATGTCATGGGCGCCGGGCGGCAACGGCCCTGACGGCGCGCGGCGCAGCACCGCCGGTCGGCCATCGACCGATATCCGGTAATTCAGGTTGGCGAGCCCGCCGGCGAAGCGCCTGGCCGGGACGTCGGAATCCAGGGTCATCCCTTGTGCGGCGAGATGCGCCGCCAACGGACGGGACTCGAACATCCAGGCCTGTGCCGAGGGGGCGGGTTTTTGTCCGACAATCATACCGAAAATCTGCGCGGATCACCGGATCGATGCAAGGGAAAATCCCCGAAACCGGATCGCCGGCACTCGGGAAACCCAACCGACTTCCTGGACGCCCGACCTCCGGGCGGGTGATCCAGGACCCAAAGTGGCCGCCCCCGTGGATCCTGGATCGCGCGGGCGCGTCCAGGAAATCGACAGGATGGGGTGTTGGGAGAGGTGGTTGGTGGCGTGGGGGCGGAGAGGCCGGGAGGCGGAGAGGCCTGGGGCCTTCCGTCCGGCGCCTACCGCCCCGCGGCGTAGCCCTGCATCCCGCGGGCATTGGCGGCGGCGCGGAGCACGCCGTCGCTCTGCGATGCGGCGGTCAGCCTTCCCTCGCTCCAATCGGCACCGACCTGCACCTTGTGGCCTTGGCCTGTGAGCGTGTCGACGGTCCGGGCGTCGAACCGGCCCTCCACCACCAGCTTGCCGGGATGCCGCGCGCGCGGCCAGAACGAGCCCGGGAAATGCTCGGAATGGAAGGCGGGGGTGTCGATCGCCTCCTGCAGGTTCATGCCGTGCTCGACATGGTGCAGGAACAGCAGCAGTGACCATTGGTCCTGCTGGTCGCCGCCCGGCGTGCCCCAGACCATGTACGGCTCGCCGTCGCGCATGGCGAGCGACGGGGACAGCGTGGTGCGCGGGCGCTTGCCCGGCTCGAGCGAGGTCGCCGCGTCGCCGTCGAGCCAGAACATCTGGCCGCGCACGCTCATGCAGAAGCCGAGCTCCGGCACCACCGGCGCGCTCTGCAGCCAGCCCCCGGACGGGGTGCAGGAGATCATGTTGCCGTCGCGGTCGATCACGTCGATATGGACCGTGTCGCCGCGCGCCTCGCCCATCGGCGTGACCGTCGGCTCGCCGAGACTCCAGTAATGGCCGATCTCACCCGGATCACCGTCGGCGGCCAGGGCGGCGGCGATGTTCGGGTTGCGGCCCAGCGGACTGCCCGGTCGCAGGTCGAGGGAGGCGGTGTCGCCCATCAGGGCCCGCCGCTCCTTGGCATAGGCGTCAGACAGCAGCACGTCGGCCGGCACGTCGGTGAAGTCCGGATCGCCGTACCAGGCCTCGCGGTCGGCGTAGGCGAGCTTTGCCGCCTCGACCACCGTGTGAACGAATTCCGGGCCGGCGGCGGCCATCTCCGACAGGCCCATGTCGCGCAGCAGGGCGAGTTGCTGCAGCAGGACCGGGCCCTGGCTCCAGAATCCGCACTTGCACACGGTGTAGCGGCCGTAATCGAGGGTGACCGGATCCTCGTAGCGTGCTGTCCAGTTGGCGAGATCGTCGCCGGTCATCAGGCCGCTATGGGCGCGGCCGGAGGAATCGAGCAGAGTCTCGGTCCGGTAGAATCGGTCGATCGCGTCGGCGACCCAACCCTTGTACCAGATGTCCCGCGCCGTCTCGATCTGGCGCAGCCGGTCGCCCGACGCCGCCTCGGCTTCGTCGAGGATCCGACGATAGGTGGCGGCAAGCGTGGGGTTGGTCATCCACTCGCCGACCGCGGGCGGGTTGCCATCCTTCAGATACACCGCCGCCGACGTCTTCCAGTGCTCGCGGAACAGCGGGGCGACGCGGCTGGCGAACTCGGCGATCTTCGGCAGCACCGGCACGCCTTGCTCGGCATACTCGATGGCGTAGGACAGGACGTCGCGCAGACTCATGGTGCCGTAATCGGCGAGCAGCTTCAGCCAGCCGTCGAACGCGCCCGGCACCACCGCCGGCAGCAGGCCCGAGCCCGGGATCAGGTCGAGGCCGAGCTTGTCGAATGCCTCGATGGTCGCGCCCGCCGGGGCGGAGCCCTGAGCGCAGAGCACGCGGGGCCGGCCGTCCTTCTTGGCGAAGAACACGGCCGGCAACTCGCCGCCAGGGCCGTTCAGGTGCGGTTCGGCCACCTGCAGAGCGAAGCCGGCGGCGATCGCCGCGTCGAACGCGTTGCCGCCCTTTTCCAGTACCGCCATTCCGGCCGCCGAGGCGAGCCAGTGGGTGGTGGTGACCATGCCGAATTTGCCCTGGAGTTCCGGGCGGGTGGTGAAGGCGAGCTTTGCCATGATGGATGGCTCCCGAAGGTCAGTTGGCGGCGGCGCGGCGGAGGGCCAGGGCCTTGTAGCCGCTCCAGGCGGCCAGGGCGGCGATGATCGCCAGCGAGACCAGTTCGATGCGGAAATCCCAATACAGCAGGCCGAGGGCGGCGACGGCGAGCACGATCCGCTCGATCACCGAGATGCGCTGGAAGATCCGGCCCTCCAGCGCGCAGTTCAGCGCGCCGGTGGCGATGATCGCCTGGGCGACGGCAAGCATCTGGTCGCCGAGCCCGCCGCTGAGGCCGAGAATCTCCGGCTCGAACAGGAACAGGAACGGCATCAGGAATCCGGGCAGGGCCAGGCGCACCGCGTTGAACGAGGTGCCCCAGAAATTGGCCTTGGCGATATTGGCGCCGACCAGGGCGGCGACCGCCACCGGAGGCGTGACCGCCGACAGATTGGCGAAGTAGAATACGAACATATGCGCCGCCAGCACCGGCACACCGGTCTCGACCAGGGCCGGCGCGCCGAACAGGGCGACGATGAAGTAGGACGCGGAGGTCGGCAGGCCGAGGCCGAAGACCAGGCAGGACACCGCGACGATGATCGATAGCGTGAACAACGAGCCGTCCGACAGGTCGAGCATGGCGAAGGACAGTTTCTGGGCGAAGCCGGTCACCGTCAGCAGCTCGATCAGCACGCCGATGACGGCGATCACCGTCGCCACCGTCGCGCCGGCGCGCGCGCCTTCGACCAGGCCGTTGACGACCCGGCCGAGCGCCGTGCGGAAGGCGTCGAGCGAGAACCGGCCGCGGGCGACGGTCACCACCACGTCCAGGGCAAGCAGCAGCAGCACGGAGATCAGGGCAGAATTGCCGGCCGGAATACCGCTGACCAGCAGCCAGACCAGCACGGCGACCGAGACCGCCAGATGCCACTGGCCGCGGGCCGCCTCGCCCAGGGTGGGACCGCCCTCGAGCACATCGGACTCGCGGGCGTCGAGATCGAGGCTGATGGCGCGGAGCTGCACCGAGAACATCAGATAGGCGTAGTAGATCAGTGCCGGCGCGATGGCGGCGAGCATGATCGAGTTGTAGGCGAGCCCGGTCATGCCGACGATCAGGAAGGCGGCGAGGCCCATCACCGGCGGCATCAGCTGGCCGCCGGTGGAGGCGACCGCCTCGACCGCGCCGGCGAATTCGCCCTTGAAGCCGTAGCGCTTCATCAGCGGGATGGTCAGCGCGCCTGTGGAGGCGACATTGGCGACCGTCGAACCGGATACCGTGCCCATCAGGCCGCTGGAGACCACGGCCACCAGGGCCGGCCCGGCCCGCGACCTGCGGCCGACGGTGAAGCCGAGCTGGACAATGAAGTCGATGGCGCCGGTTGCCTTCAGCGCGCCGCCGAACAGCATGAACATGAAGATCGTGCCGGCGGACAGGCTGGTCAGGCCGCCGAGCAGCCCCTGGAAATACGGGATCGAGGTGTAGCCGAGCAGGCGCTTGGGCGCGATGCCGCCATGGAAGAAGATCTCTCCCGGCATCAGGTAGCCCCACAGCCCGTAGGCAATGCCGATCAGGGCCATGGCCGGAATCGTCCAGCCCCATTGGAATCCGGACAGGATCAGGGCGGCGAGCAGCAGCAGGACCGCGACCGCCATGTCCGGCGCGCTGGGCAGGAAGCTGCGGACCTGGGTGAGCGCCTGATACTCGACATGGATATAGGCCATGAGGCCGATTGTGAGCGCCGCCAGCACCCAGAACAGGGCGCGGCGCAACTTCTGCTCCGCCCCGCTCTGCTCGATCAGCGCCAGGAAGCCGATGATCATGGCGAAGCCGAGATGGAAGTTCCGGAACTGCCCCGACGGCAGCGAGAACGTCGCCAACTGCATGAAGTGAATGCCGAGCATGACGAGCGCGGCCACGAGCAGGAGGCCCGTGGCCGTGCGTGACCGCGTGTCGGCGGCGCCGGCGATGTCTTCGAACCGCCGGCGCGTCTGGTCTGATTGTGTCAAAGCGTCCCCGTCAGGGTCGGTGTCAGCCGTGGATCTTGAACTTGTCGTCCCACACGCCCTTTTCCTTGAAGTACTTCGCGGCACCGGCATTGACCGGATAGGCGGGCATCAGGAACTCCATGGCGAATTCGGGCGTGATGTCCTTGAGCTTGACGCCACCGCGCTTGCGCACGAACTCGGCGTTGTCATAGATCGCCTTGGTCACCTCGTAGCCGACCTCCTCGGAGATGTCCGGGCTGGCCGCGAGCACGCCGCCGAAGGACACCATGCGGGTCGGCTCCTTCAGGCTCTCCCAGGTGGCCGGGGTCACCATGGCGCTCTTCACGCCCGGGTTCATCTCCGCCGCCTTGGCGACCAGCTCCTCGCTGATCGGCAGAACCTTGAGCTCGTGCGTGGTCTCCAGGCGCTGCATGACGCCCGACGGGTTGCCGGCGGTCAGCAGCGACGGGATGCAGTCGACCGCGCCGGAGGCCAGCGCGTCATAGCTCTCGCTCCAGGACCCGTAGGTCCATTCGACCTTGTCCTTGATCCCCGCCGCCTCGAACAGGGTGTTCCACAGGCCTGTGGTGGCGCCGCCGGCAGTGGCCGGCATGACGCGCTTGCCGGCCAGATCCTCCAGCGTCTCGATGCCGGAATCGGCCCGCACCATCGGCGTGCACTGCCACACGGTGTAGGAGAACATCTGTACGGCTTTGACCGGGTTGCCGTCGTAACGGCCGAGGCCATTGATCGCCGGGTACCAGTCGGTGGTGGTGGACTGGCCGAAATCGAGGATGCCCTCGCCGATCAGCGCCATGTTCTCGGCGCCGCCGGCGGTCGACAACGAGGCATGCCGGCCGTCGGAGAATTTCGACGCCGCGGCCGACAGCACGGTGATGATCTGGTAGCCGGTCGAGCCGAGGCTGGACGAGCCCCACTGGTAGATCTTGCCGGCGGCCTGCGCGCCGCCACCGAGAAGCGGTGTCATCGCTGCCGTACCGGCTGCGCCGCCAATCCCCTGAAGAAGCGTTCTTCTGGTCAGAATGGACATGAGTACCCCCTGGTCACTGGTGTGATTTGCGTGCCGCCGGGCAGCGACAATCGGGGGAGGGTAGTGGGCAGTGCAGCATGGGGCAACCCGCAGAGGCGCCTAATTGATCTGCTCTGAAGTGAGAGGTTGTGCCCGGTCGGAAGTTGTTCGCGTCGACGCCCCGTCCAGGCCGATTCCGGGCGGGCGGGGCGACGGTGTTCAGTACGCCCAGAGACCGGCGACGCTATCATCCGCGCAGGCGATCTGCGCGACCCGGTTGACTTCGGCACCGGAGGCGACGGGAGCCGCTTCCTCCTCGCTCTCGCCGTCCAGTGCCGGCTGGTAGTAGCCGGTGAAGCGCCGGCGGGCGGCAAGCCACGGTGTCAGCTCGCGGGTGTCGGCGACGGCGACGGCGTCAAAGCCGCTGCGCTGCATGAACAGGAACAGGTCGCGGATCACATGGCCGGTCGCCCGGATCTCGCCGGTGAATCCGTAGCGTTCCCGCAGCAGCCGGGCCTGGGAGAACGCGCGGCCGTCGTTGAACTTCGGGAAGGTCAACGCCACCAACTCCAGGTTCGCCAGCGCACCGACGATCTCCTCCACCGACTCGTCCGGGGCAAGCGCGATGCCGACCCGCTCGAAACGCGCCGCCGCAGCCGGCCCATGGGAATGCCATTCCTCCACGGACAGCAGCACGTATTCCTGCGGGCAGATCTCGGTCAGGTCGCGCCCCTGCAGCGGACGCCAGGAATCCTCGATCACGCAGTCATGCTTGACGATCGGCATAGAGAGCCTCCTTGAACGGGGTCAGACCGGTGCGCCGCACGGTGGCGACAAAGGGCTCGCCCATCTCGCGGACGTCCCGGTAGGTGTCGATGATGCGCTCGACGGTTTCGGTGACCTTGTCGAAGGGCACCGCCGGGCCGACGATGGAGCCGATGGCGGCATCGTCGCCGGCGGAACCGCCCAGCGTGATCTGGTAGAACTCCTCGCCCTTCTTATCGACCCCGAGGATGCCGATATTGCCCACATGGTGATGGCCGCAGGCATTGATGCAGCCCGAGATGTTCAGCGTCAGCGGACCGATCTCGGCGGCCAGGTCGCTGTCGGCGAAGCGCCGGCTGAGCGACTGCGCCACCGGGATCGCCCGGGCGTTGGCGAGGTTGCAGTAGTCGAGGCCGGGGCAGGCGATGATGTCGGTGATCAGGCCGATATTGCTGTCGGCCAGCGCCTCGCCCTTCAGCGCCGTCCAGAGCGTGAACAGGTCGGCTTCGCGGACATGGGGCAGCACCAGATTCTGCTCATGGGCGACCCGGATATCGCCGAGCGAGTACCGCTCCGCCAGATCGGCGACCGCATCCATCTGCTCCGCCGTCGCGTCACCGGGAATGCCGCCGGCCGGCTTCAGCGAGATCGTCACCACTTTGTGGCCGGCGACCTTGTGCGGGAACAGGTTGGTGCGGCACCAGCGGGCGAAGGCCCGATGCTCCAGCTTGGCGGCGATGAAGGCCGGATCCGGGGCGGACGGAATCAGCGCCGGAGGGGCGAAGTGCCGCTCGATCCGCTCGATCTCGGCGGCGGTCAGGGTCAGGGCGCCGTCGCGGATCCGCTCCCACTCGTCCTCGACCTGGCGGGTGAATTCCGCCACCCCGGTCTGCGCCAGCAGGATCTTGATGCGCGCCTTGTAGAGATTGTCGCGGCGGCCCAGCAGATTGTAGGTGCGCAGGATCGCCTCGAGATAGGAGAGCAGGTGCTCCTTGGGCAGGAACTCCCGGATCGTCTCGCCGACGATCGGGGTGCGGCCCTGGCCGCCGCCGACGATCACCTCGAAGCCGACCGCGCCCGCCTCGTTGCGCCGCATGCGCAGCCCGATGTCGTGGAACTTCACCGCCGCCCGATCGGTCTCCGCGCCGGTGATGGCGATCTTGAACTTGCGCGGCAGGAAGGAGAATTCCGGGTGCAGGGTCGACCATTGCCGCATGATCTCGGCCCAGATGCGGGAATCCTCGATCTCGTCGGCGGCGGCCCCCGCAAACTGGTCCGCGGTCACATTGCGGATGCAGTTGCCGGAGGTCTGGATGGCATGCATCTCGACTTCCGCCAGAGCGTCGAGAATGTCCGGTACGTCCTCCAACTTCGGCCAGTTGTACTGGATGTTTTGGCGGGTGGTGAAATGGCCGTAGCCCCGGTCCCAGCGCCGGGCGATATCCGCCAGCTTGCGCATCTGCCGCGACGACAGGGTGCCGTAGGGAATGGCGACCCGCAGCATGTAGGCATGGAGCTGCAGGTAGAGCCCGTTCATCAGCCGCAGCGGCTTGAACTCGTCCTCGGTCAGCGCGCCGGCGAGACGTCGGGCCACCTGCTCGCGAAATTCGGCCGAGCGGGCGCGCACGAAGGCGTGGTCGAAATTGCTGTACTGGTACATGGCTCAGGCTGCCTGAGTGGAGGGGACAAGGTCGGTGCCGACGGTCGGGCCGGCGGCGCGGATACGCTCGCGCTGGCTGAGCGGGGTGAGGCGGCCATCCACCTCGATCGCCACGGCGAACAGGTAAGTGCCGACCACCACGCGGGCGCGCACGGCCTCCAGCGCCGTCGCCTCGAACCCGGCGAGTTCGGCCGGTTCCGCGCTGGCATGCGCATCCTCGAACCGATCCGACCAGGTATGGGCCAGCGTCAGATACACCACCGCGCCGTCGGACAGGCGGTTCGCCGTCATCGCTTTTGGGGCTTCGGCGGTTCTGGGGGACGGTGCAGCGGTGGGGGATTCGGCCATCTCGCTCTCCTGGCTCAAACGGCAACGCGCTCTGGCAGCGCGAATGGTTGCGGGAGTTCCTGAACGGCGGCGGTGACATCGCCGATGACCAGCAGGGCCGGACCGCGGACGCCCTGCGCCTCGACGACGCGGCCGAGGGTGGCCAGCGTTCCGCGGAGGACGCGCTGGTCCGGCTGGGTCGCGCGCTCGATCACGGCGACCGGGGTGGTGGGCGCGCGGCCGGCGGCGATGGCGCGCGCGGCGATGCCGCCGGCGACCGACACGCCCATATAGACGACGATCGTGTTTCGGCCTTCGGCCAGCAGCGCCGGCGCCACATCCAGGGCGCCGTCCTTGCCGTGGCCGGTGATGAAGGTGACGGAGGAGGCGTGGCGGCGGTCGGTCAGTGGGATCGCGCAGCTCGCCGCGGCACCCAGGGCCGCGGTCACGCCGGGGACGATCTCCACGTCGATGCCGTTGCGGCGCAGATGCTCGAGCTCCTCGCCGCCGCGGCCGAACACGAACGGATCGCCGCCCTTCAGCCGGACCACGCGCCTGCCGGCACGGGCTTCGGCCAGAAGGATGTCGTTGATCTCGTCCTGGCGCACGCTGTGCTTGCCCTTGCGCTTGCCGACATCGATACGGTCGGCGTCGCGGCGCACGCAGTCGAGAATACCCTCGCCGAGCAGAGCGTCATGCACGACCACGTCGGCGTCCTGCATCAGCCGCAGGGCCTTGACGGTCAGCAGATCGGGATCGCCCGGTCCGGCGCCGATCAGGGCGACCGACCCTGGCACCTTGGCCGGTCGGCGGTCGTTGATCGCCCGCAGCATGCCCTCATACGCTCTGGCCTCCGCACCGGCGAGCACCTGGCGGGCGATCGGGCCGTCGAAGAAGATCTCCCAGAACCGTCGGCGGTCGCCACTATCCGTAACCGCGGCGGAGACGGCACTGCGGAAGCGGCCGGCGAAATCGGCGAGGGCGCCGAGCCGTGCCGGCAGCAGGGTCTCGATCTTCTCGCGCAGACGGCGGACGAGAACGGGGGCGGCACCGGCGCTGCCGATGGCGACGAGGACCGGATCGCGATCGACGATGCCGGGGACGATGACTGTGGAGAGGGCGGGATTGTCGATCACGTTGATCGGAATGCCGGTCGCCCGTGCGACCGCCAGGATCGGTTCGACCGGCTGGCCGCCGTCATCCGATACGACCAGCAGAGCGGCGCCGTCCAGATCCTCGGGGTCGAAGGCGCGATGGACCAGGTCGAGCGTACCCCGGGCCGCCGCCTCGACGATCTCCGGTGTCGCCCGCGGCGCGATCACCAACGGCCGGGCACCGGCTTTCAGCAGCAGGCGGATCTTGCGGGTCGCCTCCTCGCCGCCGCCGATCATCACGCAGCGCCGTCCGGTCAGTTGGGCAAACAGAGGAAAGTATCTCACGGGCGATCTCCATTCGGTCCAGCACGGGCCCACGGGTGATCCCCCGTGGCGCTTTAGCGGTTGGTGACGCGGTCGCAAGCTGCCCTTCAAATCGCCGCGGCCCCCGGCCGGAGCCCGGCGCGGGAGCTGGGACATGCACCGTCCCTTCCCGGAGAAGGTAAAAAGATCGTTCCCGATTGGATAGAGGTAGGACTTCAGAAAGAACAGGACGGTCCGAATGAGTTCTGATACGAAATGAACCGTTCCCAAACATGGTGGAGCTCGGAATGGATGATACAGACCGCCGGATCCTTCGGATCCTGCAGACGGACTGCAGCGCGCCAGTATCGGAGGTAGCGCGTCAGGTCGGCCTGTCGGCGTCGCCGTGCTGGAAGCGGATCAACCGCCTGCAGGAGAGCGGCGTCATCCGCGAGCAGGTGGCGGTGCTGGAGCCGGAGACGCTGGGCTTCGGGCTGACGGTGTTCATGGCGATCCGCACCGGCGAGCATTCCGGCGAGTGGTTACGCAAGTTCGCCGAGTTCGTCGGCGCCATGCCCGAGGTTCAGGAGTTCCATCGCATGGCCGGCGAGATCGACTACATGCTGAAGGTCGTGGTCGCCGACATGAAGGCGTTCGATGCGTTCTACAAACGCCTGGTCGACACCACGCCGCTGGCGGAGGTGACGTCACGGTTCTCGATGGAGACAATCAAGCAGACCACCGCGCTCGCGGTGTGACCGCGCGGAGGCGGGCTATGCCGGATGGCGGCAACCGGGGCGGTCAGCAGGCCGACACGACCGAACCGTCCGTCGCTGCGACGGGTTGGCTCGACGGTAGCCAGATGGAGGCGACAGTCCCGCCGTCGCGGCGGTTGGTGATCTGCAAGCGACCGTTCTGCTTTTCGACCAGATTCTTGGTAACCGCCAGGCCGAGGCCGGACCCCCCTTCGCCGTTAGAGGTCAGGGGGTCGTCACGGCGCAGGAACGGTTCGCCCAACCGCTCGAGAATGTCGTCGGGCACACCGCCGCCCTGATCCTCGATGTCGAAACACACGCCGCCCTCGCTGCGATACAGACGCGCCGTCACCGTGCTGTCCTCGGGCGAAAACTTCGCGGCGTTCGACAGCAGATTGAGCAGGCATTGCAGCGCCAGCCTGCGGTCGCACAGTACCATGCCCGGATCCTTGAAATCGACCGTGGTCTCGATGGCCCCTTTGGCGAAGTCGGGGCCGATTGTCGTCAGCGCCTCGTTCACCAGATCGCAGGCATCGTTGGACGCGATCTCGGCTTCGACCTGATCGGCGGCGAGTTTGGACAGGTCGAGAATGTCGTTGATCAGGCTGAGCAGGTGCTCGCCGCTGCGTTTGATGTCGGCGATGTACGCGCCGGCCCGTTCGGCTCCAAGCGTGTCCATGCCGAGGGTCGTCAGCATGTCGGAGAAACCGATGATGGCGTTCAGCGGCGTGCGCAGCTCGTGGCTCATATGGGCCAGGAAGTGGTCTTTCGCCTCGTTGGCGCGATAGGCTTCCTCAAGCTGGTCGCGGAGCTGGTCGGACAGGCGGACCAGTTCATCGTTGACCTCGACGATCTCGGACATGTCATGGGCGGTGGCGGTGACCATGGGCTCGCCGCCGATCTGATAGCGCGCGAGCGAGATCAGGGCGGGGAAACTGCTGCCGTTCTTGCGGCGGCCGCGCACGATCCGCAGGGCCGACATCGGCCCCGGCGCCGAGTCCGGATCGCCAATGTAGTTGCGGACCAGCTCCACATGGGCCCTGCGCACGGGCACGGGGACGAGCTCGTGGATTGATCGGCCGATGATTTCCTCGCTGCTCCAACCGAAGAGACGGACGGCGGCATCGTTGAAGCTGACGATCTGCTGGTCGGAATCGACCGACAGGATCGCATCGGGCGCCGCCGCGAGGATCGCCTCGATCTGATCGCGGCTGTCGGCGATGATCTGCCGCGCGATGATCTCCTCGGTGACGTCGTCCTGGACACCGATGAAGTGGCTGATGGTCCCGTTGTGGTCGCGAATGGGAGACAGGTTCAACGTGTTCCAGAAGATCTGCCCGTTCTTGCGCCGATTCCGCAGCGTGACGTTGCAGGGCAGGCCGCGGGCCAAGCACCGACGGATGACTTCGAGCTCGGGCTGATCCTCCAGGCCGGCGTTCAGGAAGCGGCAGTTCCGGCCCATGATCTCCTCCGCCGCGTAGCCGGAGATCGCGGTGAAGGCGTTGTTGGCATAGACGATCGGATGACCGACCTCGGCCGAGGTGATGAGCACGCCGCAGACCGCCGAATCCAGAGCGGCGCTGTTCAACTCGATCTGGGCCAACAACTCGCTTTCCCGGGTCGAGTCGATGTTGACGCCGATCATCTGCCGCGGCGTCCCTGTCTCATCGTCCAGGACGAACTGGCCGTGGCTCTTGATATGCCGGATGTCGCCGGCCGGCGTGCGGATCCGGAACTGCATCTGAAAGGGCGATCCCGTCGCCTTCGCCGTCTCCAGGATCTCTTCGATCCGCGCCCGGTCGTTCGGCATGACCTGATCGGAGAACGCCTGATGGGTACCGTCGAACCCGCCCGCTTCGACACCCATTAACTCGTGCTGGACGGCGTCCCAGGTCACCTTTCCGGTAGCGAGATCGTTGGTCCAAACCCCGACCCTGGCCGCCCGGCGCGCGAACGCCGAGGTCTGCAGGGCGGCCGCATAACGGTCGCGCTCCGCGACGAGCGCCATCAGGAACTCGATGGTCAGTCCGAGCAGGGTGACGCCGATCATGTTGCTGACCAGGAAGATCGGCCAGAAATCCCGAATGATCGCGAGGGCGTTCCGCGGGGACTCCCCCATGAAAAAGGCAGGAAGCACGGCGATTGTGGCGGCGACGGACAGCGCGAGAAACCCGAGCGCGCCCTGGCGCGACCGACCCCGTTGCCGGCAGATCGCGGCGAAGGCGACGCCGGCGGCGGCGTAGAGGAACACGCTCGCGACGCCGCCGATGATCCACGGGCCACCGACGTGATACCGGGCCGCGGCGGCCAGGAGAGCGGCAACCAGACCTCCGACCGGCCCGGCGAAATATCCGGCCAGGATCAGGGGGCCGGCGCGGGTGTCGAAAGAGGCTCCGAGCGGACCTTGGATCGGGCTGGCGACGACGACGATCGAGATCAGGCCGAGAATCAGACCGAAGAGCAGCTTGTGCCGCAGCCCCTTCGCCGGAAATTCGAGATGGTGGGCCAGGAGGATGAGCGCGATCGCGCCAAGGCAGAGCAGGCCGATATTCTGCAGAACGGATAGCGCGATTGCCATGCGTCTGATCCCGTCCTCTTGCTAACGACCGAAGCCGGGTGGGGGCGGTCCGCGCCGCGCCCGACCGTGCCCCGCAGACAATTGGCCCGCGACGGCATGCGTTCTGGCCTCAACTGAGGGCATTGGGTGATGTCCGACCATAGGCCTGCCTCTCTTCTCAGCAACGAGACGGCGCTGGACAATCAGTAAACTGCAAAACCCTTTTCAATTGGTTAAATGATACTAAAAATTCAAATAATATACCGCACGTTAGCACTTCAGCGGTCGAACTCAACACTCTTGCCGGTTTTGTGAGGAATATCACGCGGATGCACGCATACTGACCTTCCGCCAGTATCCGAGAATTCCAATTGTCCTTTTTAGACTATTAGGTCGGCGACGAAGTCGGCCGGTGTTGCATTCATCAACTAACCCGTTGGAGACAGGCAAAGAAAAAGACCGGGTCGTCGCCGACCCGGTCTCTCGCAGTGTCGATGCGGTGTACCGCTTAGTAGCGGTACGCCTCCGGCTTGAACGGACCCTCGGTGGTCACGCCGATATAGGCGGCCTGCTCGTCGGTCAGTTTGGACAGGGCGACGTTGATCTTCTTCAGGTGAAGCTCGGCCACGCGCTCGTCCAGCTTCTTCGGCAGGACGTAGACCTGACGGTCGTATTTGGCGTGGTTCTTCCAGAGTTCCATCTGCGCCAGCGTCTGGTTCGAGAACGAGGCGCTCATCACGAAGCTGGGGTGGCCGGTGGCGCAGCCCAGGTTCACCAGCCGACCTTCGGCCAGCAGGATGATGCGCTTGCCGTCCGGGAACACGATCTCATCGACCTGCGGCTTCACGTTCTCCCACTTCATATTGCGAAGCGGCTCGACCTGAATCTCGTTGTCGAAGTGACCGATGTTGCAGACGATCGCCCGGTCCTTCATCGCCCGCATATGGTCGACGGTGATGATGTCCTTGTTGCCCGTGGCGGTGACGAAGATGTCGGCGCGCGGGGCGGCCTCCTCCATGGTCACGACCTCGAAGCCCTCCATCGCCGCCTGCAGTGCGCAGATCGGGTCGATTTCGGTGACGATGACACGGGCGCCGGCATTGCGCAGCGACTGGGCCGAGCCCTTGCCGACATCGCCGTAGCCGGCGACGCAGGCAACCTTGCCGGCGAACATCACGTCGGTGGCCCGGCGGATGCCGTCGGCCAGGCTTTCGCGGCAGCCGTACAGGTTGTCGAACTTCGACTTGGTGACGCTGTCGTTCACGTTGATGGCCGGGACCTGAAGGGTGCCCTTCTTGGCCATCTCGTAGAGACGGTGCACGCCGGTGGTGGTCTCCTCCGACACGCCCTTCACGTCCTTGAGCAGCTCGGGATAGTCCTCGTGCATCATGATCGTGAGGTCGCCGCCGTCATCCAGCAGCATGTTCGGGCGCCAGCCGTCCGGAGCCTCGATGGTCTGGCGGATGCACCACTCGTACTCCTCTTCCGTCTCGCCCTTCCAGGCGAAGACCGGAATGCCGGCGGCGGCGATCGCCGCGGCGGCCTGGTCCTGGGTCGAGAAGATGTTGCACGACGACCAGCGGATCTCCGCGCCGAGCGCGATCAGCGTCTCGATCAGCACGGCGGTCTGAATGGTCATGTGCAGGCAGCCGGTGATACGCGCGCCCTTGAGTGGCTTCGACGCGCCGTACTCCTCGCGGATCGCCATCAGGCCCGGCATTTCGGTCTCGGCGATCGCAATCTCGCGGCGGCCCCAGCCTGCCAGCGACATGTCGGCGACCTTATAGTCGGTGAACTCGGCCATGAATGTCCTCGTCTCCTGTCTATCAGAGCTCTCTCAGGCGACTTTGGTGCCCGCGCCCGAGGATCAAGCTCTCGTGTATGTCGGCCTCGCGCCGCGTATAGCAAGGCGGGGTGGGATGGGCAAGGACGGGG
>JARGOG010000076.1 GCA_029212785.1 Thalassobaculaceae bacterium
TGGCGGAGAGAGAGGGATTCGAACCCTCGGTGAGCTTGCGCCCACAACGGTTTTCGAGACCGTCCCGTTCAACCACTCCGGCACCTCTCCATAAGGCTCGATCAGGAGCAGGCCGGGAACCTAGTCAAAGCCGCTGCACGATGCAAGCACCCGATGCGGCCCGTTCACGACATCGCCGTGGGCGTTGCCATCGTCACCGCCCTCGCCGTATAAGGGCCCCACTATCTGGGCGGTCTTCGCGTCCGGACGTCTGCGCTGGAGACCCCCTGAGCGACACCCGGACATTCCCGGGCAGAGCTGCGGGCTTCCCCCGGTGGCCCGTCCGGTTCCAAAGGCGCCCGAATCACCGCGCCGTCCGAGACTTCGTGTTGACACGCAAAGCGCCATACGTATAGTGCGCGCTCCGTTGCGTGCCGACAGGCGGCGCGCCCACTAGTTTTGCCAGGATCGAGCCGATGTTCGCAGTCGTAAAAACCGGCGGCAAGCAGTACAAGGTCGCCTCCGGGGACGTGATCAAGGTCGAGAAACTCGACGCCGAGGCTGGTGCCACGGTCGAGCTCGACCAGGTTCTGATGGTCGGCGACGACGCCAAAGTGACCGTCGGCGCTCCCCTGGTTGCCGGAGCTTCCGTTGCCGCCGAGGTGCTGGACCAGCGTAAAGGTCCGAAGATCATCATCTTCAAGAAGAAGCGCCGCAAGAATCACCGCCGCACCCGCGGTCACCGCCAGCCGCTCACCGTGCTGCGCGTGACCGACATCCGTGCCGGCGCTTAAGTTAGCGAGAGGAGAGTAGATCCATGGCCCATAAAAAGGCAGGTGGCAGCTCCCGTAACGGCCGCGACTCCGAGGGTCGCCGCCTGGGCGTGAAGAAGTTCGGCGGCGAGTCCGTCATTCCGGGCAACATCCTGGTCCGTCAGCGCGGCACCAAGTTCCATCCGGGCGCCAATGTCGGCATGGGCAAGGATCACACGATCTTTTCCAAGGTCGAGGGCACCGTGGAATTTCGCCATACGCGCGGCAAGACCTTCATCGGTGTCGCCCTGGCCACCGTCGACGCCGCGGAGGCGCCGGCCGAGTAACGCCGCCCCGGATCGCCGGAGCGGCCTCGAAAGGGAACGGTTCGCCGTTCCCTTTTTTCGTACCCGCGTGCAGGATGTCTGCTCCGCGGGGGTTCGCGGAAGGACGTGACGTGAAATTCCTCGATCAGGCCAAGGTCTTTGTTCGCAGCGGCAATGGCGGCAACGGCTGCCTCAGCTTCCGCCGCGAGGCCTTTATCGAGTTCGGCGGGCCGAACGGCGGCGATGGCGGGCGCGGTGGCGACGTGATCGTCGAGTGCGTGGCCGCGCTGAACACGTTGATCGATTTCCGCTATCAGCAGCATTTCAAGGCCGAGAACGGCCGACCCGGCATGGGTCGGGACATGTTCGGCGCGTCGGGCAAGGATTCCGTGCTGCGCGTGCCGCTGGGCACCCAGATCTGGGACGAGGACTACGAGACCCTGCTCGCCGACATGACCGAGATCGGCCAGCGGGTCAAACTCGCCACCGGCGGCGACGGCGGCTTCGGCAATGCCCGCTTCAAATCCGCCACCAACCGCGCTCCACGCAAGACCATTCCCGGCTGGCCCGGCCAGGAAATGTGGATCTGGCTGCGCCTCAAGCTGATCGCCGATGCCGGGTTGGTCGGCCTGCCCAATGCCGGTAAGTCGACCTTCCTCGCCGCGGTCACCGCCGCCAAGCCCAAGGTCGCCGACTATCCCTTCACCACCTTGCATCCCGGCCTCGGCGTGGTGCGGATCGGCGACGAGGAATTCGTGCTGGCCGACATCCCCGGCCTGATCGAAGGCGCGCATGACGGCGCCGGTCTCGGTGACCGGTTCCTTGGCCATATCGAGCGCTGCGGCGCCCTGCTGCACCTGATCGACGCCACCGGCGAGGATCCGGTCGCCGCCTGGGAGACGGTACGCGAGGAGTTGGTCGCCTATGACGGCGAACTCGAGACCAAGCCCGAGGTGCTCGCGCTGAGCAAGGCCGACGCCCTGCCGTCGGAGGATGTCGAGGCCCTTCAGGACCTGTTCGAGGAGGCGACCGGCCAACGCCCGATGGCGCTGTCCAGTGCGTCCGGTCTCGGCGTGCGCCAGGCCCTCGGCCGGCTGATGGATCACATTCACGCCGCGTCCGACGAGCGCCAGGCCGAGGAGGAGGAAGCCGAACGCGGGGAGGGAGAGCCCGTATGGACGCCCTAGCCGGCAAGCCCGACAGCCACAGCGGCGGCGCCGCGCCCGCTGACGCACAGACCCAGGTCGCCGCCCATCGCATCGTCGACTCGCGCCGCCTGGTCATCAAGATCGGCTCGGCCCTGTTGGTCGACGAAGCGACGGGCTCGGTACGCCGCCCCTGGCTCGATGCGCTCGCCGACGACGTCGCCACTCTGCGCCGCGCCGGGGTCGAGGTCCTCGTCGTCTCCTCCGGAGCCATCGCGCTCGGCCGCCGCCATCTCGGCATCGACCAGATCCGCCCCAAGCTCGAGGAAAAGCAGGCCGCCGCCGCGACCGGCCAGATCATCCTGGCCCATGCCTATCAGGAGGCGCTCGCCCGTCACCATCTGACCGTGGCCCAGATCCTGCTCTCTCCCGATGACACCGAGCAGCGCCGCCGTCACCTGAACGCCCGCGCCACCATCAACACCCTGCTGGCACTGGGCGCCGTCCCGGTGATCAACGAGAACGACACGGTGGCGACCGCCGAAATCCGCTTCGGCGACAACGACCGGCTCGGCGCCCGGGTCGCCCAGATGGCCAGCGCCGACACCCTGATCCTGCTGTCCGACATCGACGGCCTCTACACCGCGGACCCGCGCCGCAACCCGGACGCCCGCCACATTTCCGATGTCGACGGCGTCACCGCCGAGATCGAGGCCATGGCCGGAGCCGCCGGCAGCGGCTACGCGTCGGGTGGCATGGTCACCAAACTCGCCGCCGCCAAGATTGCCGGGGCCGCCGGCTGCCGCATGGTGATCGCCAACGGCGGCGAGATGCACCCGATCAGCCGGATCGACGACGGCGGGCGCTGCACCTGGTTCCACGCCGGCGCCTCGCCGCTGACCGCCCGCAAGCGCTGGATCGCCAGTTCGCTCGCCCCGCGCGGCCAACTCATCGTCGATGCCGGCGCGCTCCGGGCGCTGAATGCCGGCAAGAGCCTGCTGCCCGCCGGAGTCTCCGAAGTGGTCGGAACTTTCGAACGCGGCGACCTGGTGACCCTGCACGGACCCGACCGGGTGATCCGCGGCCGCGGCCTGGTCGCCTATGCCTCCGATGACGCCCGGCAGATCTCCGGGCTCAAATCCCGTGAAATCGAGACGGCGCTCGGCTACCGTGGCCGCGACGAAATCGTCCACAGAGACGATCTGGTGCTGACCGACGGTCGCGCCGCCGAGGAGGACACGCAGCAATGAGCCTTGTCGAAGACAAGCCCGGCACCGTGCGCGGCGCGATCCCGAGCCTCGCCACCGATATCGATGCGATGATGCTGGAGATCGGCCGCCGGGCCCGCGCGGCCGCGGCCGTCCTGGCCCAGACGTCGAGCGACCGCAAGGCGGCGGCGCTCACGGCCGCCGCGGCCGCGATCCGCGCCGGTTCCAACCAAATCCTGGACGCCAATGCCGAAGACGTGGCCGCCGGCCATGACAAGGGATTGCGCGATTCCCTGATCGACCGGCTGCTGCTGGATGCGGATCGGATCGAGGGCGTGGCCGCCGGACTGGAAGCGATTGCCGAACTGCCTGATCCGGTCGGACTGACCATGGCCGAATGGGAGCGTCCGAACGGTCTGAAATTCGAGCGTCGGCGGGTGCCGCTCGGGGTGATCGGCATCATTTACGAATCCCGTCCGAACGTGACCGCCGATGCCGGCGGGCTGTGCCTGAAGGCCGGCAACGCCTCGATCCTGCGCGGCGGTTCCGAAAGCTATCATTCCTCGGCCGCCATCGTCGCCGCGATGCATCAGGGCCTGCGCGCCGCCGGCCTGCCCGAGGACGCGATCCAGGCGGTGCCGACCACCGACCGCGCCGCCGTCGGCAAGCTGCTGACCATGCCGCAATATGTCGACGTGATCGTACCCCGCGGCGGTCGCTCGCTGATCGAGCGGGTACAGAACGAAAGCCGGGTGCCGGTGTTCGCCCATCTGGACGGCCTCTGCCACGTCTATATCGACGCCGGCGCCGACCGGGACAAGGCGGTGGCCATCGCCGTGAACGCCAAGATGCGCCGCACGTCGGTCTGCGGTGCCGCCGAGACCCTGCTGGTCGACCGCGCCGTCGCCGCCGACCTGCTGGCGCCGATCGCCGAGGCGCTGCGGGCCGCCGGCTGCGCCCTGCGCGGCGACGCAGAGGCCCGGGCGCTCTTCGCCGACATGGAACCGGCGAGCGTGGAGGACTGGGGTACCGAGTATCTCGACGCCATCCTGTCCATCGCGGTGGTCGACGGCGTGGCCGGCGCGATCGCCCATATCAACCACCATGGCTCGCACCACACCGACACCATCGTCACCGAGGACACGGCGACGGCCGAGACATTCCTCAATGAAGTCGATAGCGCCATCGTCCTGCACAACGCCTCGACCCAGTTCGCCGACGGGGGCGAGTTCGGCTTCGGCGCCGAGATCGGCATCTCGACCGGCCGCATGCACGCCCGCGGCCCGGTCGGTGCCGAGCAACTCACCAGCTTCAAATATCTGGTGCGCGGGACCGGTCAGACCCGGCCATGATCTCGGCCCGGCCCTGATCCTGTTCCAGCGATGACCCTGTTCACTCCGATTCGCACTCCACACAGAGACGGGCTGCCCACCGCTCCCGGCGCCGTGCTGTTCGCCCGGGTACGGCCGAACGCGCTGCGCATGCCGGCGAGCGAGGCCCCCGCCCTGCCGCGTTGTGGCGCCGACCGACGGCGTCTCAAGGTCGGGCTGATGGGCGGCTCGTTCAATCCGGCCCATGACGGTCACCGCCATGTGGCGGAAATGGCGATCCGGCGCCTTGGCCTCGACGAGGTCTGGTGGCTGGTCAGCCCGCAGAATCCGTTGAAGCCCATCGACGACATGGCCCCCTTCGTCGACCGCATGGCCTCGGCCGAGGCGGTCGCGCGGAACCCGCGGATCAAGGTGAAGGACATCGAGCTGCATCTCGGCACGCACTACACGGCGGATACCCTCGTCGCCCTGCATCGACGCTGCCCGAACATGTCCTTCGCCTGGATCATGGGAGCCGACAATCTGGCCATGTTCCATCGCTGGGAGCGCTGGTCACTGATCTGTCGCACCGCTGTCATTGCGGTTTTCGATCGGCCTTCCTATTCTCTAAGGGCTTTGGCGAGCCGAGCCGCCAAACGTTTCGCGAGGGCTCGGGTGCCCGAGAGGGCGTCCAGGGAACTGGTGAGGCGGCGGCCTCCGGCCTGGGTGTTCCTCCACACCCGTCATCATGCCGCGTCTGCGACCCGGATCCGGGCCCAGCGGCGGGACGGACGGGCCGGCTAGGAAACACACAGCCCGGAAATCGGTACTAACAGAGCAACCACGGGACCCCGGACACTCCGGGATCCGATTTTGGCGACGGAAGGAGTTCGACCATACTCGACACACATGCTCCCGAAATGGGGGACGGCCTGAAACGTCTTGTGATGACATCACTGGATGACGACAAGGCCGAGGACATTGTGGCCATTGATCTGGCCGGAAAGTCCGCCATCGGCGATTGCATGGTTATCGCCACGGGCCGCTCATCGCGTCAGGTTGCGGCCATGGCCGACCACCTCTGCAGAAAACTCAAGGATCAGGGCGTCGACGGCGTCACCGTGGAAGGACAGTCCCGCGGCGATTGGGTACTGGTCGATGCGGGTGACATCATCGTCCATCTGTTCCGCCCCGAAGTCCGTGAGTTTTATGGACTGGAGAAGATGTGGGGCGCCACCCCGCCTCCGAGCCGCACCGTTCAAATCGGCGGTGAGTCCGGCGCGGGTGTCGGAACCGAGCCGACCTTCGCGCACGTCTGAGCCCGGGCACGCGCCCGGACAGGAGTCAGCGTGAAGATCACGATCGTGGCGGTGGGCCGCATCAAACGCGGCCCGATGGAGGCGTTGTGCCGGGAGTATGGCGACCGCCTGCCCTGGACGCTCGCGATCCACGAGGTGGAGGCCAAGAAGCGGCTTGAGGGGGATGCCCTCAAGGCCGAGGAGGCGTCGCTGATCGCCGCGCGGATCCCCGACGGCGCGGTGCTGGTGGCACTGGACGAGCGCGGCCGGGGGCTTTCAAGCGAGGATCTGGCGGATCGTATCGGCGGCTGGCGCGATCAGGGCCGCGGCGAGATCTGCTTTGTCATCGGCGGCGCAGACGGGCTCGCCCCGACCCTTCGCGACCGCGCCGACCTGACCCTCGCTTTCGGTCCCCAGACCTGGCCGCACATGCTCGCCCGGGTGATGCTGATCGAGCAGATCTACCGGGCCGAACGGATATTGGCGGGACACCCGTATCACCGGGCCTAATACCCGGCTCAGTCGTTTCACCGCCCGACATAGCCCTGAGCATGCGCGTGTGCCTTCCCCACGGAAGTTCCCGCACAAATGTCCAAGACGCCGCCCCCGCCCGGCGCTTGGATGGCACCATGATCGAGAACCTCCTCCCACTCTGGCTCGCCGCCCTGCCGCTGATGGGCAGCCCCGGCCCGGCCACGCTCAGCAGCGCCGCCATGGGCACCGCCTTCGGCATGCGGGCGAGCCTGCCCTATGTGGCCGGCATCTGCCTCGGCACGGCGACAGTGCTGCTGCTGATCGCCACCGGCATCTCCGGGCTGATCTTCGTGGTACCGGGGGCGGTGCCGGTCATCACCGTGCTGGCCGCCGCCTACATCCTGTACCTCGCCTGGCGGATCGCCACGGCCCCCGTCGGCAGCCTGTCGCGCGACGCCGGGGCGAAACCGGCCGGCTTTGTCGGCGGCTACCTGCTCGCCGTCGCCAATCCCAAGGCCTTCGCCGTGATCGGCGCTGTGTTCTCAAGCCATCATCTGATCGAGGCCGATCCGCTGATCGACGCCGCGGCCAAGATCGCCGCGCTGTTCCCGGTGATCGTCGGCGTGAATCTGACCTGGCTGGCCTTCGGATCGCTGTTCGCGCGCTGGCTCGACGATCCGGTCCGCGGCCGGGTGGTGAACGTGACCTTCGCGGTACTGCTGGTGGTGTCCGTCGCCGCCGCGTTTATCTGAGTTGGACAGAGTATGTAGATGGCGACGCGCAGGCCGTGACCTCGCCCCCGGGAAGCCTATATAACCCTATGCATGAGTGAGACATCCCTTTCCCCCCGCCCGACCGTCCTGTGCATCATGGACGGCTGGGGCTATCGCACCGACCGTGACAACAACGCCGTCGCCCAGGCGAACACGCCGCATGTCGACGCGCTCTCCGCCCGCTGGCCGGGCGGTCTGATGAACGCGTCGGGTGAGTTCGTCGGTCTGCCGGACGGCCAGATGGGCAATTCCGAGGTCGGTCACATGAATCTCGGTGCGGGCCGCGTCGTCATGCAGGACCTCCCGCGCATCAATACCGCCATCACCGACGGCAGCATGGCCAAACAACCCGCCATCGCCGAGGTGGTCGAGGCGCTGAAGAAGAGCGGCGGCACCTGCCACCTGATGGGACTGGTCTCCACCGGCGGCGTGCACAGCCATCAGCGCCACGTCGCCGCCCTGGCGAAGGTTCTGGTCGCCCAGGGCCTAGAGGTCGTGATCCATGTCTTCACCGACGGCCGCGACTGCCCACCGAAATCGGCGGCCGCCCAGCTGCGCGCCTTCATCGCCGATCTCGACGGTGCCGCCCGCATCGCCTCGGTCACGGGCCGATTCTTCGCCATGGACCGCGACAAGCGCTGGGAGCGGGTGGAGCAGGCCTGGAAAGTCATCGCGTTGGCCGAAGCGGAGCACAGCGCCGGCGACGCCGTCGACGCGATCGACGCCGCCTATGCTCGCGACGAGACCGACGAGTTCGTCACGCCGACCGTCATTGCCGGCGGGGCACCGCTGAAGGACGGCGACGGCATCGTCATGGCGAACTTCCGCGCCGACCGGGCACGGGAGATCCTCGCCACCTTCCTCGACGCCGATTTCGACGGATTTACCCGCTCGCACGTGGCCCGACTCGCCATTGCCGCCGGCATGGTCGAGTATTCCTCGGTGCTGGCACCGAAGATGGCCACGATCTTCCCACCGGTCGATCTGAACGGCACGCTCGGCGAGGTGGCGGCCAAGGCCGGCAAGACGCAGCTTCGCATCGCCGAAACCGAGAAATATCCGCACGTCACCTTCTTCCTGAACGGCGGACGCGAGGACGTGTTCGAGGGCGAGGAGCGGATCATGGTTCCTTCGCCCAAGGTAAAGACCTACGACCTGCAGCCGGAAATGTCCGCGCCGGAGATGTGCGACAAGCTGGTCGTCGCGATCGAGAGCGGCAAGTTCGACCTGATCGTCGCCAATTTCGCCAATCCGGACATGGTCGGCCATACCGGCAATCTGAAGGCGGCGATCACGGCGGTCGAGACCGTCGACACCTGTGTCGGCCGGGTCGCCGAGGCCGTTCTGCAGGCCGGTGGGGCGATGTTCCTGACGGCGGACCATGGCAATTGCGAGCTCATGCGCGACCCCGAGACCGGCGGGCCGCACACCGCCCACACCACCAACCTGGTCCCCACCACCCTGGTCGGCGCGCCGGCCGACGTGGTCGCGCTGAAGACCGGCAAGCTGGCCGACGTCGCCCCCACACTGTTGGCGCTGATGGGGGTGGCGCCGCCGGCGGAGATGACCGGCGAGTCGTTGCTGGTGCGCGACCGTCAGGCAGCGGAGTAGGCGCCGCGGTGCGTCGCCTCGCGTCCATTCCGGTTCTGCTGACGGCACTCGTCATCCTCGCGCCCATCGCCCGGGCCCAGACGGTCGACGACCCGACGGCCGAGCTCAGGCGCATCGAGCAGGCGCTGGAGAGCGAGCGGGCCACCGGATCGCGCCTCGACCGGCTGGCCGGCGCGCTCGCCGACGAGATCGACCGGCTGCGCGCGCAGATGGCGGTCGCCGCGACACGGGCACAGCGTACCGAGACCAACATGCTCGACACCGAGCAGACCCTCGACACCCTGCGCCAGGAGGCCAAGGACAAGCGCGCCCGTCTGCTGGAGCGTCGCCAGGAGCTCTCGCAGCTCGCCGGCGCCCTGCAGCGCCTCGCCCGCCATCCACCGGAAACCCTACTGCTGGTCGGCCGGGCGCCGATCGACACGGTCCATACCGGCATCCTGCTCGAGTCGGCGATCCCGCGGATCAATGCCCAGGCCAAGGACCTGCGCCGGGAGCTCGACACCCTGGCGACCCTGGAGGCCGATATCCGCGCCCAGCGCGACCGGCTGGACCTGGCCGCCGAGGATCTGGATGCGGAGCGCGCCCAGCTCACGGCCCTGGCCGCCGAGAAGGCCGACCTGCTGACGGGAACCCGCACCAAGGCGAGCAACACCGCGGAGGAGGTTCGGGCGCTCAGCGAGTCCGCCCGCTCCCTGCGCGAACTGATCGACCGGCTGGAGGCGCGGGTGGCGACCGAGGCCGAGGAGCAGCGCAAGCTCACCGCCCTGGTCACCCCGAAGCCCCGGCCGGGAACGGCGATTCGCCCGGAAGACGATCATGGCGAACCTCTGCCGATACCCTCGGGCAACGGGTCCGTGGCCACGGCCCTACCGCGGCAGCCCGTTCCGCAGCAGACCGCCGCCCTGCCGCCGGCTCCGCCGCTCTCCGGCGCCCGCGGTCACCTGTTCGCCCCGGTCGCCGGTACCGTCATTCAGCGCTACGGCAAAGGAGGGACGGCCGGCCTGACCAACCAGGGATTGCTGCTGCGCACGCGCCCCGGCGCGCTTGTGATCGCACCACATGACGGAATCGTGCTGTATGCTGGGCCGTTCGAGGGATTCGGCAGGATTTTGATCATTGAACACGGCGACGGATATCATACCCTCCTGGCAGGGCTCGCGCGCGTGGATCTGAGCGTCGGAACGCGCGTGCTCGCCGGCGAGCCGGTGGGCGCGATGGCGGCGGAGGACCGGGCCGCGGGGCGGGTGGGGACCGAAAACACCACATCCGGTAGTACCGCACCGGAACTGTACCTGGAGCTTCGCCATAATGGTGACCCGATCGACCCGTTACCGTGGTTTGCGGGACTTACCGAAAAGGCCAAAGGATGAGTCGGATGAACGAAACCCGTCTTGATGACCCCGTCGCACCGCGCGGTGCCCCGACCCGGCCCGACCCGGCCCGTCGGCGCACGATCCGTCGCGTCGCGGCAACCGCGGCTTTGGCCTTCGCCGTGGGCGGAGGTGTCCTGCTGGGCGCAACCGGGGGCAGCCAGAGCCAGACCAACTCGACCGACACCTACCGCCAGCTCAGCCTGCTCGGCGACGTGTTCGAGAAGGTTCGCGCCCAGTATGTCGAGGAGGTCAGCGACGAAGAGCTCGTCGAGGCCGCGATCAACGGCATGCTCACCTCCCTGGATCCGCATTCGAGCTACCTGAGTCCGAAGAGCTTCCAGGACATGCGGGTGCAGACCAAGGGTGAATTCGGCGGCCTCGGCATCGAGGTCACGATGGAGAACGGCTACGTGAAAGTCGTTTCCCCGATCGACGACACGCCGGCCTCCGAGGTCGGCCTCGAGCCCGGCGACTACATCACCCATCTGGACGGCGAGGCGGTGCTCGGCCTGACCCTGTCCGAGGCGGTCGAGCGGATGCGCGGCAAGGTCGGCACGGCGATCAAGCTGACCATCCGGCGCGCCCAGGAAGAACCGTTCGACGTCGAAATCACCCGCGCCATCATCACCATCAAGTCGGTGCGCAACCGGGTGATCCAGGACATCGGCTATATCCGCATCACCACCTTCAACGAGCAGACGACGGTGGGGCTGCAGGAATCCGTGGCCAAGATCAAGGAAGAGCTGGGCGACCGGCTGCACGGCTACGTCATCGACCTGCGGAACAATCCGGGCGGCCTGCTCGATCAGGCGATCTCGGTCTGCGACGCGTTCCTGGAGCGCGGCGAGATCGTGTCCACCCGCGGCCGGGACGAGGCGAATGCCAGCCGCGTCAACGCGACGGCCGGGGACATCACCGACGGCAAGCCGATCGTCGTTCTGATCAACGGCGGCTCGGCATCGGCGTCGGAGATCGTGGCCGGCGCGCTGCAGGACCACCGCCGGGCGATCATTCTCGGCACCCAGTCCTTCGGCAAGGGATCGGTCCAGACCATCCTGCCGCTGCAGGGCAACGCGGCGATGCGGCTGACCACGGCGCGCTACTACACGCCGTCGGGACGCTCGATCCAGGCCAAGGGCATCGAGCCGGACATCAAGGTCGAGCTCGCCAAGATCGAGAAGATCGAGGAAGGCCGCCGTCGGCGCGAGGCCGACCTGCGCGGGGCGCTGACCAATCCGGATGCCGACGCCAAGCCTGCGCCGAAGCTGCCGGAGCCGGAGGATGCGGCGTCCGAGAAGAACGAGGATCCGCTCGAGGACTATCAGCTCGCGCGTGCGGTCGACCTGCTGCGGGGGTTCCATCTGTTCCAGAACCGCGTGGTGAACTGAGCGTGGTGCATTGAGGCTGCCGAAGCCGAATATCCGTCTGCCCCGCATCCCCCTGCCGTTCCTGAAACGGCGGGGGGGCGGCCATCCCGACGACCCCCTGGATGAAGCGGATGCCGGGTCCCCGCCCCCCGACGGTATGGGTGGCGGCCTGGACGACAAACCGGCATCCGCGAAGAAGGGCCGCTGGAAACGCGTTGCCTCCCTGCTCCTGACATCCCTGCTCGCGGTTGCCGTCATCGGCGGCGCCGGCGGGCTGGTCGGCTGGCTGCTGGTGAATGCCGGGCACACGGAATCCACGCGCGAACGTCAACGCCCGCAACTCACCGTCGCCATCCTCAAAGAGGGCGAGGAGCCGGAACCGAACACCACCGTCGGTCAGAATAAGCCGGCACCCGACGAGACGGCGGCGGACGATCACGGCGACGGTCACGCCACCGGCACTGACGGCCATGGCAGCGAAGGCCAAAGCGGCGACGGTCACGACGGCACGGCTGTCGCCGGCGGCGACGCCCATGCCCCGGAGCAGCCGGCGCGCCCCGCCGACGGCGTCACCCTGTCCCCGGTCGACCCGGCCCTGCTGGAAGTGCGCGACGAGGCTCGGCTTCCGATCATCGCCATCGACGGCCGCCAGCCCTGGTCGACCTATGCCCGGCCGTTCAACGTCGATGACGGCCGGCCCTGGATCGCTATTCTGGTCATGAATCTGGGCCTCAGCCAGCGCGAGTCGGATGCGGCGATCCAGCTTCTGCCGGGTCCGGTCTCCCTCAGCTTCTCGCCCTATGCCAACGACCTGCCGCGCTGGATCGACATCGCCCGCACCGCCGGGCACGAAGCGTTCATGGATCTGCCGCTGGAGCCGCTGGACTTCCCGCGCGACGACCCCGGTCCCTCCACCCTGCTGACATCGCTGTCGACGGCGGACAACCTGAACAGGTTGGAATGGGTGCTGGGCAGGGCGCCGGGCTTTGTCGGCGTGGCGACCTGGATGGGATCCCAGTTCACCACGGTCGAGGACGCGATGATGCCGGTCCTCGAAGGACTGAAGGAACGTGGTCTGATGATCGTCGACAGCCGCGGGTCGTCGCGCAGCATCGCCACCGAACTCGCCTCGTCGATTCAGCTTCCCCGCGCGTTCAACAACCGGTTCCTCGACTCCACGCCGTCGATCTCGTCGATCGACAGGGCGCTGGCCGATTTGGAAACGGTGGCCCAGGATCAGCGCGTCGCGATCGGCATTGCCGGGTCGCTTCCGGTCTCGATCGACCGCATCCAGCGATGGGCCGGCACACTGGCCGCCAAGGGTATCGTCCTCGCGCCGGTCTCCGCCGTCGCCGATCGCCAACGCCTGCGCTAACCGGAGTCGCCATGACCGACCGCTCCACACTCCCCTACCGACCTTGCGTCGGCATCATGATGTTCAACGACGAGGGCCGTGTCTTCGTCGCCAAGCGCATCGGCATGTCTGAGGCCTGGCAGATGCCCCAGGGCGGCATCGACGACGGCGAGTCGCCGCGTCAGGCGGGGCTGCGGGAGCTGGAGGAGGAGATCGGGACCAGCGCGGTCGAGATCGTCGCGGAGACGGCGGGCTGGATCGACTATGACTTCCCGCCCGACATTCCCGGCCGGATCAAGAACAAGTGGCGCGGACAGCGCCAGAAATGGCTCGCCTGCCGGTTCACCGGCCGGCATGAGGACATCGACCTGGCCACCGAGCACCCTGAATTCGACGACTGGAAATGGGTCGAGATCCCGTCCGTGGTCGCGTTGATCGTGCCGTTCAAGCGCGCCTCCTACGAAGCGGTTGTCGCCGAACTCGGACCGGTTGTCCGGGGTGCGAGCCGGCGCGGTTCAGACTGAATTCTTCGGCACGAAGATCGAATGTTTGTGAAATTTTCGCGAGCGCGTAAAATCCGCCTTAAGGTCCGCATGGTCTCGTGGCGTCCAGCCCAGGCATGGACCTGTCCGGTGCCAAAGCGCCGGAGGAGAGGGGATGCGCGAAAACCGACCACAAACATTTGAGCGACGGGGCACTACCGTCACGTTTCACAGTCGCGACCTCGCGCATACCCGCGTGCGTGAGTATTTCCACGGCGAGGAACGCCGGCTCGAGGCCGTGATCCCGAACTATTCGGGCACGCGGCGCGGTGAGCTGGTGGTCATGCCCTGGGATCAGATCGAGACGTTGGGCTCTCTCAATCCGCGCGACGCGGCGATTATCGAAGCGGTCGCCCATACCCGCGACATCCGCGACCTCGATCCGATCAAGATGCGGGAGATGTGCCTGCGCTGCGATTCCGAGCACGGCATCGATTCCGACGTCGTGGAGCAAGCGCGCCGCATCGTCGCCAAGGACGATGAAGACAAGGCGATGGTCCGTCTGTCCTTCATTGCCGAACTGACCCGCGAATGCGGCATCGAGCGGGGCGACCCGCTGATGATGCGCGCCAATACCCGGACGCTGATGGAATTGATGGGCGGCAATTCCGGCCGCTCGAAGATCGATCTCGACCTGCTGATCGAGCGGGTGATGATTTTCGCCGCCGAACGCTCCAAGTCGACCGTGGCGGAGGTGAAAGCCTATCTCGACCCCCTGGTGGGCATGCTCACCCCGTTCGGCAATGTCACGGCCCCGGGCGAGGACAAGCAGAACGGCTTCCTTTACCTGCAGCACACCGACCTGATCCAGTTCCGCCAGGAATTGGTCGACTACCAGCCGGAAGTACGCGAGGAACTGCTGCCGCAGATCGCCACCGCCCTAGCCGCGGCGGACGAGTGCATCGGCTTCATCAACGAGCGGCTCGGCATGGTGAACACCATGCTGGGATCGCTTGCCGACATGTTCGACAAGAACGTTCAGGCGATCGACCGTCTGGAGGTCCTGCGCAGGGACATCGGCTACGGACTCGACGGCTGGGCCGACATGATCCAGCTGTGGCGCGAGGCGTATCGCGGGCGCGAAGCGATCGGCGGTGAGCGGGCGATGGAGCGGGCGATCAACCGGATCTCCGGCTATGCCCCGCGCATTCCGATCCGCGAGCTCGATCCGGAACACAACATTCTGAGCAAATCCATCAAGTACGAGACCGCGGGCCTGAAGATGGTGCAGCAGATGCACAACTGGGAGAATTCCCAGCCCGACTACGAGCTCCAGGCCCGGGTGGAGAAGGGGAACAAGCGCAACAGTTCCGACTCCGAGGGCAACTGAAGCGGCATATGCCGGCGACCGGATCCTATTTGCGGATCCAGCGTCCGGCCGCGTCCATGATGTAGGTACCGGAAACCGCCCGGTCGATCAGCTTCTGGCCGGCCAGGGCCTCGACCTGATTGAGCGGCACGCTGTTCGACGCGGCCACGCCGTTATAGGCGTCCCGGCGCTCCTGGTTGATGCCGTCGACCAACGATTTTACGTCCGCCGGCGCGCCGTCGACGATTCCGAGATAGCCGTCGCGCCGTTCGCCGACCCAGCCGTTGCTCTTCGCCGTCGCCAGGTCGAGTGCGAAGCTCAGCCGGGGAACCGCGATCGCGATCGCCGCCCCGACCATCGCGCCCAATACCAGACGCCGGCTCACATCCCGTCGCAGACCGGTCATTGCTTCTTCCCCCCGAACAGGTCGCTTTCGGATTTGAACAGGTCCTCCAGATCCTTCTCCACGCGGATACGGACCTCCTGCTCAATCTTGATGTTGAGATTGATGGTGATCGGTTCCGTCGGCGCCTGGACCCTTACTGTCGGTGTACAGCCGGCGGCAGCCGTCAGGCAAAGCGCGGCAAGCAGCGCTCTAGCCACCGGCATTGCGCGCTTCGAGCTTGCGGCGGAGGACATCGGATAGGCCGAGCGTGCGTCTTGCATTGAGGAACATCTCATCCAGGCGACCCGTAAGGCTGACATTGAGGGCGACGGGGTATCCATCGAACAGATCGGGATTGGCACCGCGCACCCTCAATTTGATATCAAACGGTTCACCGGGCCGCCCGTTCGCCTCGATCTCGAAAGTTTCGTAGACAAGGTTGCGGACGGCCTGCATCAGGAGGCTAACCTCCTCTCCTGCATCCTGCAACGCAGCCGGCGGCGAATCCGGACGGTACTGCACGGTTCCGCCGGGCGTTTTCGCCGACAACCGGGCGCGACGGACCGACAGCCCCTCCTCGAAATCCCAGACCAGCGGCAAGCTGCCGGACAGCGTCCCCGACGCCGTGAGCCCGTCGAGCTCGGTCACCTCGGCGAGGCGAGCGGCATCCACGCCCTCCACCTCCAGCACCATCGACACCGGCTCGCTCGACGTCAGCGGCACCGTCACGTCCTGGGTGTAGACCGTGCCGTTGGCGAAGCGGGCCTGTACCGTTTCCAGCACCAGATTGAGGTCGGGGTCGAGGTGAAAGGCGATTGTCGGCTCGGCGATCGGCACACCGACATCGATTCCCGTCGCTGTCAGGATCTGGCCGTCCAAAGTGGTGAGCGGATCGATCGACGACAGACCGACGGCCCCGGAAAGTCCGCTGACCGTCCCGAGCGACCCCGTAAAGGCGAGGTCCTCAATGGTGAGGGTGAGTGGTTCGTCCGGCGGAATGTCGCGGCCCGGCCACTCGATCGCCCCCTTGAGCGAAACCCGGCCCGATGCGTTGCGCAGCATGGCCGACGCCGCCGGCGACAGGTCCACCGGCTGCAACCCGCCGGGAACGAAGACCAGCGGGAACAGGGTGATGTAGGCCCGACCGGTGCCCTTCTCCAAGTCGTGGACGCCTTTGGCGTCGAGCACGAAGGCCCCGTCGGCACCGCGGAACGTGGACGTGAACTCCAGTGCCCCGCCCGCTTTCCGTTCCATCATGCCCTCGGCCCGGAGCGGCGAGAACCGCACCTGCTTCGCCCGGTCGGTGAGCCGGTCCGCCGAGATCACGATCCGGTCCAAGGCAGCCCCGCCACCGCGGGTGGACGCCATCAACTCCAGCGCCACACCGCCCAGCGCAATACCGTCCGGTGCCGCCGGGTCGTCGACCAACGGCGCGACCGTCACGCTTTGCGTCGACAGGCGCAGCACGGCGCCGCCCCGACCGCCGACCATGCGGGCTTTGGCCATCCCGACCGCCGCCGAAAGTCCGATCCGCACGGGGACGCCGCCATCCACGCTCGCGGCGAGATCCGGCAGAACCAGAGGCAGTTCCAGGCGGACCGCCTCCGGATCATCGAAGCCGTGGCGCAGCATCGGTCGCTGCGACGCGCGGACTCGGATCGTCACCGGTCCCTCGACCGCTACGCCGCCGGCCTTGGGCAGCCGCGGGAGTGTGACCGAGCCCTGGCGCTCCAGGAAGACCGCCAGACCGTTGGCGTCCTGCGCGAGCCGCAGTGGCAGGGATACTCGGACGCCCCGGACCTCGCCTATATCCGCATGGGCGATGAGGAGCCCCAGGCCGGCTACCTCCTCGCCGGTCCCGGCGAGGCTGTCGAGCACCAGATTTGCGGATTTCAGGTGGATGTCCCCGATCGCGAGATCGGCGAGCTTCGCCGTTCCGGAAGCGCTCAACAGCCGTGCGCCGGCATCGGCGAACCGCACTGCCGCATCGCCGTCGAACGCCGCCGACGTCCCCCCCTCGAACTCGGCGGTTGCCGGTCCCCCGATGGTGATCACCGGCACGTCGAACGGTGTGGCGACGGAGACGCGGAATGCCTTGTCGATCCGGCCCAGGACGGCCGTGACCCCACCCTCGCCCAGAATTTCGACCAACTGGTCCGGCACCGTGCCGTCGGCGAGCGACAGGCGCGCCGGCTCCGTGGTCTCCAGCGCCAGGGTCCCGGCGGCGATGGCAACACCGAGCCGGGCATGGACGGCACCGTCCGCCGCCGCCGCCGTCAAATCAAGGCCACCCGCGGCCACCGTCCCGGCCCAGATATGCTGCCTATCGCTGAGATCCGCCGGCATGGTCCCTCGCAGGGTTCCCTCCAGGCGCCCGGTGGCGCCGCGGGCGGGCGCGCGACGGACGGCGGCCACCAGCCGGTCAAGCGTCGACAGTTCGGCGGCCAGATCGACAGCCACCGCCCGTCGTTCGCCGTCGGTCTGGTCGGCAGACACCGCCAGGCGAAGGTCGGGATCCGTCCGGTCGCCGAGCCGGAACACCGCCGACAGGCCGAGCGGGTCGAGGCGGAGATGAGCCGACGGCACGGCGACCGCCACGCCCGATGCCTCCGCGCTGTCGGCACGCAGGTCGGCGATGGCCTCGATCCCACCGTCATCGGCGATATCGACCGATGCGGTGCCCCGCAACCCCATCGCCGACAGATCGCCACGGTGAACCTCGGCCTCGGTCAGGGTGGCGTTGACACGGGTCCGGCCATTGCCGAGCGAGATCTGGAACCGGCCTGCCCCATCGGCACGCCAGTCATCCCCGTCGACCGCTCCGGAGCCATCGGCGGCAAGCCCGAGCAGGCCGTCGGTCTCGCCAAGCGTCCCGCTCGCGCCAATCTGCCCGCGGGCCACACCCTCGACGGTGATTTCGGCATCCGAGAACCGGACGATCGGCATTGGCCGGTCGCCGCTCGCCTCCCCGCCGGATGCGAGGGCGCGGAGCGGCTCCATCGGGCCGAGGGTGACGGCCCCGTCCCCGCCGATGGTCAAGGTCAGGCGGGGCCCGTCGAGCGCCACACTGCGGACCTGACCGCCCGGCAGATCCCGCCAGTCGAAGCTGACCAGGACCTGATCGGCGGCGAACCCTCCCGTCCCGTTGACCGCGACACCGGCCAGCGACAGCCTGTCGGACGCGAGTGCCTCGATCGTGAAGGCGAGATCGGTGACGACGGGCGTATCGGCTCCGCGACCGGCCGCCCAAGTATTCACCCCCCATTTGGCGACGGGCGGCACCCACGCGTTGCGTGTCAGCCACGCCACCGGGAGCCCGATCACAAGGACCAGGAGCACGACCAGCAGGATCCTGGCGAACCAACGCACCGTCAAACCTCCCGGGACCACCCCGCGAATCACCGGTTAAGTATGACAACACGACAAAGGGCCGTCCAACGGACGACCCTTCATCGAAAAATTCGGCTGTTTTCGGCGCTTACGCGGCGTTCTTCGCCCGCACCATCGCCTGGAGAGTGGCCACGCGGGCCTCCAGTCGCTCGCGCTCGCCGGCATCCGTCGCGTCCTTCAGGACATCGCGGGTATCGGCGATCTCCTTCTCGGCCGCCGCCGGATCGATCTCCGACATCGGCACGGCGTCCTCGGCCAGGACCGTGCAGCGCTCCTCCGTCACCTCGGCAAAACCGCCGGCGACGAAGATGCGGTCTACCACCGAGCCGCCTTCATAGATGTCGATCACACCCGCATCCAGGGTCGAGATCATCGGCGCGTGACGCGGCAGGACACCGAAATAACCCTCGGTGCCCGGCACGACGACCATCTCGACGGGACGGCTGAGGACCAGCCGCTCCGGGGAGACGAGTTCGAACTGCGTGGTCTCCGCCATGGGATCCCTCTTTGTTGCCGGCCGTCAGGCCGCCCTAATCAACTCAGGCCGCTTCGGCCGCCATCTTCTTGGCCTTCTCGATGGCCTCGTCCATGCCGCCGACCATGTAGAACGCCGCTTCCGGCAGGTCATCATGTTCGCCGTCGACGATCGCCTTGAAGCCCTTGATGGTCTCCTCGAGGCCGACCAGCTTGCCCGGCGAGCCGGTGAAGACCTCGGCCACATGGAACGGCTGGCTGAGGAAGCGCTGGATCTTACGGGCGCGGGCCACGGTCAGCTTGTCCTCTTCCGACAGCTCATCCATGCCCAGAATGGCGATGATGTCCTGCAGCGACTTGTACTGCTGCAGCACTT
>JARGOG010000077.1:0-17180 GCA_029212785.1 Thalassobaculaceae bacterium
CTGCCGTTCCCCCTGTCAACGACCGCCCCGTCCCAGCACCGCCCATGCCGGACTTCGAGATCGCTCTGACGACACAGCCAAGCGCGCAGGATCTGAAGACGTTGACGGCAGGAATGCGGCACTATGAACTCAGCCGGTTCCCCGATCTCCCCGACGAGTCCGAAGATGTCGTCGTGGCTGTCTTCGCACGGGACGTAACCGGCAGCGTGATCGGCGGCGTCCGGGCCAGTGCGTACTGGAACGGTCTCGAGGTCGATGTGCTCCGGGTCGATGACGGCCATCGCCGACGCGGCATCGCCCGCGTCCTAATGGATCGCGTCGAGGCCTTCGCCCGGAAGCACGGGGCAGTAATCTATCACATGAAGAAGCCGCTGGACGGACGCTAGCGGACGGCGGAGACACGAATGGTGCGAAGGCCCCGTGGAGCGACAGGTCGCCCGCTCAACCGACCTCCATCGGCAGTTTCTCGTCCGTCACCCATTCCGACAGCGACGCGTCGTACAGCGCCACATTCTTCTTGCCGAGGCGGGTCAGCCAGTAGGTGGTGACGGATGCGGCGATGCCGCCGCCGCAATAGGGCACGACCCGGTCGGCATCCATCGCTCCGGCGGCGCGCATCGCCGCCTCGATCTCGCCGGCCGACAGGAACGCATTGGTCCGCGGGTCCAGCAAGGTCGCCGACGGCACATTGCTCGACCCGGCGATCCGGCCGGGCCGACCGTAATGCGTGCCCTCCCCGCGATGCTGTTCCGCCGAGAGCGCGTTGACGACACAGACCCCCGGATCGCCGGCCGCCGCCAGCACCCCGTCGCGCCCGATCACCAGCTCCGGGCGCGGATGCGGGACCAGCGTCGCCGCCGGCACCGTCACAGCGCCACTCTCCACCGGCCGGCCCTCGATCCGCCATTTCTTCAGCCCGCCATCCAGCACGGCGGCGTTGTCGAACCCGGCGACCCGCAGCATCCACCAGAACCGAGTGGCCCATTGCGGCGTGTCGGCGGCATAGAGCACAACTGCGGTGTCATCGCCGATGCCATGGGCGCCGAACAGCTCGGCGAGGCGCTTGGGCGGCGGCATCGTGAAGCGGAACCGGCCGGCCGGGTCGGAGAAATCGCCGGTAAGGTCCAGGAAACCCGCGCCCGGAATATGCGCTTCCTCATAGGCAGGCCGGCCGCTCTCGGCACGCAGGGTGGTCTTGGGGTCCGGCAGCAGAAAACAGGTGCAGTCGAACACCCGCAGGTCGCCGCGTCCCAGGGCGCCGGCCAGCCAGTCGGTCGACACCAATGTGTCGGGCAAGGCGTAAGTGCTTGATCCGGCCATGGTCGCGTGCTCCCCTGAGGTTCTCCGGCAGCGTCTGACGCGCCGCCTCCCACCGGACTGTAGCGGATGCCATCCGTCGCACAACTGCGTGCCTCTTTCGACGCCGTGCCCAGCAACGTGCAGGGCATGTTCTGGATCGTCCTATCCGGCCTGATCTTCTCCAGCTTCATGGCGCTGGTGCGTCTTGTCGGCTCCACCATGGACCCGATCCAAGTTTCGTTCCTGCGCTACGGGTTCGGCCTGCTCTTCCTGATGCCATTCTTCCTGCGGGTGACCACCGCCGATCTTCGAGCCATGCAGTGGAAGCTGCATCTGGGACGCGGGCTGATGCACGGCACCGGGGTTATGCTGTGGTTCTACGCCATGTCGCGGATCCCGCTGGCCGAGGTGACGGCGATCGGCTTCACCGCCCCGGTCTTCGCCACCGTCGGTGCGGCCCTGTTCCTGGGCGAACGCATCCGACTGCCGCGCATCACCGCCGTCGCCATCGGCCTCGCGGGCGCGATGATCATTGTGCGTCCGGGCTTGACCACGGTCGATCCCGGGGCGATCGCCATGCTGTTCGCCGCCCCGCTCTTCGCCTGTTCCGACCTGGTCGCCAAGGCGCTGACCCGCAAGGAATCCGGCCCCGCTGTGGTCGCCTATCTCTCGGTCATCGTCACCCTGGTGACCATGGGACCGGCCATTTCCGTGTGGAAATGGCCGTCGATGGAGGAGTGGGCACTGGTCATATGCATCGCCGGACTCGCCACCGTCGGGCATTTGGCGATGACTCAGGGTTTCAAGGTCGGCGAGATCTCGGCGATCGCGCCGGCCCGCTACGTTCAACTCCTGTGGTCGGCGCTGATCGGCTTCGCGCTGTTCTCCGAGGTCCCCGAGACCTGGACCTGGGTCGGTGCGGCGATCATCGTCGCCGCCGCCATCTTCATCGCCCGCCGCGAGGCTATCGCCAGAGAGCGCGGCCGTCAGACCGTCACGCCGGCCCAGTCGAGCTCGACGAATACCGGGTAATGGTCGGAGGCGATGGAGTCGCCGATCCAACTCCTCACCACTACTCCGGCCAGATCCGGCGTCGCCAGCAGATGGTCGATCTTGTAGCCGGATGCCTTGGTGTAGAACGACGAGGCGATGAACGGGTCGTGACCGGCGGCGACAAAGGTATCGACCATCTGGTCGGCCCGACGCAGACGGCCGCGATGCGGGTCGAGCTCACCGCAGACCATCGCGTATTCCGCCCCGTCCGGCGTGCAGTTGAAATCGCCCCCCAGGATCGCGCCGGCGGGAAGCGGCACATCGATGTGATCACTCGCCCAGGCCTCCGGGAATGGGCCGTCGGCCGGCAGGGCATCGGTCGCCGCATCGCCAATGAATCGCATCAGCACCTCGACCTGGGGCAGACGCTGCCCGGGGGAGATGTGGGAGAGGTGCACTGAATAGGCGCGGACCGGACCCACCGGGGTCTGGCAGATCCCCTCAACCACGCAGCGCTGAACATCCATGGTCTCCGGCAGGGCGTGCTTCGGCAGCAGTTGGGTGCGCGACGACAGGATCGGCCAGCGGCTGGCGATCATGTTGCCGAAGGTCCGCCGTCGGTTAACCACCCGACCGCCCACGAGCGTGCTGGCATCGCTGTCAAAGGTCGAGCCGAACACCACGTATCGGTTCAACCGCTCGGCCAGCTCCGCGACCTGGTCCTCGCCGTCGTTACGCGCCCAGTTCCGGGTCACCTCCTGGAACAGGATGATGTCCGCATCGGCGACCGTGTCGGCGATGCGGCCAATGTCGTACCGGCCGTCCTGGCCGAGGGCGTACTGGATATTGTAGGTGGCGATGACGAGACGCATCGAAGGGTTCCTGCTGCAGGTTCGACGGGGCCGGGCGGGTGGAAGCTTGGGGTTGCGGCCGCGATCGGACCGTCTCGCCGTTGCCTCAGATCGGATCCGGCGCCGTCACCCCGAGCTTGCCGGCCCAGTCGCCCAGGGCGTCGACAATGCCGGGATAGAGTGCCACCCCGTCCGCCAGCGCCGTGCGTTTGCGCGCCATCGCCCCGTCGCCCGGCAGACGCACCGCGCCGACGCCGGGGCGCGGCGGATTGGTGCGGCAGAGTTCGGCCAGCCGGTCGGTCTGGCGGGTGAACGCGTCCGAACCGGAAAAGGCGGTTGGATCCTGGACCTGCACCCACACGCCCGCCCCCCAGCCCTCCGGCGGGTCGGCCCGACCGTGGCCCGCCAACGCCTGGGTCAGCGCCTCGACCGTCAGCGCCATGCCGTAACCCTTGTGGCCATGGTCGAGGCCGCCGACCGGCAGAATGGTTCCCGGCGGATCGGTGAACAGTACCGCCGGGTCCCGCGCGGGGTTCCCGTCGGCATCGATCAGCCAGTCGTGGTCGAGCATCCGGCCTTCCTTGTGCAGCCGTCCGGTCAGGCCGTTCGTGGTAATCGAGGCGGAGATGTCGACCAGGATCGGGTCGCCCGAGGTCGGGATGCCGACCGCGAGCGGGTTCGGCGTATAGACCGCCCGGGTGCCGCCATAGGGGGCAACACTGGCCACCGACGGGTCGGAGCAGGTGAGCGTGATCATCATGCCGTTGGACGTCGCCCGCTCCAGGAAGGCGGCCAGGCAGGCGATATGATGGGCCCGGCGGATCGACACCGTGCAGGTGCCGTACTGCCGTGCGCGCTCGACCGCGAGATCGACTGCCGTGGCCGTCAGCCAGACTCCGGAGAGGCGCCTGCCGTCCCAGGCGACCACCGGGCCGCGGTCCGAGAGGACGTCGGGCTGGCCGCTCGGCGCCATCGACCCGTCGGCCAGCGCCGCCAGATAGGGCGGCACCAGTTGCAAGCCGTGGGTGGTGTGGCCCATCAGGTCGGCCTCGACCATCAGCGGCGCGACCAGGGCGGCCTTCTCCACCTCGAGTCCGGCGGCGGCGAACAGCGCCTCGACATACCCGGCCAGGGCGTCGGCGGTGTAGCGATCGGTCATGGTGTTTCCTCCCCTTTTGCGGCCGTGATCAGCGCCACGTTACCGTGTAGATGCAGAATCTGGTGCTCCAGGCCGAGATCGGCGAACCAGCGGGAATAATCGTCGAGCCGGGCCGGCCGGTTGCTTTGCGACAGGTCGGCCTCGTAGGCGACGAAACTGTCGGCCGTCCGCATTCCTCGGCCGTGGATGCGCTCGATCCGCTGCCAGATCGCCTGCTGCATGGCGAAGGTCGCCGGGGTCGTCAGCCGCACCCGGTCATAGACCAGCAGGGCACCACCGGGCGCGAGCCGCTCCGCCGCCCAGGCGATGACCGAGTGTTTGTCGCGGTCATCGAGATCGTGAAAGGTCAGTGCCGTGGCAATCACCTTGAACGGTCCGCCGGCGATTTCCAGTGCGCCGATCTTGCTCAGATCGCCCTCGACGAAGCGCGCCCGATCGCCATGCGTGACACCGAACCGCTCACGCGCCGCCTCCAGGGACTCGCCCTTGCGGTCGATTCCGACGAACGCAACGTCCTCGCGACGCTGAAACAGCAGGTGGGCGAGGTAGCCGGTGCCGCAGCCGAGGTCGAGCAGCGTGTCGCCCGGGCGCAGAACCGCTTCGGCGGCCGTCACCAGAATATCCAACTGCTCACCGCGTGTCGGGTGGCCGCCGATCGGGTCATCCATGGGCATCACCCAGCAGAGTCAAACCGTTACCGGGGCATGTCGGGGAATGGCCGATATCTGGTACTTTTGACTTGCTTTTAGATAAAAATTTATGTAAATCCATTTCACCTACAGTCCTTCAGAAAGAGGGAAGAACGATGACCAGAATGGTGACTGATAAGGCTTTTGCCCTTCTATCTCAATCTGTTGCTGACATTGTCGGCAACGAAACCAAGATCGCGACGGCGCTCATGCGCGCTATTAACAGTGGGAGTTCAGTGGATTTGATGATGGCCGAGGCGTCGTTCGAGGACCTCGACATCGCGACCCGGCGTCAGATTCACGGCCACGCCATGCGGTTGGCCGACACGGTCCACTGATCTGGGGGGACGGAAAACCAGATCCTCTGTTTTGTCGCTTTGACATGTGCCGTGGGATCCCCCACCCCCGCGGCGCTGTTTCCCCGGTCGGCCCGCTAGGGCGGCCGGGGAAACCCTTCACCCCATGCAGAAGCGGCCGCTCAGACCCTGATCCGGTCTATCCATCGTCCTTCTTGAGGTCGGCGTAGCAGCGCTCGGCACCGGCATGCAGCGGGACGTTGACCCCCGCCAGCGCACTTTCAAGCCTGATCTGCTTGCCGCTGGGGTGCCCGCCGTCAAGCAGGGTGCGGGTCGCGTCGTTCCAAAGCGCCTTGCAGATCCCATAGACGAGATCCTCCGGCGCCTTCGATGTCGTCACCCATTGCGCCGTCACGCCGAAGGTGTCGATCTCCGGTTGGGCGGCGCCATAGACGCCGGCCGGGATCGGCGCGCGGGACAGGAACTCGTGGCGATCCAGCAGGGTATCGACCGCCGGTCCGGCCAGCGGCACGACGGTCGCCTTGCCGGCAGTGATCAGCTCGGCGACCGCGTTGGTCGGCACCCCGGCGGCGATGAAGAAGGCATCCAACTCGCCGCGCGCTATCAGGCTCGCCGCCGGTCCCGGCTTCATATACTCGGCGATCACCCCGCCGGTGCCGATACCGGCCGCCTGCAGCAGATCGGTGGCCAGCAGCAAAGTGCCCGACCCCGGCTCGTCCAGCGACACACGCAGGCCGGCAAGGTCCGCAAGCCCGGCGATCCCGCTGCCCTTGGCCGCCACCAGTTGCATGCGCTCGGCATAGAGCGAGGCGATCACGCGCAGTTCCGTCATCGGCCGCCGACCGTCGAACGGACCGGTCGCGGTATAGGCGGCATGCACGACGTCGGATTGCGCGAAGCCGGAATCGATCTCGCCCCGCTCCATCGCCTCGATGTTCGACACGGCCCCGTTGGACGAGACCACGATGGCGATCAGTCCGGACACGCCGCAGCTCCCCCCGGACTCGCAGGCGCGAGAGCCCGGCGGGCTGGAGATCGCGTTGCCGATGATCGCGCCGATCGGATAGTAGGTGCCGTTCACCCCGCCGGTGCCAATGCGGAAGAACATCGGTTCCTGGGCAAGAACTGGTGGCGCGGAAGCAGTCGAGAGGCCGACGAGAAGCAGGAGCAGGAAGGCGGACAGTCGGGCCAGAATTGTCATCTTGCTGCTTCGGCTCCCTCGGTCGGACGGCATGGGTGGGACGCTCCGGCGCAAGACGAAACGCGCCGCGGGTCGTTACTGGAGATAATAACGCACCAGAGCCCGGGCGCCGTCGGAATTCCACTCCGCGTCGCCGAGAATCCGCCCCAATACCTTGCCTTCGGACGAAATCATCACCGTTGTGGGCAGGCCGGTCGCCTGCATCTCGCGGGCAAGCGTTCCCTTGGGATCGGCGGCGGTCTTCAGATGCTTGACCCCGAGCTCGTCGAGAAACGGCTGGGCAACCGCCAAACCCTTGCGGTCGATCGAGACGATCAGCACCCGGAATTCATCACTGTCGAGATCGGCCGCGAGCGCGTCCAGGGCGGGCAGTTCCTTTATGCAGGGCGCGCACCAAGTCGCCCAGAAGTTCACCAGGACCGTCTGCCCCGCGTATGCGCCGAGGTTGATGCGCTCGCCATCCGGGTCTAGGAAGTCTGTCATCGGCGCCGGTTGCGGATCCGCAAACGCCTCCCACGATCCGTAGCCCCCGGTGAATTCCGGCGGCCCGGAGGCGGAGGCCGCGGTGAGGAAGGTCCCTGCCACGACCGACGCCGCAACGAGACCGACCACCCCGCCGACCAGCGCCAGCCGCCGCGGCGACCAGGAAGAAAGCGAACCGAGAAACGCCATGACCGAACCTTCTTCCGCGAACACAATGTGGGGCGGCCGCTTCGCCGCCGGACCCGCCGATGCCATGGAGCGGATCAATCCGTCCATCGACTTCGATCGCCGGTTCTGGCGCGAAGACATCACGGGTTCCAAAGCCCATGCCGAGATGCTGGTCGCCCAGGGCATCCTCACCGCCGAAGATGGAGCGGCGATCGCCCAGGGTCTAGACGACATATGGGGCGAGATCGAGTCCGGCGCGTTCAAATTCTCGCGCGCGCTGGAAGATATCCACCTGAACGTCGAAAGCAGGCTGCGCGAGAAGATCGGCGACGCCGCCGGGCGCCTGCACACCGGGCGCTCGCGCAACGACCAGGTCGCGACCGACATGAAGCTCTGGGCGCGCGGCGCAATCGACGCGCTCGACGTCGAGCTCAAGGACCTGCAAGGCGCCCTGATCGAGCAGGCCGACCGCAATGCCGGCACCATCATGCCCGGTTTCACTCACCTGCAGCCGGCCCAGCCGGTGACGCTTGGCCATCACATGCTGGCCTATGTCGAGATGATCGGCCGCGACCGCTCGCGCCTTGCCGATGCCCGCAAACGCCTGAACGAGTGCCCGCTGGGCGCGGCGGCGCTGGCCGGCACGCCCTTTCCGATCGACCGGCACATGACCGCTTCCGCCCTCGGCTTCGACCGGCCGGCCGCCAATTCTCTGGACGCCGTCTCCGACCGCGATTTCGTGCTCGAGCTGCTGGCGACCGCCAGCATCTGCGCGGTGCATCTCTCCCGTCTCGCCGAGGAACTGGTGATCTGGACTACCGCCCAGTTCCGCTTCGTCAAACTGTCCGACGCCTTCACCACCGGCAGTTCGATCATGCCGCAGAAGAAGAATGCGGACGGGGCCGAGTTGGTGCGCGGCAAGACCGGCCGCATCCTCGGCGCCTTCACCGCCATCGCCGTCGTGCTGAAAGGTCTGCCGCTGGCCTATGGCAAGGACATGCAGGAGGACAAGGAGCCCTGCTTCGACGCGGTCGATACCCTTGGCCTGTGCATCGCCTGCACCACCGGCATGATCCGGGACATGGAAGCCAACCCCGAGGCATTGCGCAAAGCGGTTGATGCCGGTTTCCCGACCGCCACCGACCTCGCCGACTGGCTGGTGCGCGAGGCCGATCTGCCGTTCCGCGACGCCCACCACATCACCGGCCGTGCCGTGCGCGCCGCCGAGGAGCGCGGCTGCGGTCTCGAGGAACTGCCGATCGAGGTGCTCAAGGAAATCCACCCGGCGATCGACGACCGCATCTATCCGGTGCTGTCGGTCGAGGCATCGGTCAATGCACGGACCAGCTACGGCGGCACGGCCCCGGCGAAGGTCCGCGAACAGGTCGCCGCCGCCCGCGCGCGGTTCCTGAACGGAGGCTGAGGATGGACGACACACGCCGCAGACTGACGCTCACCCTCGCTGCCCTCGCCCTCGGCGGTCCGATCGCCTGCGGCAAGCGTGGCGATCCGCGCCCGCCGGAAGGCCAACCGGCCCCGCACCCGCGCACCTACCCGGCACCGTCGAAGACCAAGGTGCTGCAGGAGTAGGGAGCGTCGGAGTTTCCGGAACCGGCTTTCCCCCGCCTAACCGGTTCCCGTCGCCCTGAAGCAAGGTCAGGGCGACGGGACTGGAAGGTCGAAGTGTTCTTGGAACACCGCCGGCGCGGCGAACACACCCGCTTGATCACCCTGCACGGGACTTGACCGACCCTGCCCCAGGCCCAACACTTCCTGGATCGGCGCCCGGTGGGCGGTCGCATCGGAGCGGGTTCTCGCCAAGGCTGTCGCCGGAGGGGAGATGCAGCCGACGACCCGGTCGCCTCGACAATGGTGGAGACCCGTGGTGCGCAGCCCGCAGACGCCAGACCGGTCGACGTCCAGCACGCGTGATCAGGAGCGCGGTCCGCTGAGCGCCAAACTCGCGCTGGCAAGGGCCGTGCTGGGCTGGGAGCGCCTGTGGCCGGCACTCTGGCAGCCGATCGTCATCGCCGCCGCCTTCGTCGCCCTCGCGCTGATCGGCGTGCTGAACTGGATCGGCGACCTGACCTATGGCTGGGGCCATCTGGCCCTGCTCGTGGCGTTGGTCGGCCTGTTCCTGTGGAGCCTGCGGCGCGGCATCGTGCGGTGGACACCCGCGACCCACGAAGACGCGGTCCGCCGGCTGGAGCGGGACAGCGGTCTCGCCCACAGGCCGGTCAGCACCCTCGCCGACCGCCCCGCCGATGAGCACAACTACGTGGGTCTGGCGCTATGGAAGGCCCACCAGAAGCGGGAAGCCGCGCGCCTGAAGGGACTGAAGGTCTCCGCCCCGGAGCCGACCATGGCGCGGCTCGACCGCTTCGGCCTGCGCGCTGGACTCGCCCTGGCGCTGGTCCTCGGGCTGGCGATCGCCGCCGGCAACCCGGGAGAGCGGATCGCACTGGCCTTTCAGCCCGACCTGCGCTCGCCCTACGCGGTGACCCCGCCGACCCTGGATGTCTGGATCAATCCGCCGGCCTATACCGGACGGGTGCCGATGCTGCTGGCCCGCGCCGTCGAGGAGCCGCAGAAAAAGGCCGCCGAGGGGGAAACGGAGAAGGCCGCCGACGCGCTCCCGGAGACGCCGGAGCGACTCTCCGTGCCGGTCGGATCGGTGCTGCTCGCCAAAGTGAACGGCGGCAAGGGCACGCCCGAACTTATCGTGTCGGAGGGCGACGGCGAGCAGGCGCGCGAGACCGCGCTGGCGTTCGAGACCACCGGCACCCGTGCTCACCAGATCGAGAAGCTGATCGAGGCCGGAACCGCGCTGACCATCCGCCAGGATGGCGAGGATCTGGCCGGCTGGACCATCGCCGTCGTTCCCGACCTGAAGCCGACTGTCGCCATGGCGGAGCCGCCGTCGGCAACCGAGCGGGCGGCGTTGATGATTCATTTCGCCGCGTCCGACGATTACGGCCTCGCCGCGATCGAGGCACGGATCGACCGTCTGGACACGTTCGGCGAGGTGGCCAGCGAAGAGCCGATCATCCTGCCACTGTCGCTGCCCGGCGCCTCTCCGGAGGCGATCGACGCCAAAGACTTCCACGACCTGACGCCGCACCCCTGGGCCGGGCAGCCGGTCCGGATCACCCTGGTGGCACGCGACGCGCTCGACCAGGAGGGTCGCAGCGAGCCGCTGAACATCATCCTGCCGGAACGGCGCTTCAACCACCCGATCGCCCAGGCGATCATCGAGCAGCGCAAGCGCCTGACGACGGAGCCCGGTGAGAAGAACGACATCGCCCAGGTGCTGATGTCGATCGCCGTGCGCCCGCACCAGTACTACCACGACATCGTCACCTTCCTCGCGCTGCGCACCGCGGCCGGCCGCCTCGTCCTCAACGACGAGGGCCAGGAGATGATCGACGCGGTGCAGAAGCTGCTCTGGGACACCGCCCTGCGCGTCGAGGACGGTGAGCTGTCGCTGGCCGAACGGGAACTGCGCGAGATCGAGCGCAAGATCATGGATCTGCTGGCCCAGGATCAGGTCGATCAGGCCGAACTGGACAAGCTGCTCGACGAACTGCGCCAGGCGATCGACAAGTTCCTGCAAGCCATGGCCCAGCAGATGCAGGAGATGATGCAGAACGGCGAGCAGAGCGCCGAGCAGCAGATGCAGGAGGTCGACCCGAACCGCATCATCGAGCGCCAGGACCTGATGGACATGCTGGAGCGCGCCCGGCAGATGGCCCAGGCCGGGGCCAAGGACGTCGCCCGAGAAATGCTCTCGCAGTTGCGCGAACTGATGGAGAACCTGCGCGCCGGCCGGCCGCAGATGATGTCGCCGGAGCAGCTCGCCGCCCGCGAAATGATGCGCCAGCTCCAGGATCTCGCCGAACAGCAGCAGCGGCTGATGGACGAGACCTTCAAGAACCACCAGCAGGGCGAAGAGCAGTTCGGCGATCGCGGCCAGCAGAGCCTCGGCAACCAACCGTTCGGCAACCAACCGGGCCAGCAACCGGGGCAGCGGCAGCCGGGACAGCAGGGCCAGTCCGGCCAGCCCCGACCGGGTCAGGGCGAGCCGGGCCAGGGCCGGAACCCGCAGGGCATGACCGCCGACCAGCTCGCCCGCATGCAGGAACAACTGCGCCGCCAGCTCGGCGAGTTCATGCGCAAACTCGGCGAAGGCATGGGCCAGATCCCGCAGCCCTTCGGTCAGGCGGAACGGGCCATGAAGAATGCCGGCGACGCCCTTGGCCAGAATCAGCCGGGCGAAGCGGTCGGCCCGCAGGGCGACGCCATCGAGGCGCTGCAGGACGGCGCCCAGGCCCTGTCGGAGGCAATGCAGCAACAACAGCAGGCCGGCGGCGGTCAGGCTCCGCCCCCGGGCGCCCAGGGTCGGGCCCAGGACGGTCAGGTACGCGACCCGCTGAACAACGACAACGAGGACACCCAAGGCTACGCCACCGACAGCACCACCCGCCACGGCCTGCCGACCGAGAGCGACCTGCAACGGTCGCGCCGGATCTTCGACGAGCTGCGGCGGCGCTCCGGCGAGCGCGGCCGGCCGAGCCAGGAACTCGACTATATCGACCGGCTGCTGAAACGGTTCTGAGCCCGCCCGTGTCGATGGGCCGCGTCGGCGTGAGGATGACAGAACCGGCCCCGATACCTATCTGTGTTCCTTGGATGAGGGACAGAGTTGCGAAGGGGCTGGCATATGGCACGACCGGAAGTCGACTGGGACGACGAGTACTCGGCCCCTAGGCGTCGGCTGTTGCCGAGCCGGGGTGTCGCGCGGATCAGCGGCTATTCCCTGATCGTCTTCATCGTCCTGGTCCTGCTCTATTACGTCGTCGGCGCCTTCGTGATGCACAGCGTCGACGATGACCCGAACTTCCAGGCGGTCAGTGAACCGGAAGGCGGCAGCCATTCGGTCGCCATCGCCGCCGCGCTGATCGACCGCGAGGTCGACACCCATTTCTGGACGGCCAACGACCCTTTCTTCTATCCCTCCGCCCTCCTGGACAACACGCCCAACTACCAGCAGGGGATCGTCTACGCCCTGTCGCGTTTCGCCATCGAGATGTCCGACCAGATCGGCCGAACCCGAGGGTCGTCCGAGATCGACCAGGACCTGGACAAGGCGGCGGGCCTGCTGAAATACCCGGGCAATGTGTGGATCTTCGACCTGTCCACGTCGTTCCTGCCGACCCCGGCGTCCGAGTCCCAATATCGCGCGGCGTCGCGGGCGCTGAAGGCCTATAATGAGCGTCTGGCCTCGGGGCAGGCGATCTTCGAGCGCCGCGCCGACAACCTGATGGCCACGATCGACCGGATCGCCTCGGATCTCGGCTCCGCGTCGGCGACCATCGATCAGCATATGGCCAAGCCGCGTCCGATGCTGATCGACACCAAGGTCGACGACATCTTCTATTCGGTGAAGGGCCGGCTCTACGGCTACGCCATTCTGCTGCGCGAGCTCGGCGTCGACTTCGCCGGGGTGATCAAGGACAAGCAACTGGATCCGTCCTGGGAGCAGATGATGCAGTCGATGCGCCAGGCCTCGATCCTCGACCCGGTGGTGGTCCTGAACGGCGCTCCCGACGGCGCCTATTTCCCGAGCCACCTGGCGGTCCAGGGCTTCTACCTGCTGCGCGCCCGCACCCAGTTGCGCGAGATCACCAACATCCTGCAGAAATAGGCGGGGCCGCCGGGCGGATTCGCTCTATGTCACCACGTCGATACCCGGCCGGCCGGTACGCCGGGCGACATCGCGGTCTACGGTCTCCTGGACGGATCGATAGAGCCGGGCGGCTTCCGCGCTCTGCGGGCGTGTTCCGCTAGCGCCGGTATCCTGAGCGATGGCCTGGGCCAGGAAGGACGCGGTCGGCCACGTCGTGAACAGCGGCCGGCGGAAGCTGTCGCCGCGCTCGAGGAGCGGATTGCCGCGGGCCGCCGAGCCGCGGGCGGTCCCATGCGCGCCGATCGGGGTGGCCACCGTCTCGGAGACGGCATCTGCGGATCGCAGGCCTTCGGATCAGGTACGCGAAAAGGGAACGACGGACCGGCCGTCCGTCGGGACGGGAAGATAGCTGCCCGGCGGGGGACCGGGGACGTCGACGGGCGAGACCATGGGGTCCTGCCTCCATCAGTGGTCGACGCCCGACCTTACCTCATAAATGTTAAGAGAGGCGCGGCTTTCTGGCTACGATCCCAACTCGCAAGCCGTTAACCACGTTAAGAACTGTTGGAGTCACGCCCGGAGAACCCACCGGTCCCAAGTTGCAGAAGCTGGCGCTGAAGGGTCTCGAGTTGGGTCTGCAGCTGACGCACCGCCGCCGCCGTATCCTCCGCCCCGCTGGCCGCCCCGCTCTGATCGCTCGCCGGTGATGGACTGGCGGCACCTTCGGTAGCCTGACCCGCCCCCGGTCCGGTGCCTTGGGGCGCGAACATCGTCATTGCCTGTTCAAGCATCGCCAGGTTGCGCTTGGTCATGTCCTCGATCGAGCCGAACGGGTACATGCCGCCGAACGCCTCCTGCATGTAGCTGCGCATCCTCTCCTGGTTCTGGGAGAACGCCGCCATGGAGGATTCCAGGTAGCCGGGCACCACCATCTGCAGGTTGTCGCCGTAAAAGCTGATCAGCTGCCGCAGGAACCCGATGGGCAGCAGATTGTGCCCCTTGGATTCCTCCTCGACGATGATCTGGGTCAGCACGGCGCGGGTGATGTCCTCGCCGGTCTTCGCGTCATAGACCACGAAATCTACGCCATCCTTCACCATCTGACACAGGTGGTCGAGGGTGACGTAGCTGCTCGTCGCCGTGTTGTAGAGACGCCTGTTCGCGTATTTCTTGATGGTGATGGCATCGGCGCCAGCCGTGCCGCCCGCACCGTTCTCTCCTTCCGCGCGCCGCGCGCCCGTCGCCGCTGTCGGCTTACGCCCCGGAGCACGGGTTGCTTTGTTCGGCGCACCAGTCTTGGAAGTATCCGCCATGTCTTACGGTCCCACCCTCAATCTGTTATTGCCGTTTTTTTTAACAGTGCGCCGGTCGTTTGTGCTTTGCAACGGTGATGTCCGGAATCCGTGCAATTTCCCGTGCTTGCCGTATGTGGCGTCGCGATATTCCGGCAAATTTCTTCGCGTGGGCCCCGCGCTTGGCCCGTCCCGGTCACCATGAGATACTCTGCCCCCATGACCAGCCCCGGCACCCCGAACGACCCATCGGACAGTTCCGACTCGCCCCCGCCCGACGCGGGTGACTTGGCGCGTCGTTTCATGGATCTGTGGCAATCCCAGATGCAGGCCATGGCCACCGATCCGGAGGTGGCCGATGCCGTGCGGCGCTGGACCGCGCTGTGGACCGGCCCGGGATTTGGACCAGGGTTCGGCCAGAAGCCGGCGCGACCGATGGCCGACGGGCTGCAGCCGGGCTACGGACCAACTGCCGCCTCTTCATCTGAGCCCGCATCGGCCTATAGTGCGGACCATGACGGCGGGAGCGGACAGCAGCACGGACAGCACGCGCGCCCCACGGCCGGGGCCGCGCCCGCTGCCGCTGTATCTGGGCGCGGCGGCGACGACCTGGCTCTCATCCTACGCGAGCTCCGTCGCCTGGAAGAACGGATCGCTCGACTGGAAACCCGGCTTGAGCGAGACGGCGGCGACCCTGAAAGCCCAGTTCGACGCGCTCGAGGCGGCAAGAGCGGCAGCGGCCAGCGCAAATAGCACCGGGACCACGGCCGCCGGGGCCGACCCGCCGCCGGGCTCCTTCGAGACCGCGATGGAACTGGAAGTGCGCCGGCGCCTCGACCTGTTCTTGTCGGGGATCGAACGCTACCGCCATCACCCCTATCGCCGTGCCGTGGCCGAACCGGCCGTCTGCTGGAAGGACGGCTCCACCGTTCTGCTGGACTACGGCAGCGTGCCGGACGCCCGGGATACGGGCCCGGCGGGCGGCGGCATCCCGATCCTGGTCGTGCCATCCCTGGTCAACCGTGGCTATATCCTCGACCTGACGGAGCAACGCTCGCTGCTGCGCGACCTGGCACGGCGCGGCTACCGCCCGTTCCTGGTCGAATGGGGGTTCCCCGGCGAGGCGGAGCGGCGGTTCACCCTGACCGACTACGTGGCGGGCCGCCTGGAGGCCGCGCTGGAGGCGGTGCTGGCCATCACCGGCACCCGGCCGGCCCTGATGGGCTATTGCATGGGCGGGCTGCTGACCCTGGCGCTGGCACAGCGCCGGCCGCGCGACGTGGCCGCGCTGATGCTGTTGGCCACCCCCTTCGACTTCGCCGCCGACGCGCCGCCGATCGCCGCCTCCCTGCCGGTGTCGGAGCCCTGGCTCAGCGCCACCATCGACACGCTCGGCTGGCTGCCGACCGACTGGATCCAGGCCCTGTTCTTCGCGCTGGACCCGCTGCTGGTGATCAACAAGTTCCTGCGCGTCGGCCGGGCCGACCCGGCGGCCGCCGAGATGGCCGATTTCGTGGCGCTCGAAGATTGGCTGAACGACGGCGTGCCGCTGGCCGCCCCGGTGGCGCGCGAGGCCCTGTTCGACTGGTACGGCCGCAACACGCCTGCAATCGGGGACTGGCGGATTGCCGGCAGGACGGTTATTCCGGAACAGGTGACGGTGCCGACGCTCGCCATGATCCCGGCGCGCGACCGCATCGTCCCGCCCGCCTCGGCCCGCGCGCTGGCCGACCGCCTGCCCAACGCCACCCGCGCCGATGTGGCGCTCGGCCATATCGGCATGGTGGTCAGTGCCGGCGCACCGAAGCGGGCCTGGACGACGCTGCATACCTGGCTTGAAGAAACGATACCCGCCTGAACGACGCCGCCGAATCAGGCGCCAACCAGACAAACAATGATCGACTGAGGATCCGGGAGGAAGAAAGACCATGACCGACGCCATTGCGGACACCGATCTGCAGACCGTCCGCGACGAGTTCCACGTGCTGCACGAAATCGTCAAGCGCGCCCGCGTCAACCTGGACCGGAACAACTGGGACTACCTGCGCGGCGGGACGGAGAGCGAGACCACGGTCAAACGCAACCGGCTGGCCTTCGACAAGGTGGCGTTCCGGCCCCGCGTGCTCAACGACATGCGCGAGATCGACGCCTCCGGCGCGTTCCTCAGCCACAAGATCACCCTGCCGGTCCTGCTCTGCCCGATCGGCAGCCTCGAGAGCTTCGCCACCAACGGTCCGGTCCAGGCGATGCAGGCCGCCGCCCATTTCGGCGTGCCGCTGTTCCTCTCCTCGGTCGGCACCGTGCCGCTGGAGGACGTCGCCAAGATCCAGGGCGGGGTGAAGGTCTTCTGCCTGTACAAGCGCGGTGACGATGCGTGGCTCGACGGCATCGTCGCCCGCGCCGTCGATCACGGCTACGACGCCTTCGCGCTGACCGTCGACAGCGCCTGGTACAGCCGGCGCGAGCGCGACATGGCCAACCGCTTCGTCAAGCCCTGGCGCCAGGTCCCCGGCATGGAGTTCCAGAAGGCGCTGAACTGGAAGGACATCGAGCGGTTCAAGAAGACCTATGACATCCCGCTGATCCTCAAGGGCATCGCCACCGCCGAGGACGCCCGCATGGCGGTCGAGCACGGCGCGGAGATGATCTACGTCTCCAACCATGGCGGCCGCCAACTCGACCACGGCCTCGGCGCGCTCGACGTGCTGCCGGAGGTGGTCGACGCGGTCGCCGGCCGGGCAAAGATCGCCGTCGACGGCGGCATCACGCGCGGTTCCGACATCGTCAAGGCCCGCGCGCTCGGCGCCGACGTCGTGGGCATCGGCCGGATGCTGTGCTGCGGCCTCGCCGCCGGCGGGGCGGCCGGCGTGGTGCGGGTGCTGGAGCTGCTGGAGGAGGAGGTCCGCATCGACCTCGGCCTGCTCGGCCTGAACTCCTTCGACGACATCGACGGCCGCTACGTCGCCTATACCACCCCGGTGGAGCCGGCCCATGTGTGGAGCCAGTACCCGCTGCTGGCGCCGGACGACTATACGTACTGAG
>JARGOG010000077.1:17280-19108 GCA_029212785.1 Thalassobaculaceae bacterium
TACGGCGCGCTCACCAAGCTGTTCCACTGGCTCATCGTCCTCCTGTTCGCCTGGCAGTATGTCGCCGGCCACATCATGACCAGCATCGAGTGGGGCGACGTGGTCCTCGGCCTGGCGCAGAGCGACTATTACGACTGGCACAAGTCGCTCGGGCTGGTGGCGCTGGCGATCGCCCTTCTGCGGCTGACCAACCGCCGGGCCGGCCAGCTTCCGGCCTGGGCGCCGACCCTGACGGAAGCGGAGCGCCGCTTCACCCACCGCAACGAACAGCTCCTCTACACCGCCATGTTCCTGATGCCGGTGAGCGGTTACGTCTATGTCATGGCCGGCGGCTACGGCGTGCAGTTCTTCGGCCAGTGGCCGCTGCCCAACCCGATCGGCAAGGTGGCCTCACTCGCCTTCGCGGCGAAGTGGGTCCACATCGTCTCAAGCTACGCGCTGGCGGCATCGATCCTGGGCCACCTCACCGTCGTGCTCCGCCACCAGGTGGTCAAGCGCGACGGCCTGCTGTGGCGCATGTGGCCGGGGCGCGGGGCGTAGCCGGCGCGGCTAGTCGCCGAGCCCGTAGCGTCGGCGCACCTCCTCGGTGGTGAAGGCCGGCGCGGTGCCGTCGTTGACGATATCGACCACCACGCCGACCACCGGGGTGTCGCCGATATTCTCGATCCAGTGGTCGACGCCGGCCTGCTCGGTGCGGACATCGCCGGCCCCGTAGACGATCGGCGCCTTGTCCGCCGGGTAGTGTTCGCGGACCCGGCCCTCCAGCACATAGACGATGGCCGGCCGGTCGGTGTGGGAATGCAGCGGCAGCGCCCCGCCGGGCAGCATCGTGACCTTGCGCATCCGCAGGGTGCGGCCCTCCATGCCGGGGATCTCCTTGCCCAGATCGACGCTCTGCAGCAGTTCCGGCGGCAGGGCGTTGCGCGGCGAGGCCGGCGCGGTCGCGGTGTCGTGGGCCAGGGCGGGGAGGCCGACCAGCAGCAGGGACGCGGCGAGCACCGCGCGGGAAAGACGGACCATGGGGGACCTCGGTCGGTTCGGAACGGGACGCGGCCGGAGGGACACCGCCGGACCGCACCATCCTACGCCGGCCCGGAGGCGGGAGCGAGCGCGGTCGGCGTCCGGCCGCCGCCGCCGCTCACCGGCAGCGCCAGAACCGTCAGCAGCAGGTGGGCATAGCCCAGCGCGTCGTCGATCGCCCGGTGACTATGCGGCACGGCGCCGAGCCACTCGGCCGGATAGCGTTTCTCGTGCAGGGTGACCGGGTCCCAGCCGAGCCGCCCGGCGATCAGGCTCGGCAGGTCGAGGGCGCTGCGGGCGAACAGCCGCTCCCCCGCCATCGGCCCCCGGTCGAGCGGCAGGCCCAGATAGCGGCGCAGATACCAGTCTACCCACTTGCCGTCGAAGCTGACCGGATGGGCGACGAAGACCCGCGGCTCGGGCAGGCCGCGCACCCAGTCGGCCCAGCGCGCCATGGCCGTCTCCGGCGCCACCGGATCGGATGTGGCCGCCGTCCAGGCCTCCGGCTGCGTGCGCCACCAGGCCGCCGTCTCCGGATGCGGCGCGTGTCCGGTCTGCGGGGCGAGGTTGATGGTGTACGTCTCGACGATCCCCCGCCCCGGCGCACAGGCCACCGTCGCGAGCGACAGCATGGAGTTCTCGGACGGCTCCGGGCCGTCGGTCTCGATGTCGGTGACGAGGTAGAGGGTCATGGACTGACCGTTTCTCCATTAGCCTATGCGAACTTCAGAGCGAAAATTGCGGCTTTGAGCACACATTTTTATACCTAGAGTGTGCTCTTATCTGAAAATATGTGCGACCTTCGCCG
>JARGOG010000005.1:0-9078 GCA_029212785.1 Thalassobaculaceae bacterium
CGACGGGGTCGGGACCCAGGTCCATTATTTTCCGGTCCACCGCCAGCCCTATTTTCGCAGCCACGTCGACACGCCGGACCTCCCGGGAGCCGACCGCTACTACGACCGCTGCCTCTCCCTGCCCCTGTTCCCGACGATGGCGGACGCGGACGTCGATCATGTGGTTTCGGCGCTGATGCGGGCCATTGGGAATGGGTCCACGACGACGGAGTGACGCCAATCTTGCCGCCGGGGCCGTCGGGCGGGACAATACGGGGTGATTCGCGCTTTCCCTGACCGGGATTGGGTCCGGGATTGGCTGCGGTATCGAGGCGGGAGGGCCGCATGCGGCAGTTCGATCAGAACTTCATCGACTTGAACGGCAAGACGGTGCTCGTCACCGGCGGTACCGGGTCGTTCGGCAAGCAGTTCATCCGAACCGTGCTCGCCAACTTCAAGACACGGCGCTGCATCGTGTTCTCGCGAGACGAGCAGAAGCAGTACGAGATGGGCTTGGAGATCTCGCCGGAGAAATACCCGGAGATCCGCTACTTCCTCGGCGACGTGCGCGACGTGGACCGGCTCGAGATGGCGATGCGCGGGGTCGACTACGTGATCCATGCCGCCGCGATCAAGCATGTGCCGACGGCCGAGTACAATCCGTTCGAATGCGTCATGACCAACATCCACGGTGCCGAGAACATCGTCAAAGCGTCGATCCGCAGCGGCGTGAAACGGGTGATCGCGCTCTCCACCGACAAGGCGGCCAACCCGATCAACCTCTACGGCGCCACCAAGCTCGCCTCTGACAAGATCTTCATCGCCGCCAACAACCTGTCGGGCGCCGACGGCTGCATCTTTTCGGTGGTGCGCTACGGCAACGTCATCGGCTCGCGCGGCAGCGTGATCCCGTTCTTCAAGCAGCTCATCGCCGACAAGAAGGATCACCTGCCGATCACCGACGACCGGATGACCCGGTTCTGGATCACCCTGCAGCAGGGCGTGAACTTCGTGCTCAGCAGTCTGGAGATGATGAAGGGTGGGGAGATCTTCGTGCCGAAGATCGCGTCGATGAAGATCGTCGACGTTGCTTCCTGCCTTGGCCCGGGCCTGCCGCACAAGGTCGTCGGCATCCGCCCCGGCGAGAAGCTGCACGAGGTCATGGTGCCGGAGGACGATGCCCGCACCACGGTGGAGATCGACGACCGATACATCATCCTGCCGTCCTTCACCGACGGCCCTCGATCCCACTGGAGCAAGTCGGGCGCCAGGCCGGTCGACCCGGAATTCCGATACGCCAGCGACAGCAACGACGAGTGGCTGAGCGCGGACGATCTCGACGGGATGGTCGAGGCGTTCTGACTGTCCGCCATGGGGTGTGGACGGGCCGTCACGACTCCGGCGGCAGCGGCAGTCGCGACTGGATCTCTGTGACCGGCACGCCCGCCACGCACCATTGGGCGACCTTGAACCCGGTCGGGGCGAGGCTGTGGAAGGATTTTCCCGCCCCCTGAGTGCGGATCAGCGATACGTCATGTCCGGCGGCCGCGACCGCGTTGGCATAGGCCTCCTGGGTGAAGAACGGCGTGTTTCGGTCGCGTGTATCGCCAACCACATAGATGTGGCGGGCCGGGTCGGGCCGGATCTCGGCCACATGCTCGATCGGATCGTAAAAGTCGCGATAGCCGGTGATGTCTCTGTCCCAGCCATGGTGGCGCGCCCGCTGGGCCACCGAGGCGACGCCGGAGGTGATCACCGCGCAGTCGATATCCGCGCGCCGGGTCAGCAGGGAGGCGACCACATGCCCGCCGCCCGACTGTCCGATCAGGGCGAGCCGGCCGATCCGGTATCGCTCCTTGAGGATGTCCAGGGCGGCGTTGACGATCTCCGCTTCCCGCGCCCGCCGCCGCTCCTTGTGGAACCCGGACGAGCCGTAGGTGCCGGGTCGGGAGAGGCGGATATAAGGCAGGCCATAGGTCTCGTTCTCCCGCCTGGCAAACCCTTCCAGCATCTCCCGGGACACCTTCTCGTAACTGCGAAACCAGCCGCTGCGGCCGTCCAGGTATTGCCACATCGTGTCGCCATGGAAATACAGGCTGACCACCGGATTTGTCTCGGCGAGGCCGGCATGGACGTAGCGCAGGCAGGTCCCGTCCGTGGGGTCCCAATCCGGGTCGAGATCGACCCACACGGTGCCGCCCTCGGCCCAGGCCTCGTGCGCAGCGTCGCAGGCGGCCTTGTCCATGACGCTGCCGGACAGCATGCGCTGCGGCTCCAGGGTGTCGGCGTTGCGCATCACAGGCGTGACGCAGCCCGCCACCGCCAGCATGGAGAGAACGGCGACGGCGGGTGCGAGACTTGCTGGACGGCGCGGCATCGACGGGCTCCTGCGACGGTCGTGTGAAACGGCTGTCACGGATCGTCTCAGAAATGCGCGCATAGTGCGAGTGGGCTGGGTCAAGCGGGGCCGGGTCGAGTGGGCCGGGTGGTCAGGCCTGCTCGGAGCCGGGGTCGCGCCGGGCCCAGCCGATGACGGACACGGCCGGCCAGATCCACACCACGCCGGCGACGACGTAGTAAAGCGTTTCCACCAGACCATGGTCCGGCACGAAATCGGCCAGCGTGACCACGGCGACGACGTAGAGCACGAGCCCGGCGATGATCACCAGGCCGGCGAGGGGGGATCTCCAGCGCATGGGTGCGGGATAGCGCGCCGGGCGGGCGAGGGCAAGGCGGGGATGCCTATTGCAGTGGCCGGCCGAAATAGAACAGCGCCCACATGGCCAGGAAATACAGGCTGAACAGCGCCTGCACCCCGCTCACCACCCGCACCCAGCCATGGGCCCGCAGGGCGAACTCGCTCGGCTGCACCTTGGTCAGCCAGTTCGAGACGTTGAAATCCCGACCTGTCGATTTCCGCCGCCTCTGTCGCTTGCGAGAGAGCGGATGTCATAGTGCCATGCTACCCGCGCCGGGGACATTGTCCCACGGATGCCGGACCCGGCCGATCCCTCGGCCGTATCACCTGACGCCCGACCCGACCCGCCGGTCGTTGCAAATCGGCCCGGCCCAACCGGAAAGGCCCCGCCCATGCCCGCTCTCTCCCCTGCCGTCGTGGCCCTGCTGCTCAGCGTCGTGCTGCTGCAAGTGGCGAACGGCATGTTCGCGTCCCTGCTCGGCGTGCGGCTCGGCATGGAGCCGGACATCAATCCGCAGATCGCCGGCCTGGTCATGTCCGGATATTTCGTCGGCATGGTACTGGGCTGTTTGTGGGTGCCGCGGATCATCGAGCAGGTCGGCCATGTGCGGACCTTCGCCGCCCTGGTGTCGATCATGTCGGCGGCCTCGATCTCGCACGCCTTCTATGTCGATCCCTGGTACTGGTTTGCCCTGCGGGTGATCTACGGGGTCTGCGTGGCCGGCGCCTATATGGTCGCCGAGTCCTGGCTCAACGGGGCGACCAGCAACGACCAGCGTGGTTCGCTGCTGTCGATCTACATGGTGGCCCAGTACGTCGCGATGACCAGCGCGCAATACCTGTTGAACCTGGCGCCGCCGGCCAGTTTCGTGCTCTACGCCCTGGTCTCGATCCTGTTCAGCCTGGCGCTGGTCCCCCTGTCGCTCTCGCGCTCGGCGGCGTCGACGTCGGTCACCCGGTCGGCCCTCAGCTTCCGTCAGCTCTACGAGGTCTCGCCGCTCGGCATGGTCGCCAGCTTCGGCAGCGGAATCCTCAACGGCGCGCTGTTCGGCGCCGCCTCGGTCTTCGCAACGGCGATCGGGTTCGATGTCTCGGAGGTGGCGATTTTCGTCTCCGCCATCCTGATCGGCGGGCTGGTGGTGCAATGGCCGATCGGCAAGATCTCCGACCTGGTCGACCGGCGCACGGTGATCGCCGGCTCCCTCGGCCTGACCACGATCCTGGGGTTGCTTCTGGCGTTCCTGCCGTTTCCGGGATTCTGGATCTATGTGGCTATGGCCGGGCTCTATGGCGGGCTCTGCATGACGGTCTATTCGCTCGCCGTCGCCCATACCAACGACTACGTGGAATCGACCGATCTGGTGGCCGCCAGTGCCGGTCTGCTGTTGGCCTTCGGGATCGGCGCGGTGGTCGGTCCGATCGCCACCACGTCGGCGATGCAATGGGTCGGGAACTGGGGATATTACGGCATCGGCGCCGGGGTGTCGGCCGCGGTGGGCCTGTTCACGGTCTGGCGGATGAAGCAACGCTCGGCCCTGCCGGTGAACGAGCAGGGGCCCTGGGTCTCGGTCTCCCGCACCACACCGGTCGCGGCCGAACTCGACCCGCGCTGGGAGCCGGAGGAGGAAGATGGGGGAGAGGCGCCGCAGCCGGCGCCGGCACCGGGATGAAGCGGGAAAGCGGGAGTCAGGCCGCTTCCGCACCGTAATAGGTGGTGACCACGTGGGTCGCCTCGGCGAAGAACAGCCAGCGTTCGACCACCACGCCGGCCGATCCGGACAGGGCCGCCAGCAGGGCCGGGATCCAGCCGCCGGCGGTGCCCATGGCGCCCGCCACCAGCAACAGGGCGAAGGGGACGACCATGCCGGCGACGACGGCGATGGTGCGCAGCTTGGGCACATGTTTGCGGGCGACCCGGTAGCCCATCTCGCGCATCACGAAGTTCTTCGAGGTCGACGGGCCTTCCAGCATCCGCACCCGGCCGAGACCGGAGAGACCGGTGGCCGTGCCGGAGGTCGTGACCGGGATCTGGGTGTCGATCTTCGACCAGTAGGTCCATTTGACGGCAGCGGCGGCGGCACCGGCGATGACCGTGACCCAGATCAGCGTCGTGGCGTCGCCCCCGAAGGCGCAGGCCAGCATCGCCATCCACAGCCCGCCGGTATAGAGGCCGAGCAGCAGGTAGCCTGGCAGAACCAGCGGATGGCGCCACTGACGGATGGTCTTCAGCGACGCGTAGATCATGCCGGTGCAGATCACCGTGACCACGGCGCCTGTACTGGCGAGGATGCCGAACACGCCCCAGAACCCGCGGGCCTCTCCGGCGAGAACCCAGCCCAGCGCGAAGATGCCGGCCGGCAGATAGGTGACGATGGCGGCCATCCCCTCGCGCGACAGCCAGGACGAGCGCCATTGCGACATCGCCCGCCAGGCGCGCTCCGGCCGGCCGAGGTGCAGGGTGGAGGCGAGCAGGCCGGCGGTGATCAGCCCGAAGGCCAGTGCGAAGCCGATCAGCCCGAACCACAGGCCGGCGGGCACCAGACCGGCGGCACCGGCCAGGCCCAACAGGAACAGCAGGCCGTAGCCGGCGCCGGAAGCGGTGGTGAAGAAGATGACGGAGGAAGCGGGATGCATGGCTCTCTCCCCTCTCAGCGCGACAGCATGGTGTCGACCCAGGCGAGGAAGCCGCTGCCCCCCGCATTGGACGGCACCGCGTCGGCGGCTTCCGCCGCTAGCGCCTCGAGCTTGGTCGGCGCACCGGTATCGCCGGCATTGACCTTGCGCGGTCGCGGCGGCAGGTACTTGTTGGTCGGCTTGTAGCCCATTTCCGGCATCAGGTCGTAGCCTCCACGCTCCGAGACCAGCCTGGACACCGCGCTGTCGGCATCGCCGAGATCGCCGAAATGCCGCGCGCCCACCGGGCAGGTCGACACGCAGGCAGGCACCCGATCCACCTCTTCCAGGTTTTCGTTGTAGATCTTGTCGATGCACAGGGTGCATTTCTTCATCACGCCGTCGGTATAGTCGTACTCGCGGGCCCCATAGGGGCAGGCCCAGGAGCACAGCTTGCAGCCGATGCAGGTGTCCGGATTGACGAGGACGATGCCGTCCTCCTCGCGCTTGTAGCTGGCACCGGTCGGACAGACGGTGACGCAGGCCGGCTCCTCGCAATGCAGGCAGGAGCGCGGGAAATGGACGGTCCGGCTTTCCGCGCCTTCACCGGCCTCGTAGGTATGGACCCGGTTGAACCACACGCCCCAGGCGCCGGCATCGTCGCCGTCCTCGCTCTCGGTGCCGGAATAGGCGTTCCAGTCGGTCATCGGCGCCGAATGCCCGCCGGAGTTCCATTCCTTGCAGTTCACCGCACAGGCGTGACAGCCCACACAGATGTCCAGATCGATGACGAGGCCGAGCTTTTTCGTCGGCGCGATGGTGGGAAGGGATGTCATTCCGCGGCCTCCTTCCCGTATCGCAGGGTCCCCGGTCCGGCCTGGCCGCCGGGCGGCTTCGGCAAGGGAGCGAAGCGCGGCTCGGCCTCGGTACCCGGCGCGTCGGCCTCGGCCCGCTCGACGCGGACGCGCAGATCGTACCAGGCCGCCTGTCCGGTCACCGGATCGGCATTGGCGTACCGATATCCTCCGCCCTTGGGAGGCAGCAGCTCGGAGATCAGATGGTTCAGCAGGAAGCCCTTGGTCGCTTCCGGCGCTTGGGGATCAAGCCCCCAGGTACCCTTGCGCTTGCCGATCGCGTTCCAGGTCCAGACCGTGTCCGGGTTCACCCCTTCCATCAGTTTGACCTGTGCCTTGATGCGGCCGTGGTGGGACGTGACGTGGACCCAGTCGTCATCGGCGATGCCGAGTTTCTCTGCCCGCTGCCGGCTCATGAAAAGCTTGTTGAGACCGTGGATCTGCCGCAGCCAGGCGTTCATCGAGCCCCAGGAGTGATACATGGCGGCCGGACGCTGGGTGATGGCGTGCATCGGGAACTGGTCCAGTTCCTCGCCCAGCACGTCGCCCTCGAACGGCGCGTACCAGAAGGGCAAGGGGTCGAAATAGGTCTTCACCCGCTCGCGGTGATGCTCCGGCGGTACCACGCTGCCGTGGCCCTCGGCGGCGAGGCGGAAGGTCTGCAGCGGCTCCGAGTAGATCTGGTGGATAATCGGGTTGGCCGCGCCGATCAGGCCGAGCGACACCGCCTTCTCCAGGTAATCCTTGTTGGCGTGCTTGAAGTAGCGCTCAGACGGTGCGAACTCGTGACGCCAGAAGCACTGGTTGTCGACATAGCGCTGGAGCTGGTCCGGGTTCGGCTCACCCTTGCCCTCCTTGGTGCCGTCGGCGCCGCGATATCCGGCGAGCGGTCCCACACCCGGAGCACGCTCATGGTTGGCGAGATAGTCCGGATAGCCGCCCGGATATTTCGCCGAACCGTCCTCTTTGGTCAGACCGGGCAGGCCGAGGCGCACGCCGATCTCGATCAGCGCATCCTGGAACGGCCGCACGTCGCGGTCCGGCTGCACCACCGGCTGGCGGATCGAGTCGGCCACCCCATCGGCATCCGAGATCGGCCGGTCGAGCAGCGAGATGCAGTCCCAGCGCTCCAGGTAGGTGGTGTCCGGCAGCACCAGGTCGGCGAAGGCCACCATCTCGGAGGCATAGGCGTCGGAGTAGATCAACTTGGGGATCTTGTACGCGCCGGTCTCGGGATCGGTGTCGGTCAGCATCTTCATGGTGCCGGCCGAGTTCATCGACGAGTTCCAGCTCATGTTCGCCATGTACATGAACAGAACGTCGATCGGATACGGATCACCGGCCCAGGCGTTCTGGATCACCATGTGCATCAGGCCGTGGGCGGCGACCGGCGCGTCCCAGGAATAGGCCTTGTCGATCCGCAGCGGCGTGCCGTCCCCATCGACCAGAAGGTCCTCCGGCGAGGTCGGGAAGCCGAGCGGCGGGCCGGCCATGGGCTTGCCCGGTTCGATCTGACCCGCCTTGCCCGCCGGCTTCAGCGGCGGCGGGATCGGGCGCGGGAAGGGCGGCTTGTAGCGGAAGCCGCCCGGCGCATCGATCGAGCCGAGCAGAAGCTGCAGCAGGTGCAGGGCGCGGCAGGTGTGGAACCCGTTGGAATGGGCCGAGATGCCGCGCATGGCATGCATCGCCACCGGCCGACCGATCATCTTTTCGTGACGCCGCCCGGCCCAGTCGGTCCAGGGCTGGTCGATCACCACCTCCTTCTCGAAGGCGGCATGGGCCAGCTCCGCGGCGATGCGCCGGATGCGGTCGGCGTCGAGGCCGCAGCGCTCGGCCACCACGTCGGGCGCATACTCGTCGGCGGTGTAGCGGTCGTAGAGAAGCTGGAACGCCGGCACCGCCTTGCGGCCGTCGGCAAGCGTGTGTTCGCCGACCAGGGCCGGGGCCACCTCGGCGGTCATGGCGTTGGCGAGCGCCCCCGCTTTTTTGTCGAAGCAGAGCGGGTTGCCGTCGGCGTCGCGGGCGAACAGGCCGTGATCGGCCGCCCCCGGATCCTGGATCACCAGCCAGGGCGCGTTGGTGTAGCGCACCAGGTAGTCGAGATCGACGCGCCGCGCCTTCAGCAACTCGTGCATCAGCGCCATGACGAACAGGCCGTCGGTGCCGGGGCGGATGCCGACCCATTCGTCGGCGATCGCGGAATAGCCGGTCTTGATCGGGTTGACCGAGACGAATTTCGCCCCCCGGGTCTTGATCTTGCCCAGCCCAGCCTTGATCGGGTTGCTGTCGTGATCCTCGGCGACGCCGAACATCATGAAGTATTCGGTGTGCTCCCAGTCCGGCTCGCCGAACTCCCAGAACGAGCCGCCGATCGTATATAGCCCGGCTGCGGCCATGTTGACCGAACAGAACCCGCCATGGGCGGCGTGGTTCGGGGTGCCGAACTGGCTCGCCCACCAGCCGGTCAGCGACTGCGACTGGTCGCGCCCGGTGAAGAAGGCGAGCTTGCGCGGATCGGTCTTGCGCACATCGCCCAGCCATTCGGCGGCGGTCGACAGCGCCTCTTCCCACTCGATCTCCTTGAACTCGCCGGAGCCGCGCGGCCCGACCCGCTTCAGCGGCTTGGTGAGCCGCGCCGGCGAGTAGTGCTGCATGATCCCCGCGGATCCCTTGGCACAGAGCACACCCTTGTTCACCGGGTGGTTCCGGTTGCCTTCGATATAGCGGATCTTGCCGTCTTTCAGGTGAACCTTGATGCCGCAACGGCAGGCGCACATGTAGCAAGTCGTATAGGCGACAGAGTCAGAGACGACCGGCGAGGTTTCTACGACCTCGCGCACGGTCTCCAAGGGATTTGAAATCATTGCCTCGTCCGGGCTAGGTAAGCATGGCGCCGGAGCATCGCAGTCCGCAGTACGGACGGTCAAGCTGCGG
>JARGOG010000005.1:9178-116715 GCA_029212785.1 Thalassobaculaceae bacterium
CGGGCCTTACGTCAGGGAGTCGATCTCCGGATCGGTCAGCGATCCCGGCACGATGGTGATCGGGATTCGCAGGCGCGCGGCGGCCTTGGTCATCAGGTGGTTGACCAGAGGGCCCGGGTTGTCGGATTTCGGGGCGGCCGCCAGCACGAGAATGGAGATCGTCGGCTCCTCCTCGATCAGCTTCAGCAACTCGTCCCGCGCCGTGCCTTCGCGGATGTAGACGACCGGAATGGCGCCGGACAGTTCCAGCACCTGCTGGCTGACGCGCTCGAGCAACTGCTCGGCTTCCTGACGCGCTTCCTCGCGCATCAGCTCACCCACGCCCATCCAATGCTGGAACTCGACCGGCTCGACGCTGCGGAACAGGGCCACGCGGCCACCGGTATGCCGGGCCCGCTGGCAGGCGAAGCGTAGCGCCACCTTCAGTTCCTCGCTGTCGTCAACGACGACGAGGAATACGCGTTGACTGTCGTCCGCCGTCTCGCTCATGTCCGCTCGACCTTGACCCCACGAGCCAATCGCTCACCCGACCTTACGACCGATCCATGCCGCGAGCCAACCCGCGGCCACGGCAACGATGATCGCCAGGACACCATAGGCGGCGGAGTTGGTGTGCGCGAACAGGAAAATGTCGGCCCCGATGCCGGTCTTGGAAACCACCAGCGGCGTGGTCTGCGCATGCACGGCCGAGCCGTCGCGCAGATAGTAGACGGCAACCGTGTAGGTCCCGATCGCCACGTTCGCCGGCAGATGGATGCGGGTACGGAAGAGGCGGTTTGACAGCACGGTGATCGGAAGCGCGGCGTCGGAATACAGGCCGGCGGCGCGTTTGTTGCGCACCAGGCCGGCGCGGAAAATCGCAGCGGTGCCGGGGTCGACCTCCCGGTCGTCCGGATGCATCGCGATGTTCTCGATGCCGATCTGCTGGCGCTGCCGGATGTCGGCATTGGCGACGTTCTCCAACGGTTCGGTCGACGCGACGGCGTAGAAGGATGGAGCGTTGACGAAAGTGACGGATTCCACATTGGCCCAGACGCCGACCACCCGTTCCTTGCGCCGGACGGTCACGTCGCCGCGCGGCCCGGTGACGGTGACGACGATCTGGCCCTCACCCTCGATGGCGCCGAAAAGCAGCACGTCGGCGCCGGTGAATCCGGTTGTGATCGCGACCAGATGGTCGCTGAGGTCGGCCACCAGGTCCTGCTGCGCACGCGCCGGCACATCGCCGATCAGACCGGCGGCCAGGGTAAGGAGGAGGATGAAGCGGCCGGCCATGCTCAATGCTCGTCGCCGAGGGAAATCGAGAAAAAGTCGTTCGGAGTCGCCACCAGATCGTATCCGAGCTTCGAGCAGACTCCGAGTACCATAACGGCCAGCAGTCCGCGAAGTTCCTCTCCCCTGAGCCGGCCGGCGAAGCGGCTGCCGATCTGGGCGCCGACCACGGCACCGGCCAGCAGCATGATGGCCAGCACCACGTCGACCGTCTGGGTGTTCACCGCTTGCAGGAAAGTGACGTTGGCCGTGACGAAGATGATCTGGAACAGCGACGTGCCGACGACCACGCCGGTCGGCATGCCGAGCAGATAGATCATCGCCGGCACCATGATGAACCCGCCGCCCACGCCCATCAGGGCCGCCAGAACACCGACGAAGAAGCCGATCGCCAGCGGTAGCAACGCGCTGATGTAGAGCTTGGAGCGGCGGAATCGCATCTTCAGGGGGAGGCCATGGAACCAGGTGTGCTGATGCAGCTTCTTGCGGCGCGGCGCGCTGGAGCGGGCCTTTAGGATCGATCGCACGCTCTCGTTCAGCATCAGGGCGCCGATGATGCCGAGAAAGATGACGTAGCAGAGCTTGATCGCCAGATCGATCTGGCCGAGTTCGCGCAGGGCGGCAAAGGCCCAAACGCCGAAGCTCGAGCCAAGGAAACCGCCGACCATCAGGACGCCGCCCATCTTGAAATCGACGTTTCCGCGTCGCCAATGGGCGATGACGCCGGAGACCGAGGAGGCAACGATCTGATTGGCTTCGGTGCCGACCGCGACTGCCGGCGGCACACCGATGAAGATCAGCAGCGGGGTCATCAGGAAGCCGCCGCCGACCCCGAACAGGCCGGACAGGAACCCGACCATTCCGCCCATCCCCAGAATGAGGAATATGTTCACCGAGATCTCGGCGATGGGCAGATAGATGTGCATCAGGCGCCCGGTCCGTGGAGGTCTAAGGGTTGCAGCCTATCGTCGGCGGTGTGGGTCGCGGATTTCCGTCGGCGTAAACGAGATCGCGCCCCACCGCGAAAGCGGGGGACGATGAAATATTCCTACACCCATCCGTTTGATCTTGAAAGATTTATTTGTTTTAGGGTGTTAGCGGGGTAATCGGTTCAACTGCCGGGCTCGACCGGGTGGCCTGACTGGACCCAGCCCATCAGACCGCCCTGCAGGCGATAGAACTGGCGGTCCGAGCCGCCGGCGATCATGCGTTCGACCGCGTGGCCACAGCGCACGCCGCTCTTGCAGTGGAAGACGACCTTCCTGTCCGCCGGCAACGCGACCGCCGCCGGGTCGAAACCGGACAGCGGGATCAGGCGGGACCCGGCGATCCGCGCCTGGGCGAATTCCGGCTCCTCGCGCACGTCGATCAGGTCGACCGATCCGTCCGCCAGCCAGTCGGCCAGAGTGTTGGCATCAATGAATTCGGGGGTGGGCATCGGATGTTCCTTGTCGAGGTCAATTGCTGGAGGCGGTGTGTCCGGTGCCATCCTGGCGCCCGGGCCGGGGGACCACAAGCCATGTCCCAGCAACCGCCCTTGGCAGGGCGACGGGCGGCGGCATAGGCTGCGCCGTGCTGATCGGCAGGTGGGGGCTTGCGGAATGTGGGACGCGCTCTGGATCGACGTGGACATCGCCACGTGTGCGACGCCGGGAGACTACGGTCGGATCGAGAACGGGGCGATCGGGGTCCAGGACGGCAGGATCACCTGGATCGGTCCGCGCGGCGAGCTGCCGGGGCCGGTCGAGGGGCTGGCCGCTGTCCTGCATGAGGGCGAGCAGAAATGGGTCACCCCGGCCCTGATCGACTGTCACACCCATCTGGTCCATGGCGGACAGCGTGCCGGCGAGTTCGAACAGCGGCTGTCCGGCGAGAGCTACGCCGACATCGCCCGGGCCGGCGGCGGCATCCGCTCCACGGTTGCGGCCACCCGTGCGGCTGGCGAGGCTGATCTGCTGGGGGCTGCCCTGCGTCGGCTCAAACCCCTGATCGCCGAAGGCGTGACCGTCATCGAGATCAAGTCAGGTTACGGACTCGACCTGCAGAACGAACTGAAGATGCTGCGGGTGGCCCGGGCGATCGAGCGGCAGGCACCGGTCGAGGTCGTGACCACCTTTCTCGCGGCCCATGCGGTGCCGCCGGAATTCGACGGCGACAGCGACGGCTATATCGACTTCGTCTGCGATGAATTGCTTCCCGGCGCGGTGGAGCAGGGGCTGGTCGATCAGGTCGATGCGTTCTGTGAAACCATTGCCTTTTCCCCGGCCCAGGTCGAGCGGGTGTTCGAGGCGGCGAAACTGTTCAATCTTCCGGTCAAGCTCCATGCCGAACAGCTCAGCAACTGCGGTGGAGCGGAATTGGCCGCCCGCTTCGGAGCTCTGTCCGCCGATCATCTCGAGTACCTGTCGGCGGCCGGCGTGCGCGCCATGGCAAAGGCGGGCACGGTCGCGGTCCTATTGCCGGGTGCGTTCTACACGCTTGGTGAGACCCGACACCCACCGGTCGCGCGACTCCGCGGCGAGGGGGTGCCGATCGCGCTGGCGAGCGACTGCAATCCCGGTTCGTCGCCGATGACTTCGCTGCTGCTGGCCATGAACATGGGCTGCGTGCTGTTCGGCCTCACCCCGGTGGAGGCCCTGGCCGGGGTGACGCGGAACGCCGCCCGGGCGCTCGGCCTCGGCGACCGGCGCGGCACGCTGGAGACCGGCAAGGCCGCCGATTTCGTGATCTGGGACATCGAGGAGCCGGCCGAACTGGCCTATCGGCTCGGCTTCAACCCCTGTGTCGAGGTCATCCGGGCAGGAGCGCCGACTCTCGTGCGCTGACCGCCCGGCTGGCCGCGAGCGCCGCTTCGATGTCCGCCCGCGCCGCCAGGAAATCGGTAGACAGCCGCAGGGCATCTTCGCGCGGGTGCGGGAAGGGGACCGCGACCTCGGCCACGATCCGTCCCGGACGCGGCGACAGCACCACGACCCGATCGGCCAGGAACAGCGCCTCCTCGACGTCGTGGGTGACCAGGATCACCGTTGCCGAGGTGTGCTGGCGGACCCGTTCCAGCAGGATCTGCATGTCGCGGCGCGTCAGACTGTCGAGCGCGCCGAACGGCTCGTCCAGCAGCAGCAGGTCGGGCTCGGGCGCCAGCGCGCGGGCGAGGGCGGCGCGCTGGGCCATGCCGCCGGAAAGCGTGGCCGGCAGTGCCTTGGCGAAATCCGCGATGTCGACGGCGGCGAGCCAATCCGCCGCCCGGCGTTCTCCCTCGCCGCGCGAGACTCCCTGCTCGTCGAGGCCGAAGCGGACATTGGCGGCAACGTCGAGCCAAGGGAACAGGGCGGGTTGCTGGAACACCATGCCTCGGCGGGGGTCAGGGCCGGTGACCGGTGCGCCGTCCACGACGATCCCACCCGCTGTCGGCGGCACGAGGCCGGCGATCAGGCGCAGCAATGTCGACTTGCCGCATCCGGACGGCCCGACCAGGGTCAGAAACTCGCCGCGCGCGACGGTAAGCTCGAGCGGCCCGAGCACGCCAAGATCGCCGAAACTATGGGCAATGGCAGAGAGGGTGACGGCGGTATCGCGGGACATCACGCGGCGCCCGCCGGATCGAGCCTCAGGACCTTCTCGCAGCGGTCGATCCAGGCCGTGACCGACGGTCGGGCGGCGAGGTCGAAGCCGCCTTCGGTGGCCAGGCGGGTATAGGCCAGCAGGGCGATATCGGCGATGGTCAGGCTATCGCCGACCAGAAAGGCAGCGCCGCTGAGCGCGCTGTCCATTGCGTCGAGCGCCGCTTCGCCTCGGGTCACCCGCCAGGCCTCGCGGGTCTCCTTCGGTTCGCCTCGGTAGTACATGTGGAAGCGGCAGACGGAGACGTAGGGCTCGTGGCTGTACTGTTCCCAGAACAGCCATTCCGCCACCTTTGCCCGCCCGTAGGCGTCGGCGGGCAGGAGGGCGGTTCCCTCCGCCAGATATTGCAGGATGGCGTTGGATTGGGCGATGGCGCGGCCGTCGTCCAGGACCACGACCGGAACCTGACCCATCGGGTTGAGGGCGAGGAATGCCTCTGTCCGGCTCTCGCCCTTCATGATGTCGATATCGGACCAAGTGTAGGATAGGCCGAGATGGTCGGCCGTGTACTTGACCTTCAGGCAGTTGCCCGAGGCGAGATCGCCGAGAATACGCATGGGGAGACTCCGGCCGGGTGCACAGGGTTCAGATGGCGTCGAGCGACGGCGCAGTTTTCTGGATGTGGCGGATCTTGTCGAGACCGGGAACCATCTCCGCGAGCAACCAATCGGCCCGTTTGTTCGGGCTGCCGCTCTCGCCGGGGAAATCCTCCTCCCAGCGGATCATCTTCACCGAAAGGCCGCACAGGATGCCGGCGATCGTGTGGTGGTTGCTGGTGACCAGCCGGCGCAGATGGGCGTACCGGTCCTTGGAGAGATCTTTCCAGAATTCCCGGCTCGCCTCGTCGAAGGCCTTGAACCGCAGCATGGCGAAGGCGATGGCCTCGTCCACCTGGGTATCGACGATGTCGCAGTTGCGCATCGCGTCCTTGTTGTGGCGCAGGTGCGACTTGCGGATGCCGTCGTCGCTCCAGGCCTTGAACCGCTCGAAAGTGGGCCGGATATCCTCCATGTAACGCTTGAAATAGGACAGCGACAGAAAGATGTCGCCGTAATCCTCCAGGAAGCCCGGGATCTTCTCGACTTCGATGCCGAGCGCGTCCGAGATCGCCTTGATCCGCTTGAACGCCTCGTCCCGGTCGACCCCTCGGAACATCTCGAAGATCTCGCTCGCCGAGGACACGTCCTTGGTGTCGTCGCCGAACACCTTCTGTACGAGCGGCCGGGTGAACACCCGCATGTACTCGGTCAGCTTCTCCTGCGTCTGCGGCGACAGGCGGAGGTGCTGGGCATCGTCGACCTTGATGTTGTGGGACCGCAGCGTCAGGCGCAGCGAGTAGACGTCGAAACTGGGCGCCTGGGCCAGGGCCTCCACGATCGTGCGGTCGTCGTCGAAAGTCGCTGCGGAGGTGTCGAAATAGTCGCTGAGCGCATTGATGTCGATCTGGCCGGAACCCGCCCGACTGTCGTTGAACAGTTCGACGACGGTGTCCAGACGGGCGTTCTTCACCAGCCGGGTGCGACGCATGCCGGGCGTCTCAAGGGGGATAATCGCCAGAGGTAGGATGTGCAGAGCATCCTTCTCCTCAGCCGTATATCCGTCCGTGTCGATGGCATCCGCCGACATCGGGCCCCCTTTAAAAATGGCCGGCATGATATTTCAATAACCAGCGTAAGATCCGCACACTTAACAGACACGGACAGGCGCGAACAACTGTGGCGCATCGCACAAAGCGCGCTTCGCGCTTCGCGCGGCGGCCGTACTGAGGCTACCATGTGGCGTTGGAGGGCGAGATGTCGATTGTCACATGGATCCGTGAACGGCTTGCAGGATCTGCAGCGTCTGGCGCCGATCGCCGTAGGAATGAGCGCTTTCCGGTTTCTTCGGGATTGGAAATCATAGTCGCGGGCGAGGCGTCCGAATGCCGGATCGACAACGTGTCTGCTGGCGGATTGCGCGTTGTTCCCGCGGTCGAGGCGCCGGTCGGCGCTATCGTCAGTGTGCGGGACCCGACGACGGGGATGATCCTGGACGGCGAGGTGCTGGGCCACGAGGGCGGCGGGACCCGTCTGCAGTTCGAGTCCGAGGATGCCGGCATCATCGTCTCCACCTGGCTGCGCATGGCCGGGGAGAGCGGCCGCGTATCGGGCGCGCACTGACGCACTGACGCGCACGCACGCAACGGGGCGGCACTGCCGCCCCGTCTCGTTCAGGTTGGATCGGTCACCCCGGAGACTGCCGGATCAGGGAACGTCGACCAGGACGATCTCGGAATCCTCGCTGGCGGTGATCACCACGGATCCCTCATCGGCGATGGCGACACCATCGCGCGCCCGCGCCGGAACCCCGTTGACCTCGATCGCGCCGATGGCGGCCACGAGATAGGCTTTCCGGCCGACACCGAGGAGGTGAGTCACCGATTGCCCGGCCTTGACCGTCGCGCCAAGCACGGCCGCATCCTGGTTGATGCTGAGCGCACCGTTATCCGCATCCTGCGGACGGCCGGAGGCGAGAACCACCAGATCGCCGGACCGCTCGCCCTTGGGAAACTGACGGGCGTCCCAGCGTGGCTCGAATCCGCGGCCCGACGGTTCGATCCAGATCTGGAAGATCTGGGTTGCTTCCGGTTCCTGATTATACTCGGCGTGGACGATGCCGGTTCCGGCCGACATCACCTGGACGTCGCCCGCCTCGGTCCGACCCTGGTTCCCCAGGCGGTCCTGGTGGGTGATCGCCCCTTTGCGCACATAGGTGATGATCTCCATGTCCCGGTGCGGGTGCGGATCGAAGCCGGTGCCCGGCTCGATCGTGTCGTCATTCCAAACCCGCAGGGCACCGAAGCCCATGTGCTTGGGGTCGACATAGTGTCCGAAGCTGAAATGGTGGCTGGCGTTCAGCCAGTCGATCCGAAATTTGCCGAGCGAGTCGAAAGGACGAACCTCGATCATCGTAGCCTCCTTACGTCACGCCGCCTGTTGTAGCGCGGCGCGGATGGTTGCGCCGCCTTATCAGCACGGCGCGGGATTACGCCGTCTGCTTCAGCGCGGCGCTGGTGCCGGTCGCGATCTTCGCGACATGGGCGCCCTGGAATTCCGCCATAGCCAGTTCGTCGGCGGAGGGAGTGCGGCTGCCGTCGGGTCCGGCAATGGTGCCGGCGCCGTAGGGCGACCCGCCGCGGAACTCGTCGATCTTGAGCAGCTCCTGAGCCGCGTAGGGCAGGCCGACCACGACCATGCCATGGTGCAGCAGGGTGGCGTGGAACGAGGTGATCGTGGTCTCGTTGCCGCCACCGGTGGCCGTGGAGACGAACACGCTGCCGACCTTGCCGATCAGTTCGCCCTTGGCCCAGAGGCCGCCGGTCTGATCGAGGAAGTTGCGCATCTGCGAGGCCATGTTGCCGAAGCGGGTGGGGGTGCCGAAGATGATCGCGTCGTATTCCGGCAGTTCCTGCGGCGTGGCGATCTCTGCCTGCTGGTCGAGCTTCATGCCGGCGCTCTTGGCGACCGTGTCGGGCACCAGTTCAGGCACGCGCTTCACCGTGACGTCGACGCCCGGGACGCTGGCCGCACCCTTGGCGACGGCCCCGGCCATCGTCTCGATATGGCCGTAGCTCGAATAATACAGCACCAGAACCTTAGTCATTGATCGTCTCCTTCGCGCCGCCCTGCGGCCTGCGGTTGTGTGTCCGTTGCCGCATTATCTGGTGTTCTCCAAGGCGATATAAAATGGGATAATAGGCAACGTATTGTTTCCATATGTAAACAATGGTGGCCCATGTTCGATCACCTCTCGGCGATGGCCGTGTTCGCCCGCGTCGTGGATAGCGGCGGGTTCTCGCGGGCGGCGGAAAGCCTCGGGATTTCGAAATCCGCCGTCTCCAAGCAGGTCTCGCGCCTGGAGGACCGTTTTGGCACGCGGCTGCTCAACCGCACGACCCGGCGCATCAGCCTGACCGAGGCGGGCGAGCGGGTGCTGGAGCACAGTCATCGGGCGGTGGCGGAATTCGAGGCGGCGGAGGCCGAGGTTGGCGCCCACCGCGATACTCCGTCCGGCGTGCTGCGGGTCAGTGCGGGCGTTTCCTTCGGGCAGAGCGAGCTGGCGCCGAAGCTGGCGGGGTTCCTCGCCGGATGTCCGGACCTGTCGATCGATCTGGTGCTGAACGACCGCCGGGTCGACCTGGTCGAGGAGGGCTATGATGTGGCGCTGCGGATCGGCGTGCTCGAGGACAGCAGCATGATGGCGCGCCGAATCGCGCCGGTGCGCGGCCTGACCGTCGCGGCCCCGGGCTATCTCGATCGGCGGGGCCGGCCCTCCGCACCTGCCGACCTCGCATCCCATGACTGTCTCGGATACAGCTACCTGAACGGCGGAGGGCTCTGGCATTTCGACGGACCCTCCGGCCAGATCCGACACCGCTTCTCGCCGCGTCTGATGTCGAACAACGGCACCGCGCTGGCCGCCGCCGCCGAGCGGGGGATGGGGGTTGTGCAGATGCCCAACTTCATCGTCGGCGATGCGGTGCGCGAGGGGAGGCTCGAAGAGATCCTGGCGGAGTACAGGAAGCCCGATGTCGGCCTCTTCGCCGTCTATCCGGCGGGGCGACCGCTCGCGGCCAAGGTCCGTGCCTTCATCGATTTCGCGGTCGAGGTGTTCGGCGACGCGGGACGGGGCGACCCGCCGTGATCCGGCGCGGCCGCAGCGGTCACGTCTCCATGCCAATCGCCTCAAGGATGCCACCGGCGAACTGCGCGCCGCTCTCGTAGTCGCGGCGGATCCAGTCCTGTCCGTTCCAGATCTCCAGCACGATGCCCCGCCGCACCGCCTTCAGGGCCATCTTCAGCCCGTCGACCGTTCCCGGGTCGACGCCGTCCGCCGCCACCCGCACGCGCACGCCGCTGTCGTCCCAGGCCACCGCCGCATAGCCCAAATCTTTGAGGGCATGCCAGACCGCTTGCTCGCCAGTCTTATCGCGTATGATGTTACTCAGAGACAAGGTTCTGCCGGACTTGTCGATCCAATGGTCAAATATACTATCCATGCGGTGAAGCCTCCCTCAGTCCGGGAGGACTATCGCAACGATCGTATATATAGGTCACGCTAAAATTGTGCGTAGAATCATTCGATTTGTAGTGAATGAGTATTCATTTATTTGTATTTGAGCGGTGTTGTTCAAGCATCGCTCAGTTCAGTCGCCCTCGCGCCGCCAAGCCAGAACGAGCATTCCCAGCATCAGAGTCAATGCCAGCGCGGCCGGCAGGGCCGGAAGCAGGGAGACGCCGGCAACCACGTAGTCGCCGTTCTCGCGCAGGCCGATCCAGCCCCGACCGGTTGCCGTCCGACCCGGCGCCACCCGGCGCATCGAGGGGACGGCGGTATCCGACAGCCAGGTGACGGATCCGCCCGTCGCGTCGGCGATCGGACCGAGACGGGCGTCCGTGGTCGCGACGTCGGTCAGTTCCACCGGGTTCAGCGCGCCGACCGCGACCAGGGTGTCCTGCTCGCCGTCGGTCAGCCGGTAGAGGCCCGGGCGGTCGACCTGAAGCTCGCCGCGCGCCCGCCCCGGCTGCGAGGCGGTGAGTTCGACCGTCACATCGTTCCCGTCGGGGCCGGTGACCCGGACCGGCGGGAAACTGTCGCCGAGCGTGCGGCGTTCGATCTCCACCACCCGGCCCCGCGCGGTCGCCCGGAGATCGTCCTCCTCCAGGTCCGGCTCCTCCATCAGCCAATGGGCGGTGCGTCGCAACACCTCGGCCTGCGGCCCGCCGCCCTCGAAGCCCCGGCTCCACAGCCAGATCTGGTCGGAGAGCAGGTGGGCGACCCGGCCCTCGCCGACCCGGTCGAGCACCAGCAGCGGTCGGCCGGCCACGCCGCTCATCACCGCATTGCCGCGCGTTCCCTGTCCGTCGATCTGTCGGAACCAGCGTCCCCAGAGAGGATCCGTCAGCCCGTCGTGATTGGCCCCGGCAAGCGCGCTGGTGACCGGGTGTCGCTGTCCGATCTCGGTGACGCGCGGTTTGAAGCCCTGCTCGATCACGCCGCCGGTCGGGGAGATCGGCAGCACGTCGCCAAGCGGCGTGCGCGCCAGGCTGAGCCGGCCGGCGAAGGTGGGACCCGATGCTTCCAGCAGGGCGCCGCCGTTGCGCACGTAGTCGGCGATGTTGCGCAGATAGAGCCGGGGCAGCACGCCCCGTCGGCGGTAGCGATCGAAAATGATCAGGTCGAATTCGGCGAGCTTGAGCTCGAACAGTTCGCGGAACGGGAAGGCGATCAGCGACAGCTCGCGGATCGGCGTGCCGTCCTGCTTCTCCGGCGGACGCAGGATGGTGAAATGGACGAGGTCGACCGATGGGTCCGACTTCAGGATGTCGCGCCAGGTCCGCTCGCCCGCGTGCGGCGCGCCGGATACCAGCAGCACGCGCAGGCGGTCGCGCACGCCGCCGATGCCGACGACCGCGCGGTTGTTCTCCAAGGTCAGCTCCGCCGGACCGGGCTCTACCGAGAGTTCGACGACGGTCTGGCCCGCATGGTCGATCGGCAGCTCGATCTCATGCTCGGTATTGGCGGGGACCGGCACGTCCGGGCCGGGTTCGCCGTCGATCGACAGGCGCATGGCGACGGGCTCGCCGCGCGGTGTCGCTGGATCGATCACTTCCACGGTCAGGGTCACGGTTTTGCCGACCATGCCGAAACTCGGCGCCTGGGCGACGCGCAGGCGCCGGTCCTGCTCGTCGCGCTCTCCCGTCAGCAGGACATGCATCGGCGCGTCGATGAGGGCGGACAGACGGTCGGAATCGTGGACCTGGCCGTCGGTGACGGCGATGACGCCGGCGACCCGGCCCTGGGGCACGTCGCTCAGCGCCTCGCGGATGGCCGCACCCAGGCGGGTGCCTTCCGTTGCCTCGCCGATGCCGCCGTCGCGGACCGTGACCCGCTTCACGCTGAGACCCTGGAGCCGGGCGAGCCGTTCCTCCAGCGCGGCAACGGTGGCATCCGTGCGGCTTTCTCGGTCGCCGATCGACTGGCTCGTCGTGCGGTCGATCGCGACGACGACGACATCCTCGCGCGGCTCGCGGCGTTCGGCGATCAGCGTCGGATTGGCGAGCGCGAGGGTCAGGATGGCGAGCGCGGCGGTGCGCCACAGGATACCGTTCGCACTGCGGAGCCAGCCGAGCGCGAGCACCAGCAGCGCCAGCACACCGAGCGCAATCACCACGGCCCACGGCACCAGCGGCGCGAAGCTGACGGCGATCGAATCCGCGATCATGACCGCACCTTCATTGCCCCAGCCTTTCTAGGATGGACGGGACATGCACCTGATCCGCCTTGTAGTTGCCGGTCAGCGCATACATCACGAGGTTGATGCCGAAGCGGGTCGCCATTTCCCGCTGCAACTCGCCACCGGGGACGACGGGAAAGCGCGGTCTGCCGGCGGCGTCCCGGGCCCAGGCGCCGGCCCAGTCATGGCTGCCGACCAGCACGGGCGAAACCTCGGTATCGGAGGAGCGTACCCGCTCGTCCTCGAGCCAGACGGTGCCGCCGACATAGCGTCCCGGGAACTCGTCCAGCAGGTAGAACGCGCGGGTCAGGACGTGGTCGGGCGAGGCCGGGGCCAGCGGGGGGATGTCGAGCGCCTGGCTCAGTTGCACCAGTCGACGCAGTCCGGAGCCGCCGGCGGCTCCCGGCACGGCGACCTCGTACTGGTCGCGGGTGTCGAAGATGATGATGCCGCCATTGCGCATGTACTGGTTCACCCGGACCACCGCTTCGCCGGACAGTTCCGGCTGTTCGCGGGTGATCGGCCAGTAGAGCAGCGGGAAGAACGCCAACTCGTCGCGCTCGACATCGACGCCGAAGGGAGCCGCCGGTTCGACGGCGGTGCGTCGGGTCAGCTCGTCGCTGAGCCCGGTCAGTCCGTCATGGCTGATCCCGTCGATCCAGGTGTCGCCCGTCAGCACATAGCCGAGCCGCATCTCCGAGGCGGCGGCCAGGGCGAACGCCTCCGGGTCGCCCGGCTGCCTTTGCGGCTGCTGCGCCAGGCCGCTGCCCGGTGCCAGGACAAGGGACGCGAGCACAAGCACCGCAGCACCGCGCCCGGCCCCACCGACGATCATCCGACCGGGCAGCAGGCCGCGAAGCGCCAGCCCGATCAGCGTGTCGAGAATGGCCAGCAGCAGGGCGACGGCGAGCATCCAACCCTGCAGTTCGGTATCGCGGCCGGCTTCCAGCGCCTGCGTGACGGCACCGGTCGGGACACCGGCGACGAGGACCGCGTCGCCGAGCGAGGGGCCGAGGTTCAGCGCCTCGCGCGCGTTCTCGTCGCCGTAGAATCCGGGCGGATGGCGCGGCCCGATCGCCGGCATGCCAAGTTCGGCGCGTGTCGCCGCCGAGGGCAGCGCTTCGGTCCCGGTTACCGGCCCGCCGAGGGTGCCGAAACCGTCGAGCAGGGCATAGGGCGGCATCGCCCGTTCGCTGGTGCCGCCCACCCCCTGGCTCAACGCCACGATGCGTCGGAGCATGGCGACGAACAGACCCGACAGCGGCAGGTTGCTCCAATCTGCATTGGCGGTGGTGTGGACCAGGACGAGCCAGCCGTCGCCCCGGCGCTCCGCCGTCACCAAGGGCGTACCATCGACCAGTCGTGCCCAGGTCTTGTCGCCGAGATCGATCGACGGTTCGGCCAGGACCTGACGCGACACGGTGACGTCGTCCGGCACCGCGATCCCGGCGAAGGGGCTGGTGGAGTCGAAGGGGGCGAGTGGCTCGGGACGGGACCAGGACAGCGCGCCGCCAAGGGTGCGGTCGCCGCGGCGTACCCTGACCGGCAGCAGAGTGTCGCCGCCGCCATCCGCATCCGATGCCGCCAACCGCTCGCCGGCGAAACGCAGCACGACACCGCCATCCTGCAGGAAGGTCTCCAGCTTCTGCCGCTGCTCGAAGGTGATGCCGCCGGCATCGGCCAGCACGACCACCGCCAGATCCCGCTCCAGCAGATCGTCGATCGTGCCCCGCCGGACCTCGGTGAACGGGTCCAAGGCGCGGTCGAGGTAATAGAGTTCGTCCAGCAGCGGCTGCGAGCCTTCGAAGTCGCGGGCGGAGACGAGGCCGACCGGACGGCGCTTGTACCGCTCATCCATCAGGAATACCGAAGCGGCGGTGTCCTCCTCCTCGACTTCCAGACGGGCGACGTCGTTGCGCAGTTCGGTCGGCAGGTCGATCTCGACGGTCAGTCGGTCGCTGTCGGCCTCGAAGGCGGCGGTCTGACGGGTCAGGACCCGACCATCCTCGGCGATGGCGCGCACGGCGACGGGGCGGTCGCCGACCGTCGTGCCGCGGCGCAGCTCCGCCGTGAGGGTGAGGGCCGCCGGGTCCGGATCGTTGATCCAGACCGGGCCGCCGCCCGTGCCGTCGATCACCACCACCGGGCCGATCGAGGCCAGCCGGTCGCCGAAGGCGTCGGAATCGGCGGCGGCGATCGACTCGCGCAGCCACACGACGGTCGTGGTCGCATCGAGACCCGCGCCGTCGATCAGTTCGGCCACCGCGTCGAGGTCCCGGCCCCAGGGCTTGGGCTGCAGGGCGCCGATTGTCGAGCGCAGGGCCGAGGGCGGCGACAGGTCCACGTCGCGGCGCTGACCCGGCATCGGATCGGCGGTGGTCACCAGGGCGACGGGCCGGTTCTCACGCTCCGCCTGATCGAGGATGCGCAGCACCCGGTCGCGCCTTGCCTCGAAGTCGCGGGCCGCCGACCAGCCGTCATCGACCACCAGCAGGATCGGTCCACCCGGCGGGATCGCCGTGCCCGACGGGATCAGCGGCCGGGCGATCGCCAGGATCACCAGCGTGGCGATCAGCAACCGCAGCAGCAGCAGCCACCAGGGCGTGGAGTGGGGCGTGTCCTCCTCCGGTCGCAGCCCTTCGAGCAAACGGATGGCGGGGAAGCTGATGCGTTGGGGGGCCGGCGGGATGACCCGAAGCAGCCACCACAGCACCGGCAGGACCGCCAGGGCAGCCAGCGCCCAGGGAACCGCGAAGACGAGGGGGCCGAGGGTCAGCATCGTCGCGCGCCCCTAATCCGGCCGCTGACCGATGACGGCATAGAGGGCGAGCAACGCCGCCTCGGCCGGTCGGTCCGTGGTGTGATGGGCGAAGGTCCAGCCCGACCGCCGGGCGATCTCGGCCAGCCCGGCGCGATGGGCGGCGAAACGTCCGGCATAGTCATCGGCCACCCGCTCGGCCCGGCCGAGCAAGTGTGGCAGCTCCCGCTCCAGCCCCTCGAACCGGACACGGCCGCGGAACGGGAAACTCTCCTCGGCCGGATCGGTGACCTGCAGGATGTGACCGCGCACGCCTTCCGACGACCAGCGCCGCACCAGGGCGTCGATCTCGCTGAGCGGATCGAACAGATCGCCGATCAGCACCGCCGATCCGTGTCGGGGAAGCGGCTCGTAAACCGGCAGGGATCCGGCGGCATCCGCTGTCATCGACAGCAGGGCCGCCATCGGCTCCAGCGCCGTGCGGCCGGTCTTCGGCGGCAACTGCTCACCCAGCAGGCCGACCCGCTCTCCCGCCTCGATCAGCAGCACTGCCAGCGCCATGGTGAGCAGGGCCGCGCGCTCGCGCTTCTCCGGCAGGCGCCGGTCGGACCGCCAGCGCATGGAGGGCGACGGGTCGCGCCAGAGATGGATGGTCTGGGCGGTGGATTGCTCGCGTTCGCGCACGAAGGTGATCTGGCCCATGGCCGAGCGCCGCCAGTCGATGCTGCGCACGGCGTCGAACGGCTGGTAGGGCCGGAACTGCCAGAAATCGTCGCCGAGGCCGGCCCGACGGCGGCCATGCGCGCCCGGCGCCACGGTCTGTGCCACGCGCTGCGCCGCCACCAGAAGCGGCGGCAGGGTCGCAGCGAGATCCTGGGCCCGTTGGCGCATCAGGCCTCCATCACCGGTAGGGCGCGCAGAGCCGGTCGATCACCTGGTCGAGTGACACACCTTCCGCCCGGGCGGCGAAGTTCAGGGCCATGCGGTGCCGCAGCACCGGGTGGGCCAGCTCCAGCACGTCGTCGATCGATGGCGCCAGCCGACCGTCCAGCACGGCACGGGCACGGACCGCCAGCATCAGCGCCTGGCTGGCACGCGGGCCCGGCCCCCAGGAGACATGCCGGCGCACCTCGTCGATCTCGCTCATGTCCGGCCGTCCCGAGCGCACGATGCCGAGGATCGCCTCGACCAGCGTTTCGCCGACCGGCAGGTAGCGCAGTAGCTGCTGGGCCTGCAGCAAGGCGCCGGCGCTCAACACCTGCTTCGGCTTCGCTTCCTCGGCACCGGTGGTGGCGATCAGCATCGCCCGTTCGGCATCAATATCGGGATAACCGACACTAACTCGCAGCAGGAAACGGTCGAGCTGCGCCTCCGGCAGGGGGTAGGTCCCCTCCTGTTCCAGCGGATTCTGGGTGGCCAGCACGTGGAATGGCTTCGGCAAGGCATGGGTGTGGCCGGCAACCGAGATGCTGTGCTCCTGCATGGCCTGCAGCAACGCCGACTGGGTGCGCGGGCTGGCGCGGTTGATCTCGTCGGCCATCAGCAATTGGGCGAAGACCGGTCCCTGGACGAAGCGGAAACTGCGTCGGCCGTTGTCGTCCTCGTCCAGGATCTCGGAGCCCAGGATATCGGCCGGCATCAGATCCGGCGTGCATTGGATGCGCTTGTCGTCGAGGCCGAGGATGATGCCCAGGGTTTCGACCAGACGGGTCTTGGCGAGACCGGGAACGCCGATCAGCAAGGCATGGCCGCCCGCCAGCACGGTGATCAGGGTCTGATCGACCACATCCTGCTGACCGAAAATGGTTTTCGCCACGCCGCCACGCACCGTGGTGAGGGTGTCCGCGAGCGCCTCGATCTCCTTGATGAAGGCCGTGCCGTCTTTCGGGACACCGTTCGGTCGGGGGTCAAGGGTGGTGGTATCGCTCATCGCAGCTATATTTCCTTATTGGGGACGCGGCTTTGGACCGCCCTCCACCCGAGCCGGGCGACGCGGTCTCGAACGATCAACAACGAACGCGGCCGGGTCGATGCACGCATGAAGCGGACATGAGAGACATGGGGCAAGACAGCGTTCGGTCCATCCATGACATTGAGCGTAGCGTGACGGAGGCTGCGCACAAGGGGCCATCGGACGATCACAACGAATCGTGTAGCGGCGACGATGCCATCGGCACCACGGGCGCGCCGGACGCCACGGGCACGGCCGGGCCTGAGACGCCGCGCGAGTTCGGCCTGCGCATCGGGCGCGACGGGACCTGGTACTACCTCGGCTCGCCGATCCATCGCATGCCTCTCGTCAAACTGTTCTCCACCGTCCTGCGCCGCGAGGCGGACGGCCGGTTCTGGCTCGTCACGCCGGTGGAGCGGGGGATCATCCATGTCGACGACGCGCCGTTCGTTGCCGTCGACGTGGATCTCGATCCGCAGGGCGCGGAGGCCGGTCCCGGCTCGACATTGAGTTTCCGGACCAATCTTGGCGAAACCGTGGTCGCCGGACCGGCGCATCCGATTCGCCTCGCCACCGACCCCGAGACAGATGAACCGGCCCCGTATGTCCTGGTGCGCGACAGTCTTGAGGCGCTGATCAATCGGGCGACGTATTATCGCCTGGCCGAGATGGCGGTCGAGCGGGGGGACGGCTCGGGCGAACTCGGAGTATGGAGTAGCGGGGAGTTCTTTCCTCTGGGCAGGGCCGAGTGAGCGACATCGCAGACCTAGACATTCCCGACAGTCACGACGCCTTTCGGCGGCGGTTCCTCAGTGCCGCCAACGGCACGATGACCGACGGCCTGCCCCATGCGGTCTCTCCGGTCGTCCACTACCGTGGCGACCATGACCTGAATCCCGGCATGTCGGTGCCGGTGGATCCGCGCGAGGCGGCGGTGCTCGTCCCCATCGTCGAGCGCGACGGGCACCTCACGGTGCTCCTGACCCGCCGCTCCGACGACCTTCCCGTCCACAAGGGCCAGATCAGCTTTCCGGGCGGTCGGGTCGAGGCGGACGACGCCGACCATATCGAGACGGCTCTGCGCGAGAGCGAGGAGGAGATCGGCCTCGACCGCGGCGCGGTCGAGGTGATCGGCCGGCTCGACACGTATGTCACCCGCACCGGCTATTCGGTCACCCCGGTGATCGGCTTCCTGCGTCCGCCGCTGGACCTCACCGCCTGCCCGATCGAGGTGGCGGAAATCTTCGAGGTGCCGCTTTCCTTCCTGCTCGACCGCGCCAATCAGGAGCGGCACAGCCGGGAATGGCAGGGCACCACCCGGCACTTCTTCGTCCTGCCCTATGAGCACTACTACATCTGGGGAGCAACGGCGGGAATGCTGGTGAATCTGTCGGACGTCATGCACGCCGCCTCCGGCTACTGAGCGACCGGGCGATGCGGCCGGCCGAGACCATCGCCGTCACCGACTGGATGCGCCATCCGGCGGCCAAGGCCGTGCTGGCGGCATTGGCCGGGGGCGGGTATCGGGGCCGCTTCGTCGGCGGTGCCGTGCGCAACCAGGTGCTCGGCCTGCCGGTCACCGATTTCGATATCGCCACCGACGCCGCGCCCGAACGCACCCTGGCGCTCTGCCGCGCGGCCGGACTGAAGTGCATCCCGACCGGCATCGAGCACGGAACGGTCACCGTGGTGGCGCAATCGGTGCCGGTCGAGGTCACTACCCTGCGTCGCGATGTCGAGACCGACGGGCGCCGTGCCGTGGTCGCCTTCACCGACGACTGGGCGGAGGATGCGGCGCGGCGCGATTTCACCCTGAACGCGCTCTATCTCGATGCCGACGGCACGCTCTACGACCCGACCGGATCGGGGATCGCCGATGCGCGGGCCCGGCGCGTCCGCTTCGTCGGCGATCCGGCGACCCGGATTCGCGAGGATGTGCTGCGGATCCTGCGCCTGTTCCGCTTCCATGCCGCCTACGGTCGGGGTCGGCTGGACCCGCCGGGCCTCGCCGCCTGTGCCGGGCAGGCGCCGTCCATGGCGCGGCTGTCGGGTGAGCGGATCTGGAAAGAACTGTCGCGGCTGCTGGTCGCCCCCGGCGCGGGTGAGGTGCTGGTCGCGATGGCCGAGGCCGGCATCGCCCGCCACCTGTGGGACGGTCCGGTCGATGCGGGACGGGCGGTCGCGTTGATCGCCTTGGAGCGGGGCCACGGGCTCGCTCCCGACCCGCTGCGCCGGCTGGCGGCGCTGGTGGCCGAGCCCGACGGGGCGGAGGCGGTGGCCGAGCGACTGCGCCTGTCCAACGCCGAGGCCAAGCGTCTCTCGAAGGCCCTGGCCACGCCGGGTGAGGCGGCGGGCGATAACGCGCTGCGTCGGGCTGCTGTCTATCGGTTCGGCGGCACCGCCGTCGCCGACGCCCGTCTGTTGCGCGCGGCAAGGACCGCCGAGGACGTCGCCGCTGATCTGGCCGTGGCGCTGGCTTGGACACCGCCCGACTTTCCGATCGGCGGCGGTGATGTGACCGCGCTCGGCATTGCGCCCGGACCGCGTGTCGGAGAATTGCTGCGCCGGGTCGAGGAGTGGTGGATCATGGGGGACTTCGCCGCCGGTGCGGCCGCCTGTCGGGCGGAACTGCAGCGGATCGCGTCAGAGGGAGGATAAGATAATGACCAGCTCGTTTGCCGCCGCGATGATCGACGCGCGCAGCTCCAACGCCCGGATATCGCTGCCCCACGTCCTGCCGGCGGATCGCGCCGCCGCCTTCGCGACACAGGTCGAGACGCTGGACGGGATGGGGCTCGGCGTGGCCGGCTTCAAGGTCGGCGCCCAGGGCCGGTCGGGCGAGCCGTCCGCGGCCCCTCTGGCCAGCGGCACGGTCTTCCGCGACCATACCCGCATCGTGTCGACCCGCACGCACCCGCTCTGGCTGGAGGCCGAGGTGGCGATGGTGGTGGGCCGGGACCTGCCCTGCGACCACGGCACGCCGGAAGAGGAGGTGCTGGCGGCGATGGAAGGGCTGGCCGCGGCGATCGAGATCGTCGAGCCGCGCATCCTGGAATGGCCGAACATCCCGCCGCTCGCCGCGATGGCCGATTTCCAGGCCAATGGCGGGGCGGTGATCTCCGCCGTCGGCTGTCCGGCGACGGGCGTCAATGTCGAGGACCTCACCGTCACCTTCGAGATGGGCGCGGTGCATGTCGAGGTGCAGGGCAAGAACTATCCGGGTCAGGACATGAACCGGCTGCCAACCTGGCTGGTCAACCATATGGCCGGGTGGGGACCGGAGATGGCGGCGCGCGGCCTGAAGAAGGGCGACGTGATCATCACCGGCTCCTGGGTCGGCGTGATTCCGGCCGAGGCGGGCGAAACCGCCACCGTCACCGTGCCCGGCATCGGCTCGGTCAGCGTGGAGATCGCCGCGGAGTAGGGCGGCGGCGGGGTTGCGCTACTTGCCCAATCGCCATCCCCAGGCGACTTCCTGGACCCGCGCCGCGCGATCCGGGACCCACATGTCCCAAGAATGGATCCTGGATCGTCCCCGGCTTTCGGCCAGGGCCGTCCAGGATGTCGATGAGTGGGGAAATGGGACGCAGCGGGGTATTATTCCGGCCGGAACGCTTCCATACGGCGGAAGAACGGGCGGCAGCCGACCGCCTCCCAGAACGCCTGACCGGTGGGATTGGTCTCCAGCACGTCGAGGGTGACCCGTCCGCCCGGCGCGACCCGGGTTTCCATGAACAGCTCGAACGCGTCGCGGCCGAGCCCGTTGCGGCGGTACTGCCGGGCGATGCAGAACTGCCGGATGAACCGCTCCGGAATCTCAGGGTCGAGCGGGTAGGGGTTCGGGGCGTGCACGATGTAGCCGACCAGATGGCCCTCGACGTCGAGGATGTCCTGGCTCCATTCGCCGGTGGCGAGCCAATCGCGGTGGCGGGCCAGCAGCTCCGGGACGGAGATCGGCGCCGGGTGCCCCTCATCCTGCAGCAGTTGTTTGTTCAGTTCGGCAAGGGTCTCGATATCGTCTTCCCGAGCCGGCCGGAGCGTCATTGTGGACACGTCGCTTCCCCCTAGAGCTGCAGGCTCGCCTGCAAGGTCCCACCGATCGCCTCCTCGATCAGACTCTCGGCGAAATCGTCCATCAGCGCCTCTACCGCGCCACCCGCGACCTGTTCCTTGCCGACCTCCAACAGGATCGGAACCGCCAGCGGCGAGACCCGGTCGAGCCGGCGGTGGGTGATCCGTCCCTGCACGCCGACCAGCAGGTCGGACAGCCGGCGGATGTCGGTCAGCCCCCGTGCGGCATCCTCCCGCGTCGCCTGCAGCAGGATGTGATCCGGTTGATGGCGGCGCAGCACATCGTAGATCAGATCGGCGTTGAAGGTCACTTGGCGGCCGGTCTTCTCGTGACCGGGCAGCTTGCGTTCGATCAGCCCGGCGATGACGGCGACGTTGCGGAAGGTGCGCTTGAGCAGGGAGGATTCCGCCATCCACTCCTCCAGGTCGTCGCCCAGCATGTCCTGGTCGAACAGGGTGTCCATATCGTCGCAGGCCTTCACCGACCACACGGCGATGACGTAGTCGGTGGCGACGAATCCGAGCGGGCCCAGCCCCATGCGCTCCATCCGCCGGGTCAGCAGCATGCCCAGCGTCTGGTGCGCGTTGCGCCCGGCGAAGGTGTAGGCGACCAGGTATTCCCGGTCGGCGCGCGGGAAGCTCTCGACCAGCAGGCTGTCGGCCTTGGGCAGGACCGAGCGCCAGCGCTGCATCTCCAGCCATTCCTCCACCGGCCCCGGCAGGGTCGGCCAGGACGCACTGTCCTCCAGCATGCCCCGCACCCGGTGCGCGAGCTGGGTCGTCAGCGGCAGCCGGCCGCCCATATAGGCCGGCACGGCTGGCTCGCCCTCGCCGCCGGGCGAGCACTCCACGAAGGTTTCTCGCAGGCCCTGGAAGATGAGCAGCCGGCCGGCGAACAGGAAAGTGTCGCCCGGGCGGAGCCACTGGACGAAATACTCCTCGATCTCGCCGAGAACCCGGCCGCGGCCCATCCGCACCTTGAGCGTCACCGCCTCGACGATGGTGCCGACATTCATGCGGTAGGACTGGGCCACCCGTTTGTCGACCACCTCCAGCAGCCCGTCCTCGGTTTCGCCGATCCGCTGGAACCGCTCGTAGGCCTGCAGCGCGTAGCCGCCGGTGCGCACGAAATCGACCACCGCATCAAACGTGTCGCGCTCTAGATCGGCATAAGGGGCGGCCCGGATCACCTCGGCATAGAGCCGGTCCGGATCGAACGGCGCGGCGCAGGCGGTGCCGAGCACGTGCTGGGCCAGCACGTCGAGCCCGCCGGGGCGCGGCGGATCGCCGTCGAGTTCGCCCGCCCGTATGGCGTCCAGGGCGGCCTTGCATTCCAGCACCTCGAACCGGTTGGCGGGAACCAGCAGGGCGCGGCTCGGCTCGTCCAGGCGGTGGTTGGCCCGGCCGATCCGCTGCAACAGGCGCGACGTACCCTTCGGCGCGCCCACCTGCAGAACGAGATCGACGGCGGCCCAGTCGATGCCGAGATCGAGCGACGAAGTGGCGACCACCGCGCGCAGGCCGCCCCGCGCCATCATCGCCTCGACCTTGCGCCGCTGCTCGGCCGCCAGACTGCCGTGATGCAGGGCGATGGGCAGGTGATCGGCGTTGGCGTGCCACAGCGCCTGGAAGATCAGCTCCGCCTGGGCGCGGGTGTTCACGAAGACCAATGTCGTCTTGTGGACCCGGATCGCCGCGTAGATTCGGTCGATGGCGTAGAGCCCCATATGCCCGGACCAGGGCAGGCGGTCCTCGTCCTTTTCGCCGGATTTGGAATTTGGGCCGGGCAGCAGGATCTTCACCTCCGCCTGCGCCGCCGCGCCGCCGCGCACCACCGTTACGTCTTCCGCCGGCGCCCGGCCGGTCTTCGACAAATACGCCTGCAGCGCCACCGGATGGGCGACGGTGGCCGACAGTCCGACCCGGCGGGCCCCGGGGGCCAGGGTCGCGATCCGGGCGAGCGCCAGGGCCAGCAGCTCGCCGCGCTTGGTGCCGGCGAGCGCGTGCAGCTCGTCCACCACCACGCAGCGCAGCCCGGCGAAGATCTCCCCCGCATCCGGATAGGACAGCAGCAGGGCGAGGCTTTCCGGCGTCGTGAGCAGGATATGCGGCGGCTTGCGGCGTTGGCGCTGGCGCTTGGAAGCGGGCGTGTCGCCGGTTCGGGTCTCGGCGGTGATCGCGAGGCCCATCTCCTCGATCGGCGCGGTGAGGTTGCGGTGGATGTCGACCGCCAGCGCCTTCAGCGGCGAAATGTAGAGCGTGTGCAGCCCCGCGCGCGGGGCTTCGGATAGGTCGACCAGCGAGGCGAGGAAGCCGGCCAGCGTCTTGCCGCCGCCGGTCGGTGCGATTAGCAACGCCGACCGCCCGGCCCGCGCGGCTGCGAGCATCTCCAGTTGATGCCCGTGCGGCGCCCATCCCTTGGCTGCGAACCAGGCGTCGAACGCGGGCGGCAGGGCGGGGACGGGCGGAGTGAGGTTCATGGTGCCTTGCGAACGGTCTTGGCGCGGCGGGACCGGGAGGATCGCACGCCCTGACGGCTCGCGACCGTGACCAGACGCCGAAACGTCGGACATTCGAGATGGGACGGCGCCGGGCATTCGGCAACATGCCGCAGGGTGTCACGCAACGCCGTCAGGCGGCGGATCTGCTGATCCAGCGCGTCGGCCTTGCGGTGCAGGTCCGCGCGCGGCAGATCCGGCGCGCCGTTCCGGCCAAGAACCTGGGCAATCTCGTCCAGGCTGAAACCCGCCGACTTGCCCATCGAGATCAAGGCCAGTCGCAGCAGGACGTCGGGCAGGTACTGGCGTCGCAACCCTAGACGCCCGGCAGACGAAATCAGCCCGATATCATCGTAGTAGCGCAACGTCGAGGCGGGCACGCCGGCCCGCTGCGCGACGTCGCCGATATCCAGAAGTTTCATGCTTGACCTCAAGTCGACTTGAAGTGGCAGCGTGCCCTCAGGCGATTGTTGGTTGCAAGGAGAAACAGGCAATGACCGACGTGACGGAGAGACTGCCGGCGGCTGCCGGAACGGGCATGGGAGCGTCGGCCAGCCTCGCGCTGTCGATGTTCCTGGCGACGATGGGGGCGAGCGTCGCCGCCGTGGCCCTGCCGACCCTGGCGCGGGACCTGGCGGCGGCGATAGACGCGGTGCAGTGGGTGGTGACCGCCTATCTCGGGGCGATGACGGTGGCGGTGGTGCTGGCCGGACGGCTCGGCGACCGGTTCGGGTTGCGGCGCATGCTGCTGGTGGGTCATGGGCTCTTCGCGGCCGCGTCGCTGCTCTGCGCCGTCGCTCCGGACCTGACGACGCTCATCGCCGCGCGGAGCCTGCAGGGGGCCGGGGCGGCTTTCCTGCTGACCCTGGCGATGGCGCTGGTGCGTCAGACCGTGGGCAAGGAGCGCATCGGGCGGGCCATGGGGCTGCTCGGCACCATGTCGGCCATGGGAACGGCGGCGGGGCCGGCGCTGGGTGGCGTGATGCTGTCGATCGGCGACTGGCACGGCCCGTTCATCCTACTGTCCGTGGTCGCGTTGGTCGCGGCGGCGCTGTGCTGGCGTCACCTTCCCCGGGCCGCTGTGGCGCCGGCGCCGGCGGGCCGGGTGGCGGAGGGGCAAATGCTCCGCGATCTGGCACCCAACCTGATCGCCAACGCCCTGGTCGCGGGCGTCATGATGGCGACCCTGGTGGTCGGGCCGTTCTACCTCAGCGGCGTCCTCGGCCTGACCGAGACAAAGGTCGGGCTGGTCATGTCGGTCGGGCCGGCGCTCGCCATGGTCAGTGGCATTCCATCAGGCCGGTTGGTGGATGCCTGGGGCGCGCGGCCGGTGATGGCGATCGGTGTCGCCGCGCTGACCGCGGGCGCGCTCGGGCTGTCGCTGCTGCCGGGGGTGTTGGGACTGGCCGGCTACCTGACGGCGATTGCCGCGCTGACCCCGGGCTATCAGCTCTTCCAGGCGGCCAACAACACCGCCGTGCTGGCGACCGTCGCCGACAGCCGGCGCGGAGTGGTCTCCGGCCTGCTCAACCTGTCGCGCAACCTGGGCTTCGTCACCGGCACGGTGCTGGCGGGCTGGAGCTTCGCGCTGACCGACACCGGACGCGCCGCGGCGGCGCCGGAAATCGCGCGGTCGATGCAGATGGTGTTCGGCGGTGGCGGCGGGCTGCTGGCCGTCGTCCTGGTGCTGACCCTGGTCGCCTGGCGCCGACTCTAGGCCAGATCAGCCGCCCCGGATCGCCGTTGCAGGCCGATCCTGGTGCAGCCAGGTTTCGGTCAGCGGTTCGCCGCCCTGGGACAGGTATCCGCGGATTTCGACCGGGGCGGGGGCATCCGGGGCGATGTCGGTCACCAGACGCCAGCGGTCGGTGCCGGGCACCGGCTCGCCGCGCGCCCGCAGAACCTTGCCGCCGAGCGCCACCACATGGGCCTCGACCGTGTCCTGGGGAAGTTCGGCGTTCAGCGGACCGCCGTCGAAATCGACCACATAGCGCGTCGCGCCCTCCGGTCGGGGCTGGCCCGGCTCGCCGCCGCGACCGGAGCGGGTCGAGGTAACGCGGGCGAAAGCATGGGCCGGGTAAGGCTCCTGGTCGACCCAGTGCAGGCGGTAGCCGAAGCTGAACTCCGAGCCCTTGCGCGCCGAGGTCTCCGGCGTCCATTGGGCGACGATGTTGTCGTGGATCTCGTCGTCGGTCGGAATCTCGATGAGTTGGACCGACCCCTTGCCCCAGTCGCCCCTCGGCTCCACCCACAGGGTCGGCCGCAGGTGGTAGTTCACGCCGTCGAGGTAATGCTCGAAGTCGCGGTCGCGCTGGATCAGCCCGAAGCCCTTCGGGGCGGCATCCTGGAAGCTGGAGGTGACGACCGTCTCCGGGTTGTTGAGAGGGCGCCAGATCCGCTCGCCGGATCCGGTCCACAACGCCAGCCCGTCGGAATCGTGGATCTCCGGGCGCCAGTCCTGGGTCCCGTCGGGATTGCGCTCGGAATACCAGTACATCGAGGTCAGCGGGGCGAAGCCCAGTCGCTCGACGTCCCGGCGCAGGAAGACGCGGGCGCTGATGTCCATCGTCACGCCGTCGCCGCGGTGCAGGTCGAAAGTGTAGGCGCCGGTGACGCTGGGGCCGTCGAGCAGGGCGTGGATGCGGATCGCGTTCTCTCCCGCGCCGTCCGGCTCTATGTGATACTCGACGAAGTCCGGGAACTCCTCCGGACCGCCGGTCGCCGTGTTGACGGTGAGGCCGCGTGCGGAGATGCCGTACTGGCCGAGGGCGCCAATGGCCCGGAAGTAGGAGGCGCCCAGGAACGCCGCCCAGTCCTGGGTGCGCCAGTCGGAGCGGCTTCGGCTCTCATGGATGCGGAAACCGGCGAAGCCGGCGTCGCGCGGCAGCGTGGCGATGATGTTGTCGGCCGGGATTTCGAACAGCGACGGATCGTAATTCACCGGCGATGAGGCGCCGGCGTCGACGGCGTTCACCCGGATCGGGCGTGGGAAATACTGGCCGAGTGGGAAGAAGGTGATCGGGTAGGAGCCCCCCGCCTCGGCGAACAGCGCCTGGTCGCGCCGGTACTGCACGCCGCCATGGGCGCGATAGTCGATCTGGGCGGTAATCTCCGGCGCCGGGCTTCGGCGCATCTCGAACGGCTGCTCGGCAAGGCGCGCGGCGCGCAGGGCCAGCGTCTCGGCGTTGAACGGCGTCGGCTCGCCGAATCTGGGCCCTGCGTGCCCCTGCGGGGTGCCGGAATGGGCAAAGGCCGGCATCGGCGCGAAGGCCAGTGCCGAGGCCGCGGCCGTGGTCTGAAGAAACCACCGTCTGCCGGTCAATCCAGAAGCCATGTCTTTTCTCTGAGTCCCTGTGTGATCCGCTGCGGCCAGGCGGTGCGCCGGGCCGGTACCCCTTGTCGATTCCAGACCGGCTGGAGAACTGGATATTCCACGAATCTTCGCCGATTGACATGGCCCGGTGCGCGACCGACATCTGGGGGCGTCAGATCAGGAGGAGACCCGAACCATGAGCCTCGATATTGGTGACAAGGCCCCGGATTTCACCATGCCCACGGATGGTGGCGGCGAAGTGTCGCTGGCCAAGCTGAAAGGCAAGCCGGTGGTGCTGTATTTCTATCCGCGCGACGACACGCCGGGCTGCACCAAGGAGGCCTGCGGCTTTCGCGACACGCTGCCGGATTTCTCCGGCGTCGGGGCCGAGATCATCGGGGTCAGCCGCGACACCGTCGCCAAACACGACAAGTTCAAGGCCAAGTACGAGCTTCCCTTCACGCTGGGATCCGACGAGAGCGGGGCGGTCACCGAGGCCTATGGCGTGTGGGTCGAGAAGAACATGTACGGCCGCAAATCCATGGGCATCGAGCGTGCGACCTACCTGATCGACGGGGCCGGCGTGATCCGCGGCATCTGGCGCAAGGTCAAGGTGCCGGGTCATGTGGAAGACGTGCTGGCAGCGGTGAGGGGTTTGTAGGGCGGTCCGCCCGCGCCGGCCCACCTGTCCCGAGCAGCCCCCCCCGGGCCATCGGTCCGGGGGGCGTGTCGACGGGTCCGGGCCGATCCTTGCCTTACGCGTATTTCACCAGGATGTCGGTCAGCTCGTCCGGAGCGTCGACCATGACATCGTGGCCGCAATCGACCGCGTAGGTGTCGTGGGCGTCGGCGCGGAACTTCTCGAGTATCGTATCGAGCTGCGGGGCCGGAAAGGCCGCCGCGCGGATATAGGCGCGGGTCTTGATCGCGTCGCCGGCGCCGGAGAGGTAGAGCGGCTCGGTGAAGCAGGCGAGCGGCAGGTCGGTGCATTTGCCGTCGACCCAGGCTTGGTCGGCCTCGTTCACCATGAAGGCCGCGGCGGTGGTCGGTGGGATGCGCCATCCAGCCCCCTTGGCGCGGGCGGTGGCGTAGGCGGCCTCGACCTGTTCCGGCCGGCGCAGGTCCATGGCGCACTGGCCGTGGCCCGGCACCAGGGCGTCGAGGAAGATCAGCGACTTCACCCGGTCCGCCACGCGGTCGGCCGCGCCGGTGATGACCACGCCGCCATAGGAATGACCGACCAGCACGACGTCGTTCAACTCCTCCCATTTCATGAGGCCGACCACGTCCTTGATATGGGTGGTCAGGGAGATCGTCGGGCTCATCAGATGGGCGCGGTCGGCGAGGCCGGTGAGTGTCGGCGTGAACACGGTATGGCCTGCGGCGCGCAGCTTTTCAGCCACACGCACCCAGCACCAGCCGCCGTGCCATGCGCCGTGAACGAGAACGAAGGTGGTCATTGTCCGAGCCTCCCGAGGTCGCGGGACCAGTGGTTGAGAATGGCCATCCCCGCGGGATGCGGGGCCTGGGCTGGTCCGCGGTCATGCACCTCGTCGATGCCGATGCGCCACGCGGCCAGACGTTTTCCGTAGCACAGCAGATGGTCGATCGTATGCATCAGGAAATGCAGCAGCGGCAGAATCTCGCGGAATGACCGGTCGGCTTCGTCAGCCCGGCCGGCGACGTGATGCTCGTAGATCCGGCTTTCCATGTCGCAGGCCTCCACCCCCGGGATCAGACCGGCGCAGCCGTGGCGCAGGCTGTCCAGCAGCTCGATGCCGTTGCGGCCATTGAACAGGGTGAACGCTCCGCCGGCCTCCTCGGCGAGCCGGCCGATATACAGCCCGGTGCCCTCGGCCTTCAGGATCGAGACGTTGGGGTGGCGCCGGTGCAACTCGATCAGGCCGGCATTGCTGAGGCCGATGCCGATATATTCCGGCGCGTTCTGGATGCCGATGGGGATCGGGGAGATGTCGGCGACGGCGCCGAAGAAGCGGATCAGCGCCTCCTCGCTCGCCGATTTCACCGGCGGCGGCTGCAGCACCGCCCAGGCGGCACCCGCATCGGCGGCACGGCGGACGCTCTCGACCTGTCCGCCGATGGTGTTGTCGGAGATGGTAACGCTGACCGGGACCCGGCCGGCCGCTTCCTCGAGGGTCCAGCGCGCATGGTCGCGGCGCTCCTCGACTGTCAGCTTGTTGCATTCGCTGGCCAGGCCGCCGACCGCCAGGCCGTGCACGCCGCCGGCGATACAGGCCTCGACCTGCGCGGCGTTCGCCCCTTCGTCCAGCGAGCCGTCGGCCGCGAACAGGGCGTAGAGCATGGGGTAGATGCCCCGGAACTGAGGGTCGGTCATCGGTCTCCTCCTGGTAGCGCTCCATGGTGCCGGTTGGATCCGGGTCACGCCTTGGATCGAAGGATGCACATTCGCGCGAGGGGGTGGCAATGGTCGTTGCCCGGACTTGCGGGGCGGCGTCTGCCGTCCGACAGTTCGTGGACGCACACCAGGAGGACGCCATGCCCGACGCCGGAATCAATCCCGCTCCCGGTTTCACCAAGAAGCCCGAGCACCGGGTGGCCCTGAAGCCCGCGGGTAGGCGCGTGCTCGTAACCCTGGGCGGCGAGACCGTCGCCGACAGCACGCAGGCGATCCTCTGCGAGGAGAGCAATCACGGCCCGGTCTATTACGTGCCGATGGTGGATACCCGGGTCGACGCCTTCACCCCGACCGCGCGGTCGACCTACTGCCCGTACAAGGGCACGGCGAGCTACTGGTCGATCAGCGCCGGCGGGACCAAGGCGGAGAACGCCGCCTGGTCCTACGACCTGCCCTATGACGAATGCGCCGCGCTGGCGAAGCATGTGGCGTTCTATGGTGACAAGGTCGACGTCCGGGTCACCTGAACACCAATCCCCTCCCGGCCCCGGCCCCGGCGCAAGGCCGGGGAACAGGGTGCGGTGGGCGTCGGGCCGCTTAGCGCTGGCCCACGCCGCCGCGCAGGGCGCCGGGTTCGGTCGAGCCCCAAAGCACCTCGAACCCGTCCGGCAGGGCCCGGCTGTTGGCCACGCTCAGCCACAGCCGCAGCAGGCAGCGCGTCTGACCGGACGCCCGGTCGTCGGCATAGGCGGTCCGGCCGTGATAGACGACGTGGTTGTTCAGCAGCTGGATGTCGCCCGGCGCGAAGGCGGAGTGCATACAGCTCTCCTCGGCGACCGCGGCCAGCATGTCCAGCGCCTCGTTCTGGGCGGCGGTCAGGCGTGGCACATCCGCCGTCTCCTGGGCCTGCTCCACATAGGTGCGCGAGTACTGGCTGGTGATCTTGCCGTCGCGCACGCCGAACACCGGCAGGGCGAAGACCTTGTCCAGCCGCTCGCCATCCTCGTCCGCCGGCCGCGAGCGCCAGTAGTCCTGCATCAGCAGGGCATGGAGGTCGGGCCGGCGCTGGAGGATGGTGTTGTGAATATGCGGGATGCTGGCGAGCTTGCTCACGCCGCCATCGATCCCGTTGGCGACGCAGAACAGGGTGATCACGTCGCACCGGTCGGTATGGAACCGCAGCGGTCCGGTCGAACGTGCCCGGGCGCGCGAGGCCAGCACCTTGTCGGAACCGGTTCGGTGTTCGGCAAGCTGCTGGGTGACGCGCCCGTCGTCATGCGACTCGTCGCGCACCTCACCCAGAATCTCGCCGAAAGCCGTCTGGTTCAGCGGCGTACCCAGATGTTGACCGAGCCCCCAGAAGATCGTCCGCAACTCGTCGGTGTCATACCGCTCGACCGGGAACCCGGTGATGCGGACCGCGCCGCGGCCGTCCTCCAACTCGTCGAGAACATCGGCGAAGAAATCCTTCAGACCGGGCAGCGGGAAGTCCCCGGCCGAAAGCTCGGTCAGCCCCTTGCCACTGGACTTGGCGCGGGCCAGGGCGGCGTCGATGGCCGGAAAGGCGTCCTTGGGCCAGGTGCGCAGCCAGTCGCCGGCGGCCTCAAGCTCGGTGCCAGTCCACGCGCATCGACCCGCAATCGGTTGAGCCTGCATGGTATCCTCCTTGGTTTGCGGGGGAACTTTAGGTGCAATCGGTGCTCAGGTCATCGCACCTTCGTGCCCGACGTCCCCGCTTTCCTCGGCCCGGCTTACCCGGATTTGTCACGGCGGCTCCGGTGTGGTGTCGTCATTGCCCTGCGCTGCGCCGCCCGTGCCCGCCGGGGGAACGATTTCTTAACGGGTTTCCTGCATATTTATACGTAAGTTAATTTAAATGAGTTTTTGATCGGCCGCGCGAGGCGGGTTAAGGGCTGGTGCCTTGGAGGCAACGTGACCGATTTTCAGACGACAATGGCCATCGTATTCGTTGGCATGGCCGTGATGGCCGCAGGTCTGATCGCTTGGGGTGTGTCCAGCATGTTCGACACGTCGAACAAGAGGCGACATCCGCACGCTGCCGACCCCATGGACCCGGTCGCCGAGATGCAGCGCAAGAACCTCGCCGCCAAGCACGACCACAACAGCCACTGACGCCTACGGTCGTGCCCGGCCGCTATTTCCCCGCGACCACATAGCGGTCGTAGGTCCGCATCACCACCGCACTCATCTTCTCGATGATGCGCTCCAGCGTGGCGAAATCGATCGCCCGGCTGGTCTTGGCGAGGCGGGCGTTGAGGGCTTCCGGCGCCGTTTCGGGATCGAATTCGGTGCCCACGGTGAGACGCAGCAGCCCCTGGATATTGCGCCAGATATGCACCGAGTTGGACAGGAACGACGCCTCGTCCTCGCGCAGCACGCCGGCCGCACCCAGCTTCAGAAAGGCATTGGCGGTATTGCCGTCCAGCACGCTCGGATGCTCATGGGCATGGCGGAGCTGCAGGAACTGGGCGATGAACTCCAGATCGAGCAACCCGCCGCGCCAGTGCTTCACCGTCCACGGGCTGTCGGACTTGTGCTCCTTCGCCGTGCGGTCGCGCATGTCGGCGACGTCGCCGGCCAGGGCTACCGGATCGCGTTTCTGGGTCAGGATCGCCTGGATGCAGTCTTCGATGCGGCCTTTGAATCCGGCCGGCGCGGCGACCACCCGAGCCCGGGTCAAGGCCATCCGCTCCCAGGTCCAGGCATCCTCGTCGTGATACTTCTGGAAGGCCTCCATGGAGATCGCGACCGGTCCCTTGTTGCCGGTGGGACGCAGGCGCATGTCGACATCGTACAGCGCGCCCTCGGCGGTCTTGGCGCTCAGGGCGGAGATCAGGCGCTGGCCAAGACGGATCATATAGGCCGAGGTGTAGAGCGGCCTGTCGCCCACCGACTCCAGGTCCAGCGGCGCCTCATAGAGGAACACGAGATCCAGATCCGAGCCGTAGCTGAGTTCCCGCCCGCCGTATTTGCCGAGCGCGATCACCGCCAGCGCGGGCGTCTCGACATCGGGCAGGGTGCCGTGGCGCCGGGCGAAATCCTTTTCCACCCAGGGCAGCAGGGCGTTGATCGTCGCATCGGCAACGTCGGAATAGGTGGTGCCCGCCCGGTCCGCATCCAGGTGCGAGCGGATGATCTGCACACCGATCTGGAACCGCCGGTCGCCGGTCCAGCGCCGGGTCACGTCCAGCGCCAGTTCATAGTCGTCGGTCGCCGAGAGATGGCGCGCCAGCTCTTCGGTCAGGGCCGCCGCGTCGGGCAGCGGTTGCATCACGTCGTGGGTCAGGATGCCTTCGAACAGGGCGGGCTCTCGGCCGAGCTGGCCGGCCAGCGACGGCGCCATGCCGAGAATTTCGGCCACCACCTGGATCAGGCTTGGATTGGCATGGAACAGGCTGAAGATCTGTACGCCCGAGGGCAGCGCGTCGAGGAACCGATCGAGTCGACGGAACGCCTGGTCCGGTTGCGGCATCCGGCCGACCGCCTCCAGCAGGGAGGGCGTGATCTCGGTCAGGATCTGCCGGGCCCGCTCGCTGCGGGTGGCCTTGGTATGGCCGCGGTGCCAGTTGCGGACCGTTTCCGCTACAGCGCTCGGATCGCTGAAGCCGAGTTGCTTGAGGGTCTTCAAAGTGTCGGGATCGTCCTCACCCCCGGTGAAGACGAGGCTGCCCGCTTCGCGGGTCGGGACGGACAAGGCTGGGGCCTCCTCGAACAGATGGCCATAGTGATAGGCCACGGTATGGAGATGGTGGGCGAGGTCGCCGCGGAAATGCTTCGGGTCCTCGTAGCCGAGGAAGGCGGCGAACCGGTCGAGGGCGGCCGGATCCTGGGGCAGTTCCTGGGTTTGCTTGTCCTCGATCATCTGTAGGCGGTGCTCGACCTTGCGCAGGAAGCGGTAGGAGAGCTTGAGGTCGCTGGCCACCTCCTCGCGCACCCGACCGGCCTGAACCAAGGCCCGGAGCGCATCCTCGGTGCCGCGTACGCGCAGACGCGCATCGCGCCCGCCCCAGATCAATTGCTGGGTCTGGGCGAAGAACTCGATTTCGCGAATTCCGCCGCGCCCGAGCTTCACGTTCTGGCCCTCGGCCTTGACCACCGCTGCCTTGCGGTGGACGGCGATCTGGCGCTTGATCGAGTGCACGTCCTGGATCGCCGCGAAGTCGAGGTGCCGGCGCCAGATGAACGGTGTCATCGACGCTTGGAAACCGGCCGCGGAAGCCGCGTCGGAGGCCACAGGCCGGGCCTTGATCATGGCCGCGCGTTCCCAGTTCTGGCCCATGCTCTCGTAGTAGGTCTCGGCCGCTGTCATCGAGATCGCCGGCGGCGTGGAGGACGGGTCCGGGCGCAGACGCAGGTCGGTGCGGAAGACGTAGCCGTCGGCGGTGCGCTCCTCCATCAGCTTGACCATGGTCTGCGTCGCCTGAATGAAGGCGTGCCGAAGCTCCAGATGCTCGGCATAGGCCGGCAGGGTATCGTCGAACAGGACGATCAGGTCGATATCGCTGGAGTAGTTGAGCTCCCGCGCACCGAGCTTGCCCATGGCGAGACAGACCAGACCGGACCCCTCGATCAGGTCGCCCTCGGCGGACAGGGGCAGCTTCTTGCGCCGGATCGCCTCGGCGAGAGCATGACGCCAGGAGACGGCGAGCGCGCGATCGGCCATCTCGGAGATGGCCCCGGTCACCTCGATCAGGTTCCACAGCCCGGCGATATCGGCCAGTGCGATGGTCAGTGCCGCACGGCGCTTGGCGACCCGTAGGGAGCGCATGATGCTGACGGTGTCGTCTTGCGGGTCCACGGCGTCCAGATCGGCCCAGATCCGCCGCATCGCCACGTCGACACCGTCAGCGAAGATGCCGCCGGCGAAGCCGAGCTCGCGCACGATCTCCCGCGTCAGATAGGGCGAATGAACGGCGATGCCTTCGATCAGCGCGCGACAGTCGGCATCGTCGAGTATGCCGGCGGCGCGATCCGCTTCGACGCTGTCCTTAAGCTCGCCGAGCCGTTCGCGACAGCGTTCCAGGCCGATAGCGGCCGCTTGCGGATCGACAGCGATCGGGACGATCCGAGGGACAAGGGAATACGGCACACCGGACTCTGGTCAAACTTTCGAAACTTCGTGAGAGTGAGGAGATCACGCGGCTGCGGTCAAGTCACCCGGTCGTACACTTCCAGCGATCATGATAGGTAATCTCTTGGTTCACGCGATCCGGACGTTCCGCTGGTGATCAGACGCACGACGGTCCTGCTTCTCGAGATTCTCATCGCCGTGGTCGTCGTGGCGATTGTCGCCATCGGTGCGTTCGCCTGGCGATTGTCGGACGGTCCGATCGAGATCGATTGGGCCCGCGCGTACCTCTCCGATGCGCTCAGCGACCCGAGTTCCGGCATTCGGACCGACATAGGTCGGGCGACGCTGGAAATGAGCAGTTGGGACCGGGCGTTCGACGTCGTTGCCCAGGATGTGGTGATCCTGGATGGCGACGGCGCGGTGCGCGCCCGGATCGGCGCGATTTCCGTCGCGCTCAGCCCGGAAGCGCTGCTGGCCGGGCGGCTGGCACCGAAACGCATCGACGTGCTCCATCCGGTCGTCACCGTGGTCAAGGGGGCCGACGGTGCCTGGACCCTGACCCCGAACGATCCGGATACGGGCAAGGCGCAGGACCCGTTGGACCTCAGCGCCGTGCTGCGACCGTTGCTTGACGACCGGCAGGGCACAGGGACGATGCGCTATCTGCGCGCCGCCGAAATCCGTGACGCTACGGTCCGTCTGGTCGATGACGCCCATGCCCGCACCCAGTTGCTGACCGGCGTGTCGGGCGGGATCGAACTGGTCTCCACCGGCATGAGTTTCCGCTTGAGCGGCCGGGTGGAGTGGACGGACGCGGAACCGACTCCCATCAATCTCTCCGGCGACTACCGGCCGGATAGCAATCACGTCAATGTCAGCCTGCGGTTCAAGGCGTTGCAGCCGGCGGCCATCGCGGCGCTCGAACCGCGCCTCGGCCGATTGTCCGATCTCGATTTGCCGATGGCGGGCACGGTGGAGGTCAGCACCGCCCTCGATGGTGCCGGACTCGGCGGCAGGGCCTCGATCACTTTCGGCGCCGGCACGATCAGCATCCCCGAAGTCAACCCGGACGCGCTTACGGTTTCCGGTGGCAATATCAGCCTGGATGTCGCGCCCGATGCCGAGTGGATCTCGCTGGACGGGTCGTTGGGGGTCCAGAACGCGCTGTTGGCGGTGAAGTCGCGTGCGAGCCGGGACCGCGCCGGATATGCCGTGATCGTCGATGCGGCCGTGACCAGGTTTGCCGTCAACGCGATCGCGGATTTCTGGCCCGCCGATGTCTCGGACGGCGCGCGTGAATGGGTGACCGAGAACCTGCGCGAGGGGACCGTGACCAGCGCCACCCTGCGAGCCGAGGGTTGGGTCGACGGGGCGGATCCGAGCGTCCACGAACTGGACAGCCTGTCCGGCCGGATCGATTTCGAGGGTGTGGAGACCCATTATTTCCGCCCGCTGCCGCCGGTCCTGGATGCTCACGGCACGGCGACGTTCGACGCCACCCGCATGGACATCACGGTGCGGGGCGGCCATCTCGGTTCCCTGGTGGTCGAGGCTGCGGACATCGATCTCGTGAACCTGGACCGCGACACCGGAGAACGGGCGGATGTCGAGGTCGTGGTGCGCGGGCCCGCGCGCGAGGCCCTGGAATTGATCGACAAGGAGCCGCTCGGCTATCCGAGCGAGATCGGACTGGACGCCAGCAAGACCGACGGGACGTTCGGGGCGCGGATGCAGTTGAAGATCCCGCTCCTGAGGACGCTCGATGTCGAGGATATCGGCATCGCGGTCGCCGCCAATCTGCAAGGGGCGGTGATCCCGGACGTGCTGCGGGGCAAGCCACTCACCGACGGCACGTTGAAGCTCGACCTTACCGGAGCGGGGATGTCGCTTGCCGGCACCGCCCGCCTCGGCGGCATTCCGGCGACCGTCACCCACGAGGAGCGGTTTCAGTCCTCCGGACCCTTCCGGTCACGCTCCAAGGTGCAGGCGACCGCGAATATCGCCCAGTTCACATCCTTCGGGTTGGACCTGAGCGACATCGCCTCCGGGCCGGTCGAGATCGAGGCCGCGGTGACGACCGATACGGCGGGCAATCTGACGGCGACGATCGACGGTAACCTGCAATCGACCACGGTCGCCGTTCCCGAACTCAGTTGGGCGAAGGCTTCGGATACGGCCGGTATCGTCCGCCTCGACGTCACCCGCAGTGCGGACGACGTTCTGGCGATTCCCGGCTTCGAGTTCCGGGCGGGCACCCTGTTCGCGGCCGGTGCCGTCGACTTCCCGGAGACCGGTGGCTCCGTCACCTCGCTGTCGACCTTCCGGCTGGGTCGCACGCAGGCGGCCGGGCGGGTGGAAAGCCTGCCCGACGGCAGCCTGCGCATCGCCATGGAAGGGCCGGTGATCGATCTTGTTCCAATCCTCGAGGGAGATGAGAAGGGCGAGGATGACGCGGCTGGCTCGGGCGTCGCCGGTGGCGAAAGCCGGACGGTCGAGGCGCGGTTCGTCGCCGACACGCTGCACGTTCTCGAGGGCATCAGCCTCACCTCGGGGACGCTCTCCGTGCGCCAGACCGGCAAGCGGATCGAGACGTTGGGCGTGATCGGAAGCCTGGACGGCGATCCGATGCGCCTTGTCGTCCAGCCGGCCCAGAACCGCCGCCTGGTGACGGTCGCGACCAACAATGCCGGCAGTTTCCTGCGCGCCTTCGGCATCGCCGAAACCGTGCGCGGCGGTCGCCTGCGGGTCGACGGCGAGCTGATCGGCGACAGTTTCGGCGACGCCATGGATCTCGCGGTCCGGATCGATGACTTCCATATCGTGGAGGCCCCGGTCTTCGCCCAGTTGCTGTCGGTGGCGTCCTTTACCGGGCTGTTCGACACGCTGTCCGGCGATGGCATCCGCTTCGCCCGGGCGACGGCGCATATCAATCTCGACCCGGATACGATCCGGATCAGCAACGGGGTCGCCTATGGCCCCGGGCTCGGCCTGAAGGTCGATGGGACCCTCGGGCGCGAAACCGAGACGGTCGATGTCGAGGGACTGATCGCCCCGGCCTATTCCCTGTCGCGTCTGATCGACGTCGTGCCGGTCCTCGGCGAGCTGCTGACCGGCGGCGAGGGCGAGGGGCTGCTGGCGACGTCCTTCGCGGTCAGCGGCACCCTGGAGAAGCCGGAGATATCAGTGAACCCGCTCAGCGCCCTCGCACCGGGCTTCGTGCGCGACATCCTGGAGGCCGCCAACCGCCCCTCGGACGGTCCGGCGACCTGGGCGCCGCCGCCGACCCCGGGCCTCGACGAGAGTCAGGGGCGGTAGAGGGGGCGTCAGCGCGATCGGTCGGCGCTCACACCGCGCGCAACAGGGCGTGGCGCTTCTTGCCGGCGGAAAGCTTGATCACCCCATCGCCGTCCAGAGCGTCAGCGCCGATCGTCGCCGCTTCGTCGGTCACCGGCGCGTCGTTCATCCGGGCCCCACCGCCACGGATCAGCCGCCGGGCCTCGCCCTTGGAGGCGGCCAGGCCGGCCTGAACCAGCGCGTCGACCATCGCGATGCCGGCCTCGACCTCGGCGCGGGCGACTTCGACCGTCGGCAGACCGTCGCTGGCAGCTCCGGCCTCGAAGGTCTGCTGGGCGGTCTGCGCCGCCGCCTCGGCCGCCTCGGCGCCGTGGCAGAGCCGGGTGATCTCGGTGGCCAGGATCTTCTTCGCCTCGTTGATCTCGGCCCCGCCGAGCGCCTCCAGGCGCGCGATCTCGTCCATTGGCATTTCGGTGAACAGCTTCAGGAAGCGGCCGACATCGCCGTCCTCGGTGTTGCGCCAGTACTGCCAGAAGTCATAGACGCTGAGCCGGTCCTCGTTCAGCCAGACGGCACCCTGGGCGGTCTTGCCCATCTTGGCGCCCGACGAGGTGGTGATCAGCGGCGAGGTCAGGCCGTAGATCGACTGCTGGTCGACCCGGCGGGTCAGTTCCACGCCGTTGACGATGTTGCCCCACTGGTCCGAGCCGCCCATCTGCAGCACGCAGCCGTAGCGCCGGCGCAGCTCCAGGAAATCGTAGGCCTGCAGGATCATGTAGTTGAATTCGAGGAAGCTCAGCGACTGCTCGCGCTCCAGGCGCAGCTTGACCGAGTCGAAGCTGAGCATCCGGTTCACGGAGAAATGGGCGCCGTAGTCGCGCAGGAACTTGATGTATTCGAGCTTGTCGAGCCAGTCGGCGTTATCGACCATCACTGCGTCATGCGGCCCGTCGCCGAACGTGAGGTACTTGTCGAAGATCGTCTGGATGCCGGCCTTGTTGCGGGCGATATCCTCTTCGCTCAGCAGCTTGCGCGCCTCGTCCTTGAACGAGGGATCGCCGACCTTCGAGGTGCCGCCGCCCATCAGCACGATCGGTTTGTGACCGGTCTTCTGCAGCCAGCGCAGCATCATGATTTGCATCATGTGGCCGACATGCAGGCTGTCGGCGGTGCAGTCATAGCCGATATAGGCGGTGACCATGCCCTCGGTCAGATCGCGGTCCAATGCCTCCAGGTCGGTGCATTGGTGGAAGAAACCGCGCTCCATGAGCGCGTTCAGGAAATCCGATTTGGGCGTGGACATGGCTGGGCTCGCCGGTTGCTTGGGTTGCGGGCGAGGCGATGTAGCACAGGCCAGGGGTGGGATGAAGGGTGTGGCATGTGTCGAAGGGCGCCCCGGGCCGGATCATGAAGGGTCCAGGGTGATGACAAGCCGGGCCGACTCACCCGAGACTACGGTCATGAACACGAAACCCACCTTCACCGCCATCGGCCTGATGAGCGGGACGTCCATGGACGGGGTCGATGCCGCCGTGCTCGTCACCGATGGCGAGGACCACCTCGAGACCGGTCTCGCGCTGACGGTTCCCTATGACGACGGGTTCCGCGCCCGCCTGCGCGCCGCCATTGCCGGAACCGGCGATATGGAGGCGGTCGAGACCGAGATCACCGACCTGCACCGCGACGCAGTCCGCTCCCTGATGGAGCGTGCCGACCTGTCGACGGCGGCAGTGGATGTTGTCGGTTTTCACGGCCACACGGTTCTGCACGAGCCGGAGGTCGGCCGTACCCGCCAGATCGGGCACAGCCAGCGGCTGGCGGATCACCTCGGTATCGATGTGGTCGGCGATCTGCGGCTGGCGGATATGGCGGCGGGCGGGCAGGGCGCTCCGGTCGCTCCGGTCTTTCACCGCGCGCTGGCCGGGCCGGAGACGCGGCCGGTGGTCGTGCTGAACATGGGCGGGGTGGCGAATGTCACCTGGCTTGGCGCCGGCGAGGCGGATCTGATCGGCTTCGATACCGGCCCCGGCAACGCGCCGATCGACGACTGGTGCTGGCGCGCGGTCGGGCGGATGTATGATGCCGATGGGGCGCTGGCGCGGGCGGGCTCGGTCGATCGATCCCGGCTGGCCAGATTGCTGACCGACCCTTATTTCGACAGGAAGCCGCCGAAATCCCTCGACCGCGACGCATTCCATGCACGGGTCGCGGACGCGGTTGAAGGGCTCTCGCCGGAGGATGGGGCGGCAACGCTGGTCGCGTTCAGTGCCGAGACCATCGCCGGATCGGCGCGCTGGTTTCCGGCACCGCCGACCCGCTGGATCGCCACCGGCGGCGGGCGGCACAATCCGGCGCTGATGGCGGCGATCGCCGAGGCCGTCGACGGTGACCTTGTGGATGCCGACGCGCTCGGATGGGACGGCGATGCGCTGGAGGCGCAGGCCTTCGCCTACCTCGCGGTACGCTCGATCCTGGGCCTGGATATCACCTTCCCGGGGACGACCGGCGTGGCCGTGCCCCGGACCGGTGGCAGGCGCTACTTCGCTTCGGCTTCTTCGGCCGGCACGTTGGCGTCGAGATAGCCGCCGACCATCGCGCTCAGATCGTTGATCTGCGGGCCGAAGAAGTGGTTGGCGCCCTTGATCACGTTGTGGGTGATCGTGATGCCCTTCTGGGTCGACAGCTTGTCGACCAGCTTCTTCACCGAATCGGCCGGGACGATCTCGTCCTTGTCGCCGTTCACCACCAGGCCTGAGGCCGGGCAGGGGGCGAGGAAGGTGAAGTCGAACAGGTTGGCCGGCGGTGCGATCGACACGAATCCGGTGATCTCCGGACGGCGCATCAGCAACTGCATGCCGATCCAGGCGCCGAACGAGAACCCGGCAATCCAGCAGAAGCGGGCATTTGGATTGTAGGTCTGCAGCCAGTCGAGCGCCGAGGCGGCGTCGGAGAGCTCGCCCTCGCCGCCGGAATAGACGCCCTGGGACCGTCCGACGCCGCGGAAGTTGAAGCGCAGGGTCGAAAAGCCGCGGGCGACGAAGGTTTGGTACAGCGAGTACACCACCTTGTTGTTCATGGTGCCGCCGTGCTGCGGATGCGGGTGCAGCATCAGGGCTATCGGCGCACCGGGGTCTTGGGCGTGTAGGTAACGCGCTTCTATACGGCCTTCGGGGCCGTTAATCATGACCTCGGGCATGCTGGTGGGATCCTCCGGATCGGCGTGGAACCAGACCACATAGCGCGGCCCGCACGACTTGTCTAATTCATCCCTGATTCTTAGGTGATTGTGGGAAGATCGGCACGGCGATGGCGGACCGCAAGGGGCCGACCCCGCGCCGCGGTCGCCGGGTGGTGCGGGTATGCGCGCCGATCATTGCGATTTCGCACATCACCATTGTGAAATCGTACAGAATTTTCTGATTCGTCTTGAATAACCGTACAAACCAAATTAGTTTTTTCACTGGCTCGATCAGGCGATAGGAACGGGACCTCCGCTCGCCAAAAAATATACTTGGGATACCAGGGGCACCGTGTCGCCGCTGCCAAGGGGAGAGGTCGGATCGTGAAACTCAGCACGAAGAGCCGCTATGCAGTCATGGCGATGTGTGATTTGGCATCCAGTGCCCAGGGGCGACCGATATCGCTCGCCGAAATCGCCCAACGCCAGGACATCTCGTTGTCATATCTCGAACAACTGTTTGCTCGCCTGCGCCGCGCCGGCCTGGTCAGGAGTGTGCGCGGTCCCGGAGGCGGATATCTGCCGGGCAAGCCGATCGCGGAGATGCGGATCGCCGCCATTGTTCAGGCCGTCGACAACGAGTCCCCGCGAAATCCCTGCTCGCCGGGCGCGCCGCATTGCTGTGCGGACAAGGAGCATACCTGCGTAACCCATGACCTGTGGGAACAGCTCGGCAACCAGATGCTGTGGTTCCTGAACCGGGTCAGTGTCGAGGATGTGCTCGCGGGCCGGGTGCCCGGTGCCGCGCCGGCGACAAAAGAGACCAAGGCACAGGTGGTCGCTGCCTGACTCGGACAGCCCGGGCGTTCCGGCCGGCGTTGACCTCGCAGGCCGGGACGCCTAAGCCTCTTGCAGACCGCCGAACAGCGACAGCGAGATGGCGACGTACCTAGATTACAATGCTACCGCGCCGATCCGACCTGCCGTGATCGAGGCAATGACGGAGGCCGCGCGGTCGCACGGCAATCCCTCCTCGATCCATGCCCAGGGCCGCGCCGCGCGCCACCGCATCGAGCGTGCGCGGGCCGTCGTTGCGCGTCTAGTCGGCCGTGATGATGTCGATGTGATCTTCACGGCCGGTGGAACCGAAGCGGATGCGCTCGCGGTCCATGGTCTGGGCCGTCGGCGGGTTCTGGCCGCGACCATCGAGCATGACGCCGTTCTCGCCGCCGCTCCCGGCGCCCCCCGTATTCCGGTGACCGCCGCCGGCATCGTCGACCTCGCCGCCCTGGAGACCCTGCTGTCCGATGAGGCGCCGGGGCTGGTCTGTGTGATGTGGGCGAATAACGAGACGGGCGTCGTCCAGCCCGTGGCCGAGATTGCCCGCCTTGCCCATGCCGCCGGCTGGCTGCTGCATGTCGATGCCGTCCAAGGTGCCGGACGGCTCGATCCGGTGGCGTTGGCGGCGGCGGACTCCCTTGCCCTGTCGGCCCATAAGCTCGGAGGCCCGCCGGGCGTGGGCGCGCTTCTGGTCCGTGACGGGCTCGCCGTGACGCCGCTGATTGGCGGCGGCGGACAGGAGCGCGGTCGGCGCTCGGGAACGGAGAATGATGTCGGCATCGCCGGGTTTGCCGTCGCCGCCGAGACGGCTGTCCGGGAGCGCGAGGTGGAAGTTCGGCGCCTGGGAGGGCTGCGCGACCGGATCGAGCAGGCTGCGCGCGCCCACGCGCCGGAGGTCCGGATCATGGGGGCCGGCGTCGATCGGCTGTGCAACACGGCTTCGATCGCCCTGCCGGGCGTTCCGGCGGAGACTCAGGTCATGGCTCTCGACCTCGCCGGGATCGCCGTCAGCGCCGGATCCGCCTGTTCCTCCGGCAAGGTGAAGCGCTCCCACGTTCTCGACGCGATGTCTCCGGGCGATCCCGTCGCCGGTGAAGCGATCCGGGTCAGCCTCGGCTGGGCCAGCACGTCGGACGACGCCGATCGGTTCTTGCACGCCTGGGGCGCCATGCGCGACCGTCTGTCCCCCGCCGCCCGCTGACCGGGGCCGGCCGGGGCGACCCGATAACCCGTGACGAGAGACCCACCCCATGACCGAGATCGTGCCTGCCGGAAGCTTTCTTGGCCGCCTGATCGGCGCCTGCCCCGATGCCTGGTCGCGCTACACCGACCATCCCTTCGTGCGCGGCATGGCCGACGGCACGCTGCCGCAGGCGGCCTTCAGGCACTACCTCGCCCAGGACTATCTCTTCCTGATCCATTTCGCCCGGGCCTACGCGCTGGCGGTCTACAAGGCCGACGACCTCGCCGACATGCGGGCGGCGGCGGCCACGGTGAACGGCCTGCTCGACACCGAGATGAGCCTGCATGTCCAGTATTGCGCCGGCTGGGGGCTGAGCGAGGCGGAGATGGCCGCCATTCCGGAAGATCCGGCCTGCATCGCCTATACCCGGTACGTGCTGGAACGCGGGATGGCGGGGGACCTGCTGGACCTGCACGCCGCCCTGGCGCCCTGCGTGGTCGGCTACGGCGTCATCGGGGCGCGTCTGGCGGCCGACCCGGCGACCGTGCGGGGCGACGGCAATCCCTACGAGGCCTGGATCGCCATGTATTCCGGCGACGAGTATCTGGATGTGGTCCGCAGCTCCGTCGCCCAGGTCGACCGGCTGGCGGAAAAGCGCGGCGGGGATGTCCGGTTCCAGGCCCTGTCCAAGACCTTCACCGCCGCCACCGAGCTTGAAGTCGGCTTCTGGCAGATGGGGTTGGACGCGGTCTGAGGCCCCACAAGACTTGCGATTGCGGGCCGGCGCCTGCATATCTCTGGCCCATGAGCGACGCTTTTGCCGATCTGGATCTCGGACTTCCCGAACCGCGCAGCGCGCGGCGCGTGGTCGTGGCCATGTCCGGCGGGGTCGACAGCTCGGTGACCGCCGCCCTGCTGAAGGAGGCGGGCTATGACGTCGTCGGCATCACCCTGCAGCTCTACGACCATGGCAGCGCGGTCGGGCGCAAGGGCGCGTGCTGCGCCGGCCAGGACATCCACGACGCGAGCCTGGTGGCCGAGCGGATCGGTATTCCGCATTACGTGCTCGACTATGAAAGCCGGTTCCGCGAGAGCGTGATCGACGATTTCGCCGACAGCTATCTGCGCGGCGAGACGCCGATCCCCTGCGTGCGCTGCAATCAGACCGTCAAGTTCCGCGACCTGCTGGCGACGGCGCGCGACCTTGGGGCGGAGGCGCTGGCGACCGGTCATTACGTGCGCCGGGTCGCCGGTCCGCACGGAACCGAGTTGCACCGAGCGGTCGATCCGGCCAAGGACCAGAGTTACTTCCTGTTCGCCACCACCCGCGAACAGCTCGACTTCCTGCGGTTTCCCCTCGGCGGCCTGACCAAGGAGCAGACCCGCGACCATGCGCGGCGGCTCGGTCTCGTGGTTCAGGATAAGCCGGACAGTCAGGACATCTGCTTCGTGCCCAACGGCAACTACGCCGAGATCGTCAAGAAGCTGCGCCCCGGTGCCGCCGATCCGGGAGAGATCGTCCACCTGGACGGCACGGTCATCGGCCGCCATGAGGGCATCGTGCATTACACGATCGGCCAGCGGCGCGGCCTCGGCATCGGCGGGCGCAAGGGCGAGGACGGCGCGCCGGAGACCGACCCGCTCTATGTCGTGCGCCTGGAGCCGGATACCCGCCGGGTGGTCGTCGGCCCGCGCGCGGCGCTTGGTGCCGGCGAGGTGCGGATCGGCCCGGTGAACTGGCTCGGCCCGGTGAACCGGATCGGCGGCGGTGATGTCGCGACGCCGGTGGCGGGTATCCGCGTGGCGGCGAAGCTGCGCTCCACCCAGGGCCCGGCGACCGGAACGCTGTATCCCGACCGCACCGGCGCCCGGCTGGTGCTCGACGATCCGCTCTACGGCATCTCGGCCGGGCAGGCGGCGGTGTTCTACGACGCCGAGGCGGGCGCCCGGGTGCTCGGCGGCGGCTGGATTGTCGGAACCGACAGCGGCGACGCCGAGCGCGCCTCCCTGCGCTTGACACCGGCGATGCCCCCCCGTATATCGCCGGTCTCCGTGGCGGAGTAGCTCAGCTGGTTAGAGCAGTGGAATCATAATCCACGTGTCGGGGGTTCAAGTCCCTCCTCCGCTACCACTTTCCCCTATATTTCCATTACGTGATGATAGCGCTCACCGTTCAAGCGGCTAGCTTGGCGCTCTGACCGTCTGTGCACTAACCTCCAAACCGGACCAATCAACAGGCGCAGGTCGGGCAGAGAGCGCCCTGGGGAGATCGAGAGATGCGGGTATTGGCGAGGGTTGGTCTGGCTCTGATGTTGGTCGCACCCGGGTTGGCGGCCGCGCAGCCGGTGGAAGACATCAAGGCGGCGCAGCAGGGGCTGATCGACTATGACGTCGATCTTCCTGATGGGGTGTGGGAGGGCGAGAGTAAGGCGGCGTTGGAGGCTTATCAGCGCGATTGGCAATTGCCGGTCACCGGTGAGCTAACCTCGGAAATGATCCTTCGGCTGAAAGGCGAGCATCCCGCGACAAAGGCGCAGTGGTATGAAACGGATCGGACCGGGTGCGCGATATGGAATCCTGGACCCGGAGCGGGAGAAACCTACCGTTGGAGCGGCGCTTGCCGGGATGGCAAGGCCGACGGCCAGGGTACGCTGATCTGGAGCTATAGTCTCCAAGGCGAGCGGCTGCACGAGAGTTATGAGGGCGGTTACCGGGCTGGCCGACTGCACGGTCGCGGCGTTTACACCTGGGCCGGCGGCGACCGCTATGAGGGCGGGTTCAACGATGGCAAGGCAACGGGACCGGGCGTCTTCACCTTTGCGGATGGCGCCCGTTATGAGGGCGACTGGCAAGATAACGATTTCAACGGCCGGGGCGTTCTCACGGATGGCGAAGGCTATCGGTATGAGGGCGGCTTCAAGGATGGCAAACAATCGGGCCGGGGCGTTGCCACCTTTGCCAATGGATATCGCTATGAGGGCGACTGGCGAGATGACGATTTCAACGGCCAGGGCGTTTTGGTCTCGCCGAATGGCGATCGTTATGACGGTGGCTTCAGGAATGGCGATTACGACGGCCGGGGCACATATATTTTTGCAAATGGCAATCGGTGCACCGGTGAGTGGCGAAACGACAGGCTCATCGGTCCTGGCCGGGGCGTCTATGGAGGCCGCGATACGACCTGTCGGCCTGGCGAGGGAAGCGGCGTCGTATTTGACTGATCTGTTTCATTTGGACGGACGCCAAAAGAGCCTACACATTGCGGCGCACCGGCCGATCATTTATCTAAGTAATTGAAAAATAAATTGATATTTTTCTGATTCAATCAGAATTCGCGCCCCGAGGGGGGCAAGCCTCTCCTCCGCTGCCGCCGTCCGTCCCGGCAGAAATCCACCCTGCGGTTGACGGTATGCGTCGACGGTGGTGACTCCCCCTGTCCGTCACGGATATCGGGGACGAGCGATGCCGCATTTCTTTTCCAACCGCCCGCGCGCCCACGCGCTGGTGGCCCGTGCCGGAAACGGGGGGCTGCATTTCCGGTGGGAGACCGTCAATGCGGTGGTCTACACCCTGGGCGGCCTGATCTTCATCGGCGGCAGCATCCTGTTCTTTCCCGCCCTGGCGGCGTGGGAGGACGTCGGGGCCGGGGCGTTCCTGGTCGGCTCGCTGCTGTACCTGCTGGTCACCGGCCACGACATGGTGGAGGTGATCGCCAGCCACCGGCGGCGGACGGTGTGGAGCGTGCTGGAGGTCTGGGCGGCCGTCGCCTATCTGGTCGGCACGCTCCTGTTCACCGTGGGCAGCGTGTTCTTCTTCTCCGCCGTCGGCTGGATCGGCACCGGGGCGTGGTGCTTCCTGATCGGCTCGGCGCTGTTCCTGATCGGCGCGGTGGTCAACGTGCTGCAGATCGTCTTCGCCGCAAGTCTCAAGACCCTCCAACTGCTGAACCTGACGGCGATCAGCTTCATCGTCGGTTCGACCCTGTTCTGCGTCGCCTCCATCCCGTTCCTCTGGGACCTGCGAAGCGCGGTGGACCGGCGCGTCCTGGACGGCTACCTGGCCTGGCTGTTCGTGGTCGGCAGCGCGCTGTTCCTGATCGGCGGGCTGTTCAACTACTGGCGCGCCTGGCTCGTTGTGCGCGGTCCCGCGGCGGCGCCCGGGAAGTGAAGGATCAGGCCCGGGGCCGAGTGCCGCGGCCAGTAAAGCTGGGGATCGCCGGCTCGTTGCCGACGAGCAGGCGGTTGATCCGACCCGTCCCGTCCTCGCAGGGCAGAATGAGGCGAGACCAGCACACTATGCTGAAGGCGGGTGGCGTGCGGTGGTCGCACAGCATGGACCTGCCGGAGCGAATGGAGGCGGCATAGGTGACCTGGAAATAGGCGCGCATCTCGGGCGACGGTATCGCCGCCGTCGTCTTTCGCGTCAGTTCCAGCTTGCTGAACGCCGCGATCTCGCTGCCGTACAGACGATACCGGAACTCGTAGGGATCTTCCGTCGGTTCCAGGAGCATGACGATGCCGATCGCCGGTCCGATATCGACGGCATCGATCGCCTCGGTCAGGGGCAGCCGCTTTCCCCGGGGAAGGCTCATCCAGTAGTCGAGGAGCGATCGGAGTCTGGTGCTGCCGATAGTATCGGGTATCGGGTCGAACTGGATCTTCGGTGTATCGGCGCCTACGTTTCGAAACAGGTCCTCAAGTGGGGAGGCATTTCCACTCAAAAGAGTTGTCGTCAGGTCTTTCAGATCTGTCGGCTGCACGGCGATGTCCCTACCGTCACCAGTGACTCGACATTGGTCCGGTCTGATGGAATGCATAGGTATGTCGCTGAGCTCACATAGATCCAGCAGACGATAGTATGTCATGGCACTGTATGATTGTTCGATAGTAAATTTTAATCTACCAATGGATAGCAATCCGACAATGCAGGCCAGCAACTCGAACAAATCGACCCGCTCAGGGAATGTCGAACGCGTAGGTCTATTGCCGAACACGGTGGGCTGAACTACCTCTGGGGGGATTTCAAGGGAGTGCCCTGGCCCCATGGCTCGGTTCCGCATCTGGTCGAACACGGCCGAATACCTTTCACTTTCGGCAATCGAACGCCCGGAACTGGCAGGTCTGTACGACTACTGGCGCCATTCCGCCGATGACGGCGGTCCGCCGCGTCAGAAGGATCTGGCGATCCACGACATGCCCGACTGCCTTGGCAACATCGCGCTGATCGATGTCGCGCCACCGGCGCCGAAGGACGCGGAATTGCCGGGCGATTTTCCGGTCCGGGCGCGTTACCTGATGGTCGGGGAAGCGCTGAAGAAGCTGCTGGGCGAGGATCCGACCGGGCATCTGATCAACGAGGTCTACAGCAAGGATGTCGCCGCCGAAGTCGGCCGCGCCCTGCAGAAGTCCATGGAGACACAGCGTGCCCTGTACTATCGCCGCGAGTTTCAGATCCTGAAGAAGTCGTTCGGCTACGACCGGCTGATCCTGCCGATGCGTCTGCAGGGGGCGGAGGTGCGGCGGGTTTTGCTCTGTATCTATCCGCTCGACGCCAAGCTCGTCTCCGCCGACCAGTGGCGCGGCGAACTCGCCAAGGTGGAGGCGATGGAGCAGATGGAGAACCGGATGGCCAGCGCCTGGGTGGAAAGCCTCGGTTACACCGTTTCACCAAGCGACGGCCGCCCGTCGGACGAGCCGGATATGGAAGCGCCGAACTACTTCGATCTGGCGGATAACGAGCGCTCGAAGGACTGACTCCGCTCAGTCGACCGCCAGGCGTGGATCATCCGGGCCGGGTTGTGCGTCATGCAGATCCGGGTCGAGCTTCGGCACCCTGGCTCCGGGCCCCCGAGCCGCATTCGCCTCCCGGATCCAATTCAGTTTCAGTCGGCGGTAGCGCTGCTGCAGATCCGGGTCGGTTGCCATGGCGGCGGCGAACCCCCCGACGCCGAACTCTCCGGCATATCCGGCCTCGCGGGCCAGCGCCTGATCGACGTCACGGGTAAGCTGCGGGCGCGGCGGCAGTTCGCTGCGGCGCAGGACCAGCGCGAACTCGATGTCGTGCGCCGGTGTCGGGTAGATGGCGCTCACGTCGAACGGGAACAGGTTCAACTCGTCGATCTCGGCGAACAGCCGCATCAGGCTGGCCGGCGTGAACACGCTGCAATGGGCATCGATATACCGATGGGTCTCGGCGGCGTAACGGGCCTGCTCCATCGCCGTGGTCGTGTCGTGGATCGGCGTGAATCCGCCCTCCGGCGCCGGCTTCCAGCCGTGGCCGGCAGGAACGTCGACCACCTCGGCGTGGTAGTCGTAGATCTGGGCGGGGCTTGGCCGGCTGCGGTTCTCCAGATACCACGCGACCCAGTCGCCGACCCGGGTCCTGGTCCGACTTCGGTCGAAGGTGAAGCGCATGTCGGGAACGACCATGTAGATCTGGCCGCCCGGGGCCAGAACCTCGTAGGCATCCATCAGCCATTGGATCGGGTTCGGCAGATGCTCGAAGACGTGGCTGGAGACGATCGCGTCGAAGGCGGCTGTCTGTGCGATCGCGTCGGCGAATGTGCCGCTGTTCCAGACGTGGGTGACCTCGACCAGCCTGTCGATGTCGACACCGCTATGGCCGCGGTATTCCGTGCGCAGACCCTCGGTGTCGAGATGGTCGACATACTCGACCCGGGCCTCGTTTGGCGCCACGAGCGGAACGGCGAGGGCTCCGATCTCCAGAACCCTCGCCGTGTCCAGGTCGATGTGCTCGCGCAGAAGGCCGCGTCTATCCATTCAGTCCGGCCTCTCTGCTGTCGCGTCAGGCGCGTTGGTTGAACCGCCTCCCCACCAGGGCGCTGGCGATGTTGATCTTCTGAATATCGATTGCGCCGCCGGCGATGCCCCATCCCCAGCCGTCGCGCATCCGCTGCTCCATACCATATTCCTTGGCGTACCCGTACCCGCCCATGACCTGCAGGGCGGCACCGGTGACCTCGCGAACCATCTCGTTGGAGAAGCACTTGGCGAGCGAACTGTCGAGGATGCTCGGCAGGCCGTCCTCGGCGTTCTGGGCGGCCCGCCAGATCAGCAGGCGGGAGGCTTCCACCTTCAGCGCCATCTCGGCGAGCTTGAGCTGGACCGCCTGGAATTCGACCAGTTCCTTGCCGAAGGCCTTGCGCTCCTGCACGTAGTCCAGCGCCTGGTCGAGCGCCGCCTGGGCGATGCCGAGGCACATGGTGGAATTGCCGCAGCGCTCCAGGTCGAACGCTTCCATGAGTTTGCGGAAACCGCCGGCCGGAACGATCAGGTTCTCCTTCGGCACCCGCACATCCTCGAAATAGATGTCGGCGGACGGGATGCCGCGGAAGCCCATCAGCCGCTCGCGCGGGCCGAAGGACACGCCGTCGCGCTCCTTCTCCACATAGAGCGCGCCGATGCCCTTGGCGCCCGGGTCGTCGGAGAGCTTGGTGTAGACCACGTAGCTGTCGGAATGGCCGCCGCCCGAGCACCAGCGCTTCTGGCCGTTCAGAATATAATGGTCGCCGTCCAGCACGGCCCGGGTCTTCAGGTCGGTGAGCGCGGTGCCGGCATCCGGCTCGGACATGGCGACGGCGCAGACGATCTCGCCGGCGCAGACCTTGGGGACGACCGATTTGGCGAGATCGGAGCCGGCGAAATGCTCGACCGCGCGGATCGGTCCGACGGAGCTCTCGAAGATCGGGAAGGCGACGGCGGGAGAGACCTTGGCAAACTCCTCCAGCACGATCAGCGCTTCCAGGTTGCCGAGGCCGAGACCGCCGAGTTCCGGCGCCACGTTGATGCCGAGAAAGCCCATTTCGGCGTAACGCTTCAACCAGGCCTTCGAAATCGCCTCGTCCTTTTCCTCCAGCTCCTTGGCCACCGCGGGCATCTCGGTCTGGGCGAACTGGCGCGCGGTGTCGCGCAGGGCCTGCTGTTCCTCGGTCAGTCTGAAGTCCACCGGTATTTCCTCCGTTTTTCGATCGGGTACGGCCTGAACTGGGCGTTCGTGAAGTCGGTTGGCACTGTGGTTATCGGCTGTTAGACTGTAAATGAAATAGAATTTCATGTATTGAAATTTTAGCAATCGACGGCCGGGGAGAAGAGGTTGGCGTCATATCGTCCGGTGATCTCGGTGCTGCGTTGCCTGGATGTCCTGGCCGCGGTGAACCGGTTGTCCGGGCGCGCCAGCCTGGCGGAAATCCACCGACAGGTCGGTCTCGACAAAGCGACGATCCTGCGGATGCTGGAGACCCTGGCGCATGCGGGTTTTGTGGTCCGGGACGACGACACGCGGCTCTATCACGCCGCCGGCAAGACGCTGCAGCTCAGTGCGGGATACCGGGCCCACAGCGCGATCGGCGCCGCCGTTTCCCCGCGGCTGGGCGATTTCCGCCGGCGGATTGGCTGGCCGTCGGATGTGGCGATCCGCGATGGCGATGCCATGATCGTGGTCGAAACTTCGCGTGAGGCCGGGCCGATGTTCGTCAATCGCGGCCCCGGTTATCGCGCGCCGTTGCTGGCGACCAGCCTGGGGCGGGCCTATACGGCGTTCTGCGGCCCGGCCGAGCGGGCGAAGATTCTGGAGACGGTTGCCACGGACCCGGCTCCGTGGAACGACATCTCCCGCGACCGGGCCGGGGCCGAGGCGGCATTCGCCCAGATCCGCGCCGCCGGCTACGCGACCATGGACGGATCCTATATGGCTCAGGAGTACGAGAACCGGATCTCCAGCGTCGGCGTGCCGATCCGTGACGGCGAGACGATCTTCGCCTGCATCAATGTGCTGTATCTGCGCACCGCGCTGAGTGCCGAGGACGCTGCCATCTCCCTGACAGCACCGCTGCAGGAGATCGCCGCGGCCTTGTCCGCCGATCTCGCCCGCCAGAGTGCTGCTTAACCGACGTTTCTCCCGCTTCCCAACGACTTCCAGAACGCGCAACGCGCGATTCAGGAGCCATGTCTTGGGGGATATGGATCCTGGATCGACCGCCTTGCGGTCGGCCTTCCAGGAAGTCGACGGGAGGCGTGCGGGACCTACCTCCGTCCCTCGGCGATGGCGCAGAGCATCTCGAACATCAGATTCGCCGCGGTGACGCAGGTGATGCCGGTTGGATCGAAGCACGGAGCGATCTCGCTGATATCGGCACCGATGAACGGCTTGCCGGCGAGGCTGCGGATGATGACCTGCAGATCGCGCGGGATCAGTCCGCCGATCTCCGGCACCGCCGTGCCCGGGCAAAAAGCCGGGTCGACCCCGTCGATGTCGAGGGTCAGGTAGAACGGATCGTCGCCGAGCGTGGCGTGGATACGCTTGATCGTCTCCGCCCGGCCCATCTCCTCGTAATCGTCGATGGTGATGACCGTGAAGCCCTGGTCGAGACCGTATTGCACGTCGTCGCCGAACCGGCTGCCGCGCAGGCCGAGTTGGACCACCCGCTTGGGATCGATCCAGCCTTCGTCGATGCCGAGGCGCATGAAGGTGGCATGGTTGAGCGTGTCGCCGCACAGGTCGGGCAGGGTGTCCGGGTGGCTGTCGATCTGCAGGATGCCGACCGGGCCGTCCTTCACCAGCCCGCGCAGGATCGGGGTCGGGATCGTGTGGTCGCCGCCGATGGAGATCGGGGTGATGGCGTTCTCCCGCAGCTCCTCGAAGAACTTCTGGATCAGGTCGATCGAGGCGACCTTGTCCAGCGGGTTGACCGGCGCGTCGCCGATATCGGCGACGTTGCAGAGCTCGAACGGCCGGGTGCCGAGGGTGGGGTGGACCGTGCGGATCAGCCGCGACGCCTCGCGCACGCCGGCCGGACCCTGACGCGCGCCGGTTCGGTAGTTGACGCCGAGATCGAACGGCACGCCGACCAGGCCAATGTCGATGTCGCGGTGTATGTCGTGACGTTTGGTGCGCATGAAGGTGGCGATATCCGCGAAACGCGGCACCACTGCCGGATCCACCGGCTGAAATCTCGGATCCCCCGCCATGGTCTGCTCTCCTCCCTGATGATCGGTCTGGGAGAACACCACCACGGGTCGGTGGAGCCGGGCAATCCGCTATCTGGCGGTCACTCCGCCGGTGCCGGGACCTGGGCGCGAGCACGGCCTTCGCGGTGGCGGCGACCGAGATAGAGCCAGAGGCCGGAAATCACGAATCCCGCCGGTACCAGGGCCACGAACACCCACAGGGCTCGGATGATCGGCCCGCCGAACTTGCCCACATGAATGATGTAGCGCATGTGCCAGATCGTCGTGGCGAGATTGGCCTCGGTGGCCACATAGGTATAGAGCACCCGTGCGGGATCATCGCCGACCCAGACCCGTGTCGCCTGGCCGTCGTCCGCCCCGTCCGGCATGAGGCCGACGACGATGGGGTCGCCGGGATGCCGGGGCAGCCGGAAATGCCGGAGTTCGGCGTCGGGGACCGTTTCTTCGGCGAGGGCGATGGCGGCGTCGAGATCCTTCAGCGGGGCGAGCCCCTGCGCCTTGGGCGGTGTCGCCTCCTCGACCTTGGATTGGGTCGCCCATTCCAGCATCACCCGCATCGGGTCGTGCCAATACATCGCCATGCCGGTCAGGGCGACGGCCGTGAGGATGAGGAACGTGGCGATGCCGGTCGCCTGATGCAGCCGGAGAATGCCGAACCGCTGTCCCTGCCTGAACGTCACCGAAAGGCGCCGGAACGGCATCGGCGGCTTCAGCCAGAGCCAGAGGCCGATGATGAACTGGACGATGAGGAGGAGGGCGACGGCGGAGACCCCGTGGCGTACCCATTTCGCCGCCGGTCCCTCCGTGAGGTAGCGCCGGTGCAGGGCGGTCAGCCAGCCTTCGAACGTGTCCTTGGGATAAAAATGCTTCCTGATGTCGCCGGTGGCCGGGTCGATCCGCAGGACGCCGGCGCCGTCCCTGAGCCAGGCGGTCCAGCCATGGTCCTCGGTGATCGACAACGACCAGATGCCGAGGTCCGGGCGTTGCTGGGCGACCCGGTCGACGATCGCGGTGGGAGACAGCGATGCGCCAACCGGGCCGTTGTTCCGAACCTCGCCATCGATGGCCCGCTGCAACTCGGGTGCGTACACCAACAGCGCGCCGGTGAGGCTCAGAACAAGAAGCGGTACCGCCGCCAACAGCGACACCCAGAGGTGCAGTCGTCGCAGGAGCCGGTACCGCATCGGGTCGTTCCTAGCCTCAGAAGATGATGTCCGTGCCCAGCCAGAATACCCGGCCGAGCTTGCCCTCGTCGTTTACGCTAACACCCTGAACGGTCGTGCCGAAGTCACGCTCGTCCAGAAGGTTCTCCACGCGGGCGCGCAGGGCCCAGTTGTCGGTTGCCCACCAGCTCGCTCCGAGATCCAGCCGGGTGAAGCCGTCGCGCTTGGTGACGTTGCCGTCGGCATCGACGGCATCGTAACCGGTCGAGTGATATGCCGCCGTCCACAGGCCCACGGTATCGGTGACCCGGTAGTCGAGGCGCAGGCTGAACTGGTTGTCCGGAACCGACGCCGCCTGACCGTCCCAGAAGATGTTCGAGTTGACCTCGGTGCCGTCGGCCCGGGTCGCCTCGACATCGATCACGCGCATGTAGCCGGCGGAAACCGACAGCTTGTCGGTGATGCGGGTGAACAATTCGGCCTCGAAGCCGGACTGGTCGACCTCGACGCTCTCGATCGCGCCATTGTTCCGCCGCGGCACGTTCTCCTGGACGATGTTGTAGAGCGCGAAGTCGATATAGCCGCCGGTCCAGCCCTGGTTCAGGCCGACTTCCATGGTCGTGCTCTCGACCACCTCGTCGCCGGCGCCGGCGGTATCCAGAACGTCGGTACCGAAGTTGCCGTATTTCTCGAAGAACCGGTTGTAGCCCGACGCGTAGGACACCCGCACCCGGGTCTTGTCGAGCACGCTGTAGCTGGCGCCGAGCTGGTAGGAGAACAGCCCGTCGGTCGCGAGGTTATCCTGTTCCACCCCGTCATAGACCACGTCGTTGGTGAACCAGGTGTGGCGCAGGCCGCCGGTCAGAACGAGGTTGTCGTTGATGGTGATCGCGTTGGTCGATTTCACCGCGTAGTCGGTGAAGGTGTTATCCCAAATGCCGTCGCGCTCCATGTTGGTGCGCTTCACCTCGGCGCCGACCGACCCGTCGTAGTCGACGCTGTCCGAGAGCGCCGTGCTCAGGAAGTGGTTGGCGAAGGCGATCTGATTGGCGGTGCTGCGGTCGCGCGAGCGGGCGTCCCATTTGGTGCGGGCGTCCGACGCGAGCACACCGAACTGCAGCGCCTGCGCGTCGTTCAGCCGATGGTCCAGAGTGGCCGACCCGAACAGGGTGTGGTTCTGGATGTCCTCGACGTTGCCGTTGCGGATGATGTCCGGGCGGTTGCGATCGCCGATGGCAAGCACCTCGACGCGGGTGTCTTCGCTGAAATTGTAGCCGAACTTGCCGAGGCCGCCGAGGACCGACTGCTCGTCCAGGTTCTCCGGCTCGCCGTCGTATTGGCCGTAGAAGGCGTTGACGGCGGCGTAGTAGTCCCAGTTGTCCTCGTGGTCGGCGATTTCGCCCTGGGCGAGGCCTTCGCGCGCGGTGCTGGCGTCCAGGCTGATCGCCTGGTGGTTCATGTAGTCGCGGCCGGACTTGATGCGGGTTTCCACCACGCCGCCGTCGGTGCCGTCGCCGTACTCGACGGCGCGCCCACCCTTCTGCACCGTCATCTTGTCGACGGCGATGGAGGGAATGGCGGTATTGCCGTAGCCGCCGCCGTCGCCGCCCTGGAACTTGACGGCGGGCAGGCCGTCGATCGACTGGGAGGCGCCCCAGTCGCCGAAGGTGCGGATCTTGGTGCCGCCGCCGAACCGGTCGCCATTGCCGGGCTGATTGATCAGGCCGGTCGCGTTATAGCGCAGCGCGTCGCCCTTGTTGATCGGGTTCAGGTTCTGGATGACGCTGCCGTCGACCTCGGAGGCCGAGCGGCTGCTGTTGAACGCATCGTCTACTTTAGCGCGGATCTTCTGGGATTCGTGGGTGTTCGACCCGGTGACGACCACCGGCTTGAGTTCGAAGACTTCCGCCATCGCGGTCGTCGTCATAAGAGTGAAGGTAAGTGCGCCAAATGCGCTCGCGAGCGTGCGTGCCGACATGCTGCGGTGACCCCCCGGTCAATGGTTGCGTGAGCACCTCGCTCCCACCCGAGGCGCGCGGAGTATGTCGGCCCACAATCCTTATTGCAAACGATTCTTAGTCGCATTCGCATTTGACTATGACGGCGGATGCCCGCATAAGGTGGGATACATTCGGAATGTCGGATCGGGGAGGCGTGGGTCAGGCCGAAGGTCGGCGCAAATTCGAAGTTGCGCTTGTCGTGCTCATTGACTTTTCGGCGGTAATCGCCTATGTATGATGCGCACGTGATACATTCGTTTGGTGCTACCTGGACCGACCGGGACACCGTTTAGCCTAGCTATCCCCCGACAATGTCATCGCTATGTAGCCCCGCGCCGGCTGTAATTGGTCTTCGCGGAAACGAAACGCATGTTTGAGGATGCATCTATGGTTAAAGGTACCGTCAAGTGGTTTAACTCGACCAAGGGCTTTGGCTTTATCGAGCCGGAAGGCGGCGGAAATGACGCCTTCGTCCACATCTCGGCTGTCGAGCGCGCCGGTCTGCACACGCTGAACGAAGGTCAGAAGGTCTCTTTCGAGCTTCAGACCGGTCGGAACGGCAAGCCGGCCGCTGAGAATCTGTCGATCATCGACTGACACGACACGAACCGCCTTCGTCTCTGCCGGAGGCGGTTTTCGCTCTGTTCGCCACTGGGCTTCCTTGCTGTGCGTGCGGCGCGTCCCGCGCCCGACAGGGCCCCTTTCCGCGGCCGGCGCAAGGCTCTTTGGGCAGTATGCCCGGAGCCGAGGGCCGGTTTGCGGGACAGGCTCATAGGAAGGAATACCAATGGCGATGAAGCCGAACTACAACTTCGAACGCCGCGAGCGTGAACGCCTGAAGGCCGAGAAGAAGGCCAAGCGTGCCGCCGAGAAAAAAGCGGCTTCGGAGACTGCTTCCGGAGAGCCCGAATCGTCGGGCGAATCGGACGACCAGACCTCGGCATGACACCCGACCAGACTCCGGCGTAACGCCCGGAGAATGACAACCGGGACGTAATGTCCGGGACGTGACGCGCGGGGCGGTATGCCCGGGGCGTGATATCTGGTGGCCGAGTGGCGCCCAGGCACCGATTTGCGGTGCCGGCGCCCGGCCTTCCTACATCGATCATAGGAGTCGATCCCGGCTCCCTCATCCCCAGCGAACGACGCGCTCGGCTCTGCCTCGAAGCGCCGGTCGAATCGCTGAGCAATTTCAAAGGATTCAACATGAAGAACGCAGATACTTTCCTGATCACCTACGGCCTGCATTCCTATGTGACCCATGCTCGGGTCGCGGGCCGAAACGTGTTCACCATCGGTGCACCCGCAGGCCAGAAGATGATCCGGCACGCGACAACGCTTATCGCCGACGGCTTCGGCAAGAATGCCGCCATCCGCGTGGCGTGATCTTTCGCGGAGAACAGTTGAGGTGGCCCCATGGCACGCAACAAGTCGAAGATGAAGCCCGCGACGTTCACGATGTTCAACGTCACCTATGAAGACGGATCGATAACGTCCAACCGTCGGGTCGAGAACGACCGGCTCGACCAGTCCTTCGGCGACGCCCTCCTGGACCTCGCCCGCACGGCGATCCAGGATCAGGACAATGAGATCGCCCAGCGATCCAACCGGCGCCGCGCCAAGATCCAGAAGATAACCGAGGCGTAGCCGCCGGGGCCGCACAGATCCAAGACCGCCATTGCAGCCGTCCCGGCGAAGGCCGGGATCGCGCTACCGGTTCGCCCGGGCGACAACCGCTTCGGCCAACACCTGGATCCCGGGGAGTTGGTCCTCCAGCGACGAGTTCTCTGCCTCGTTGTGGCTGATGCCCTCGTCGCAGGGGGTGAAGAGCAGGACCGAGGGCGCGATCCGGGCGATGTTATAGGCGTCGTGTCCGGCCTGACTGCGCAGTTCCATCAATTCCACGCCCTGGTCGCCGGCCGCCCGACGGACCAGATCCTGCAGGTCAGTGTCGAAAACCGGCGTGCCGAAGGTCCAGGCGTCGCCGACCGAAATATCGGTGCGCGAGCGCGTGGCACAGTCGAGCAGCGTGGCACGGATCTCCTGCTCCATCGCGTCGGTCACCGCCGGGTCGGGCGCGCGGAAATCGACGAACAGGGTCGCCCGGTCGGAGATGATACCGGGCTTGTTCGGCCATGCCTCCAGGCGGGCGACGGTCGATTTGGCGTCCCTGTCGGCGTATTTCAGGCCGATGCGGTCGACTTCGAGCGCGACCGTCGACGCGCCGACGATGGCGTTGCGCCGCCGGTCCATCGGCGTTGGCCCGCTATGGGCGTTCACGCCTTCGACCTCGATGCGCATGCCGCGCGCCAGATAGGTGCCGGTGACGAGCCCGAGCTTGATGCCGGCCTCCCAGAGCGCCGGACCCTGTTCGATATGGATCTCGAAATAGCTGTCGAACTCCCGGCCGCCGACCGGCGCATCGCCGGCATAGCCGATCGCGCTCAACGCCTCGGCGACGGTGGTGCCGTCCTCGTCGGTACGCTCCAGCGCCCAGTCCAGTGCGTGCACGCCGGCGAACACGCCGGAGCACAGCATCGGCGGCGGGAAGCGTCCGCCTTCCTCGTTGGTCCAGTTCACCACCTCGATCGGCCGCCTGGTTTCGATCCCCTGATCGTCCAGCGCCCGTAGGATCTCGAGGCCCGAGAGGACGCCGGTGATGCCGTCGAACCGGCCGCCGGCTGCCTGGGTGTCCAGATGGCTGCCGATCACCACGGGCGGCAAGGTGTCCTCGGTGCCCGCGCGCCGCGCGAACATGTTGCCGAGCCTGTCGATGGTCAGGCCATAGCCCGCGTCGGCGCACCACTTGGCGAACAGATCGCGAACCTCACCATCGGCCGGACTGAGCGTCAGGCGGGCGAGGCCGCCGCGCGGCCCCTTGCCGATCTCGGCCGACGCCATCAGGGTCGACCAGAACCGTTCGCCGTCGATCGCGATCGCGTTGCGGGCCATTGCTGTCATCCTCCTCGCTCGAAGCTCGCATCGATCCGGCGGACCAGATCGGCGTCCAGCGGCCCGCGGGTTTCCGCCGCCAGAGCCATCTCCAGTTCATGTCGGTTCTTGACGCCGAGCACGACAGTGTCGACGCCGGCCATGGTCAGTGCGTAACGGTGGGCCAGATCGGCCGGATCTTCGCCGATCTCGGCGGCCAGTTTGCGCCAGCCGACGGCGCGCCGGTAGTCCAGCATTTCCGGATGGTCGTCGGGCAGCGGCCGGTCGATCTCGGTGGAGAGCGCGCCGGCCTGGACCGCCTTGATGCCAAGCACGCCGACCCCGTTGGCCTTGGCGGTGGCGATGACCTCGCGCTGCTTCGTCGGGCCGTCGTAGAACTTCAGTGCGCCCGGACTGTCGATCGGATTGGAGATCGCCTGGACAGCGGCCGGTGCGGGGCTCTCGCCGAGCAGCTTGATGATTGCGTCCGGCTGGCCGATCCCGGTCAGGCCCCAGGCGCCGATCAACCCTTCGGCCACGAATTTCTCGAAGACCGGCCGCACGGTCCCGCAGAACACGGAGTAGGGCGTGACCCGGACCGGAGCGTCGGGATGTCCGCGCATCGGGTGGTCATCGGGAGCGACGTTGGAATGCAGGAAGAACAGGTCGATTTGCTGCAGTTTCATCAGTTCGAGGCTGCGGGCGATCGACTGCCGCAGCCGAGCCTCGATCTCCGCCGGCGGCGTGCCGCCGAGCAGGCATTTGGTGGTCACCCGCACGCCGGACGGCAACCGCCCGCCGAAGACTTCTCCGATCACCGATTCCGCCTCGCCATCGCCATAGCGCGGCGCCATGTCGAGAAGGGTAATGCCGCCATCGACCGCGGCCTTCACCGTCGCGACGCATTCTTCCCTGGTCGTCTTGCCCCAGAGGTGGCCGATCCCGCCGCCGCCGAGGGTGAGGGCGCTGACCGGCCCGAGCGGACCGAGGGTGCGCTGCTGCATGTTTCTCTCCCGGAGTGTTCTGTGTGCGTCTTTTGTATCCGCCAAAGCTAGCAGGCTGGACCGGCGCGGGTGTACCCTCTGAAAAAATAGAGAATAAGGGAGGATGACATGAGTAATGCAGCTTTGTCGGAGGCTGGAGGTCTGCAGGCCCGTCCGCTCACCTCGGTGGTCGGCGCCGAGATCACCGGCATCGACCTCGGCGATGTCAGCGATGCTCATTTCGCCTTCGTGCGCGAAGCCTTCGACCGCTTTGCCGGGTTGCTGTTCCGCGACCAGGACCTGACGCCGGATCAGCTCGTGGCGTTTAGCCGGCGGTTCGGCGATCTCGACCACGCCCCGGTGATGGAAAACGGCCGCACCGCTGTGCCGGGCCTGCCGGAGGTCTATCTCGTCTCCAACATCAAGGGGTCGGACGGCAAGGAGATCGGCAGCCTCGGCTCCGGCGAAGCGGTCTGGCACACGGACATGTCCTACCTCGCCGCCCCGCCGGACATCTCGATGCTGCATGCGATCGAGGTGCCGCCGGCCGGCGGCGATACCTGGCTCTGCGGTATGAACGCCGCCTACCAGGCGCTGCCGGAGGACCTCAAGCGCCGGGTCGAAGGGCTTCGGATCAAGCATGACGGTACCTATAATTCCGGTGGCTATGTGCGCCAGGGCGTGACCCCGACCGACGACCCGCGCGAGAGCCCCGGTACCTATCATCCGGTGGTGATCGCCCATCCCCATACCGGTCAGCCGCTGCTTTATCTCGGCCGTCGTCGAATGGCGCATATCGAGGGGCTGGGCCTGGCGGAGTCGGAGGCGCTGCTGGACGAGCTGTGGTCCTACGCCACCCAGGAGAAGAGCGCCTACCGCCACAACTGGCGGATCGGCGACGTGCTGATGTGGGACAACCGGGCGACCATGCACCGCCGCGACCCGTTCGACGCCTCGGCGCGTCGTCTGATGCGCCGCACCCAGGTGAAGGGCGCGACCAAGCCGGTAGCGTATACGGGATAAGCGCGTGGAAGGGCCGGGGCGCAGCGGACAGCGGGCGCTCACCGATCCGGGTTTTTCGAGTCAGAAACGCAGCACTTCCAAGATAAAGCCGGTAGACTGGGGCGCAGTCTAATGGATCGGGGCGCCGATCGCTCGAGATCCGATGGAAACGGCATGCCTGGTCGCCTGAGCCTCTATGTTCTGCTCGCCTGTCTCACCATGGTCGCGAGCCCGGCGGATTGCGGCGAGCGGTCGGCGCTGGGGCCGATTGCGCTCTCCTCGATCGAGAGTGATACGGGCCTGTTGGACCGATCTGAATTCCTGGTGGAGACCGGCGCGGGGATGTCGCTGGACGCCGCCCTGCGGTCGCACGGCTGGGAGCTGGCGACGAAGGCTACCTTCAAACGCGGGCTGACCGAGGCCCAGATCTGGATGCATTTCGCGGTGTTGAACGACTCCGACGAGGCGCGGAAGATCGTCGTCACCCACGACATCATGCGTCTGACCGATTTCACCGCGTATGCGGTCTTTGAAGACGGACAGACCGAGCGCGCCGACTACGACCCGATGTTGCCCTATGTCGACCGCCCGCTGGCCTATGCCGGACCGGCGGCGGCGCTGACAGTACCGGCCGGAGAGCGGGCCGAGGTGGTGGTCCGCTTCGGCAACAGTCACCCCATCCCCATTCATCTGAATCTGCGGCTCTGGAGCGAGAGCGGTTTCGATCGCCATACGGTGGCGAATACGGCGTTCTTCGTCTTCTGGATCGGCTGCCTGGCGACCGCCGCCTGCTTCTGGTTCCTGTACGGCCTTTTCATGCGCCAGGCCCGGATGATCGTCTACGCGGTCTATATGACGGGGGTCGCCTGTACCTACGTGATCTTCTCCGGGGTCGGCCTGCAGTTGCTGTTCCCCGGCAATTCCTGGTTCCAGCATCTCGGGTTCAATTGGGCGATGTTTCTGCTGACCGGTTCGGCGTTCGAGTTCGCCCGGCGCCACCTGGACATCGAGCGCCTGCACCCGCGGCACAATCAGGTCCTGCGGGTCGCCGTGGCGTTTTATGCGATCGCCACGGTCCTGGCATTCCCGACCAAGCTGCCGACGGCCGAGACCGCGCTGACCTATTTCTCGCTGATCTCGATGCCGCTCTATATCACCTGGCTGAGTTGGACCGCGTGGCGACGGGACGGGCTGCGATATGCGTCCTGGATGGTGGTTGGTTGGGGGTCTGTATCCCTGTCCTCGCTGGTGATCATCTGTGTCAGTGCCGAGTTCATTCCGTTCCTGTCGGTGTCGCATATCTTTGTCGCCCGGCTGACCTTCGTCGGCATGGTGTTCGAGAGTCTGCTGCTGAGCGCGTCGCTGGCACAGTGGCTGCGCGGTCAGGAAGTGCGCCGCGTGGCCGCCGAACATGCCGCCAGTCGCGATGCGCTGACGGGTCTGCTGAACCGGCGGGGATTCGACAATCAGGTGCTTCATCTGAAGCAGGGCGGATTGTGGCCGGGCAAGCTTTGGCTGGCGTTGATCGACCTCGACGGCTTCAAGAACATCAACGACACCTTCAGCCACGGGGCCGGTGACTCCGTGCTGACCCATCTCGCCGCCCTGCTGCGCCGGGAGTTTCGCGCCAACGACGTCACCGCCCGCTTCGGTGGCGAAGAGTTCGTCCTGCTGTTTGAGGCGGAATCGGATGCGGCCGCGCGCAGCGTTGCCGAGCGGGTGCGCCAGCGCTTCGCGGACACGCCGACGCGCTACGAAGGGGCGATGATCGCCCATACGCTGAGCGCCGGGCTGGTCCGGGTCGCCGCCGGGCCGAACCGGGACGAAGCGACCCTGATCGCCATGGCCGATACCGCACTCTACGAAGCCAAGCGGGCCGGTCGGAACCGGGTGCGGGCCTATTCCGATATCCCGGATGTGGGACCGCAGGACGGCCAGGGCGATGCGATCAACCCGGAGCCGGCGCCCCTGAATGCGCCGCCGGCACTCGACGCGGTTATTGTGCGTAGCTGAGCGGCAGGCGGGTGGAGAACTTGATCTCCTCCATCGCGAAATTCGAACTCACATCCATCAGCGGGACCGCGGTGATCAGACGCTTGTAGATCGCGTCGTAGGTGGCGATATCCGGCACGACGACCTTGAGCACATAGTCGATATCGCCGCTCATCCGGTAGACCTCGACGATCTCGTCGATATCCTCGACCGTGCGGGCGAACTGCTCCAGCCACTCCATGTCGTGGCGGTTGGTTCGGACCCGCACGATGACCGTGACGCCGAGCGCGATCTTCTCGCGGTCCAGCAGCGCCACTCGACGGCGGATCACCCCATCCTTCTCCAGGCGCTGGATCCGGCGCCAGCACGGCGTGGTCGACAGCCCGACCGCCTCGGCGATCTCGGCCAATGCCAGCCCCGCGTCATCCTGTAGAAGGTTCAGTATTTTATGATCTACGTAATCCATAGTAAAATATTCTACAGATCGACCGAGATATTACAATAAAAGCAAACTACTTCGCGGTGAATGCAGGCACAATTGGCTCAGCCCGTTGAGAAGGAGACCGTCATGCGTCTGTTCACCCAGCATCCCGAGAGTGTCGGCGAGACCTATGTCGAGCATTTCGGCATGGCGAGCGGCTTCGGCGCCCGCATGATCCTCGGCGGGTTCGCCTGCATGGTGCACGGCGTGCTGCCGTTCCTGTTCACCAAGACCGGCAGCCGGATCATTACCGATCTGCATGGCCGCATGGTCACCCAGCGCAGCCGCCACGCCGCGTCGGACAGCCGCCAGACCGCCTGACCTCTCTCAGTCGAAGATCGACAGGATGAGCGGGTAGGACTTCCCGAGAAAGACCGTGTGGTCGCGATGGTCCGCGAGGCCGTCGCCTGTATTGGGGTGGATGAAGACGTCCAGGCCGCCCCGGTTGAGAGCGAGCCAGGGCAGGATCTCCGCCAACTGATCCGGCGCGAAGGCGATCTGATAGCTCCACATCGGATGCGGGCCCACCGGCTTCTCATGGAACCGGCCCATCTCGGCCAACGGAAATGCCTCCTCGACGCGCCCGTAAAGGTCACGCGCCGCCGCGGCCGTCTCCGCGCCGAAATAGACATGGGCGTGCCAACTGTCGATCGCATCGATGCCGGTCTTGGGTGTTTCGCTCATAGCATCCCCTTTCCTTCGATCCGCCGAGCCTAGCCGATTTCGCCGTCGGACGGAGATGGGAGATCGGCGTGTGGGAAATCACAGGGCCCTCGAAGACCTATCGTGGCCGGTATCCGAGTCGCGGATCGCCCAGTGATTTCATAGACCGGTCGAAGTCAACGCGTCCCGCGAGTCGCGGGCTTCCCATCGCCCGCATTCGATTGTCTCCCTAGGGTTGAACTCTTCGCACCAGCGGCAGTTGGGGACATCACGATGGCTGAGAGCGCATTCCTGGCCGGAATCGGGCCAATCCATGCAGAATGCGAGTCAAGACGCGGCGAGATCCAGGAATCTCTGATTCGCGTCGACCGCGACTTTCATCAGCGCAAGCTCGACCTGAAGGCCTGCGACGATATCGATACCTTCAAGTCACGGTTGAGGGAAGTCGGCAAATACGTGCCGAGCGCCTTCGACAGTCAGTTCAAGCCCGCCAAGGTGGGGGACTGTATCGGCCTGACGGTGCGCGACGCGGACGGAATCGCCGCGACGATCGGCGTGCGGCTGTACCGTTTCACCGTGACGTCGCTCGCCGACCAGCTCGAAACCCTGAGCCTGTTCTATAGCAACCCGGCCGAGCAGATGGTCCCGGGCGAGCGGATGAGCATCCAGGGCGACGCCGACGCCTATGCCTCGCGGATCGGCGAGAAGGTGTACTGGACCGGTGGGCTCTGGGTGCGCCCCGACCTGCGCGGCCGTCAGACGAATTTCCCCAAGATCCTCGGCATCGCCGCCGGCTCCATGGCCCATGCGCGGTGGGGCCGTGTCGGAATGGTCAGTGTCACCGAGAAGGTGATGGTGGAGCGCGGCCTGGTGTCCAAGAGCTACGACATACAGCATATCCTCGACAGCATCGTGTGGACCCACCCGGCCCGTCCGGAGAAGCGGGAATGGGTGCTGATCGCCAAGGATTCCGACTACATCGCCCGGCAGACGCTGTCGCACAGCGCGGGCGACGTGCCGCTGGTCTATCGCGAGGAGGAACGTCGGCGGATCGCCTGACGGACCGGCGGGCAGGCGTTGCCGAAGGACAGGAGCGCCGGAGCCGGGCGGTCGCGTTCAGGCCGCTCGGCGGGCCTGCGGCAGCGGCGTGAGCAGGGCGATGACCGCTTGGCCGGCGGGCTGGAAGCGGCTCTTCGGGAGGTCGACCGGGACGGATATCCGGTACCACTCGAACTCCTTGAGGCCGTCGCTGGCCAATACCACGCCCTCGCAGTGCTCAACCACCGGTTCGCGGGCGTCCAGCGCGCTTCGGGTGGATGCCTTGACGGATTCGATCATGCCGCGATCGGGTACGACCTGATCCAGCGTGCCGCCCTGGAAGCCGCGCCAGGTCGCCGGGTCCCACGGCGCGTTCGGCGATCCCTTGTAACTCAGCAGCCGGAATGTCTCGCCATGGGGAACCATGACCTTGATGCTGCGTTCGATGCCCCGGTCCGCCAGAAATTCGGAGACCGGCGCGCCCAGGGCGCCACTGGACTCGCGCCAGGCCGCGATCAGCTTGTTCGCGACCGGATCACCGAGAGAGGTCAGGCTGGCGACGTCCAAGCGACCGCGCCGGATCGAGTCCTGGGGCGATCGTGGATCGGCGATTTCCATGCATTTCAGAACCAGGCTGATCAACCGGCTCGGCCGATCGTCGGAAATCTTCGTGGTGCCAAGCGGCGTCGTGACCTCGATGCAGCGCAGGCGCAAGCTATCCGAGGTCTGCGCCTCCTCATGGGTCAGTCGGTGCAACAAGGTATCGAGCGCGCCGATGCGAACAGACCGCGTGTCGAAGGAATATTCCTCGAAGGCACCGATGGTCGTGCAGCGGATCCAGCCCATCGTATGGATGGCGAATTCGCTGACGTCTTCGCCCAGCCGTCCCAGCTTCGCCGCCAAATCGGCTACCTGCCCACTCTCATCGATCCAGTGAGTGGTGATGCCGATCAAGCCGGTTATGCGGCTGCCGTTGAACATTGTACAAACCCTGAGTTGGTCTCTCTATATGATCGCTTGTATGCAGTTTCGGTCAAGATCGTTGTGGTGAAAATATAAGCATTGCAACGATTCGCGGGCATCTTTCCACCAAGACTTGCAGTCGAACGCGAAACGGTTGAAACTCTTTCACGATGTGCCGCGATGCTTGTCGCCCGTTGCCCCATGGGAATGGTAGATGCGTAATTTTCTCCTGATCGCAGGACCGGTGACCGATCCAAACCGGTTCATGACAGAGTTGGGCCGTCACCCGGATATTGCCGCTCTACCGCCGGTCACCCTGGGGAACGCGCTCCATGCCGTGGCCCGGCGGGCGGTGGATGCGGCCTCTGGCGGGCCGCGCACGGGTGACGCACTGCTGGCCCTGGCGCGTGAGCAGGGGGGGGCCGCGCTGGCCTCGTATTTCTCCTCGCTTCGGACCTCGACCGGCAGACCCGCCGTGGTCCTGTATGATCCGAGTGGCCCCATGTTTCCCCTGCTGAACCCGCCGGGTATCGACCTGCTGCTCCTGACCCGGGATCCCGAGGCGGTGGCGAGAGCCGTTGGCGCCGGGGCGATGCCGCAGGTGATCGATGCGGCGCGCAAGGCGCTCGACGCGTTCGAGCGGCGGGTGGCTGGTTTCGGCGTTGACCCGGAGCGTATTCACACGGTCGACGAAGGTGGGTTGCGCGAGGCACCGGCGGCCGTCTGGCCGGAGATCTGCCGAATGCTCGATGTCGACGACGAGGAGCAGACAATCGCCGGTATGATCCGGCCGATGGCGGCGCCATGGAGTCTGCGCGGCGGGCTGATCTGAGCGGTTTTTCCGTCCGGTAAGAAAAATTACCGATACAACCGACAATTCGGGCGTCAATCCCGGCCACGCGCCGTCGATTGCGGTCGAACGACGTCCGTCGCATCATCATCGGCAATTCCGCAACGCCGACCGACGGGGGACTGCATGACCCATCATCTTCTCAAGGCTTCGCCGGAGACCTGCCACTGGGGCTGGTTCGACGCGGGGATGGCACCCGTCCTCACCATCGCCAGCGGCGACACGGTGACGGTCGAGACCGTCTCCGGCGCGCCCGAGGATCTTCCAGGCGACGGCTACCACATTCCACCGGAGCTTCTCGACATCCATGCCCGCTCCGAGCGCCGCATGCCGGGCCACCTGCTGACCGGCCCGATCGCCGTGGAGGGTGCGGTGCCGGGCGACGTCCTGGAGATCCGGCTGCACGACATCAAGCTGCGCCAGGACTGGGGCTATACCAAGGTCAGGCCGCTGGCCGGCGCGCTGCCTGAGGATTTCGACGAGCCCGACCGCATGACGGTGGATCTGGACGCCGGGCGCAATATCGGTCGTCTGCCCTGGGGCACGGAATTGCCGCTCAGGCCGTTCTTCGGCGTGATCGGCGTGGCACCGCCGGCCGGCTGGGGCGCGATCTCGACGATCCAGCCGCGCAAGAACGGCGGCAATCTGGACAACAAGGAACTGATCGCCGGCACCACCCTCTATCTGCCGGTCTGGACCGACGGGGCGAAGCTGTCGTTCGGCGACGGGCACGGAGTGCAGGGAGACGGAGAGGTCTGTGTCACCGCCATCGAAACGGCGCTGGAGGGCGAGATCGAGGTTCACCTGCGCAAGGACCTGTCCTGGGACTATCCGCATGCCGAAACACCCGATGCCCGGATCACCATGGGCATGAATGCGGACCTGGATGATGCGGCGAGCCACGCGCTGCGGCAGATGATCGACTGGATCGTCGACACCACAAATCTATCGCGTAGTCAGGCGTTCATGCTGATGAGTCTTGCGGCCGACGTCCGCGTCACCCAACTCGTGAACCAGGAGAAGGGCATCCACGTGGTGCTCCCGAAATCCGCGCTCGGCGGCGCAGCATAGGCAGACTTGGTGGAACGGCATGAAATCTTCTGAGGCGACGATTCTGGTCCTGCCGGGGCTTGGCGGTGGGACGGAAGAGCATTGGTACGCCCGCTGGCAGGCCGGATTGCGGACCGCGGAATGGGTCGGGCTCGACGACTGGTCGGAGCCGGCGCGCGAGGCGTATGCCGCGGCGATCGCGGATGCCGTCGCCCGCGCCGGTCGTCCGGTGGTTCTGGTCGGCCATGGCTACGGATCGCTAGCTGCGGTCCATGCCGCCCCCCAACTTGCGGGCGGCAAGGTCCGCGGCGCCTTCCTGGCGGCGGTGCCGGATATCGAGGCGGCGGGACCTGTTCATCAGGTGGCGGCCTCCTATCGGCCGCTGCCGCGTGACCCGCTGCCGTTTCCTTCGCTTGTGCTGGCCAGCCGGAACGATCCGCACTGCGCCTTCGGCGTGGCGGAGGATCTGGCCGCCGCCTGGGGCTCCCGGCTGGTCGATCTTCGGGGAACCGGCCATGTCGCCCCGGATAGCGGCCCTGGACCGTGGCCCGAGGGACTGATGACCTTCGGCAAGTTCCTGCAGCAGCTCAGTCCGGCCTGAAGGCTCCACGCCCGGAACCACCCGACTTCCTGAACGGTCGGCCTAGGTCCGGAGGATCCAGGTCCTATCTTGAATGGAGCCCGCACGTGGATCCTGGATCGCGCTCGGCGCGTCCAGGAAGTCGAAGGCGCGGAGGCGGATCGCTAACCGACCAGCCGGGTCAGGGCGTGGCGGCCGGCGTCGAGCACATGGTCGAGGTCGTTCGGGTGGACATGGGGATAATGCTTCACCAACCACTCGGGCGCTTCGAACGGGGTGTCCTTGTTCCGCTCGTGGTCGATCGTGGCGTCGAGCAGACCGACCAGGATCGCAACCTTGTCGAGCCGGGTGATCGTCTGATACTGCGGCTCGGACCCGGTGTCCTCCCGCTCGTCGCCGAAGATATCGAAGGCCATAGCGCCCTCCCGTGTGCCGACTGCCTGTTCACCGTACGCGTCGGCGGCATGGCGTCAAGCGCGCTCGCGTGTATGGTGTCGCGGATATAGAGTGAACGGAAACCGCCGATCATAGTGTCGGTTGTGCGTTCCTGCCTCCCTACCACGGACCAACAACGCCCATGAAACGAGTTCTGCTGTTCGAGGATGAACCGGCCACCCATCAGTGGCTGACCAAGCATCTGGAGGCCGCCGGGTTCGACGTGGTGCCCGGTCGCGGCGATCCGGGGCCCGGTGTGGCGAACACCTTCACGGACGTCGACGCCGTGGTCTCCGATGTCCTGATGCCGGACTATGACGGGTTCGATGTGCTGAGGCGGGTGAAGGCGGTCAGACCGGATCTGCCGATCGTCATCATCTCCGGGTTCGGAGCATCGGCCGAGATCGACTATGTGAAGATGTCGCAGATGTTGGGCGCCGCCGCCGCCTTCGAGAAGCCGATCGACATTCCGGTGCTGATCGAAACGCTTCGCCGTCTTATCGCCGCCGCGGAGGCCGGCTGACCGTCTTCGTTCAGCCGTGGACGCGTTCCCACCCCCGGGATATGGCGAGACCGCCCGGGGCGCGGCGCACGATCAGCAGGGTCTCGTCCTCGGCGCCCAGGACGAAGGCGCGGGTTCCGTCCGGTTCCATTTCCCACTCTGTCGCCCCCGGCATTTCGGCAGCGAGACGGTCCAGGGCTGCGAGATCATCCGGCGTCCAGACGGCTGAACGACGGCGGCAGACCGGGAATGCGATGACGTCACCCATGGTGGCCTCCTCACGACGGTACTCGTAAGAAGGTAGGAGCCCGGGGAGGCCGCCGAAATGGCCTCGCGCCGGACTCAGGTGAACGTGATCGGCGGTGATCTTCAGATCGGCGCGCTCATGACCAATCCGCCATCGACCACGATCTCCGTCGCGGTGACGTATTTCGCCTCGTCACTGGCCAGGTACAGCGCGGCATAGGCGATGTCCCAGGCATCCCCCATATAGCCCATGGGGACCTGGGCGTTGCGTTTGGCGATTAGGGCCTCGGCGTCATTGTTGCCGCGCTGATGGGCCAGCCGGGCCTCGACCAGCGGGGTGTGCATCAGCCCCGGGACCACCGTGTTGCAGCGGATCTTTTCCTTGGCATAGCTGACGCCGATCGCTCGCGAGAGCTGGACGACACCGGCCTTGGCGGCGGCATAGGCGTGGATCGGTGTGCCGATATGGCGATAGCCCGCAACCGAAGCCACGTTGATGATCGCCCCGCCGCCGCTCTTGCGCATATGCGGGATCGCGTGGTGGCAACCGAGATAGACGGTCTTCAGGTTGTGATCCATCTGGGCGTCCCAGGTCGCGGGACTCATCTCCTCGACCGTACCGGGAGCGGAGCCGCCGACATTATTATGCATCACGTCGAGTCGACCGAACCGCTCGACGCAGTCGGCAAGCAGCCGCTCCACCGTGTCGTCGTTGGTCAGGTCGCCGGCCTCGGCATGGACCTTGGCTCCTTCCTCGGCGACCAACCGGGCGGTCTCGTCCACCGCCGCCTTGTCTCGGTCGATCAGGTAGAGCGTGGCACCCTCGCGGGCGTAGAGCACGGCACAAGCCTTGCCGTTACCCCAGCCGGGGCCGACGGAGCCTGCGCCCGCCACCACCACCACCTTGTCCTTCATCCGATCGACCATGCCCGTTTCCTCGCATCTGTTTGTTATCGTGAACCACGATTCATACAGAAAATACGGCAGGCTCGGCGAGGTGCATTACGCTGCGCGTGCGCAATACAGGGCCGCCACGCGGTTCAAGGCATTCCGCGCAATGGCGATATGGAACGGGAGAATGGCGGCAAGATAGAGCCGACCCCCCAGATTGTGTGGATGGACCCACGTCGCCAGGTAGACACGGCCACTCTCTGCGTAGACCGAGATCCGGAAGTTCAGGTGTCGGTCATTGAAGCCGGCGATGATTTCCCGCTCGGTTTCCTGTTCGACGGGAAAGATACCGAGTTTGTCGGCCGCCTCCGGCCCGTCATTCGACAGTCCGAACGGGGCGGTGAGCGCCCGACGAACCTTCAACAGGGCTCGGGCCCAGCCCGGGAACTGGACGATGATTTCCGCTGCCGGCCGCGGCTCGAAATCCGCCCGGACCGAATAGCAGTCCAGGAAGTCGTCCGGGCCGACGCGGTCGTGGAGACGGCTGTCGGCCGGCAACTGGGTCTGGACCGCTGCCCGTTCGGATGCCATGACACTCCGCTCCCGCGTTTCCGCTCACCAAGGGGATATGGGGCGCGCGGGTGAAGCCGGCTTGTGTCATGGCGCCGCAGGTGGTCTACGCCGTGGGACGGCCACGCAGGAAGGCGATCGACACGAGCAGCCAGCCGAGGATCTGCAGCGTGCCGCCGGCGGGAGCCAGCATCGGGACCGGGGCGGATCCGGCGCCGGCCTGGACATAGACCGACCCGCAGAACGCCATCGTCCCGAGTGCGATCGACAGCGTGCCGGCAACCGCAGGTCGAGGGTTCATTTGCGGCCACAGGGCTGCGAGCGCCAGCAGGCCGAGACTGTTTGCCATATGCCAGGACGAGGCCGTGCGCCACAGTTCCCGGGCAGCGGGGTCGTCCCCGATGGCATGAGCGCCGATCGCGCCTAGGATGACGGCGAGTGCGAACGAGACGGCGGCGAACGCGGCAACGGATCGGGTCACGGAGCGTGCCTCTGGCTTGCGGGACTGGCCGTCTCCTATAGCGCGGAGCTTGCGAGGGTCCCAAGTATCCTCTTCCACGGCCACGGGTTTTCGCACTGCGCTAGCCGGTGGGGTGTTTTATTTCGGCCGCGAACTGCGTAAGACAAACGGTGTATTTGCTGACGGTGCCTGCGTGATCTATCTCCGTTCCTCCCTGTTCAACGTGATCTGGATGGTGTGGTCGGTCTTGATGGCGACCACAATTCCGGTCAATGCGTTGTTCCATCGCGGGGACGACGGTCGCTTCGTGCGTCGAATCAGCCGGGTCTGGTCGCGCGGAACCGCGGGACTGCTTGCGACAATCTGCGGCTTGCGATACCGGGTCGAGGGGCGCGAGCATCTGCCGGACAGTCCGGCGATCCTTGCCTGCAAGCACCAGTCCGCCTTCGAGACTTTTGTGATGAGCGCAATCGTCCCTGAACTCTGCATCATCTACAAACGGGAGCTCGACGCGGTGCCGTTGTTCGGCTGGTTCCTGCGCCGGTCGCGCATGGTCTCGGTGGAGCGCGGCGGCGGTGCGTCGGCACTGCGGAGCATGCTCGAAAGCGCCAGGGTGGAGTCCGGGAAAGGCCGGCATCTGCTGATCTTTCCCGAGGGAACCCGGGTCGCGGTCGGCGAGCGCGGCGTCGCCCATGCCGGCATGATCGCCCTGGTCCGCAACCTCAAGATACCCGTGGTGCCGGTCACGCTCGATTCCGGCTGCTACTGGCCGCGCAAGTCGTTGCTGCGCCATCCCGGCGAGATCACCATCCGGCTCCTGCCCGCGATCGAAGATGTGGAACGGTTCGGCCGCGCGGACATGGAGGCGCTGGTCGAGACGATCAGTGCCGAGGCTGATCGACTGTGCAACATCGAGCCACCTGGAGAAGCGTGAGCGCCATGCCCAAGGCCCGTCAGATCTATACCGTCCGTGGGGTCGAGTCCGCGCCGCGCGCGACCGGCAAGGCCGCGCGCGAGGTTGGCCGGCATCTGGTGACCGATGCGCTCGTCCGGCGCGCCCGGGATGCGGTCTCGATGCGGGTCGACGCCCTGAGAGGGGCGCTCGCGCAGCGCGGGGTGCTGCCGGCGGACGCTCCCGAGGCGGGGGCTGTCGTCGAGGCGTTCGAGCGGAGCTACGGGCGGCGGCCACTGCGCGACAACGCGGGCGGCACCATGCGGAACTCCTCGACTTGGCTGTTCGCGGTGGCGGCATTGCTGCGGCCGTCGACCATCGTCGAATGCGGGACCTTCAGGGGCCATTCCTCCTGGCTGATGGCCGAAGCGGCACCCGACGCGCGGATCATCACCTTCGACGTCATGCGCGAGGACGGCCGGCTGCGCGATCGTCGGATCGAGTACAGGCTCGGCGACTGGAGCGATGCCGGCGATCTGGAGATCCTGCCGCAGGGCACGCTCTGCGTCTTCGATGACCACATCTCGCACCGGCTGCGTCTGGAGCAGGCAAAGGCGCGTGGTGCGGCGTTGGCCCTGGTCGACGACGACTACGATGCGCTGACCCTGTATGCCACCGGCTCGCCGCCGGTGCCGACTGTGGCGATGCTGACCGACCCGGAACTCGCCGCCGGAACCTGTTGCGAGTGGGAGCGACCCGGCAAACAGTACGCCTACACCGTCACCGAGGCCGATCTGCAGGCCGGTCGCGACCTGATCGCCTGGACCGAGCGGATGCCTGATCTGACGGCGGTAAACCGTTATGTCGCCCAGGCGCCGATGACCCTGGTCGGATTGCGCTAGGAAGAATTCGGCGTCGAGTCATGCTTTTTTCGCGGGGCGCGGTATGCGATTTCTTCGCTAATCAATTTCCTGGATTGTGCCGATATCTACGGTTGCCGGTCGGCTTATGCTCGGTGGCCGGCCTTCGCTCTGAGCATTGGCATTCGTTCCCATGTCCTCGCCCCTGATCACCCTGGTGCTGGCCGTCAGCCTGTCGGCGATCGCCATCGTTGCCACGCCGCTGGCCGCCCGCGTCACTCACCGCCTGCCGAATCCCGAGGCGGGATACTTCTCCACCACCATCATGGCGCTGCTGATCACCGCCGCCTATGGCATCGGCGCCATCAGCGCGATCATCTGGATCTCGGAATTCGGCTCGACCGCGGCGTGGATCCTGATCCCGGCTTATCTCGTGACCATGCTCATCGTCGGCCGGGTCGCGTGGAAAATTCTCGGCCCGCATCAGGCGACTGTCCTGCCGGCGGCCGGGATCCGCCCCCTGGGGGCATGACCATGGCCTCCACAATTGTGGCGGCGGCGACGGCAGCCCTGGTCGGGCTGCTGTTCGCTGGAACCCTGGGCATGGACGGCATCGTGATCGCCTGGGCCGGACTCTCCATGGCCAATCTGCCACAGGCGGTGGTCTGGGCCGGCGTGGCGGCAAGTGGTCTGGGCATGGCCCTGCTGACCTTGCGGCTCACCGTCGCCACCTGGCGGGTCGAGCGCATGTCGGCCACGTCCATGGAGCCGGTTACGGCCGAGGGAATGTGACCGCCTCGACCTTGTTGCCGTCCGGGTCGCGGATGAACGCGCCGTAATAGGTCGTCATTGCCGCCTGACGCGGGCCTGGCGCACCGTCACTGCGCCCGCCTTGGTCCAGGGCGGCGGCATGGAACGCATCGACCGCCACCCGGTCCGGCGCGCGCAGGCAGATATGGTAGCCGGGATTGTCCGCCGCCGGCGCCAGGTCGTCCCGCTGGTTCAGCCAGAATTCCGGATAGGCCTTGCCGAATCCCACGGTCCGCTCCCGTTCGACGACGCGTGTCAGGCCGAGGGGCATCAGTACGCGCTCCCAGAATGCGGCCGCTCTGGCCAGATCGCTGACCGGGATGGAGACGTGATCGATCATCTGGACTCGCTCTGGTCGCCGCTGGATTCGCGCCCATCATAATCATTTCCAGGACGGGGTGTCGGTTCCGGATTGCCGGCTCGACGACGGCAATCATCGGTCTAGTGGGTGGCGCTTCCTGCCGGTGTGCTCCGGCGGTCCGAACCGGTTCCCCGCGTCACCGCCAGATGCATGGTAAGTATCTGAAATTCAATGTTTTGATCGAGATCAAAATCCAAATTGTTCAGTTTCTGTTTACCTGAACGCTGATACTGTGGCCGGGTGTTTCTGCACCGAATGGGAGAGAGAGTGGCCATGGCGAAGGTCAAGGTAAGGCCGACCGGGCGCGAAGCGCCGTTTCGCGACGGAGAGTTGATCGTATCCAAGACCGACCCGAAGGGCCGGATCACCTATTGCAACGATGTCTTCCTGCGCGTCGCCGGATATCAGGAGCGTGAACTGATCGGAGCGCCGCACAGCATCATTCGCCATCCGGACATGCCGCGCGCGGTCTTCAAGCTGCTGTGGGACACGATCGGCGCCGGCGGCGAGATCTTCGCCTATGTGCTCAACCTGTCCAGGAATGGCGATCATTACTGGGTCTTCGCCCATGTCACGCCGAGCCGCGACGCGTCCGGCAAGATCGTCAGCTACCACTCCAACCGTCGCAAACCGCGACCCGATGCCGTGGCGACGGTCAGCGGTCTCTACAAGCAGTTGAAGGCCATCGAGGACGCCCCCGCCAATCGCAAGGACGGCATGCAGGCCGCTCACGCGGAACTGACCAATATCCTTGCGAAGAAGGAGACCAGCTATGACCGGTTCGTGCTCTCTATCTAGGCTGCGCGCGGCGTTGGCGGTCGTCATTGTCGCGTCCGTCGCAAGCGTTGTCCTGCCATTTCTTCCGATTCCGCAGGCGTCGCTCGCCGCGGCCGCTTGTGCCGGCGTCGCCGCACTGGCCGGGATCGCCGGTTTCGTGTTCCTCGGCCGGATCCGACGCTGGATCACGCGGGCGACCGACGTCGCCGCCGCCATCGCCAAGGGCGATTTCGAGCGGCGTCTCATTCTGATCGACGAGACCGGTCCCATCGGCCGGATGCTCTGGGCGATCAACGGGATGGTGGACGTGTCGGATGCCTTCGTGCGCGAAGCCGGTGCCGCCCTGGAAGCCGTCGAGCAGGGCAAGTTCTATCGCCTGATCCGGCCCGAGGGGCTGAACGGCCTGTACCGGCACAGCGCCGATCGGATCAATGAAGCGACGGCGAGCATGGGGCGGCGGATCGCCACCTTCGCCGAGTTGACCGACCGGTTCGAGGCCAAGGTCTGGTCCGTGGTCGACGGGGTCACCGCGGCCGCGGGTCAGTTGCAATCGACATCGGGCAACCTGAAAACCCAGGCGAGCGAGACCACGCGCCAGGTCGCCGGCGTTGCCGCCGCCACCGAGGAGGCATCCTCCAACGTGGAGACGGTCGCTTCGGCGGCGGAGGAACTATCGGCATCCATTTTGGAGATCAGCCGTCAGGTTCAGGAGGGCGGCCGGGTCACCGGTGCCGCCAGCCGGGAGGCGGAGGCTGCCGACAAGCTCGTCAGCACGCTGTCCCAGGCGGCGGAGGAAATCGGTGCGGTCGGCACGTTGATCACCGACATCGCCGAGCAGACCAACCTGCTTGCCCTGAATGCCACGATCGAAGCGGCGCGGGCCGGCGATGCCGGTAAAGGCTTCGCCGTGGTGGCGACCGAGGTGAAGTCGCTGGCCAACGAGACGTCGAGCGCGACCCAGCGGATTCAGGAACAGGTCGGTGCCATCCGTGATGCGACGGCCGATGTCGTCAGCGCGATCCAGACGATCGTGTCCTCGATCGCCGAAGTATCGACGGTGACCGGCTCGATCGCCGCGGCGGTGGAACAGCAATCGGCGGCGACGAACGAGATCTCCCGTAATGTTCAGGAGGCTTCCGCCGGAACCCGCGAGGTCGCCCGCAGCACCGAGGCCGTCGCGCAGTCGGCGCGGGAGACGGACGGGGCGGCCGGACAGGTCAGCGAAGCATCGTCCAACCTGTCGGAACAGGCGAAGACGCTGCGTGGCGAGGTACAGGAGTTCCTGACGGTGGCCCGTCGATCGGCCTAACCCGAGGCGGTGTGCCCCGGTTCGCTCAGTCGAGGAACCGGGGATGCGTCTCCAGCGTGACCCGGGCCGGCGAGCCGTACGGGTGGGCATAGCCGTAGAAGTCCAGGGTCTGACGTCGCATCTCGGGATCGGCGGCGATCCGTGCCTCGTAGTCGGCGCCGTGCGACCGGAACCGGGCGTCCAGATCCGGGTCGCGCCGCCAGGTTCCGGCGACGCGCTCCAGCATCTCCTCGGTCGCCGCGAGCAGTTCTTCCGGCGTGTTTTCCTCGATCTCATAGCCGGCCGCCGCGAGGTCCTGGCTCTGCAGAATGGCGGGGATGCCCGCCTCCAGGATCTGGCGATACGTCAAACGGTCAGGCGCGCCGGACCGTCGGTAATGCTTGAACAGCGACAGATCGTCCCGATAGGGCATGTTCAGATGCTCGAACGGCGTATTGGTGCGCAGCACTTGCCGGCCGAACGCGGCCGAGACCCAGATCGGTCCCGAATTCTGGGCCAGGCCGAACGCGCACCGCGCCAGGACGAACAGATCGACGGCCCGATCCACGCCGTCCCAGTCCGGAACGTTCACATAGGCGTCGGCCGGGAAATCCATTGTATCCAGCCCGGGCTCGCCCAGCCGGATCACCCGGTATCCCGCATCGATCAGCCGGGCGATTGCCGGCTGATAGCTGCGAATCTCGGCCGTGCGGTACGCGTGATAGGCCATGGTCGGATGATAGGCGAGCGTGCGGTTGTGAAAGAAGACGAACGGCGCATCGGGGTCGATACCGCGCGCGGACAGGGCGTTGCGTGCGATGTCCTCCACCTGTTCGGCCAGGATCAGCGGTTTGACCGCACCGCCCGCCAGAATGTGCCGGTAGAAGCGGGTGATGATGGATCTGGGGCGGGCGAAGAGAGCGTCGAGCGCCGAAATCCGCTGAAGTCCCGCATCGATCTGGCCGAGAAGCAGGATGTCGAAATTATCCGTCTCGACGAACCGGATCTTCGGACCGGCGCAGGCGCGGATCCAGTGATTGGTTCCCGGCGCCGACATCTGGCCGGTGACGATTAGGATCCGGTCGTACGTGTCTTCGAAAAGCGTGCGGATGATCTGCGTCTCGAGACCGAAATGTCCAATCCGATCGGACTGGGACAGGATGTAGATCAATGTCCGTTCGCCCGGTTCCAGATGGGGGGCGATCAGCTTGACGGTCTCGACCGTCGCCGCCCGCATCGTCTCGGCGGTGACCTGCGGGGGCTGGGCTGTTTCCTCGGTGCTCAAGACAGGTACTCTGGATCGAATTGAAGCATGGCGGAAGCGATGCTCCCGAAGGGGTGGGCGTAGCCGAAAAAGTCCAGGTTCTCACCGACCAGTCGGACATCGGCGCCGATCCGCGTCTCATACTGTGATCCCAGCGCCAGAAACCTGTCCCGCGCGGCACCGGTGAGACCTCCGGATGCGCCGCCGAGCATTGCCAGGAACTCCGCGGTCGCCGCGTCGATTTCCTCCGAGTCGTTCTCCACCAGGTCGATCCCGAGCGCCTCGAACTCGGTGTCGCGGAACACGGCGGGGAGCTGACGGTCGAGGATCTCGGCATAGCCGAGCCGGCGCCCGTTCTCGCTGTAGTGCTTGAACAGCGAGAGGTCGCGGTTATACGGCAGGTTCAGGTGTTCGAGCGGAGTGTTGGTGCGCAGGGTCGGCGTGCCGAAAGCGGCGGCGACCCAGATCGGCCCGGAATTCTGCGCCGTCCCGAAGGCGGAATCGGCCAATACCGCGAGATCGACCGCCCGGTCGTCGGGGCCGAGGTCGGGCAGCGCGTCCGGCAGGCTGACGTAACCGTCACCCATCCAGCCGTCCGGCTCGAGCCCTGTCTCGCCGATCCGCACCACCTGATAGCCCGCGTCCAGGATGCGGCGGATCGACGGGGCGTAGCGTTCGATGCTGGCGGTGCGGTGGCCATGATGCTCAAGGCCTTCGCGGTACTTCATCGTGCGCATGTGGAAGAAGGCGAATGGCGCATCCGGGTCGACCCCGATCGAGCGCAGCTGGGCGTGTCCTCTTGCCCTGACATCGTCCGGTAGGTCGATGCGGGCCGGCCTGACGCCGCCGACAACCTGGCGCCAGAAATCGACGATCAGCAGACGGGGCGACTTGAGCAGAAGGTGGAGGAGTTGGAAATCCGCGAGCCCGCCATCGATGAAGCCCATGGCATGGATCACCGGATCGTCGGTCTCGATCCACACGAATGGATCGGGGAAGCACGCGCGGATCGCGGCGTTGGTTCCCGGTCGGGTCAGTGGCGGGGTAACCACGACAATGCGCCGGTAGCGGTCGCCATAGAGCGATTTCAGGATCTGCGGCTCGATCGTGAAATGGCCGATCCGGTCGGATTGGGTGAGGATATAGACGAGCGGCGGATCGTCCCGGTCCATATGGGGCTGGATGAGCGCGAACAGCTTCGCCAGGTTCTCCTTTTTCAGGAACTCCTGGCGCATGCGCGCCTCGAAGGCCTTCGGGTCTTCCTGCGGCAGTCTCAAGAGTCCGGTCCGACGTGCGAGCTTACGACCGACTTCCAGTCATCCTGCGCGACCCAGCCAAGGTCTCGTTCCGCCGCCCGGGTGTCGAACGGGCTCGCCGCAACCCGCCTGAACCAGCTTTCGTCCTGGATCGTCGGATGCCAGCCATGGGCGCGGCTCAGGAAATCCAGGGTGTCGACACTGCCCATGCTGTCCCGCGCGGCGATCAGGTAGACGGCGAAGGGCGCGGTATCCGCGACCACGGCGGCCCGGAAGGCGGCGGCCGCGTCGCGCGAGGTGACGTAGTTGCGCATCAGCGGTAGGCCGCCATAGATCGGCGCGTCGATCGCAATGCCGGGATTGCCATCCTCCGCGGCGAGCGTGGTCAGCTCCGCCAGCATCTGCGGTGTCTTGACCGGCCGTGCGACCAGGGTCGGGCGCAGGCAGACGATCGAGGCGATGCCGCTACCGCTCTGGGCATGCCGTCTGGCGAAACTCTCGGCGGCGCGCTCCACCAGCAGTTTGGTCAAGTCGTAAGTCCGGCGCGGACGCTGAGGATGGGCCTCGTCGATCGGCAGATAGTCGGGCGGCGCATCCTTGGCGAACCCGTAGGAGGCGGCGGACGAGGCGAGGACGACCTTCCCGACACCTTCCTCCTCGGCGGCACGCAGCAGATTCCAGGTTCCCTGGACGTTGACTTCGAAATAGGTGTGGTCGGGGACGTCGACGCCGTCGTCGATCGCGGCGAGGTGGATGATCCGTTCGTGGCCGCGCACGGCGCTGCGCACCGCCGCGATGTCGCGCATGTCGACCTCGCGGTAGAGCACGTCCTGGCTCGGCGCGCTCACGTCCAGGACTTCGACCGTGTGATCGGGCAGCATTGCCTCGACGACGAAATGCCCGAGACGTCCGCTGCCGCCGGTGATCAATATGGAATTATTCGACACGTCAGACTGTTCCCGGTCGTTACCGTCCGTGCAGAGTAATCCAGTTTGCGCCGTCGTCGACACGCCGAACGATCACCGCCGGGCTGAAATATGCCGAATGCATGCTAGATTGAGAGTAACCGGTTCACCCAAAACGGACGAGACATGGCCGAGGACGCGCCGCTTCCCGAACACCCCCGCCAGGAACACATGGGCTTCGACCTGAACCATGTGCTTTCCGCCGTTGTCGGCGTGAGCTGCCACATCCCCGAAGATGCGTTCACCGCCTCCGTGCTGGGGACGGAGCGGTCGGGCAACGGCGTGGTGATTCGCGCCGACGGTCTGGTTCTGACCATCGGCTACCTGATCACCGAGGCGGAAACGATCTGGATCACCGACAATCAGGGGCGCGCCTTCCAGGGCACCGTTCTGGCCTATGATCAGGAGACCGGTTTCGGTCTGGTTCAGGCGCTGGGGCATGTGGATCTGCCGGCGGTGGAACTGGGGGTGTCCTCCGACGTGGAAGAGGGGGATGCCGTGATCGTGGTCGGCCATGGCGGCCGCCGGTCGGCGATCAACGCCCGGGTCATCGCCGTGCGCGAGTTCGCCGGCTACTGGGAGTACATGCTGGACGAAGCGATCTTCACCACGCCGGCGCATCCGAACTGGGGCGGCACCGGGCTGTTCGACAAGGACGGCCGGCTGGTCGGCATCGGGTCGCTGTTCATCCAGCAGAGCCACGGGGACGACACGCCGATCGACGGCAACATGATCGTGCCGATCGACCTGATCAAACCGGTCTACGAAACCATGGTGACCAGCGGCACGGCCGGGCGGGTGCCGCGCCCCTGGCTCGGCATGTACTGCACCGAGGTCGAGGACCGGCTGGTGGTGGCGGGCCTCGCCGATGACGGGCCGGCCGAACTGGCGGATGTTCAGGTCGGCGACATCATCGAAAAGGTCAGTGGCGGGCGGGTCGCGACCCTGGCGGAGATGTTCCGTCGGGTCTGGTCCGTCGGCCCGGCGGGCGCCGATATCCCGATCACGGTGATCCGCGAAGGCGAGCGCCTGGACCTGACCGTCGCTTCGGTCGCCCGCGGCCAGCTTCTCAAGGGGCCGCGGCTTCACTGACACCACTGACGCAGGAAGGACAGGCGATGCGCATCGCGTTCCTCGGTCTCGGCCTGATGGGGGAGGGGATCACCCGCCGCCTGATCGATCTCGGACACAGCGTCGCTGGCTTCGACCCGCAGGCGGCGCTGCGGGACGAGGCGGAGACATGGGGCGTCGTTCCGGCCGGCACGCCGGCCGCGGCCGCCGCGGGTGCGGATCTGGTCATGACCTGCGTGACCACGACCGATGACCTGGAGGCGGCGCTGTTCGGTGCCGACGGGGCCGCCGCCGCCATGTCCGGCGCGGCGATCCTGGTCGACTTCTCCACCACCGTCGTCGCGCGCACCAAGGAAATGGCGGCGCGTCTGAAGCGCGAGCGTGGCTCAGGCTGGATCGACGCGCCGGTCTCCGGCGGACCGCCGGCGGCGCGCGCCGGCAGTCTGGCGATCATGATGGGCGGCGACGACGCCGATATCGCCCGGGCCCGTCCGGTTCTGGACGGCCTGGCGGGCAGCTTGGTGCATTTGGGGCCGGTGGGTGCCGGACAGGTGACCAAGATGGTCAACCAGGTCTGCGTGCTGACCAATTTCGTCGTGCTGGCGGAAGCGCTGAACCTGGCGGAGCGCGGTGGCGTCGACACCACGAAGCTGCAGGCCGCCCTGGAGACCGGCTATGCCGGCTCCAACCTGATGGGGGCGATGTGGCCGCGAATGATGGCCCGCGACTATGCCCCGGCGGGGTATCTGCGGCAGGTCCTCAAGGATCTAGACATGGTCCACGACCTTGCCCACGACCTGAAGGCGGCCATCCCGATGTCGACCCAGGCGGCCGAGCTGTTCCGCCTCATGGCGGCGCGGGGGCACGAGGCGGAGGACGGCATCGCCGTGCTGAAACTGTTCACCGGCGAAGAGGTCTGACGCGTTCGCCATCCCGTCTCGACCTTGCATTGGATCCGGGCATTGGTGTGCTGGCGCGGTGCAGCGGGAACGCTCCCGGCGGCGTCCTCGCTATCCCGATGCCGTGCCCGCGATCGGCCGGGCCAGTGCCGCCTCGATCGTCGGCGCGATGGTGACCGCCGGCGGCGCGATGCCATGGGCGGCGAGGTCCCGGCGGATCTCCGCTGATACCCCGGTGAGCACCACTTCCACGCCGCTGCGTCCGGCACGGTGAGCCAAGCCCTCGATGGTGTTCGCCGCGGTGCTGTCGATGAACGGCACGGCGGAGAGGTCGAGGATCAGGCGCCTGTGGGTGTCGGCGATGCGGTCGAGCACCGAGCCGATCGAGGCTGCGGCACCAAAGAAGAAGGCGCCGGAGATCCGGTAGATCACCGTCTCGTGGTCCGCCGCCGTCTCCTCCTCGTAGTCCGGGCGATCGTCGCGCACGTCCTCGGTGACGAAGGGAACCGCACTTTCGACGGCGGTCACTTTCGACATGCGATAGATGAAGAGCACCGAGCCGAGGGCGAAGCCGACGACGATCGCCTCGGTCAGGTCGCGGAAGATGGTGAGCCCGAAGGTCGCCAGCAGCACCGCCGCATCGCCGCGTGACGCCCGCAGCAGGGTGAGGAAGGCATGCTTCTCCACCATGTTCCAGGCGACGAAGGCGAGCACGCCCGCCAGGGCCGCCAGGGGGATGTCGCTCGCCAGCGGGGCGGCGATCAGCACGAAGGCCAGCAGGAAGACGGCGTGCAACATGCCGGCGACCGGGCCGTGGGCGCCGGCGCGAACGTTGGTCGCCGTGCGCGCGATGGTGCCGGTGACGCAGATCCCGCCGAACAGCGACGACCCGATATTGGCCAGACCCTGGGCAACGAGCTCGCAGTTCGAGCGGTGCCGCCGGCCGGTCATGCCGTCGGCGACCACGGCGGAGAGCAGGGATTCGATGGAACCGAGCAGGGCGAAGGAGATCGCCGCCGGCAGCACTTCCATCACCTTCCCGATACTGATCTGTGGCAATGCCGGCACCGGGAAGCTTTGGGGGATGCCGCCGAACGCGCTGCCGATGGTCTCCACATCTAGGCTGAACAGGGTGGTGGCCGCCGCCGCGCCGGCGACGCCAACCAGCATGCCGGGCCAGTTCGGCCGCAGCCGTTTGAGGGCGATGATGACGGCGACGGTGCCAAGGGAGAGCGCAATCGCTTCGGTGTGAGCGGTGCCGAGAGAAGCGGCCAGTGCCGGCAGCTTGTCGGCCAATGGGCCCGGCTCCGGTCCGGCCAGGGTGAGGCCGAGCAGCGGCCGGATCTGGCTGGCGAAGATGATCACCGCGATCCCGGCGGTGAAGCCGACGGTGACCGGATAGGGAATGAATTTAATGAAGGTGCCAAGCCTCAGCGCCCCGATGGCGGTGAGGATCAGCCCGGCCAGCAGGGTCGCCAGGATCGTGCCTTCGATGCCGTGGGTGTGCACCGTGGCGGCGACCAGCACGATGAAGGCGCCGGCCGGGCCGCCGATCTGGAACCGGCTGCCGCCGAAGGCCGAGACCAGAAATCCGCCGACGATGGCGGTGTAGAGCCCCTGGGCCGGGGTGGCGCCGGAGGCGATGGCGATGGCCATGGAGAGCGGCAGGGCGACGATGGCGACCGTCAGTCCGGCGATCGCGTCGCGCCGCAGATGGGCGGCCGTATAGCCTTCGCGGAACACGGTGACGAGCTTCGGCGTGAACAGCTCGACCGTGTTCGGCGCCGTCGGTGTGGAGGTATCGCGCGTGCTGGTGGCCATCGGGTCGCCGGACCCCCGGACAGGAAGGAGTGCGGCCAGTCTGACGATCCGGCCCGGGGATCGCAACGGCTACCCGCCTGTGGAGACGTTCGGTCGCGGGAGGCAAGCAAAGGGGCGGTTCGGTTTCCCCCGTATCAACCCTCATCGACTTCCTGGACGGCCGGCCGGGCCGATCCAGGACCCCATGGGCCTCCCGCCGGACGCAGGATCCAGGAAGCCGGATGGGAAAAGGAGTGCCGGGAGGCAGCCCTGCCTTAGCTGTCCGGCCGCAGGACGTAGCCGCGTCCGCGCACGGTCTGCAGGAAGCGCGGGAATTTGGGGTCGGGCTCGATCTTGCGGCGCAGGCGGGTGATCTGCACGTCGATGGTGCGGGCGTTGCCGCCGCCGATGCCGGAGCCGCTCAAACCCGCGCCGCCCATACCCGCGCCGCCCATACCCGCGCCACCGACACCCACGCCACCGACAGGGGCGCCGGTCTCGCCGTCCGCCAGATCCTCGCGAGTGAAGACCGTGCCGGGAGACGCGGCGAAGATCGCCAGCAGCGCGCCTTCGGACTCGGTCAGGCGCACCGGTTCCTCACCGCGCCAGAGCAGGTTGCGCAGGGGGTCGAAGCGGAACTCGCCGAAGGTTATCTCGCCGCCGGCCGGACCCTCCGCGACGGTCTCCACCGGAGCCACGACGCGGCGCAGAATCGTGCGGATGCGCAGCACCAGTTCGCGCGGTTCGAACGGTTTGGTCAGATAGTCGTCGGCACCGCTCTCCAACCCGGCGATGCGGTCGGCGCTCTCGCCCATGGCGGTCAGCAGCAGGATCGGTACAAGCGAGTCCTCCCGCAGGGACTTCGTGAGCTCGACCCCATTCTCGCCGGGCATCATCACGTCGAGCACGATCAGGTCGAAGACCAGACTCTCCATCTGCGTCCGGGCGGCGGCGGCATCGGCGGCAACGGACACCCGGAACCCGTTCTCCATCAGGAAGCGCCGCAGCAGGTTGCGCAGCCGCGCGTCGTCGTCGACGACCAGGATATGCGGGGCGTCCTGGCTCATGGCGGCTACCGCTTGCCGCCGGCGATCTTGCTGCCGACGAGCTTGCCGCCGCTGCGGGCGGCGGGCAAGTGGGTGGGGCCACCCGAGACGTCGAACTGGTCGCGGTCCGGCGCGTCGATGATGCCGTGCAGCACAAGCTTGAAGCCCTGCACCGCATCTGCGCCCGCCTTGCGGAAGGCGTCGGCGATGCGCTCGCGCTGATCGGCGGTGAGCCGCCGCTCCAGCTCCACGCCTTTGACGGTGAGGGTCAGCAGACGCTGTCGGCGGTCGCGCTCGCCCGGCGTCTGGGTGATGTATTCCTCCTCGACCAAATGGCTGAGCACCCGGCTCAGGCTTTGCTTGGTGATGCGCAGGATCTTCAGCAGCTCGGATACGGTGATGCCCGGATTGCGGCCGACGAAATAGATCACCCGATGATGCGCCCGCCCGAGCCCGATTTCCGCAAGCATGCCATCCGGCCCGCCGGTGAAATCCCGGTAGGCGAAGAACAGCATCTCGATCGCCTGGCGCAATTCCTCCTCGCGGAGAAAGAGCGGATTCGCGACGCTTTTTACGTCAACCATGTTGACTTACTTTCTTCCGAATGTTAGTCGTGAGGCCTGATAAGGGTAACAAAAGTACACGATCGTCGGGTTGCGCGATGGTTTGTAATGGCGTGAACTCTTCGACTTCAGGTAGGAAACGACACCATGTCTTTGATTCCATTTGACGATCGCGATGGTGCGATCTGGTATGACGGCAAACTCGTTCCCTGGCGCGAAGCCTCTGTGCACGTGCTGACTCATGGGCTGCATTATGCCAGTTCCGTGTTCGAGGGCGAACGCGTTTATGCCGGCAACATCTTCAAATCCCAGGAGCATACCGCGCGGCTGATCAAGTCGGCGGGCACCTTGGACTTCGAGATTCCGTTTTCGGCGGCGGAAATCGAAGCGGCCAAACGCGCGGTCCTGGACTCCATGGGCATCGTCGACGGCTATATCCGTCCGGTTGCTTGGCGCGGCAGCGAGATGATGGGTGTTTCTGCCCAGCAGAACACCATTCATCTGGCGATCGCTGCCTGGGAATGGCCGTCCTATTTCGATCCGGAAGCCAAGATGAAGGGTATCCGTCTGGCGCTGTCCAAGTGGCGCCGTCCGGCTCCGGAAACCGCGCCGGTCCATGCCAAGGCGGCCGGCCTGTACATGATCTGCACCCTCTCCAAACACCGCGCGGAGAAGGACGGCTTCCATGACGCCATGATGCTGGACTACCGCGGCTACGTCGCCGAGGCGACCGGCGCCAACGTGTTCTTCGTGATGAAGGACGGTCGGGTGCATACCCCGACGCCGGACTGCTTCCTGGACGGCATCACCCGGCGCACCGTGATCGGCCTGCTGAAGGCGCGCGGTGTCGAGGTGGTCGAACGCCACATCATGCCGGAAGAGATGGCCGACGCGGCCGAATGCTTCCTCACCGGCACCGCCGCCGAGGTGACTCCGGTCGGCACGATCGCCGACTACACCTTCACGCCGGGCGAACTGACCCGCCAGATGGTCGAGGATTACGACGCCCTGGTGCGCCAGCCGGCCGCCTCGGCGCAGGCGGCCGAGTAAACCGCCCCCGATCACCGGACTGATGATGCGGCCGCCTTCGGGCGGCCGTTTTCATTTCCACGGCCGGACGCGATGGGGTGCGGGGTGGACATAGCGCCGCCCAATCCGCAAGCTCGCGGCACCTGTATGGCGGTTCGTTCCCGGGCCGCGGATATCCGTTCAAAAAAGACTGGCACGACGCCGCGGCCGCCTCTGCTCAGGGGGGCTGACATGCGTCGCCAACCCCGCGAGGAGGAACCACCGAATGACCGACCAAGGGCGCGTTATGGAGTTCGAGGGACGCCGCATCGTCTATGACATCATCGACATCGCGGCACCTTGGAGGGCGTCGCAGAAGCAGACGATCCTGTTCCACCACGGTGTGGCCATGGACCGGCAGATGTGGCGCGACTGGCTGCCGGCCCTTGTCGGCACCTACCGGGTCGTCGTTTTCGACATGTTCGGCTGCGGCGAGTCCGAGGCGGCGGGGCCGGCGAAGGACTGGACGCCGGCGGCCCGGGTGCGGGACATCCTTGCCCTGGCGGACGCGGTCGGGGCAGAGCGGTTCCACCTGGTCGGCGAGTCTTATGGCGGCACCGTCTCGCTGCTGACCGCGCTGACCGCGCCGGAGCGGCTGCTCACGCTCACGGCGGTCACCACGGCCCATATCGGCTCATCGATCGAGAGCGTGGCGTGGTGGAAGCAGTTGATCGACGACGAAGGCATGAAAGGCTGGGCCGCCCGAATGATGCCGCACCGCTTCCATCCCGACGGGATCAGCGCGCCGATGGCCGACTGGTACCTGAACCGGCAGGCGACGACGACCGGCGAGAGCGTGGTGAGCATCCTGCGCGAGTTGCAGAACCTCGATCTGGCGGAGCGTGTCGGCGAGATCGAGACCCCGGTGCTGCTGTTGCACGGCGACTCGAGCCCCTTCGTTCCGGCGTCCCTGGTGGCCGACCTGCACGGCCGGCTGCCGAACTCCCGGCTCAAGATCTTCCCGCATGCCAAACACGGCCTTCCATTCTCCCACGGCCGAGACTGCGGGGAGGCGCTCTGTGCGTTTTTATCGGATTGGCGGGCGTCCGCCTGAGCCTGTCCCGAAAGGGTCAGGCTGTCGCCGGGAGCACGTCCTCGGCATAGGCGTCGTCATAGTCGACGATGGCATAGGCGGTCGGATCGGCGAACAGTGCGCGCAGGGCGGCGTTGTTGATCTGGTGGCCGGCCTTGACCGCGTCCACATGGCAGATCAGCGGCGCGCCCGCGAGATACAGGTCGCCGACGCAATCCAGCATCTTGTGACGCACGAACTCGTCCGGAAAGCGCAGGCCTTCCTCGTTCATGATGCGGTCGCCGTCGACGACGATCGCGTTCTCCAGGCTGCCGCCACGGGCCAGGCCGAGGGCCTGCAGATGCTCGACCTCCTGCAGGAAGCCGAAGGTGCGGGCCTGGGCGATCTCGTGGCGGAAGGTACCGTTGACCATCTCGACGCCAAGCGAGGCCCGGCCGATCGCCTTGCTGTCGAAGTCGATCTCGAAGTCGATGGTGTAGCGGCTCGCCGGGCTCAGCGTGACGCGCTTGCCGTCGAGGTCGACCGTCACCGGCTTGCGGATCTCGATCGCGCGGCGTGGCGCATCCTGCTCGGCGATGCCGACGCAATCGATCAGGAACACGAACGGCTCGGAGGAGCCGTCCATGATCGCGACCTCGGGGCCGTCGATCTCCACCACCGCATTGTCGATCTCGCAACCGGCGAAGGCGGCCATCAGATGCTCGACCGTGCCGACGCGGACCCCATCCTCATTGGCGATGACGGTGCACAGGCGGGTATCGACCACATTGTCGTATCGCGCGGCGATCCGCGGGTTCTTGTCGTCGATATCGGTACGGAGGAAGACGATGCCGTGATCGACCGGCGCCGGGCAGAGCCGCATGGTGATCGGCAGGCCGGAATGGAGGCCGACCCCGCGACACGGAATGGCGCGCTTGAGCGTCTTCTGGCGGGACGCTCTGGCGTATCCGGGAAATCGTGTCGTCATGGTCACCGTCGAGCCTCAATCATTCCATGTTCAGGGTCTACTCAGTATCCGAACTGGACATAAAGCGACCCCGGTAGATGTAGCAATCTGACCGGGGTCGCGAAATTCACTCTTTGTTACAGATTGTTACCGAAATACGGTCGCTGTATCAATGAGTTACAAGGCGTTGTTCAATTCGCCTGCCGACGCAGGAAGGCCGGGATGTCGAGCATCTCGTCCTCGTTCTGGCTGGCCCGCACCCGATCGCCCGGGTTGAGGGCGCCGAGCCGCGGCTGCGCCGCCTGAGTCTGGGCCGGAGTTGGACGCTGGGCCGCCGCTGGCTGGGCCGGAGTCTCGGCCGGCTTGTCACCCTTGAGGCCGAGCCCGGTGATCTGCCGGAACAGGCCCGCACCGCGCGACTTTGGCGCCTCGGCCGCTTCCGGCCTGGAGGCGTTGACCATGTCGCTGCCACGGAACGGATCGGCGGCCTTCGGGGTCACGTCCGGCCGACGCTGCGGCACCGTGGAGGCACCGGGAACGAACGCGTCGGAGGCGACCCGGGCCACTGCCGGGGCGGCGCCGACGATCTCGGCTTCCTCGACCTGGGGGCCCTCGGCGACCTGCGCGGTCTCTTCGATCGCCGCCTCAAGCGGGGTCACTTCCTCGGGCCCGTCCAAGTCGGGGAAGGAAAGCTCACCGACGCCGGTTTCGGCCTGCCGGGTGATGTCGAGGGTCGACATCGACGCGGCGGGCTTCGGGGCCGGCGTCAGCGACGCCGCTTCCGCGCGGATCGCGGTTTCCGGCATGGGCTCGGGCTCCGGAGCCTTCACCGGACGCGGGGTGACGACGGAGAGCTGCGGGCGCGGCTTGACGGCCTGACCCTCGGCGGCGATGCCGGTGGCGACCACGGAAACCCGCATGATCCCGTCCATCTTCTCGTCGAAGGTGGAACCGAAGATGATGTTGGCGTCGCTGTCGACTTCCTCTCGGATGCGGTTGGCCGCCTCGTCGACCTCGAACAGGGTCATGTCGAACCCGCCGGTGATGTTGATCAGCACGCCGCGCGCGCCCTTCATCGAGGCGTCTTCCAGAAGCGGATTGTTGATCGCGGCCTCGGCGGCATCGATGGCGCGCTTCTCGCCGCTGGCCTCGCCGGTGCCCATCATCGCCTTGCCCATCTCGCTCATGACCGTGCGGATGTCGGCGAAGTCGAGATTGATCAGTCCCGGCATGACCATCAGGTCGGTGACGCCGCGCACACCGGAGTGCAGCACGTCGTCGGCCATATTGAAGGCATCCGCGAAGGTCGTCTTCTCATTGGCGATCCGGAACAGGTTCTGGTTCGGGATGATGATCAGCGTGTCGACGTAGCTGGTCAGCTCCTCGATGCCGCTTTCGGCGAGGCGCATGCGGTGCTGGCCCTCGAAGTGGAACGGCTTGGTGACGACACCGACCGTCAGGATGCCGCGCTCGCGGGCCGCACGGGCGATGACCGGGGCGGCGCCGGTGCCGGTGCCCCCGCCCATGCCGGCGGTGATGAAGCACATGTTGGCGCCTTCGAGCGCGCTCAGGATCTCCTCCATCGATTCCTCGGCGGCGGCGCAGCCGACATCCGGGCGGGAGCCGGCGCCGAGGCCCTGGGTCACCTCCGCACCGAGCTGGATCCGGCGCTCGGCCATGGACTGCTTCAGCGCCTGGGCATCGGTGTTGGTGGCGATGAAATTCACGCCGCCGAGATTGGAGCTGATCATGTTGTTGACGGCATTGCAGCCGGCCCCGCCGACACCCACCACGGTGATGTTGGGGGCGAGGTCGTTGTCTTCGTTTGGAACAGTGATGTTGATGGTCATGAATGCCTCCGGGGATGTCAGCTTTTGGCTTGTTGGGGGGAACGGCCGTCGCCGCTGGGACTGGTACTGGTCGAGGGACCGTCGCCGGGCGCGGCGGCGGCGGTCGGAGATGTCGGGCTGCCCGAGACGACGCTCATCGCCTGACGGCGCCAGCAGGCGCCGTTCGCATTGACCACGGGCTGGATGGACAGGGTCCGATCGGGTGCGGAAGGGGACGCGGATCGTTCGGGCATCAGAAGTGCTCCTTCAGCCACGAGCCCACCCGGCCGAACATGCCGGAGGACTCGGTTTGCGGGGCCGGGGCCAATCTCGGGGCATCGAGATGGGGATTGGCGGCGTAGACCAGCAGCCCGGCGCAGGTGGAGAAGGCCGGGCCGCCGGCAGCCTCGGCGAGGCCCTGGACGCGGATCGGCCGGCCCATTCGGACCTGCTTGTCGAGGACGAGCTGGGCGAGCTCGCGCGCGCCCGGCAACTGGCTGGCACCGCCGGTCAGCACAACGCGCCGGCCGGCGATCTTGTCGAACCCGCTGGCCTCAAGACGGGAACGGACAAGTTCGAAGGTCTCCTCGAGGCGCGGGCGGATGATGCCGACCAGCAGCGATTTGGAGACGTGATTGGGTTGGACGTGGTCCTCCTCGCCGATCGGCGGGACGTCGATCGTCTCCTGATCGTCGAGCGGCGAGGGCAGGGCGCTGCCGTACAGCGTCTTGATCCGCTCGGCGGCCAGGATCGGGGTCGAGAACCCGCGGGCGATGTCGTTGGTCACGTGATGCCCGCCGACCGGGATGCAGTCGGTGTAGAGCACGTTGCCATCAAAAAAGACGGCGAAGCTGGTGGTGCCCCCGCCCATGTCGATCACGGTGACACCGAGGTCCATCTCGTCGTCGACCAGGCTGGCGAGCCCGGAGGCGTAGGGCGAGACGACCAGGGCGTCCATGTCGAGATGGCAGCGCTCCAGCACGGTCGAGAGGGTGCGCACCGCTCCGGTGTTGGCGGTAACCACATGCATGTGGGCGCCGAGGGTCTCACCGAACATGCCGCGCGGATCGCGGATGCCGTTGGTGCCGTCGATGGTGAAGCCGACCGGGATCGAGTGGATCAGGTCCTGGCCGTCCAGCCCCTCCAGATGACGCCACTGGTCGAGCACCCGGCGCAGGTCGCTGTCGCCGACCTCGTGCCCGGCGACCGAAACCTCGACGCCGACGGTCTGCGACGCGGGCCAGCCGCCGGAGATGTTGACGAGGACCGAGCGCAGCTCCGCGCCCGCCATCTTCTCGGCAGCGTGGACCGCGTTGAGGATCGAGGCCTCGAGCTGGTCGACATCGGTGATCCGTCCGGCCTTCACGCCGCGGCTGACCTGATGGCCGATGCCGGCGACCCGAATCGATCCGGCCGGCAGACCGGCCCCCGCCAGCAGTGGGTTGGAGGGCGGATCGCCGATCTTGGCCACGAAACAGCAAACCTTGCTCGACCCGATGTCGAGGGCGGCTACCAATCCGCTTCGTGCTTTGCCCAGGGGCTTTCTCACCGGTGTTTCCTTCTTCTCTCGCTCAGGTGTTCTTGCCGGGGGCGGTCGCGCGCTCGCGCGCTGCCGGGGTCACCCGCATGATCAGTTGGTCGGGGATGCGCAGATCGATGGTCACCACGTCGCGCTCCAGCACACCGTGCTCGCGCGCCAGGGTGGCGAGGTGGGTCCAGGCGCCGGCGGGATCGATCTCCGGCAGTTCGACGTCCATTCCGTTGTCGAGGCGCACGGTCCAGCGCCGTCCGTTCACCCAGGTCAGCGCCCGCACCCGTCGGCTGAGCTCCGGCTCGCTCGACAGCATGGCAAGGGCGCCGGCGGCCCGGCCGGGCGCCCGGTCGCCGATGACGATGGGCAGGTCGTGGAACCGGCGGATGTCCTGACCCTCGATGGTGGTCCCGTCCTGGTCGACCAGCGTGAAGTCGCGGCCGCGCTGCCACAGGGCCAGTGGTCGACGCTCGACCAGGGTGATGTGCAGGGTGTCGGGCAGACGCCGCTCGACCCGGGCATCCTTCACCCAGGGCAGGGCCAGAACCCGGTTCCGCGTCTCGCCGAGATCGACGGCGAGGATCGGGGTGCCGCGGCTGACGCCGATCTGCTCCAGCAGGGCGCCGGCATTGGTCTGCTCGCGGCCGATGACCAGCACGTCATTGATGCTGAGCCCGGCATCGGCGGTCAGTTGCAGGGCGCCGGCAGTCATCGTCGCCCAGATGCGCGCCGCCTGACCGGACTGGATCGTCCAGCCGATGGCCGCGCCGGTACCGGCGATCACCACGGCGACCGCGCCGAAGCGGATCGCCCGTCCGCGCCATGGCGAGGCGGGACGGTGACGGCGCACGGGTGCCGCGCGACCGCCCGTCGGCCTGGCGGCTTTCTTCTTCGATCCGCCGAAGGGGTTCAATAGTCGCATCGGGCCCCCTCCACCATGCGCGCGACCAGTTCCGGGAAGGAGATGCCGCGGAAGGCGGCCTGCTCCGGCACCAGAGAGGTCGGGGTCATGCCCGGCTGGGTGTTGATCTCCAGCAGATACAGCGTGCCCGGATCGGCGGTCGTGTCGTCGTAGCGGAAGTCGCAGCGGCTCACGCCCCGGCAGCCGAGGGCCGTATGGGCCTGTCGGGCGATGTCGAGTGCCTCCTGACGGATCACGGTCGGCACCGGGGCCGGCAGCAGGTGGATCGACCCACCTTCCGCATACTTCGCCTCGTAATCGTAAAAGCCGCGGTCCGACGTGATCTCGGTGAGTTCCAGCGGCTCGCCGTCGAGCACGGCCACGGTAAGCTCGCGGCCGTCGATGAACGGTTCCACCAACACCCGGTCGCCGAACGTCCAGTCGTCGCCGGTCGGCCGGTAGTTGTCGCCGTCCCTGACGATGTGCACGCCGACGCTGGAGCCCTGGTCGATCGGCTTGATCACATAGGGCGGGTCCATCGGATGGCCGTTCTCGAAGGCGTCGAGCGCGACCACCATGCCGCCGGGGCAGCGCAGGCCGTGCCGGGCGAAGACATCCTTCGCCGTCGGCTTGTCCATCGCCACCGCCGACGCTCGCACGCCGGAATGGGTATAGGGAATGCCGAGCACGTTCAGCATGCCCTGGATCGTGCCATCCTCGCCGACCGGGCCGTGCAGGGCGTTGAAGCACACGTCCGGGTGCAGGGCCTCAAGCTTGCCGGCGACCGAACGGTCGACGTCGAGCTCGCTGACCTTGAAGCCGGCCTGGCGCAGCGCCTTGGCGCATTCGCGGCCGGAGGAGAGCGACACCTCGCGCTCCGGCGACCAGCCGCCCTTCAGGACGGCAACATGGATCTCGGCCCGGCTCATGCCTGCGCCTCCCCGCTGCCCTGACCGGCCGGCTTGCCGATGCGGCGGATTTCCCAGCGCAACTCGACGCCGCTGGTCTCCCGAACCCGGCGGCGGACCTCCTCGCCCAACGCCTCGATGTCCTCGGCGGTGGCCTCGCCCATGTTGAGCAGGAAGTTGCAATGCAGCTCCGACACCATGGCGTCGCCGATCCGCAGCCCCCGGCATCCGGCCGCGTCGATCAGCTTCCAGGCCTTGCCGCCGTCGGGATTGGCGAAGGTAGAGCCGCCGGTACGCACGCGGCGCGGCTGGGTGTCCTCGCGGGCGTCGCGGATGTCCTGCATCGCCTGGGCGATGGTCGCCTGATTGCCGCCGCGGGCCTGGAACGTGGCGCTGGTGACGATCCAGTCGGTCGGCAGGTCGCTGTGGCGGTAGGACAGACCGAGGTCGTCGGCGGTCAGCGTGTGGGGATGGCCGAGCGGATCGATCGCCCGGACCGAGATCAGCGTGTCCCGCACCTCGCTGCCATAGGCGCCGGCGTTCATCCGCACCGCCCCGCCGATCGAGCCCGGAATGCCCGACAGGAACTCAAGCCCGGTCAGGGTCGCCTTCTGGGCGGTCGCGGCAACGGTAACGTCGAGGGCCGCCGCGCCGGCGACCACCCGCTCGCCGGCGACCTCGATCTTCGCGAAGGGCTTGCCGAGGCGGACGACCACGCCGTCGATGCCGCCGGAGCGGATCAGCAGGTTGGATCCCACGCCGATGACGGTGACAGGCACGTCGCCCGGTCGGCCGGCAAGGAAGTCCATCAGGTCTTCTTCATCGGCCGGGCGGTACAGGATCTCCGCCGGGCCGCCGACCTTGAACCAGGTCAGCGGGGCCAGCGGCGCGTTCTCGCGGTATTCGCCGCGCACCTGGGGCAGTCGGTCGATGAGTTTGGTCATGGCGGCTCGCCGCGGTGGTTTGGTCAGGGTGATCACGCCGCACCGCCTTCGCCGGTCGGCCGGCGGATCGGGAACGGCACCGTGCTGCCGCCGGATTCCTGCGAGGGGGCGGCGGCGTCGGGGCCGAGGATGTGCGCGATCTGGCCCGGCAGCGCCTGGGCCCAATTGGTGATGTTGCCTGCCCCGAGGCACACGACCATGTCGCCCTTGCCGCAGAGATCCACCGCCATGGCGGCAAGCTCGATCGGGTCGCCCAGTGCCGTCACCCGGCGGTGGCCGCGCGCGCGCAGGCCGGAGATGAGGGCGTCCCGGTCGACACCGTCGATCGGCGCCTCACCGGCGGCATAGACATCGGCGACGATCACCGCGTCGGCGTCGTTGAAGCAGGAGCAGAAATCCTCGAACAGGTCGCGCAGGCGGGTGTAGCGGTGCGGCTGCACGACGGCCACGACCCGCGCGGCGCCTACCGCCGCCCGCGCGGCGGAGAGCACGGCCGAAATCTCGACCGGGTGGTGGCCGTAATCGTCGATCACCGTGATGCCGCCGGCCTCGCCGGTCTTGGTGAAGCGCCGCTTGACGCCGGCGAAGCCTTCCAGGGCCGACCGCATCTGCGCGTCGGCGATGCCCATTTCCGTGGCGATGGCGATGGCGGCGAGCGCGTTCTGCACGTTGTGGCGACCGTACATCGGCAACAGCAGATTCTCGATCCGCCGGTCCTCTCCATGGACGCGGTCGGTGACGACGGCGGTGAAGCGCGAGCCGGCCGCGGTGATGTCGACATCGACGCCACGCACATCGGCCTGCGGACTGAAACCGTAGGTGACGATCCGGCGGTCGGACACCCGGGGGATCAGCGCCTGCACGGTCGGATGATCGAGGCACATGGCGGCGAACCCGTAGAACGGGATGTTCTGCACGAAGCTCTCGAATGCCCGCTGCAGGTTCTCGAACGTGCCGTGGAAGTCGAGGTGCTCGGGGTCGATGTTGGTGACGACGGCAATGGTCGCCGGCAGCTTCACGAAACTGCCGTCGCTCTCGTCGCTCTCCACCACCATCCAGTCGCTCTCGCCGAGCCGGGCGTTGGTGCCGTAGGCATTGATGATGCCGCCATTGATCACGGTCGGATCGAGCCCGCCGCCATCGAGCACGGCCGAGACCAGGGAAGTGGTCGTGGTCTTGCCATGGGTTCCGGCGACGGCGATCGACCATTTCAGGCGCATCAGCTCGCCCAGCATCTCGGCGCGATGGACGACCGGAATCATCCGTTCGCGCGCGGCGACCAGCTCCGGGTTGTCCGGCTTGATCGCGGTGGAGATCACCACGATCGCCGCCTCGGCGATGTTCTCGGCCTTCTGGCCGACGAAGACCGGGATGCCGAGCTGCTTCAAGCGTTTGACGTTCGGGTTCTCGGCGATGTCGCTGCCCTGCACCTGGTAGCCGAGGTTGTGGAGGATCTCGGCGATACCGCTCATGCCGATGCCGCCGATGCCGACGAAATGCAGGGTCCCGATCGTGAGGGGGATCGTTCTCATGCGGCGGCACTCCGGGTAACGGGGGCTTGGGTGGCGGCGGCGCCGGTGGCGGACATGTCGGCGATGCCGGCGGTGGCGAGCACCAGGGCGGCCAGGTCCTCGACGGCGTTCGGCCGGCCATAGGCATGGGCCGCCTCGGTCATCCCGGTCAGCCGGCCGGTGTCGTCGAGCAGGCCGGCCAGAAGATCGGCCAGACTTTCCGGGGTCAGCGCGTGCTGCGGCAGGACGATGGCTCCGCCGGCGGCCTCGATGGCGCGCGCGTTGGCGGTCTGGTGATCGTCGATCGCGCTCGGGTATGGGATCAGCAGGGCGGGGCGGCCGGCCACGGTGTTCTCGGCGACGGTCGAGGCGCCGGAGCGGCAGATCAGCAGATGGGCGGCGCGCAGGCGGGCCGGCATGTCGTCGAAGAAGCGGCGCACATCGGCGGTCACACCCATCGCCGCATAGGCGGCGGCCACGCCCTCGACCTCGGCCGGGCGGGCCTGCTGGGCGATGCGCAACCGGTCGCGCAGCGCCTGGGGCAGCAGGGCGATGGCGGTCGGGATCAGGTCGGCGAAGGCGCTGGCGCCCTGACTGCCACCGGTCACCAGGATCTCGCGGGTTCCGTGTTCGAGCAGCGGGGCCGGAGCGGCGTCGCGCACGGCCTTGACCGCCTCGCGCACCGGATTGCCGACCAGCGATACCTTGCGACGATCGCCGACGGGGATCTTCTCGACCTCCTCGAAGCAGGTGGCGATGGCCGACGCCTGCTTCGCCAACAGTCGGTTGGCCCGGCCGATCACCGCGTTCTGCTCGTGCAGGACGACCGGGACACCGCGTCCGCCGGCGGCGAGAACCGTCGGCACGCTGGCATAACCGCCGAAGCCGACAACGGCGGCCGGATGCAGCCGGTTCATCAGGCGCCGGGCATCGAGCCAGCCGAGGAACAGCTTGGCGGCGCCCTTCAGCTTGGCCATGAGGCCACGCCCGGCAATGCCGCCGGCGCGGATCTTGTGCACCTCGATCCCCGCGGACGTGTCGTCGAAGGCGCTGCCGCGGGTGTCGGTGACCATGGCGACCCGATGGCCGCGCGCCGCCAGCAGCTCGGCCAGCGCCTTGGCCGGGAACACGTGGCCGCCGGTACCGCCGGAGGCGAGAACGATCGGGCGCTGTTGCTTCATGCCAGCACCTCCCGGTCGGTGCCGCGGCGTCGGGTCAGGGCCAGCGCCATGCCCATGGCGAAGGCGAGGGCCAGAAGCGAGGAGCCGCCATAGCTGATGAACGGCAGAGTCATGCCCTTGGCCGGCATCAGGCTGACGGCTGAGGCCATATGGATCAGCGCCTGCAGGGCGATCTGGGTAAACAGGCCGGCGGCGGCGATCAGGACAAACAGGCTGGTCTCCGACAGCAGCTTGGCGTAGCCGCGCAGCACGACGAAGGCATAGAGCGTGATGATCAGCAGGCAGGCGAGCCCGCCGAACTCCTCGCCCGCGACCGAGAAGATGAAATCGGCATGGGCGTCCGGCAGGTAGGCCTTCACCGTGCCCTCGCCGGGGCCGGTGCCGAGCAGGCCGCCATTGACGAAAGCCTCCAGCGAGCGGTCGACCTGATAGGTGTCGCCCGAGGCGGGGTCGAGGAAACGGTGCACGCGGCTGGCGACGTGCGGGAACACTAGATAGGCGCCGGCCGCGCCGACCGCGCCCAGTCCGGCGAGGCCGCCGACCAGGATCATCGGCAGGCCGGCCAGGAAGAACTGACCGAACCAGATGGCGGTGATCATCACGGTCATGCCGAAATCCGGCTGGGACAGCAGCAGGGCGACCAGCAGCGCGTACAGGCCGATGGCGATGAAATGGCCGGGGAAGGCCGGGTCGCGACGCCATTCGGCGAACATCCAGGCGGTGACCACGGCCATGAACGGCTTGGCGAACTCGCTCGGCTGCAGCGAGAAGCCGCCGAGGCTGATCCAGCGCACGGCGCCCTTGATCTCGGTGCCGACCAACGGCACCAGCGCCAGCAGCACGATCGTGCCGGCAAGGCCGACCGTGGCCAAGCGACGGATCTGCTGCGGCGAGAGCATCGAGACGGCGACCATCACCGCGACGGCGACCGGCAGGATCACGAACTGACGGCGCACGAAGTAGAAGCTGTCGAGGTTGATCCGCTCGGCCACCGCCGGGCTCGCCGCCAGGATCAGCAACGCGCCGATCAGCACGATCAGCAGGATGGCGCCGAGGGTCCAGCGGTCGACGGTCCACCACCAGCGACCGAGGACGGAACGGTCGGTGCGGGCGATCGCGCTCATGACGCCCTCCGCTGCTCGAACGTGCCGCCACCATTGTCGTCGGTGAGGGCGCGGACCAGTTCACAGAAGCTCCGGCCGCGCACTTCGAAATTCGGGAACTGGTCGAAGCTGGCCGCGGCCGGCGACAGCAGAACGGTCGCTCCTCGGATCGCGTCGGCCCGGGCATCGGCGTGCGCCTGACGCACGGCGCTGTCGAGGGTGCGGCAGAGCACGGTCGGGCACCCGTCGCCGATCTGGCGCACGAAGGTGCCGGCGCTCTCGCCGATCAGATAGGCGCGCTTCACCCGGCCGAAGAACGGCGCGAGCGGTTCGACGCCGCCCTCCTTCGCCTTGCCGCCGGCGATCCAGTAGATCGTGTCATAGCAGGCCAGCGCCCGGGCGGTGGCGTCGGCATTGGTCGCTTTGCTGTCGTTCACATAGGTGACGTTGCCCGACACCGTGACCCGCTCCGGGCGGTGGGCGAGGCCGGGGAAACTGATGATGGCGTCGGCGATGATATCGCGGTCGATGCCGAGCGCCAGGCACGCGGCGGTCGCGGCGGCGGCGTTCTGGGCATTGTGGATGCCAGGCAGGGCCGGCGCGCGGTCGAGTTCCAGCATGCGACGCGGCTGGCCGGTGCGGGCGTCGGTCAGAACGCCATGGTCGGCATAGATCCCGCCGACAACCTGCTCGTGGCCGGAAATCTCGATCAGCCGGTAGCCGTCGCGGCGCAACTTCTCGGCCGTTTCCAAAGACGGTTCGTCGTCGACGCCGACCACCGCGACCGATCCTGGTGTCTGATGGGCGAAGATCCGGCGCTTGGCGGCGATGTAGCCGGCGAGATTGCCGTGCCGCTCGATGTGGTCCGGGGTGATGTTGAGCCACACCGCCACGGTCGGCGCCAGCGAGGGGGTGATCTCGAGCTGGTAGGAACTCAGCTCCAGGACCAGGACGCCGTCGCGGCCAGGGTCTTCGAACTCCAGCGCCGGCCGGCCGAGATTGCCGCCGATCTGAACCGACAGGTGCGCCTGCTCCAGGATGTGGCCGATCAGGGCGGTGGTGGTCGACTTGCCGTTGGTCCCGGTGATGGCGACAACCCGTCGGTCGGGCATGGCGCGCAGCAGCAGTTCGACATCGCCGATGATCGACAGATCCCGCGCCTTGGCGTCGACGGCGACCGGATGCGGCTCCGGATAGGTATGGGGAATGCCGGGGGAAAGGACGAGGGCATCGACCTCGCCAAGACCGCGGGAGGCCAGATCGACCAGGTCGACCCCGGCCATGCCGGCGACCCGGTTGCGGCCCGCCTCGGTGTCGTCCCAGGCGAGCACCGTCGCGCCGGCCTCTGCCAACACGCGCGCGGCGACGGCCCCGGATTTACCGAGGCCCATCACCGCATAGGTCCTGCCTTTCGCGAAGTCGAGGCTCACCATGGCGTCACCTCAGCTTCAACGTGGACAGGCCGACCAGCGCCAGGATGATGGCGATGATCCAGAACCGGATGACGATGGTCGGCTCCTGCCAGCCCTTCTTCTCGAAGTGATGGTGCAGCGGGGCCATGCGGAACACGCGCTTGCCGGTCAGCTTGAACGAGGCGACCTGGACGATCACCGAGATCGTCTCGAGCACGAAGAGACCGCCGACGATGGCCAGCACCAGCTCGTGTTTGGTGATCACGCTGATGGTGCCGAGCGCGCCGCCCAGCGACAGCGATCCGGTGTCGCCCATGAACACCATCGCCGGCGGCGCGTTGAACCACAGGAAGCCGAGGCCGGCACCGATCAGGGCGCCGCAGACGACGGCAAGTTCGCCGGTGCCGGGCACATGGTGGATCTGCAGGTAGTTGGCGAAGACCGCGTTGCCGACCAGGTAGGCGATCAGCGCGAACACGGCGCCGGCGATCATCACCGGCACAATCGCCAGCCCGTCGAGCCCGTCGGTCAGGTTCACCGCGTTCGACGCGCCGATCATCACGAAGACCGCGAAGGGGATGAAGAACCAGCCGAGGTTCAGCAGCAGGTCCTTGAAGAACGGCACCGCGAGGCTGAAGGTCAGCGGCTCGTCGAAGGTCGAGGTGATGGCCAGTGCCGCGGCCGTGGCGATGGCGATCTGGAAGGCGAGCTTGAGCTTGCCGGGCAGGCCCTTGGTGTTCTTCTTGGTCAGCTTCAGCCAGTCGTCGGAGAAGCCGATGGCGCCGAAGCCGAGGGTGACCAGCAGGGTCGCCCAGACATAGACATTCGACAGGTTCGCCCAGAGCAGGGTGGAGACCACCAGCGCGATCAGGATCAGCAGGCCGCCCATGGTCGGCGTGCCCTTCTTGGTGAGCAGATGGCTCTCCGGGCCGTCCTCGCGGATCGGCTGGCCGTCCGCCTGGCGGCTTTTCAGCCAGCGGATGACCGGCGGGCCGAGCACGAAGGCGATGAACAAAGCCGTCATCGTCGCGCCGCCGGTGCGGAAGGTCAGGTAGCGGAACAGGTTGAACGCCTGAAACTCGTCGGCGTAGGGCGCGAGAAGGTTGTACAACATGGCTCAGCGGCCCCCTGCCTGAATGCGCGGGGCGGGCGTGCCCGCCGCCTCTACCGCCGAGACGATCGCCTTCATGCCCATGGCAAGCGATCCTTTGATGAGCAGCACGTCGCCGTCCTTCATGGTGTCGGCGACCGCGTCGCAGAGTTCCGCGGCGGTTTCGGTCCAGCGGGTGACCCGGTCCGGCCCCAGCGCATCGCGCAGATGCGCCATCGCCTGGCCGCAGAGGTAGATCGCGTCCGGATGGGCGGCTTCGACCGCAGCCTTCAGGGCGCCATGGGCGGCGGGGGCGGTGTCGCCCAGCTCCCGCATGTCGCCGAGCACCAGGATGCGTCGGCCGCCGGGGGTGCCGGCGAAGACGGCGAGAGCGGCGCGGACGGCGGGCGGGCTGGCGTTGTAACTCTCGTCGATCAGCAGCGCCGTCCCGCCATCGGCGGTGGCGATGGTCACCTGTCCGCCGCGGCCGCGCATGGCGGAGACTCCGGCCAGCTGGTCCAGGCACGGTGCGATATCGACCTTCAAGGCGTGCAGGACGGCGACCACGCCGAGGCTGTTGAAACCCCAGTGCTGGCCGATGCCGCCAACGGTCCAGTTGGTCTCGACGCCGGCGACGGTGGCGGTGACGCGGGTGCCGTCGGCGCCAGGCTCGATGGCGATGCAGCGAACGTCGCAGCGCGCGTCGTGGCCATAGGTCACGATCCGGTCGATGCCGAGGTCGCGGGCCCGGGCGCGGATCTGTTCATAGCTCGCGTTGTCGCAGTTCAGGATCGCCACGCCGCTCGGCTCGAGACCCTCGAGGATTTCGGCCTTGGCGTCGGCGATGCCCTCGATGCTGTCGAAGAACTCGATATGCACCGGCTCGACATTGGTGATGATCGCGGCGTGCGGAGCGACCAGGCGGGCCAGCGGGCGAATCTCGTCGGCGTGGTTCATGCCGAGTTCGAACACCGCGAAGTCGCAGTCCTTGGGCAGGCGGGCGAGCGAGAGCGGCGCCCCGATATGATTGTTCAGGTTGCCGGCATTGGCCACGGTCCGGCCGAGGGCGGAGAGGCCGGCCGCCAGCATTTCCTTCGTCCCGGTCTTGCCGACGCTGCCGGTCACCGCGACGATCCGCGCGCCGGAACGGGCGCGTGCGGCGCGGGCCAGGTCCTGCAGACCCTCCATCACATCATCGACCACGAGCAGCGGGGCATTCGTCAAACCGTCCGGCACGCGGGCGACCAGGGCCGCCGCCGCGCCGGCATCCAGCGCGCCGGCGACGAAGTCATGGCCGTCCACCCGCTCGCCGGGCAGGGCGACGAAGAGGTCGCCGGGCTCGACCCGACGGCTGTCGATGGTCACACCGCTGGCCGTCCAGTTCCGCCCGGCGGCTTTGCCTTGGGTCGCTTCGACGGCGGCGTCGCGGGTCCAGAGCGCGGTCATGCGGCACCTCCCCGCAGGGCGACCGCTTCGCGGGCGACGGTGGCGTCGTCGAACGGATGCTTGACGCCCTTGATCTCCTGACCCTGTTCGTGGCCCTTACCGGCGATCACCAGGACGTCGCCGGGACCGAGGCGGGAGACCGTCTCGTGGATGGCGGCGCGACGGTCGCCGATTTCCACTCCGCCCTTGCAGGCGGCGATCGTGGTGGCGCGGATCAGGGCCGGATCCTCGGAGCGCGGGTTGTCGTCGGTGACGATCGGCCGGTCGGCATGTTTGCTGACGGCGGCGCCCATCATCGGTCGCTTGCCCGGATCCCGGTCGCCGCCGCAGCCGAACACGCACCAGAGTTCGCCATCGGTATGCGGCCGAACCGCCTTGAGCACGGTCTCCAGCGCGTCGGAGGTGTGAGCGAAGTCGACATAGATGGCCGCACCGTTGTCGAGCACGGCGACCTGCTCCATGCGGCCGCGCACCCCGGTCAGTCGGGGCAGGGCGGCGAGCGCGAGCTGCATCGGGGTGCCGCTGCCGACGGCGAGTCCGAGGGCGGCCAGCGCGTTCCAGGCCTGGAAGTCACCGATCAGCGCCAGTTCGACCACATGGGACCGACCGTCGGCGGCGATCTCCAGTTCCTGGCCGGTCGGCCGCGGACGGCGCTCGACGATGCGCAGTTCCGAGCCCGGGCGCATGCCGTAGGACAGGACCCGGTGGCGCCGGCGCGCGGCCGCCTCGCGGAACTTGTCGAACTCGGGCGAGTCCATGTTCAGCACCGCGGTGCCGCCCGGCGCCATTACCCGGTCGAACAGGGCGAGTTTGGCGGTGCGGTAGGCGTCCATGTCGCCGTGATAGTCGAGATGGTCACGGGTCAGGTTGGTGAAAGCGGCGGTCCGGATCTCCACCCCGTCCAGGCGGGCCTGATCCAGACCGTGGCTCGACGCCTCGATTGCGGCGTGATCGACGCTGACATCGACCAGATCATGCAGGATCTCGTGCAGGCGTATCGGGTCCGGCGTGGTCAGGCTCGGGCCGGTGGTCTCGCCGTCGATCGTCAGGCCGAGGGTACCGATCGAGGCGGCGGCATAGCCGGCGTGGTTCCAGATCTGTCGGGTGAATTCGGCGACCGAGGTCTTGCCGTTGGTGCCGGTCACCGCGACCACGGTCTCGGGCTGCGGGCCGTAGAATCGGGCGGCCATGCGGGCAAGCCGGCGCCGCGGGTCGGCATCGCAGATCAGGTCGACCGCGCACTCGGCGATGTCCGGGGTGGTCAGCACGGCGGCCGCTCCCTTGGCGACGGCGTCGGCGATATAGGCACGGCCATCCAGGCGCGATCCCGGCAGGGCCGCGAACAGGAAACCCGGACGCACCTCGCGGCTGTCCGCGGTCAGGCCCAGGATCTCCGGGTCGCCCTGGGTCAGGATCGCGGGGGCCGCGCTGTGCGGGTTGATGAGATCAGAAAGACGCAAGTCGTTTACCTCCAGCATCAGGTAAATCGACCAGCAGATCGCGGCGAATCTCGGGCGCATCCATGTCCACCGGCGCCACACCAAGGAGCGGGGCGGCACGTTCGACGATGCGCTTGACCGCGGGAGCCGCCACCCAGCCGCCGGTGGCGTAGCCGTGGCTGAACTTCTGGCCCTTCGGCTCGTCCACCATGATGAGGACGATGTATTTCGGATCGTTCACCGGGAAGGCGGCGACGAAGGAGGAGAGCAGGGATTTGCGCGCATAGCCGCGTCCGCCGCCGGCCTTCTCCGCGGTGCCGGTCTTGCCGCCGACCAGATAGCCCACGGCATCGGCGTTGCGGCCGGTGCCGTCGACGACAACGAGGCGCATCAGCTTGCGCATGGCCTCGGAGGTGGCCGGCTTCAGCACTTCCTCTCCGATCACCCGCCCGGTGGTCTTGAGCAGGGTGGTCGGACGCTTGATGCCGCCATTGACCACCGTCGCCACACCGGAGGCGAGGTGCATCGGGCTGACCGACAAGCCGTGGCCGAACGAGATCGTCATGGTGTTGATCGGCCGCCACGGCGAGGGCACCAGCGGGTAGCCCCGCTCCGGCAGCTCCAGCGACATCGGCTTCAGCATGCCCATGCGGGCCATGAAGGCCTTCTGCCCCTCGGTGCCGACGTCCATCGCCATCTTCACCGAGCCGATATTGGAGGAGTATTTGAAGATCTCCGGCACGGAGAGCCAGCGGTTCTCGCCGTGGAAGTCGCGGATGGTGAAGCGGGCGATGCGGATCGGCTCGGAGGCGTCGTAGCCGTCGCGCAGGGTCACCGTCCCGGCATCGAGCGCCATGGCGGTGTTAAAGATCTTGAAGGTCGAGCCCATCTCGTACACGCCGAGGGTGGCGCGGTTGAAACGCTGGTCCGGGCTCATGTCGCCGGCCACGTTCGGGTCGAAATCGGGCAGCGACACCATGGCGATGGTCTCGCCGGTATTGGCGTCGAGCACGATTCCGCTACCGCCGATCGCCTCGAACCGCGCGATCTGGTGAGCCAGCTCCTGGCGCACGATGTGCTGGATGCGCAGGTCGACGGACAGATGCAGCGGCGCGCGGCCGTCGCGGAGCACGTCGTCGAAAGCGCGCTCGACACCCGCGATGCCCCGGTCGTCGGTGTCGGTGTAGCCGACCACATGGGCCATGAGCGCGCTCTGCGGGTAGATCCGCTTCCACTCGTCCATGAAATGCAGGCCCGGAATGCCGAGGGCATTGACCCGGTACTGCTCGTGCGGCGTCAGGTTGCGCTGGAGCCAGACGAAGCGACGGTTCGCCCGCAGCTTGGTCTCGACATCGGTGGCGTGCAGGTCGGTCAGCACCGTGGTGAGCTTACGCGCGGCGCGGGTGGGATCGAGGATCTCGCCGGGATCGGCGTAGAGAGACGGGGTGCGCAACGAGGTCGCGACCAGCATGCCGTTGCGGTCGACGATGTCGGCGCGGCCGGTCTGCAGGGCGGCATCGGCGGCGGCGGTCGGGATCGCGGGCTCGTTGTGGTCGCGCAGCGCCGACAGCTCGATCACCCGGCCGGCGATCGCGGCGAAACCCAGGGTCAGCAGACAGCCGGCCAGGATCAGGCGGTTGCGCCCGATGTCCAATGCCTGCTTCGTCACTCCTTCGAGGCGAACCGACTTACCCGCTCGCAGCTGCGTGGTGTCGGTCATTGGCGCACCTTCGCGGAGATGGTCAACGGCCGGGCCAGCGGGGGTGGCGGGGCGAAGGCCGGCAGGGACGCGTCGGCCAGGGAAGCCTCGCCGACGCCCGGAACCATGCCGTCGATACCCGGCAGAACCGGCAGGCGCATCGGCAACCGCTCGATCTGGCCGAGGCGGGTGGTGTCCAGCGGCACCAGATCCAGGTGACGACGGACCATCGCCTCCAGATTGCTTGGCCGGTTGAGATAGGACCATTCGGCCTCGAGCACGTGCACCGCTTCCTGGTTGGACAGGATTTCGCGGTGCAGGGCGGCCAGTTTCTCCTCGCGGTCCTGGACCTCGTATTTCACCAGGAACAGGGCGACGCCGAGACAGGCGGCGATGAGGAACCAGAGAACCGTTACGCGACGCATCACGCAGCCTCCTGCCCGGTCCAGGCCGGGGCGTCCGTGCGGTGACCGACCCGCAGACGGGCGGATCGGGCGCGGGGGTTGCGGGCGATTTCGGCGTCCGTGGGGCCGATCGGTCGGGTGCTGGTCAACGTGAAGGTCGGCTGGCGCTCCTCGCGCTTGCCGACGATGGCGTCGGGGGTGTGGCGCGACGGGTTCGCGGTGCGCCCGGATCTGCGGCGCAGGAAGGTCTTCACCCGCCGATCCTCCAGAGAATGGAAGGAGACCACGGCCAGACGGCCGCCGGGGGAGAGCAGCCGCTCGGCGGCGTCCAGGCCGTGGTCGAGTTCGTCAAGTTCCCGGTTTACGTGGATCCGCAGCCCCTGAAAGGTGCGGGTGGCGGGGTCGATCCCGCGATCGGGGGCGGACGGCACCACCCGGCGGACGATGTCGGCGAGTTCGCCGGTCCGCCGGATGGCCGTCGTCGTCCGTGCCGTGACGATCGCTTTGGCGACGCGGCGCGCGTACCGCTCCTCGCCGAAATGGAAGATGATGTCGGCCAGTTCCTTCTCGCTGGCCTCGTTGACCACATCGGCGGCGGTCGGGCCGCTGCGGTCCATCCGCATGTCGAGCGGGCCGTCGAACCGGAACGAGAATCCGCGTTCGGCCTCGTCGATCTGCGGCGAGGAAACGCCGAGATCGAGGGCGATGCCGTCGACATGTTCGTGGCCGGCGGCGATGGCCAGGATGTCCATTTCACCGAACCGGCCGTGCAGGGGGATAAGCCGGCCGTTGAATTCCTGCGCCAGGGTCCGGGCGCGGGCGATCGCGTCGGGGTCGCGGTCGACGGCGAGAACGGTGCAATCGGCGCTCTCCAGGATCGCGCGGGTATAGCCGCCGACCCCGAAGGTGCCGTCCAGATAGCGTTCACCGGCCTTGGGGGCGAGGGCAGCAACCACCTCGGCCAGCAGAACGGGGACGTGCAGGGAGCCGGTCATCGTCCGCCCCCGTCGTTTGGTTTGACGATCCGCAGGGTCGCGCCCTTTTCGCGGGCACGTTGGCGGGCGGCGTTGCGGTGCGCCTCGAACGCGTCGGGCTCCCAGACCTGGAAGCTGCGGCCGAGGCCGACGAACATCAGGGTCTCGCCGACGCCGGCGAAGTCCGCCAGATTCTTGGGCAGCATGATGCGGCCGTCGCCGTCGATGGTCAGGCGCACGCTGTCGGCCAGGATGGTCTGAAGGTTCTCGGCTTCCTCGGAGAAGGCATCGAGGGCGTCGATGGATTCGGCGATCTGTTCGATCCGCTCGTCGCCGCAGCCTTCCAGGCAGGGATGCTTGAAGGACGGATACAGAATGACGCTGCCGGAACGCTCCTGTTCGAGGGCGGCACGGAACGTCGCAGGCACGGATACCCGGCCCTTCTTATCGATCCTGTTCGCGAATGTGGACAGAAAAACCGCCACCGTGCCCTCGCGTGCCGGACGTACCGGCGTTGACCCTGTTCGACCTTGCGGTCTCGACCTCCTTGCACCCGTGTCCGGTTCCGAGCGTGTCCCCCGATACGGATCGGGCCGGTGAATTCGGGTGGGCGTGGGACGCCTACCTTCGTTCATGGGATATAATGGGATATCATGGGGCAGTATGGGGGTCAATGGGAACAGAGCGCGATTCTTTGGGCAAACCGGACGAATTCCGAGCTGCGATGGGAGTTTGACCTGGGGGCTGAAGACGAAC
>JARGOG010000078.1 GCA_029212785.1 Thalassobaculaceae bacterium
CCGAGGAGTTCGGCATCGGCACCGCCTCCCTGGTCGCCATGGGCTGCATCATGGTGCGCCAGTGCCACTCCAACACCTGCCCGGTCGGGGTGTGCACCCAGGATGAGAGCCTGCGTGCCAAGTTCGAGGGCACGCCCGAGAAGGTGGTCAACCTGTTCTCCTTCGTCGCCGAGGAGGTGCGCGAGATCCTCGCCGACCTCGGCATGCGCCACCTGCAGGAGGTGGTCGGCCGCTCCGATCTGCTGGCCCAGGTCAGCCGCGGTGATCCCTCCCTCGACGACCTCGACCTGAACCCGATCCTGGTGCGCGCCGATACCGGCGGCCTGCCGTCCTACAACACGGTCGTGCACCGCAATGAGGTGCCCGAGACCCTCGACGCCATCATGATCAAGGACGTGAAGCCGGCGATCGAGGGCGGCGAGAAGCTGCAGCTCACCTACAACATCGCCAATACCCAGCGCGCCATCGGCACCAAGCTGAGCTCGGTTCTGGTCCGCAAATACGGCATGTCGGGTCTGCAGCCGGGCCATATCACCGTGCGCCTGCGGGGCACGGCCGGCCAGTCGCTCGGCGCCTTCGCGGTGCAGGGCCTGAAGCTGGAGGTGTTCGGCGACGCCAATGACTATGTCGGTAAGGGTCTGTCCGGCGGCATCATCACGGTGCGCCCGTCCATGGCGGCCGCCTTTACGCCGAACGAGAACACCATCGTCGGCAATACCGTCCTGTATGGGGCGACGGCGGGCAAGCTGTTCGCCGCCGGCCAGGCGGGCGAGCGGTTCTGCGTGCGGAACTCCGGCGCCGATGCGGTGGTCGAGGGCTGCGGGTCGAACGGCTGCGAGTACATGACCGGCGGCACCACGGTGATCCTCGGCGGGGTCGGCCATAACTTCGCCGCCGGCATGACCGGCGGCATGGCCTTCGTCTACGACGCCGACGGCAATTTCGAGCAGGTGGTGAACCCGGAGACGGTGGTCTACCAGCGCATCGAGACCGACTACTGGGAGACGCTGCTGCGCCGCATGGTCTCCGAGCATGTGCGCGAGACCCAGTCCCGCTTCGCCGAACGCCTGCTGATCGATTGGCGGCACGAGCGCGATAATTTCTGGCAGATCGTGCCGAAGGAGATGATCAGCCGCCTCTCGCAGCCGATCAGCAACTCCACCCGGGAGCGGCGGGCGTAGGCGCGCCTCTCGCTCCACCCCACCTGTCATCCCGGCCTAGCCGTTGGCTAGCCGGGACGACAAGCGTAGGGGGGATGCGGTGGGGAGATGCACGACACCACGGCTTGCGCCCCCGCATCGCCGCCCGCTACACCTGCGCAAGAGTTCGCGCAGGAGGAATGAGATGCGGGTCGTACTGGCCGATGACTACAGCGTGCACGCGCCGAGCGGTTTCATCACGCGCGGCAACCGGGCGGCCAACCCGGAAGTGCCGGAACGCGCCGCCATCCTGCGCCGCGCCGTCGAGGCGGGGTCGCATGACGTGATCGCGCCGCAGGATTTCGGCCTCGATCCGATCGCCGCGGTCCATGCCGACGACTATCTCGCCTTCCTGCAGACCGCTTGGGACAAGTGGTCGGCGCTGCCGGATCACGCGCCGGAGATCCTGCCGAACGTGCATCCCGGCCGGAACATGCACATTCATCCGACCCATATCGTCGGGCTGGCCGGCCATTATCAGGCCGATACCGCCTGCCCGATCGGTCCCGGCACCTGGCGGGGCGCGGTCGCGTCGGCCCAGATCGCGCTCACCGCTGCCGACGCCCTGTGGCGCGACGGCAGGCCGACCTACGCGCTGTGCCGGCCACCGGGACACCACGCCTATGGCGATCAGGCCGGCGGGTTCTGCTTCCTGAACAACTCGGCCATCGCCGCCCAGCATCTGCGCGACCAGGGTGCCGGCAAGGTGGCGATCCTCGATGTCGATGTGCATCACGGCAACGGCACCCAGGGGATCTTCTACCGCCGCGCCGATGTGCTGACCGTGTCGATCCACGGCGACCCGACGGCCTATTACCCGTTCTTCACCGGCTATGCCGACGAGATCGGCGCCGGGCCGGGGCGCGGGGCCAACCTGAACCTGCCATTGCCTCAGGGCACCGGCGATGGCGTCTACCTGGAGACGCTGGAGACGGCGCTGGCGGCGATCGACAGCTTCGGCGCCGATGCTTTGGTGATCGCCCTCGGCCTGGACGCCTCGGAGAAGGACCCGCTGGCCTTCCTCGGTGTCACCACCGAGGGGTTCGGGGAGATCGGCGCGCGGCTCGGCCGTGGCGGCCGGCCGACGGTGATCGTCCAGGAGGGCGGCTATATCTCCGACATCCTCGGCGACAACCTGGCGGCCGTCCTGGCCGGATTCGACCGCGCCCGGGGATAGGGCAGCACTCCGTCCCTCGAGCTTCCGGACCTCGCGCCGGGACCGAGACATCGGCGTGCTGGAGTGTCTACGAGTGGTTCCCCAAAGTCGCAGTCCGTCCCTGGCCTTGCCCCGGAACAAGTCCGGGGAGTGTTCTCGCAGTGGGGGGCCTCGTTACGAGATCGGCGCCGGCTGAATCTCGCGCAGCAGTTTGCGGCGGATCTGGCCGATATAATCCTCGTAGTCGGTCGCCCGGATCACGAAGGCGCCGAAGCCGCCGATCAGGCTGTTCTCGAAATAGTCGCCGAGGCCCAGCACCTGGTTCTCGATCGCCAGGGCATTGATCGTGATGCCGCGCTCCAGCACCAGTTCGCGGGCGACGGAGAGAGCCGAGCCCTGGTTGTTGTAACCGTCACCCGACAGATCGATCACCCGCCGCGTGCCATCATGGGCATTGCTGTCGAACAGACCAGCGGCATACAGGATCGACGAGGACAACGAGGTGGCGCCGGTGATGATCAGGCGCGGCGCACGGCTGATCTCGTCGGCGAAGGCCTTGGCGTCGTCGGCGGTGCGGATCACTTTCCAGGGGATCGACACCTCCTGGCGTTCCGAACTCGACCATTCGATCAAAGTGACGGCGATGGCGCCGAGCGGACCCGCGGCGATGGCGCTCGCCAGCTCCGGGTCCTCGAAGGCGACGGTCAAGCCCTGGAGCTGCAGATTGAACTCGGTGTAGTCGACGCTGGCCGAACTGTCGACGGCGAGCACCAGCTCCAGGTCGACCGGCTCCGCCGCTGCGACGGGGCCCGGCAGTGTGACCAGCGTCAGCAGGGCCAGAGCCGCCAGCTGCGTGCGCAACCGTTTCACCATTGCGTGGCGGCGGGGAGCACTGTGGCAACCTCCGCGACGTGCATCGGTCCGCGCGCCGCCGGCCACCGGAGGGCCGCCTCTTGGGGACCCGTGCTCCGCGGCGCGCTGATGTTCAGCGTGCGGATCTCGCGGATCAGCTTGCGGCGAATGGCGCGCGGGTAGTCTGCGTAGTCGTTCGCCACTTCGACGAAGGCGGCGGTGCCGCCGATCACCCGGTCCTCGAAATAGTAGTTCAGGGTGGGGTGCTCGTTGACGATGGCGAGGCCGTTGATCGTTACCCCTTCGAGCACCACGGCGCGCCGGATCATCTCCACCGGCGGGCCCTGGTTGTTGCGGCCGTCGCCGGAAAGGTCGATCACCAGGCGGCTGGCCTCGTACGGATTGCTCAGCAGCATGGAGTTGGCGAAGCTCAGGGCGCCGGCGATGGAGGTCGCCCCGGTCAGGATCTGACGCTCCAGGCTGTCGATCCGGTCGGCGAGGGCCAGGGCGCCGGCGGCCCCCTCGACCAATGTCCAGGGAATGTCGATCGACTGGTCGACATGGCCGGCCCATTCGAGCACGGACACCGCGATCCGTTTGAACGGACCGCTGTTGATCGCCTCGATCACCTGGGGATCCCGGAACGCCTGAGCCAGTCCGCCGCGTTGCACCGCGAATTCGGACTCGTCGACGCTGGCCGAGCTGTCCACGGCCAGCACCAGCGCGAGGTCGACGGGGACCTGGGCGCTGACATCGCGGGCGGAAAGCAGCAGCACCGGGGCCAGCGCCGTCGCGGCGACACCTCGGAAGACCATACGTGCGAGCCGGCGGATGTGGGACGACGCTGTCATGACAGAAAGAGTTGCACCCGATTGCGGCCAAATCCAGTACCGCGGGACCGGCGGGACCCCTTGACCACCCACAAACTCGTGGCACACTTCATTGGTATACGAATGAATCGCCGAAGCGATCGACTGGAGGCTCCTTGACCCGATATCTGCGTCCGAGCGATCTGGACGAGGCCCTTCGCAGTCTGGCCGACGGGCGCTGGACCGTTCTGGCCGGCGGAACCGACCATTTCCCCGCCCGCGCTATCTGCGACCTGGAAGAGGACATCCTAGACGTCACCGCCCTTCGTGCCCTGAAGGGGATCGAGCGGAGCGCGACCGGGTTGCGCATCGGCGCGGCGGCGACCTGGCGGTCGGTGATCGACGCCGACCTGCCGGCGGCCTGCGACGGGCTGAAGGCGGCGGCGCGCGAGGTCGGCGGCGCGCAGATCCAGAACCGGGGGACGGTCGGCGGCAACCTCTGCAACGCGTCGCCGGCGGCCGACGGGGTGCCGGCACTGTTGTCGCTGGATGCCGAAGTCGAACTCGCGTCCATCAGTGGCACGCGGCGCCTGCCGCTCGACCGCTTCGTGCTCGGCAACCGGAAGACGGCGCTGGCGCCGGGCGAGCTGCTGACGGCGATCCACCTGCCGGCAGCGGCGCTCGACGGCACCGGCCGGTTCTTGAAGCTCGGAGCCCGGCGCTATCTGGTGATCTCCAGCGTCATGGTCGCCGGCACCATGCAACTCGCCGCCGACGGAACCATCGCCGCCGCGCGGCTCGCGGTCGGCGCCTGCACAGCGGCGGCGGTGCGGCTCGGTACGCTGGAGACGGCGCTGGTCGGGCTGTCGCCGACGGACGCGGCGGCCCGGCTGGACGACAGCCACCTCTCGGCCCTGGCGCCGATCGCCGATGTGCGGGGCGACGCGCCCTATCGCAGGGACACCGCCCGCACGCTCGTCCGCCGCTGTCTCGCCGACCTGGCGGAGGCGGCATGACCGAGGCCCTGTCCTTCACGGTCAACGGCGTCGAGACGGCGCTCGCGGTCGCCCCCCAGCGGCGCCTGTCGCGGGTGCTGCGCGAGGATCTCGGCCTGACCGGCACCAAGGTCGGCTGCGATGCCGGGGATTGCGGCGCGTGCACGATCCTGCTGGACGGCGATCAGGTCTGCTCGTGCCTCGTCTCCGCCGCCCAAGCGGCGGGCCGGAAGGTCGTCACCGTCGAGGGATTGGCGACGCAGGAGGGCAGTCCTTCCGCTCTGCAGCGCGCCTTCGCCCGTCACGGTGCGGCCCAGTGCGGGATCTGCACGCCGGGCATGCTGATGGCCGCCGAGGATCTGCTGCGCCGCGACCCGACGCCGAGCCGGCTGGCGGTGGAGGACGCGCTCGGCGGCGTACTGTGCCGTTGCACCGGGTATCTGAAGATCGTCGAGGCGGTGCTGGATGTCGCCTCCAATGCCCCCGACGCGGAGCCGCCGGCGGCGGGCGCGGCGGTGGGGGCCCGGGTCGCTCGGCTAGACGGCGCCGGCAAGCTCGACGGCCAGGAACTCTATGGCGACGATTCCACGCCGGCGGATGCGCTCTGGCTGCGGGTCGTGCGCTCGCCCCATGCGCTGGCCGATTTCGCTCTCGGCGATCTCGACGCCTGGGCGGCTGCCGCGCCGGGTGTGGTGGCAGTGCTGACGGCGCGGGACGTGCCGGGTCACAACAGCTTCGGCATCTACCCGACCCTGAAGGACCAGCCGGTCTTCGCCGAGAAGTTCGTGCGCTATCGCGGCGAGGCGGTGGCGGCGGTCGTCGTTGAGAGTCGGGCGGTGTTCGAGGCGCTCGATCTGTCGGGTTTCCCGGTCGAGTGGTCGCCGCGCCCGGCGGTGATCGGCATCGAGGCGGCGCTGAAGGACGGGGCGACGCAACTGCACGAGGCTTCGCCCGGCAACGTGCTGATCCGCGGGCGCGTGGCGTCGGGCGATGTGGACGCTGCAATGGCCGGCGCCGACGCGGTGGTCGAGGCAACCATGGAGACCGGGTTCGTCGAGCATTCCTATATCGAGCCCGAGGCCGGATGGGCGCGGCGGGTCGGCGACCGGGTGGAGCTGCGGGTGACGACCCAGACACCCTACATGGACCGCGACGAGGTCGCCCATGTGCTGGGCATTCCGCCGGAGGCCGTGCGGGTGACGCCGTCCGCCGTCGGCGGCGGCTTCGGCGGCAAGCTCGACCAGTCGATCCAGCTTCCGCTTTCGGTGGCGACCTGGAAGCTCGGCCGGCCGGTCGCTACGCTGTATCACCGCCCGGAAAGCTTTGCTGCGACCACCAAGCGCCATCCCGCCCGCATGACGGCGAGCCTTGGCGTGCGCCAGGACGGCGCCATCACCGGCTTCCGGTTCCACGGCGATTTCGACACCGGCGCCTATGCCTCCTGGGGGCCAACGGTGGCCGGACGCGTGCCGGTCCATGCGCCCGGCCCCTATCGGGTGGGTACGGTGCTGGCGACCAGCGCGGCGGTCTATACCGACGGACCGCCGGCTGGCGCCTTCCGCGGTTTCGGCGTGCCTCAGGCGGCGATCATCGGCGAACGGCTGATGGACGAGGCGGCCACGCGCATCGGCATGGATCCCCTGGAGTTCCGCCTGCTGAACGCGCTGCGCGCCGGCGACCCGACGGCAACGGGCCAGGTCATCGAGGCCTCGGTCGGGCTGGCGGCCTGCATCGAGGCGCTGAAACTGGCCTGGGCACGCTATGGTGAGGCGGTCGTCGCCCACAACGCCGAGCCCGGCCGGACCCGCCTCGGCGCCGGGATCGGCTGCATGTGGTACGGCTGCGGCAATACGTCGATGACCAACCCCTCGACTATGCGCCTGGCGCTGAAGCCGGACGGGCGGTTGACCCTGTTCAACGGCGCGGTCGATATCGGCCAGGGCAGCTATACGATCATGGCGCAGATCGCCGCCGATGCGCTCGGCGCACCGCTGGCCCTGGTCGATCAGGTCTGGGGCGATACCGACCTCACCCCCGATGCGGGCAAGACCTCCGCCTCGCGCCAGACCTTCGTGTCCGGCCGGGCCTCGGAGCTGGCCGGTCGAGATCTGCGGGCGCAGATCCTGCGGCTTGCCAATGCCGGCGAGGACGCGGATCTCACCTTCGACGGCGGCCGGATCACCGTGCGCGATGCGGCGGGTGGCCGAATGCTCGACCTGTCCACGCTGCCGGTGGATGGCGACGGGCACCTGCTGATGGGCGAGGGCACCTTCGATCCGCCGACCGCGCCGCTGGATTCCGACGGCCAGGGCACGCCCTACGCCACCTACGCCTTCGCCGCGCAGATCGCGCTGGTGGAAGTCGACCCGGAGCTCGGCACCACGAAGGTGCGGCACATGACCGCCGCCCACGATGTCGGCCGGGCGGTCAACCCGACCCTGGTCGAGGGCCAGATCCATGGCGGCATCGCCCAGGGACTCGGCCTGGCACTGATGGAGGAGTATGTCCCCGGCCGCACGGAGAACCTGCACGACTATCTGATCCCCACGGTCGGCGACATGCCGCAGATCGACTGCATCCTGATCGAGGACCCGGAGCCCCTCGGCCCGTTCGGCGCCAAGGGGATCGGCGAGCCGGCCCTGGTGCCGACCGCGCCCGCCATCCTCGCCGGCATCCGCCAGGCGGTCGGCGTGTGCCCGGACAAGGTGCCGGTCCTGCCGCATCGGCTGCGGGCGGCGATCCGGGCCGCCGGTGCGAAGGAGGCGGCGGAATGAGTGCGGAGACGGAAACCCTGCCCGACGGCATCGTGCGCTGCGACGCCTGTCCGGTGCTCTGCCGCATCCGCGAGGGCAAGTCCGGCGCCTGCGACCGCTACGCCAATGTGGAAGGCGAACTCGTCCGCCTCGACCCGCTGGTGGTGACCGAGCGTGTTGCCGGGCGCGACGGCACGGTCGTGCCCTTCCTCGAGAGTGCGGCCGACTGGGACGGCAGGATCGTGGCCGAGCCGCCGGTCTTCGTCACCGGCATCGGCTCCGGCACCACCTATCCCGACTACAAGCCGGCTCCCTTCATCGTCGGCGCGCAGTGGGACGGGGTGGATACGGTCACCGTCGTGACCGAGGGGATCTTCAGTTACTGCGGCGTGAAGGTGAAGATCGACACCGACCGCCATCTCGGCCCCGAGCAGGCGGCGGTGCGGGTCGATGGCGAGTCGGTCGGCCATGTCTCCACGGCGGAATACGGCAGCCAGATGCTGTCGCTCGGCGGGGTGCATCACCTTACCGGCGGCAGCAAGAAGGAGGGCACCGTCACCTGCGCCGCCATGCTGGCGCTGTGCAACGGCGAGGCGGTCGAGCTGCAGATCGACGGCGGCAGCCGGGTCTCCGTCCAGGCGGGTATGCCACCGGTCGTCGACGGCGCGCATGAGGAGCGGATGCGGGTCGGCTGCGGCTCGGCGACCATCGGCATCTTCGCCCGCCAATGGCTCGGCCATGCCGATGAGGTCATCGTGGTCGACGACCACATCACCGGCGTGCTGAGCGAGCATCAGGCCGGCAAGTTCCTCGACATGAAGCCGGGTGGCATCCGGGTGCGTGGCCGTAAGTCCACTCCCGGCCGCTATTTCCAGGTGGCCGACCCCGGCTCCGGCTGGGGCGGGACCGACGTCACCGATCCGCTCGACATCATCGACCGGGTCGACCCGAAGACCGCCTGGCCGGGCGAGCGGGTACTGATGGTCTCCACCACCGGCGAGGACAGCGCCTATTTCGAGTTGGATGACGGACTGAATTTCATCGCCAAACCAATGCCGGAGCCTCTTCAGGTGGTGGTCGACCGGATCGGCGAGAATTGCGAGCCGGCGCTGTGCACCGTGCTGTTCATGGGCGGCGCCGGCGGCAGTCTGCGGGCCGGGGTGACCGAAAACCCGGTGCGGCTGACCCGGTCGGTGCAGTCGATGATCACCCGCGTCACCTGCGGCGGGGCGCCGGTTTATGTCTGGCCCGGCGGTGGGATCACCCTGATGGTCGACGTCACCCGCCTGCCCAAGGGCGCCTTCGGCTATGTGCCCACACCGGCCCTGGTCGCGCCGATCGAGTTCACCCTGCCGCGCTGGGCCTATGAGGAGCTCGGCGGCTATACCGCCGCGATCCGGCCGCTGGCGGACGTGCTGGAAAGCCGGCCGGACTTGCGCCGCGCGCGTCAGGCACCGGACAATCCCTGGCCGTACCTGCCCCAGGGGTCGCCCTCCGGCCCGCGCGGTTGAGACCGCCATGCAGGTCGCCCGCCTTGAGGATGGGCGCGTCCATCTGCAGGACGGGCCGATCGACCTGATCCTCAAGGCCGAAGGACCCGGACGGGATGCGGCGGAGACGGCGGCGATTGCTGCGTTCGACGGTCTGCTGGCGACGTTGGTGGACGACCTGGCCGTTCTGCGCCGACCGATTATCCACCCGCCTCCGCGGGTCGCCGGCCCGGTCGCCCGGCGCATGGTCGCTGCCGCCGCCCCCTATGCCGACCGGTTCGTGACGCCCATGGCCGCCGTCGCCGGGGCGGTCGCCGACCACATTCTCCAGGAAATGCGCGCCGCCGCACCGGGCCTCTCCCGGGCCTGGGTGAACGACGGCGGCGACATCGCGTTCCACCTGGCGCCCGGTCGGGCATTCGAAGTCGGGTTGGTGCCGGCACTACGCATCCCGGCGTTGGCCGGAACCGCCACCCTGCGGCACGCCGATCCGGTGCGCGGGGTGGCGACCAGTGGGCACGGCGGGCGGTCGTTCTCGTTCGGGATCGCCGATGCGGTGACCGTGCTGGCGCGCGATGCGGCGAGCGCGGATGTGGCGGCGACGCTGATCGCCAATGCCGTTGATCTTCCCGGCCATCCGGCGATCCGCCGGGGCCCGGCGTCCCGGGAGGATCCGGACAGCGACCTCGGCGACCGGCTGGTCGTGCTCGATGTCGGGTCGCTGTCGCCGCCGGACATCGAGGCCGCATTGGATGCGGGTACCCGCGCATTCGAAGCGATTGAAAACAGCAAGCCCGTTTTTGGCGTGGTACTGTTTTTGTCAGGACGGTGGCGCATCGTCGGCCAAACAGTGCCGGCGGCGCGGGTGAGGTGGTCGCCGTGACCGATGGACGACCCCCGACGCGTTACGTCGCCGCGCGATGGTAAAAAAAACGACGACCGGGGGGATGCATATGAGCGAGATGACGGAGCGGCTGGAATCCGCGCGCATCCGGCGCCTGTTTCGACTGGAGGAACATGGTCCCCCGGATGAAGGTCGTCGGCTCGCCAAGACAGCGATCGACCGGTTCTACGCGATGGCGACCGACCACCCGGAAATGGCCCCGCTGTTCGAGAATGCCGATCTCGACAATCTGAAACAGGCCCAGATCCGGCATTGGATCTCCCTGTTCGAAAGTGCCGAGGCGGCGGATCTCGAAGCTGTCCTGGCCACCTCCGAACGGATCGGCAAGGTCCATGTCGATGCGCGGATCGATCCCACCACCTATCTCGCCGGCTATGAATGCCTGACCGAGGACCTCATCGTCGGGGTGCTGAAGAGCGTGAAGAAAAGCGAGCAGCAGGAGATCGCCGTTCGCGCGATCCTGCGCCGCTGCTTCGCCGACATGGCCGCCAGCATCGCCTCCTACGGATCCACCTCCAGCGAGCAGGAGGCGACCGGCCGGCTGATGGCGATGTCCGACAGTCTGGACCGCGAGATGTCGACCACCCTGTCCGAGGTGCGCCACCAGGTGCAGACCCTGACCCAGGTGGCGGGACAGCTCGAAGGTATCGCCGGCGACGTCACCCAGGCGGCCGGCACCGTCGGCACCAGCGCCGAGAACACCCGCGAGGGCGTGAACATCGTCGCCAGCGCGTCGCAGGAACTGGAGGCCTCCAGCCAGGAAATCTCCGCCCAGACGACGGGCGCGGCCCAACAGGCGGAGGCCACCCTGTCCGATATCGAACAGGCGAAAACGGCGATGGTGGCGCTGACCGAGAGTGCGGCGGCGATCGGCGATGTGACAGAACTGGTGCGCAGAATCGCCAAGCAGACCCGCCTGCTGGCCCTGAATGCGACCATCGAGGCGGCGCGGGCGGGCGAGGCGGGCAAGGGCTTCGCGGTGGTCGCCGGCGAGGTGAAGTCGCTGGCGGCCGAAACCGAAAACGCGATCGCCTCTGTCAATGAGCGGACCCAGCAGATCACCCAGTCGACGGATTCCGTCAATCTGGCGCTCGGCAGCATTGTCACTGGGGTGGAGGAGTTGTCCCAGCGCGCCGGCTCGGTGTCGTCCTCGGCCGACGAACAGCGCGCCGCCATCGCCGAGATCGCCCGCAGCGCCGAACGCGCCTCGGTCGAGACCGGGCAGGTGGCCGACCAGATCGGCGCGGTGCAGGACACCGCCCAGGTCTCGCTGCGGGCCGCCGACCGGCTGGCGGAGATCGCCGGGCGGCTCGGCCGCGATGTCGGCGACCTGCAGCGGCGCATCACCACCATGCTGCGCTCGTCAGGTGCCGGCGACCGCCGTCAGGCGGAGCGCGTGGCGGTCGGCCTGGCCGGCTCGCTGGCGGTCGGCTCGGCGGCGCTGAAGGGGCATACGGTGGACCTCTCCTATTCCGGCGGCCTGTTCTTCCCCGGCCTCGAGGAGGAGGCGACGGGACACGAGGGCCATGTGGAGATCGACGGGGTCGGCCGGATGCGGATCCGCGTGGTCGGTAGCAGCCCGCTCGGCTCGCACCTGCAGTTCCTGGCGCCCGGCGAGAGCGACCTCGCCCGCGTCCGCCAGGTGATCGAGGCGACCAAGGCGCATGACGGGCCGCTGGTGGACCTGTGCCGCGACGCGGCCACCAAACTGTCCGGCATCCTGGCCGCCGCCCTGTCCTCCGGCCGGCTCGACACGGAGGCGCTGTTCGACGACGACTACGTCCCGATCGAGGGCACAGACCCGGTCCAGTTCTCGACCCGGTTCCTCGCCCTCACCGATGCGGAGTTTCCGGCGGTGCAGGAGGCGGTGGTCGCCAGGAACCCGGCGATCGTGTTCTGCGCGGCGGTCGACCGGAACGCCTATCTGCCGACCCACAACGCCGCCTTCGCCAAGCCGCAGAAGCCGGGGGACACGGTCTGGAACACCGCGAACAGCCGTAACCGGCGGATCTTCGACGACCGGGCCGGCCTGCTCGCCGCCCGCAATACCGACCCATACAAGATCCAGAGCTATGTGCGCGACATGGGCGGCGGCAACAAGCAGGTGCTGAAGGAGATCGATTGCCCGATCCAGGTGTCGGGGCGGGTCTGGGGCAATCTGCGCCTTGCCTACAGGAACTGACGGCAAATCGGTAGGTCGTTTGATGTAGGTCAATGTCGGCATCCGGCCGCTTGGTATCGTTCCGGCGTCCCATCCGAGACGATGGAACTTCACCAAGGAGGTCAGAATGGTCGAAGGCGTTCCTTCCCATGCCGATTGGTGGCCGCAGGTCATGGATCCGCTGAGGCGTTTCGGCCACCGTGTCGCCGAGTTCTTCAGTCCGCTTTCCGACGCGTCGGCATCGAAAGACGCCTACGTGATCGAGATCGAACTGCCCGGCGTCAAGGAGGCGGACATTCACGTCGAGGTCCACGGCGATCAGATGACGGTCAGTGGCGAAAAGCGGTCCTCGCGCGACGAGAAGACCGACAGCTACATCTTCTCCGAGCGGACTTACGGGGCGTTCCGGCGGTCGTTCCGGTTCCCGCCCGATGTCGACGAGTCCGGCATTCAGGCGCATTGCGAGGACGGAATCCTGCGTCTCACTCTGCCGAAGAAGGTCGAGACCGCCCAGAGCAAGCGCAAGATCGAGATCCAGCGGACGCCCAAGGGCGTGACCGGCGATCCCCGGCCGAACTTCGAGTAGGACGGGCGCGGGCCCCGGGGAAGGCGGAGCGGCGGTCGGGCCATCACGCGCCGGTCGCCGATCAGCCATTTGAGAGTCATCTTGAGGTCATCACTCTGTCGCGGCCTGCCCGTATCGTGCCGGCTCAAACCCGTCATCGAAACGAGGAACACCGCCATGCCCCGCGCCCTCACCCGCCGCCACCTCTTGCAGAGCACTGCCGCCGCCGGTCTCGTGCTGGCCGCTCCGGCCATCAGCTATGCCGCCTCCCGTCCGCTCGTGACCCACGGCGTGCAGTCCGGCGATGTCGATGCCACCTCCGGCATGATCTGGGCCCGCACCGACCGTCCGGCCAAGACACTGGTCGAGGTCGCCACCACCGAGAGCTTCCGCGACGCGGTGCGGCTGGCGCCGACCACGGCGATGCCGGAGAGTGATTTCGCCGTCAAACGCCTGCTGACCGACCTGCTGTCCGATCAGGAGGTGTTCTACCGGGTGGTGTTTCAGGATCTGGTCAGCGATCGGGCGACCTCCGAGCCGGTGGTCGGTCATTTTCGCACCGCGCCGACCTCGCGCCGCAACATCCGCTTCACCTGGTCGGGTGATACCGCCGGGCAGGGCTGGGGCATCGATGTCGCGCGCGGCGGCATGACCACCTACGCCACCATGGCCAAGCACAACCCGGACTTCTTCCTGCACTCCGGCGACACGATCTATGCCGACGGCGCGATCGCGGCCGAGGCGAAGATGCCGAACGGCGAGATCTGGAAGAACCTTGTCGCGGAGGGCGTCCACAAGGTCGCCGAGACCCTGGACGAGTACCGGGGGCGCTGGAAGTACAACATGCTCGACGAGAATGTCCGTGCCCTGAACGCCCAAGTGCCGACCTTCTTCCAGTGGGACGATCACGAGGTGGTCAACAACTGGTCGGCATCCAAGGACCTCTCCGCCGACGACCGGTACAGCGTGAAGGACATCCATCTGCTGGCCGCGCGTGCCGGCCGGGCGTTCCACGAGATGACGCCGATCCGCTACACCCCGTCCGAGCCGGGCCGGGTCTACCGCCGGATTTCCTACGGCCCGATGCTGGACGTGTTCTTTCTCGATCTGCGCTCCTATCGTGGCCCGAACAACGCCAACCTGCAGACCGAGATCAGCGACGACGCCCGCATCCTCGGCGCCGATCAGCTCGCCTGGCTGAAGCGCGAGTTGGTCAGCTCCAAGGCCACCTGGAAGGTCATCGCCTGCGACATGCCGATCGGGCTCGTTGTCTGGGACAAGCCGAACATCGAGGCGGTTGCCAATGGCGACAACGGTCCGGCCAAGGGGCGCGAGCTCGAGTTCGCGGATCTGCTGCGCTACATCAAGGCCGCGGCCATCGACAACGTGGTGTGGTTCACCGCCGACGTCCACTACACCGCCGCCCACTACTACAACCCGGACAAGGCGGCGTTCCAGGACTTCAATCCGTTCTGGGAGTTCGTCTCCGGTCCGTTGCATGCCGGCACGTTCGGTCCGAACGATCTCGACATGACCTTCGGCCCGGAGCTGCGCTACGTGAAGGCGCCGACCAAGGAGCAGGGCGCCAACCTGCCGCCGTCCGACGGGCTGCAGTTCTTCGGCCTGGTCGATATCGACGGCACCAGCCAGGCGATGACCGTGCGCCTGATGGATGCGGCCGACACCGAACTCTACAAGGTCACCCTGGAGCCGGCGAAGGCGTAAGCGGGTTAGCTCGCATCAACAAGATGGCGTCATTCCGGGAGACCCCGGACCCGATCCGGGGGCTGCCCGGGACCGCGGCAATGTGGCTGGGTCCCGGCCGACCTCCGGGTCAGGCCCGGAGGTCGCCGGAATGACGCATTTTGCTTAGTCCTTCGGCGGGATCACGTGGCCCTGGGCGAGGCGGCCGCCATCGGCGTAGATCACCTGACCCGTCACATAGGAGCTGTCGTCGCTCGCCAGGAACAGGGCGACGCCGGCCATCTCCTCCGGTTCCGAAGCACGGCGCATCGGCGTGCGCATCTCGACTCTGCGCATCGCCTCGTTGTCGGTCAGGATGCCGGCACGAAACAGATCCGTGGCGACGCTGCCGGGGCCGATGGCGTTCACCCGGATGCCGTAGTCGGCCAGATCCATCGCCATGGTCTTGGTGAGCTGCGCCACCCCGCCCTTGGAGGCGTTGTAGGCGGCGAGCCCGGTCGGCGCGATCACCGAGTTGACCGAGGCGGTGTTGACGATCCGCCCCGACGTGCCGCGCGCCACCATCCGCCGCGCCGCCTCCTGGCCGGTCAGGAAGACGCCCTTCAGGTTGACCGCGATCACCCGGTCGAACGTATCGTCGTCCAATTCCAGGAACGGGTGGTTGTGGATGATGCCGGCATTGGCGACGGCGATGTCGAGCCCGCCATAGGCCTCGATGGTCCGGTCCATCAGGGACGAGACCTGGGCGCGGACGGAGACGTCGCAAGCCACGAAGCGAGCCTCGCCACCGGCCTCCTTGATCGCCTGGACCGAGGCGTCACCAGCCACCGGATCCGCGTCCGAGACCACGACCTTGGCACCCTCGGCGGCGAACCGCTTGGCGATGGCCGCACCGATACCGCGCGCCGCGCCCGTGACGACGACGACTTTTCCTTCCAAACGCATTTCCTATCCCTTTCTGATTTATCCCTTGCGGGCATATCCGATGGTCTGCAGCGACTGGCCGATCTCGTCCAGGATCGCCGGGTCGTCGATGGTGGCGGGCATGTTGAAGGTCTCGCCGTCGGCGATTTTCTGCATGGTCGCCCGCAGGATCTTTCCCGAGCGTGTCTTCGGCAACCGGTGGACGACGGTCGCCTTGCGGAACGACGCCACCGGACCGATGCGGTCGCGCACCATCTGCACGACCTCCTTCACGATATCCCCGTGTTCGCGGTTCACGCCGTCCTTCAGCACCAGGAACCCCAACGGAACCTGGCCCTTCACGTCGTCGGCGACGCCGATCACGGCGCATTCGGCCACGTCCTGGTGGCTGGAAAGCACTTCCTCCATGCCGCCGGTCGACAGCCGATGGCCGGCGACGTTGATGATATCGTCGGTGCGCGACATGACGTGCAGGTAGCCGTCCGCGTCAACGATGCCGGCATCGCCCGTCTGGTAATAGCCCGGGAACTCCGCCATGTAGCTCTCGATGAAACGGTCGTCGTTGTTCCACAGGGTCGGCAGCGCGGCCGGCGCCATCGGCAGCCTGATCGCCAGCGCCCCGATCTGGCCGGCCGGCATCTCCTCGCCCTCCGGCGACAGCGCGTGCACCTCGTAGCCCGGCACCGGACGGGTCGGCGAGCCCGGCTTGAACGGCAGCAGCTCAATCCCGAGACAGTTGGACGCGATCGGCGAGCCGGTCTCGGTCTGCCACCAATTGTCGATCACCGGCACCTTGAGCATGTCTTCGGCCCATTTGAGGGTATCCGGGTCGCAGCGCTCGCCCGCCAGGAACTGAGCCCGATAGTGCGAGATGTCATATTTCGCCAGCAGCTTGCCTTGCGGGTCTTCCTTCTTGATCGCCCGCAACGCGGTCGGCGCGGTGAACATCGCCTTGACCTTGTGCTGGTCGATCACCCGCCAGAACGCGCCGGCGTCGGGCGTGCCGACCGGCTTGCCCTCGTACAGGATCGTGGTGCAGCCGTGGAACAGCGGGGCATAGACGATATAGGAGTGACCGACGACCCAGCCGACATCGGAGGCGGCCCAGTACACGTCGCCGGGTGCCATGCCGTAAATGTTCGGCATCGACCATTTCAGGGTCACAAGATGCCCCCCGGTGGCGCGGACGACGCCTTTGGGAATGCCCGTGGTGCCGGACGTGTAGAGGATATAGACGGGGTCTTCCGCCTTGACCGGCACGCAGTCGACCGGATCCGCCCGGGCCTCGGCGTCCTCCCACAGCAGGTCGCGGCCGGGTGTCAGCTCCGCCGGTTCCTGTGGGCGCTGTTTGATGACGCAATGGTCCGGCTTGTGGGTGGCGAGGGCGATGGCACCGTCGAGCAACGGTTTGTAACGGACCACCCGCTGTCCCTCGATCCCGCAGGACGCGGTCACGATCACCTTCGGCTTGGCGTCGTCGATCCGGGTCGCGAGTTCCTTCGAGGCGAAGCCGCCGAACACCACCGAATGTATGGCGCCGATCCGCGTGCAGGCGAGCATCGCGATCACCGCCTCGGGGATCATCGGCATGTAGAGGATGACCCGGTCGCCGTAGCCGACGCCGAGTTGCGCCAGCGCACCGGCGAAGCGGGCGGTTCGGTCCTTGAGCTGGTCGTAGGTGATGGTCTCGACGGTGTCCGTGACCGGGCTGTCGTAGATGATTGCCGGTTGGGCGCCGCGCCCGTCATCCACGTGGCGGTCGACCGCGTTGTAGCAGGTGTTGATCTCGCCCCCGACGAACCACCGGTAGAATGGCGGGTTGCTGTCGTCGAGCACCGTGTTCCAGCGCTTGGTCCAGATCACATCCTCGGCCGCCTTGGCCCAGAACGCCTGCGGATCCGCATGCCAGGAATCATAGACGTCGTCGAAACGGCCCATCGCCGCTGCCTCCCTGATCGCCGGGACCGTTTTCGGTCCATCCATTCATTAGGTCCGACTCTAGGCGGGACGGGGCGGTCTTGTTAAGTGCCGCATCGCCGCCGCGGCGCATGCTATTCCTTTGTTTCGCTTTCGAGCCGTGACTAGGGTCCCCCGCGTCCAGACCAATTGAGCCGACCGCCGATGACCGATGTGATTTCCAGCGAAGAGCTTCTCGACCGATATGCACGCCTGTGCGAAGCCGCCGACCGTCACGGCGACGAGGGGTGGCGCTCGGCCCATGAGGACGGGATCAAGCGCGCCCTGACGATCACGGCGGATCAACTCGATCGGTTCGCCAGCATGGCGATTGGCGGCATCGGATTCGAACCCGTTGTGGACTACCAGGGCTTCATGCCGGTGCTGTCCGGGCCGGTCGAACCGATCCCGCGGTTTACGCCGGAGCAGGCCAAGGCCTATGCCGAGGCGATCCGCAACAATCTTGAGCGTCTCAAGTTGATGCTGGAGCAAGAGCCGTCCATTCGTCCTGCGGCCTGGCTGAAGACGGCCCGCTTCGACGGCGTCGTCGGCGGCGCCAGCGTTACCGCAACGCTTTTCGGGGAGACGCTGGCGCTCAGCATGCACACGCTTCGGGTGTCGCTGCGGGCCTTTCGAATGCGCAACATGCTGGGCCACATCCCGCGTGCCGTTCTGGAGATCGGCGGCGGGCATGGCCGGTTCGTGCGCGATGTCCTGATGCTCGCCCCGGGCGTTCGGGCCGTGTACTGCGACCTCACGTTCAATCTTCTGCTCGCCGCTCGCTACCTGACGCGGATGTTCGGCGCGGACGTGCATCTGGCCTGGGATGACGATGAGCCCATTCCGGTCGATGCGAAGATCGTGCTGCTGCCGCCCTGGCGATTGCGCGACATCCCGTTTCCGGTTGAAGCCTGCTGCAATTTCTTGAGTTTCCATCACATGGAGAACCGCAATGTCCGGTACTACAGCGACCGGCTGAGCGAGCTCGATGTTGCCGCGATCTTTCACTACAACCGTCTGCAGCCGCTGCATGAGCGCGAATCGACTCTCGCCGACGGCGCCTTCGGGCCCGAATGGCGATCGGTCGTCCGGGTCGTGCGATCCTCATCGCGTGTTCATATGACCTCGGGGGCGACCCGCGAGGTCCAGACCTTCGAGGAACTCCTGGTGCGCGACGGTCACGTCGAGCGCTATGTGGAATCGTATCGGGAGCGCAAAGCCTACGAGAAGCTGCTGAAAGACAAGCTCGACCGGGAAGCGGCGGCGTCGGCCTAAGAAGATTTGGATCACCGCACAAGTCATCGTCCAGGTAAAAATTTTGCTTTAATATCAATAATTTAGCCTAGGCTAATTTTTGACTTTGCCGCCGGTTGGGGGTAGTTTCCGCCCGTCTCAACAAGCGGGTGGCGATGCCCCCGTTCCACCGACCGGCGGAATTCGACATGATCTCGACC
>JARGOG010000079.1:0-8900 GCA_029212785.1 Thalassobaculaceae bacterium
CCGTATCACCATTGATGACGTGGTTGATGTTATCCGCGACACCGCCGATCACTCATTAATGAGCATGGCGGGTCTGGATGAAGAAGATGACACCTTCGCTCCGGCGCTTAAAACAAGTCGTCGTCGTGCGGTATGGTTAGGCATTAATTTAATGACGGCGTTGGCGGCCTCGGCCGTGATTGGTTTATTTGATAAAACCATCGAGCAAGTTGTAGCTCTGGCGGTGCTTATGCCCATTGTTGCCAGTATGGGCGGTATTGCTGGCAGCCAAATTCGCGCTGACGCCGTTTGCCGCCATTCTCACGGGCCGCCTTGAACAGGCGAGACGCCTCGTTCTCCGGCTCCGGCTGCTCCTGGCCGATCTGAGTGAAGGCCGCTCTCTGAGCACGCGCAAGCACGTCCGGATCGATCTTCTGTCGGATCGCGCGCAGGATCTTGAGGGCCTTGTCTCGCTCGCTCATGCGCCGATTATGTCCGAACAGATCGCCGGCGACAATGGAGTGGCGACCGGCGCCAGCTCTGCCGACTCTATCCGCGCCTTTGTACGCGTCCCGATAGTTTCGCGGTCAGCGCGCCGATGCCGGCAGAAGGCGAGGTGATTCGATGCCCGGCCACGCCGTCGATGGCCGTCCGGGGTGGTGAAAGCGGTGTGTGACGGTCAGAAGAACTTGGTCAGGAACGCCGCCGCCAGGGCATTGTCGACGATCTTCGTCACGATCGCTTCCGCCCGACCATTGATCTGCTTGTTGTCGTAATTCGCGTTGATCTCGAAGCGGAACCGCTGTCCCGAAACCACAATGTCTCGATCATAAGGGTCCAAAATAAAACCCTTATCATTTATCTCGCGAATATTGAAAACAAACTTATCTATTTTAACGGTACCTTTAGATGCAGCCTTGGCCGGATTGCCCATGACCTTGGGCCGCGCCGGCTTTTTCTTGTCGTTCTTGACCTTGAGAAAGTCAAACATGGCCGAACTCCTGCATTCACGCGCGGTTAACGCACGCGCAATATACCCTCGCCTATCGTTTCTGAAAAGCGTGCAGGCGCCTAGTCTTTTCGATTCATATCTAAACGTCGACGCGAATTTTAGCCGCTACGGCGACCGCATGGCCCGCGCGAAGAGGGCCCCAGACTCAAGTGATGAAACCGAAGAGAATATGGTGAGCGCGACAGGGTTCGAACCTGTGACCGTCTGATTAAAAGTCAGATGCTCTACCAACTGAGCTACGCGCCCGCCAGGGACGGCCGGAAGCTATGCAGCACATCCGGCCCGGTCAAGTAAAAGCAGCCGAAAACCGACCGATCCCACCGCCCGCCTGTCCCTTTGGCGATATCACGTCGACGACAGGCCTTCGGCGCAGCATCCGACGCGGAAATTTGTTAAACGTCGCTCAGACGACTCCTCGACAGGTCAGCACATGAGCAACGTACCCTTTTCCGAGGCAACGGCCTCCGCAGTCAAGCGCGCCCTGGCATTCGCCGAAGATGGCAACCTCTTTGGCGTGCTCGCCACGCTGGGACACGCGATGGGCCTGACCCCCAACGCCATCGTCCGATCCATGCTGTTGCGCGCGTTGGCGACCTTGAACGACGCGAAAGGCCTCCGATCGTTGCTGCGCCAATGCGCGACCGTCGACCCAAAGATCCCGGAGATGTACGAAAATCATCACGCCAGCGTTGCCCGGCGCCTCGCCCATCGCGCCTCGCTTCCGGACCGCGCCGTCCAAACGGACGCCTTCGTCAACTGCGTAACCTTCAAGGCGCTGGTCAACACGGTCGACGATCCGCTGGCGAACAATGTACTCGCCACCGTCGGCGACTATTTCGGTCGTCTGTCGGCCCAGGAGGCATTCGGCGGCGCCCTGCCAACCACGGGCCGCGACGCGGATGTCTATTCGACCCGGATCGGATCGCACTGCGTCAAACTCCGGAACAGCGGTGGCCATGACCACAAGCACTATCTTCTCTTCTTCCTCCTCGAACCCGGACTTGTCCGCTGGATCGCAGGATTCGACGCTCAGGACGTGTTCTTGGATGTTGGCGCCAATATCGGCAAGTACGCCGTTCTCGCGGCAACGACAACCGGGGTACGTACCTATGCGCTGGAACCGTTTTCGACAAATTTCGACGCGCTCGTCGATAATGTCGCGTTGAACGAATTGAGTGGCACCATGACCCCGATGCGCATTGCATTGTCGGACCGCACGGGTAGCGCGAAGCTCAGATACACGACCCATGTTCCGGGGCAGGCAAGCCAAAGTCTGGTCAGTGCATGCAGCGGTGATCAGACGACGGAACCTGTCGAGGCCGCGCGGCTCGACGACCTGATTGCCGACGGAACACTGCCAATGCCGACGCGGATCAAGATCGACGTGGATGGCGAGGAGTGGCGACTGATCGACGGCATGATGCGCACGCTTTGCGATCCGCGCCTGCATTCGATCCGCATGGAAGTTCGAGACTCGCCGGAGAATCAGGCCGCGATCCGCAAGATCGAGGATGCAGGGTTCGTCGGCGCCAGCGACGATGACGCCAAGAATCTACTTTTCCTGCGCCGACGGCGAACGATCGGTTAGACACCGGCGCGAGCATCTCGTTCGGCGCCAGTCAGGCCGCTGCCGAACGAGGTTGCGCCCGCGCCGTTAGCTGGTGAACGGTCCGGTCTGCTTCGCCTGGCTGTCCTTCGAGGGGTCGCTGTCGAAACGATGCATCACCCTTTCGGCCACCCGGGCCGACACGAATTCCGTGATCTGCCCACCAAGCCGGCCGATTTCCTTGACGAAGCGCGAGGAGATGAATTGGTGGCGGTCCGAGGCCATCAGGAACAGCGTCTCGATCTTCGGGTTCAGCCGGGCGTTCATGCCCGCCATTTGAAACTCGTATTCGAAGTCGGACACCGCCCTCAGGCCACGGATGATCACGCTGGCGCCCTGGGATTCGGCAAAGTGCATCAGCAAGGAGCCGAAGGGTTTGACCTCGATCGTACCGTTGAAACCGTCCTCCCGGTTGCGCGCCAGGATCTCGTCGATCTCGTCACGCACCATCTCGACCCGCTCGTCCAGGCTGAACAGCGGTCCTTTGCCGGCATTGCGGGCGACGGCGACCACAAGGTGGTCGACCGTCTTGCTCGCCCGGCGAATGATGTCGATATGGCCCTTGGTGATCGGGTCGAAGGTGCCGGGATAGACCCCGGCACGGATCGTCTTATCGGTCATTGCGGCGCCTCTCCCCCATCGTCCGCATCACCGGAAGGGGCCTGCGGCGCCTCGCCACCCGTCTCCTCCGTCTCGCCGTTCTCGATATCCTGGTCGGCCTCTTCCTCATCGGAAGACTCGCCCACCAGCGAGACGGATACGACATTTTCCTCGTCGGCCACCCGGAAGACGTAGACACCCTGCGCCTGGCGCGCCGTCTCGCGGACATCGCCGATCGGGCACCGGATGACCTGTCCCTTGTCGGTCACGGCCATGATCTGATCGGTCTCGGCAACCGAAAACGATCCGGCGACGAGACCGTTCTTGTCGGTCAGGTCGACATTGGCGATCCCCTGCCCGCCCCGGTTGGTGAGACGATAGTTGCTGATCAGGGTCCGCTTGCCGAAGCCCTTCGTGGTCACGGTCAGGATGTGCTGACGCCGGATCTCATCCGTCGCATCGGCCTCGCCTCCGGCCGCACCGTCGATATCGAAGCGGCGCAGGATCGACATCGACACGACCTTGTCTTCGCCAAGCAGCCGGACTCCGCGAACACCGAGGGAATCACGCCCCTGGAACACCCGTACATCGGTGACCTTGAAGCGGATCGCCTTGCCGTCGCGGGTCGCCAGGAACACGTCATCGGCATCGGTGCAGGGCATGACGCCGATCAGACGATCGTCGCCTTCCAGGCGCATCGCCCGCTTGCCGGCCTTGTTGATGTTGGTGAAGTCGCTGAGCGCATTGCGCCGCACGGTACCCGCCTCGGTGGCGAACATGACGTGCAACTGCTTCCAGCTTTCCTCGTCGGCCGGCATCGGCATGACGGTCTGGATCCACTCCCCCTCCTCGAGCGGCAGCAGATTGACCATCGGTCGGCCGCGGGACTGTGGCGTGCCTTCCGGCAGGCGGTAGGTCTTGAGCTGGTAGACCTGACCACGCGACGTGAAGAACAGGATCGGCGAATGGCTGTTGGCCACGAACAGGCGGCTGACCACATCCTCTTGTCGGGTAGACATGCCGGACCGACCCTTGCCGCCGCGCTTCTGCGCCCGATAGGTGGTCAGCGGCACGCGCTTGATGTAGCCGGCATGGCTTACCGTGACGACCATGTCCTCGCGCGGGATCAGGTCCTCGATATCGTGCTCGAACTCGTTCTCTTCGATCTCGGTCCGGCGCGGATTGGCCCAGGCTTCCTTGGACTGCAGGAACTCTCCGCGCATCACGTCCAGCAGACGCGGGCGCGACGTCAGAATATCCAGGAAGTCCTTGATCTTGGCGGCGATCTCCTCCGCCTCCTCGATCAGCTTGCCGCGTTCCATGCCGGTCAGGCGCTGCAGGCGCAGCTCCAGGATGGCCCGGGCCTGAATCTCCGACAGCATGTAGGTGCCATCCTCGCGCACCTCATGGCCTGGATCGTCGATCAGGGCGATGAACGGGGCGACGTCCCCCGCCTCCCATGGCCGCTTGCACAGGCGGCGGCGCGCCTCGCCGGCATCGGAGGACGAGCGGATCAGCTCGATCACCGGGTCCAGGTTGGTGATCGCGACCATCAGGCCGGCCAGGATATGGGCCCGTTCCCGCGCCTTGCGCAGCAGGAAGCGGGTGCGCCGGGTGATCACTTCTTCGCGGAACTGCACGAAGGCATAGAGCACGTCGCGCAGGTTCATCTGCTCCGGACGGCCGCCATTCAGCGCCAGCATGTTCACGCCGAAGCTCGTCTGCAGCGGGGTGAAGCGATAGAGCTGGTTCAGCACGACCTCGGGCACCGCATCGCGCTTGAGCTCGACGACGACGCGCACGCCGTCGCGATCGCTCTCGTCGCGCAGGTCGGCAATCCCCTCGACCACCTTCTCGCGGACGATCTCACCGATCCGCTCGATCATCCGGGCCTTGTTCACCTGGTAGGGGATCTCGGAGACGACGATCGCCATCCGATCCTTGCGGATTTCCTCGATCACGGCGCGGCCGCGCATGATCACCGAGCCGCGCCCGGTGTGATAGGCATCGCGAATGCCGGTACGGCCCAGAATCAGCCCCCCCGTCGGGAAGTCCGGGCCGGGCACGAAGGCCATCAGCTCGTCGACGGTGATACCCGGATTGTCGACCATCGCCAGACAGGCGTCGATCACCTCGCCGAGGTTGTGCGGCGGGATGTTGGTCGCCATGCCGACCGCGATGCCGCCGGCACCGTTGACCAGCAGGTTCGGGAATTCGGCGGGCAGCACCGCCGGCTCTTCCGTCGTCTCGTCGTAGTTCGGGGCGAAGTTGACGGTTTCCTTGTCGATATCCCGCAACAGGCCCTCGGCCGCCTTGGCGAGCCGCGCCTCGGTGTATCGCATGGCGGCCGCCGGATCGCCGTCCATCGAGCCGAAATTGCCCTGGCCGTCGACCAGGGGCAGGCGCATGGAGAACTCCTGCGCCATACGGACCATGGCGTCGTAGATCGCGCTGTCGCCGTGCGGGTGGTACTGACCCATGACCGCGCCGACGATGTTCGCCGACTTGCGGTAGGGCTTGCTCCAGTCGTAGCCGCCCACCTTCATGGCGTAGAGGATGCGGCGGTGCACGGGCTTCAGGCCATCGCGGACGTCGGGCAGCGCTCGGGCCACGATCACGCTCATGGCGTAATCGAGGTACGAGCGGCGCATTTCGTCTTCGATGGAGACTGGTGCGATGTCGTGCGGATCGGGTGTGGAGTCAGACAACCGAAGGGTTCCGATCGAAGGTTTCGACAGAGATCAGGCCGGCTTTGGACGGGTCGGAAACAAGACGCCGCCTGATTCGCCAAAGCTTAGCAAAATCGCCGTTTTCCGGCAATGTTGCGGCGCCGAAATTTCACGCCTAGCACCGATGGGATCAAGCCCCGTCTGCGTTATCCATAAGTCGGTCGCGATACCGGCGTGATCCTGCCGGTATTGGCGCGATTGCGGACCCTATCGCCCGGTGCCATCCGGCATCTCGAGCACGCATTGGACGGTCGATTGGCCGTTGCCCGATCGGCCCGGATCCTTGGCGTGTCAGGATATCGACGGCGACTCGTCCTCCGGCGCCGTCGGGGTGGAGCTGTCAGGCAGCACGAATGTCACCGTCGTCCCATCGCCGCGGGCGGAGTCGATCCATACCCGCCCCTCATGCAGATCGACCAACCGCTTAACGATGCTGAGGCCGATACCAGCGCCTTCCTCGGTGTCGGCCCCCATGCCTCCCGCACCTCTGGTGAAGAGCTCGAACGCGGTGTCCACGTCGCTCTTGGACATGCCTCGACCGGTATCCCGAACCGATACCGCAACGCCGTCCGGCGTCCTCTCCGCCGCGATGGTGATGGTTCCACCCGGCTCCGTATATTTCACGGCATTGCCGATCAGATTGATCAGGATTTGTTCGAGCGCGCCATGGTCCATGCGCACTGTCAGATCCGAAGGTGGTGCGGTCACGGTCAACGCCTTGGCCGTCACCATGTCGTGCAACAGGGAGAGGCAGGTGCCGACCGCCCCGTCCAGATCGACCGGCTCCGTGTGCAGCTCGTATCGGCCGGCATCCAGTCGCGCCACATCCAGAATACTGTCGATCAGCGATCGAAGATGGTCGCCGCCGGCGTGGATCTGGCGCGCATAGTCGCGATACCGGTCCGCGGCGGCGGCGTCGGAGCCGAAGCTTTGCAGAGCGATCACTTCCGAGAATCCGAGGATCGCGTTCAGCGGCGTCCGCAGATCATGGCTCATCTGCGCCAGGAACTCGGTCTTCGCCCGGTTCGCCCGGTCCGCGTCGTCGCGGGCCAGGCGCAGTGCCTCCGCCTGCCGGTTGAGGACCTCGTGCGCCGCCATGAACTGGACGACGGCAGCCCGCACACGTGTGATGATCCAGGCGACCAGCACGGCGGCGATCACCAGAATAATGAGCATCGGCACGGTCAGGTCCTGGAGGAATTTCGTCCCCGGACGGGCATTCACCCAGACAAGCTGGGCAACGACCTCGTCCTCCAGTCCCAGAAGCTTCAGACCGGTCGGCCGGTCCGGCGTGGGATCGACGATCTCGAGGTCGCGGATCATGTAGTCGTCGGCAAATTCCGCCAGCATCTCGTCGTCTATCCTGCGCAGATATACCAGGACGACGGGACCGCCCATGCGCACCGGGAGAGCGTTGTCGTTCTCCCTTCTCGCCACGGCGGCGGCGGCCATGAAAACGTGACCGCCGATCCGCACATAACCCTCCTGCGCCGCGGGCCTCTTATCGATCGGCCCGGAATTCTGACGCGCACTCTGAATCAGTGAAACCAACCCGACCGGCAACTGCACGAGCGGTTCCTTGAGGGAGAGATCCTCGGAGATGGAAACCACATAGGGCTCGTTCGAGCCGTCGACCAGCAGGGTGACGTCGACGTTCAGATTCTCCTGGGCGTACAGACCGACATTGTCGTCGATCCAGATAGGATCGGGCTCAACAACGGCCTTTTCGACGAATTCATCCCAATAAGCATAATCCGACGCCCAGCCGCCCAGCTCATGTCGGTTGCCGCTTATGACGCTGCTCACGGTGTGCCGCATCGCGTTGTCGGCCTGTCGGTCCTGCGCGTCCGCAGCGACCCACGCAACGGCGAAAACCGCGATCACGAGCCCCAGCACCAGCCCGATGACCGGCAGCAGCAGGCCCCATCGAAGCGCCGCCGGCGCATTGCTGTTGTTCATTGACCCGATGCTCATGCCTCGCCTGCGCCTAAACTTGACTGGGCCTAAAACTTGCCCGGACAGTCGCCGATGCGATCGAGAGTCATCGACTCCCGACAAACATGAGATTCGTATCTAATTCCTTATAAATGGTTAATTTTTGAATTTTCTTGAGTTTAATCAGCCCTCTAGAAACCGGCTCAGGTGGGCTTTACGGCCTTGAAAGACAGGCTGAGCGGGAGGACCGGGTCGGTTCCCGCCGGCCAGGAGTGGAGGCCGCTCTCCTGCTGCACCAGGCTTGGCAGCAGGGCCCAGGCGATCTCCGTGTGCTCATGCAGGAACTCGAAGACGAGCCCCGCTCGGGCCACCGTAGTGACGATTTCGCCAACCGGATGGGCCCATTCGTAAGTCAGGGTATTCTCGGTCTTGTGATCGCTGCCGTAATCGTCCGGATCGTCCAGCACGGTCGGCGCGGTGTCGTGAAAATACGGGTATTTGGCTTTCAAGTGCCCCGTAGCCGGCGTGCAGGCGCCCTCACCCTCGTCCCAGACATAGGCCATCGGGTGGCAGTCGGCGTAATACAGAGCGCCACCGGGCTTCAGAAAGCCGCTCGCTATCCGCGCCCATCCCGCCAGATCCGGCAGCCAGCAAATCGTTCCCCAGGTGGTGAAGACCAAATCGAACGCACCCTCGATTAGCTCGGGGGCCGCGTAGAGATCCCCTTCGACGAAGGTGGCGTCGAGGCCGGTCTCCGCGGCCAGCCCCCGGGCCACCGTGATCGCCTCCGGAGAGAAGTCGAGGCCGGTCACACGGGCCCCGCGCCGAGCCAACGTCAGGGTGTCGAGGCCGAAATGGCACTGAAGATGGAGGATGGAAAGCCCGGATACATCGCCGAGCTCCCGTTCCACGATCGGATCCAGCCGCCGCGTTCCGTCCCGCAGGGCATCGACGGAATAGAAGCCGGAGGTGAGATGCGGCTGGACCAGTTCATCCCATTTCGCCCGGTTGGCGGCACGGTACTGATCCATCCGGCAGG
>JARGOG010000079.1:9000-16458 GCA_029212785.1 Thalassobaculaceae bacterium
ACCAGTTCATCCCATTTCGCCCGGTTGGCGGCACGGTACTGATCCATCCGGCAGGCTCCTAGAACGGGATCTCGTCGTCGAGATCGCTCGGCCCACCCATCGGCGGCTGGGATCCGCCGCCACTCGAGGAGCCGCCGCCGGAAGAGCCACCACCGGAAGAACCGCCGCCATACCCACCGCCGGACGGTGCACTGCCGCCGCCGTAATCGTCGCCGCGGCTGTAGTCGCTGCTGCCGCCACTGTCGCCGCGGCCGCCAAGCAGGGTCAATTCCCCGCGATAACGTTGCAGGACCACTTCGGTGGTGTACTTCTCCTGGCCGCTCTGGTCAGTCCATTTGCGGGTCTGGAGCTGGCCTTCGAGATAGACCGAACTTCCCTTGCGCAGATACTGCTCGGCGATCCGTGCCAGGTTCTCGTTGAAGATCACGACGCGATGCCATTCGGTGCGCTCGCGCTGCTCACCGGAGCTCCGGTCGCGCCACCGCTCCGACGTCGCGATCGCCAGGTTCACGATTTTCATGCCATCCTGGGTCGATCGCACTTCGGGGTCACGGCCCAGGTTGCCGATCAGGATCACCTTGTTGACGCTGCCCGCCATCTCACTCGCTCTCTCTGTTCCGATATCCGTCCCATGGCGCGGTCCATGGAACGATTTGGCCGACAATCCCACAGCCGGGCGCTCCGCGCAAAGGCCGTGGCGCGGAAATCGTTCGAAACTGACAATCCGGTTTCGAAATCGCTACGCAGGCGACTTTAATACGTAACCGCAACGTTCCGAGTCGCTCCGCACTGCGCCGCATCCCCTGAAAGTTATCCACAGCCTTGCCATGGGAATGCGCAAGAGTACTTTCACTCCTCTTTGCACGTGGTGGTCATACCACCGGGCTTTGTACTATATTTGTTCTCCCGCTCCGACTCCCGAGGACCCGATGGCGCCCGACTCCTCCCTGCCCAAGCCCGCTGCCCAAGAATTGCGGGCGATCCGCGTCCGCGGCGCGCGCGAGCACAATCTGCGCAATGTCGATGTCGACCTGCCGCGCGACAGTCTTGTGGTGCTGACCGGCCTCAGCGGCTCAGGCAAGTCCTCGCTGGCCTTCGATACGATCTACGCCGAGGGCCAGCGCCGCTATGTGGAGAGCCTGTCGGCCTATGCCCGCCAGTTCCTGGAGCTGATGCAGAAGCCTGATGTCGACCTCATCGAAGGCCTGTCGCCGGCGATCTCGATCGAGCAGAAGACGACATCGCGCAACCCGCGCTCCACGGTCGGAACGGTGACGGAGATCTATGATTACCTGCGCCTGCTGTTCGCCCGGATCGGCGTGCCCTACTCGCCGGCCACCGGCCTGCCGATCGAAAGCCAGACCGTCAGTCAGATGGTCGACCGGATCTGCGCGCTTTCCGAGGGGACCCGTCTCTACCTGTTGGCCCCCGTGGTGCGCGGCCGCAAGGGCGAGTATCGCAAGGAACTGACCGATCTGCGCAAGCGCGGGTTCCAGCGTGTGCGCGTCGATGGCGCGCTGTATGAGATCGAGGACGTGCCCGCCCTCGACAAGAAGCGCAAGCACGACATCGAGGTGGTGGTCGACCGCCTGGTGGTGCGCGAGGGCATCGAGACTCGCCTCGCCGACTCGATCGAGACCGCGCTGGAACTCTCGGACGGCCTGCTGTTCGCCGATGACGCGGATTCCGGCGACCGGCACACCTTCTCGGCCAAATTCGCCTGCCCGGTCAGCGGCTTCACCATCGACGAGATCGAGCCGCGGCTGTTCTCGTTCAACAATCCGTTCGGCGCCTGCCCGACCTGCGACGGGCTGGGCAGCCAGATGTATTTCGACGAGCAGCTCGTGGTGCCGAACCCGAAGCTCAGCCTGAAGGCCGGCGCCATCGCGCCCTGGGCCGGATCCTCGTCGAAATACTACGCCCAGTCGCTGAAGAGCCTGGCCAAGCATTTCGACATCTCCCTCGACACCGCGATCGAGGACCTGCCGGAGGAAGCCCGCAACGGCATTCTATACGGTACCGGAACGACCCCGATCACCATGACCTTCGATGACGGTCTGCGCAGCTACAAGACCAACAAGCCCTTCGAGGGCGTGATCCCCAACATGGACCGGCGCTGGAAGGAAACCGATAGCGCCTGGGTCCGCGAGGAGCTCGGCCGCTACCAATCCGACGCCCCCTGCGAGGCCTGCAACGGCCAGCGCCTGAAGCCCGAAGCCCTCGCGGTGAAGATCGCCGGACTGCATATCTCCCAGGTGACCGAGTTCTCGATCGGCACGGCGGTCGCGTGGTTCACCGATCTGTCCGACACGCTCACCGCCCAGCAGGGCGAGATCGCCGAGCGCATTCTGAAGGAGATCAACGAGCGTCTCGGTTTTCTGAACAATGTCGGGCTCGAGTATCTGACCCTGTCGCGCTCGTCGGGCACCCTGTCCGGCGGCGAGAGCCAGCGCATCCGGCTGGCCTCGCAGATCGGCTCCGGGCTGACCGGCGTGCTCTACGTGCTGGACGAGCCGTCGATCGGCCTGCATCAGCGCGACAACGACCGCCTGCTCACCACCCTCAAGCGCCTGCGCGACCTCGGCAATACGGTAATCGTGGTCGAACACGACGAGGATGCGATCCGCGAGGCCGATTATGTCGTCGACATGGGACCGGGGGCCGGTGTCCATGGCGGTATGGTTGTCGCCAGCGGCACGCCGGCCGAGATCATGGCCAACCCGGCCAGCCTCACCGGCAAGTATCTCTCCGGCTTCGAGCAAATCGAGATTCCGGCCAAGCGGCGCAAGGCCAAGAAAGGCAAGCAGATCGCGCTGACGGGGGCGACCGGCAACAACCTGAAGAACGTCACCCTGAAGATCCCGCTCGGCACCTTCACCTGCATTTCCGGTGTGTCCGGTGGCGGCAAGTCGACCCTGGTGATCGAGACCCTGTGGAAGGCCCTGGCGCGGCGGCTGCACAACGCCCGCGAACACGCCGCCCCGTTCGAGCATCTGGCCGGGCTGGAGAACATCGACAAGGTGGTCGATATCGACCAGTCGCCGATCGGCCGCACCCCGCGCTCCAACCCGGCGACCTATTCCGGCGCCTTCACCCCGATCCGCGACTGGTTCGCCGGCCTGCCCGAGGCCAAGGCCCGCGGCTACGCGCCCGGCCGGTTCTCCTTCAACGTGAAGGGCGGGCGCTGCGAGGCCTGCCAGGGCGACGGCGTCATCAAGATCGAGATGCATTTCCTGCCCGATGTCTACGTCACCTGCGACGTCTGCAAGGGCAAGCGTTACAATCGAGAAACTCTTGAAATTTCTTTTAGAGGCAAATCGATATCGGACGTTCTTGATATGACGGTGGAAGAAGGCGCTACCTTCTTCAAGGCCGTCCCGACGATCCGCGACAAGCTGGTGACCTTGGAGCGGGTCGGCCTCGGCTACGTGAAGATCGGCCAGCAGGCGACGACGCTGTCCGGCGGCGAGGCGCAGCGCGTGAAGCTGGCCAAGGAACTGTCACGCCGGGCGACCGGGCGGACCGTCTACATCCTGGACGAGCCGACCACGGGTCTGCATTTCGACGACGTGCGCAAGCTGCTCGAAGTGCTGCAGGCCCTGGTCGAAACCGGCAACACGGTGATCGTGATCGAACACAATCTCGAGGTGATCAAGACCGCCGACCACGTGGTCGATCTCGGCCCGGAAGGCGGCGACGGCGGGGGCCGCATCGTCGCCCAGGGCACCCCGGAAGAGGTCGCCGCGACCGACGGGAGCTACACCGGCTCCTACCTGAAGCGCTACCTGCGCGCGCCGGAGGCGAAGAAGACGGCCTGACCGCGATCCTCCCTAGGTCAGTGTTCGTGGCCCATTCGGCGTTTGGATCACGGCCCGGTAGCGCAGCTCCGGTCCTGGCTCGATGCGGGGACCGCAGAGAATCCTCAGACGGTCGTATACCGCACCAACCTCCGTCGGGCGCGGATGCTCCAGGCAGAACTCCGCGAGCCGGGCACCGAACTCCGTCATCTGCCCGGCGGGCCCGGTCTTACCTGCCCGATCGATGACCGACGGCAGGACACCGTCCATCGGCAGGTGCCCGTCCTTGAACAGCGAGAACCAGTCGCCGTCGCCCACATCCACCTGACCGCCCAACAGATCGCCGTAGCCCCGCATGCAGGACGCGAAATCGTCGGCGCGGGCCACCCAGGTGCGCAAGCGCTGTCCCTTCTCCCAGTCGGCCCGGACGGTTTCCGGATGGCTCAGGCCGAACCAGCGTGGATGCGACGGTGCTGGGGCGGCGGGATCGACGGCAATCACCTCCATGTAGACCTCATCGCCAAGCCGCAGGCGTCGATTATGGGTGCCCATTTCCGGATGGGTCCGCCCATCCTCGATATCGAGATCGAGACACCGGCGGACATGGTCGATCCCTTCGGCGAGGGTCGGCGCGACGACGGTGAGATGATCGAGCTTAAGCATACTTCCCCCCATTTTCGGTCGAGTGCGCAGGCTATGGGGCGCTCTGTTCTGCGGGCAAAGCAGAAATTCTACGGGCGTCGGCCAGCCGGGCTAAGGCGCAGGGGGAGCGATAGATCAGATGTTGAACACCTTGCCGTGGATCGGCATGGACGGGGCGACGCCGAGGCCCTGGACATAGTCGAACTGGGCGCGGCGGGCGGCGGTGGCGGCGTCGAAGCTCTGGGCGCCGTAGAAATAGCGCCGCATCTTCCCCGACTTGTTGCCTGCGCTGAACGCCTTCAGCTCCTTCACCGCCTCGGGCGTGGGGGTGCCGAATTCGGCGCCGTTCACCGCCACGGCGACCAGCCCGACCCCGCCCAACTTGCCGGCGCGTCGGAATGACAGGCTGAAATCGCCCACGAATCCAGCGAAATACGGCGAGAGATAGGTGAAGATCGTGTGCAGGCGCCCCTGGGGCACATCATCCGGCAGATCGCGCACCATCAGCATCATCCGTTGCTCGGCGATCCGCGGCAGCAGCTTGCAGACGTCGAGATAGGCGGAGCGGAACCCCTTGGCCGCCAGGGTCTCGAAATGGACCGGCACGATCATCAGCGCCCGCATCTTGCGCCCGGCCGCTTCGGTCAGCGCACGCGATGCATGCTCCAGCACCATGCGGTCGAGCGCCGCCTCCACGGCTCCGGTCCCTGACGGCCCGCCGTCGCCCTGGGCGAGATCCAGTTCCTTCGGCACGTGCAGGTCGGCGTGGTAGCAGGAGACCAGGCGCTTGCGCACATTCGCGACCGGCCAGAACCGCATGACCATCTGGTCCTTGGCCGCCTCGACACGCGCCTCATCGGCCTTCTCGGCCTCGCGCTGGGCGTCCTCGACCGACTTCTCCAGCTTGACCGGGTCCTTGAGAGGGGCGGTCTCCTCGCGCGGCACCTCGAACACCAGGGCGCGCACGGAAACGGCATCCATGCCGACCCCGGCGCCGCTCAGCTTGGCGTTGACCTCCTTGGCGATCTTGCGGGCGGTGGCATCCGCCTCGGGCCGCGACGCCTTGCCGAACAGAACGACGAATTTCTCGTCGTTCATCAGCAGGAACACGTCGGAGGAGGTGATGTACTTCTTGATCACCCCTTCCGTCAGCAGGTGGACCTTGTCCTTGATCCCGTCCCAACTGTCTCCGAACTGTTCCTTCAACGCCTCAAAGCCCAACATTTGGACATTGCCGGCGATCAGCGCATCGGCGGCAACACGGTTCTCCCGCACGAAGGAGAGCACCTTCGAGCTGAAATCCGCCGCGTCGCTGGGGTCGAGTTTCTGGCGGTCGAAGGACTGCAGAAAGCCGGTCTTCTTCGTTTCCCGCGGGATTCCGTTCTTGTAGGACTCGTCCATCTGCACTCCAGCCGGGCGCCCAGCGGCCGTCCGGTGGGCCTTGGGCTGACGGTTCCATTCTACAGTACCGGAAGAATCGACGCGATTTTAGGCGAAACCGCCATATCGTGACGCCGCCCTGCCCTTGCGTCGCCGGCCGCCCAGGGTTATCTCCCGCCAAGACTGCGAGGAAACCATGTCTATTCCCCTGACGACCGCGCCCGATTCCCCCGTCCACGTGATCGGCGGCGGGCTTGCCGGCAGCGAAGCCGCCTGGCAACTGGCCCGGGCCGGCGTACCGGTGATTCTGCACGAGATGCGCCCGGTGCGTGGCACGGCTGTGCACCAGACCGACCATCTGGCGGAGCTGGTATGCTCCAATTCGTTCCGTTCCGACGACCACACCGCCAACGCGGTCGGCGTGCTGCACGAGGAGATGCGGCGCTGCGGCTCGGTGATCATCGCGGCGGCCGACGCCCATCAGGTTCCGGCGGGCTCGGCGCTCGCGGTCGACCGGGTCGGCTTTTCCGCCGCCGTGCAGGCGTCGCTGGAGGCGGAGCCGCTGATCACCATTGAGCGCGCCGAGATCGCCGGTCTGCCGCCCAAGGATTGGGACAGCGTGATCGTGGCCACCGGTCCCCTCACCTCGGACCCGCTCGCCGAGGCGATCCGCGACCTGACCGGCGCGGAGAGCCTCGCCTTCTTCGACGCCATCGCGCCGATTGTCCATGCCGAGAGCATCAATTTCGACGTGGCCTGGTTCCAGTCGCGCTACGACAAACCGGGTCCGGGCGGCTCCGGTGCCGACTACGTCAACTGCCCGATGGACGAGGCGCAGTACACCGCCTTCGTTCAGGCGCTGCTCGACGGCGACAAGATGGACTTCAAGGAATGGGAGGAGAGCACTCCCTATTTCGAAGGCTGCATGCCGATCGAGATCATGGCATCACGTGGCCCCGAAACCCTGCGCTTCGGGCCGATGAAACCGGTCGGGCTGACCAACCCGCGCTCGGAACAGCGCCCCTATGCGGTGGTGCAGCTGCGCCAGGACAACGCGCTCGGCACCCTGTTCAACATCGTCGGCTTCCAGACCAAATTGCGCTATGGCGAGCAGACCCGGGTCTTCCGCATGATTCCGGGCCTGGAGAATGCCGAATTCGCACGGCTCGGCGGCCTGCACCGCAACACCTTCATCCACTCCCCAAGCCTGCTGGACGGCACGCTGAGGCTGAAGGCCGACCCGCGCCTGCGCTTCGCCGGGCAGATCACCGGGGTCGAAGGCTATGTGGAGAGTTCGGCCATCGGTCTGCTCGCCGGGCGTTTCGCCGCCGCCGAGCGTCTGGGCCGCACCCCTGACATGCCCCCGGCGACGACGGCGCTGGGCGCTCTGATCGGTCACATCACCGGCGGCGCCACTGCCGAGACTTTCCAGCCGATGAACGTGAATTTCGGCCTGTTCCCGCCGCCGGAGGAGCAGATCACCGTGAACGGCAAGCGCCGCAAGCTGAAGGGCACCGACCGGCGCAAGTTCCTGGCGGAGCGGGCATTGACCGCCCTCGACGGCTGGCTCGGCCGACCGGCTGAAGCCGCCGAGTAGCGCCGCGGCAGGCACTTCTCCGTCTCCCCGGCCTTGCGCCGG
>JARGOG010000079.1:16558-18866 GCA_029212785.1 Thalassobaculaceae bacterium
CCCCGCGTCGAAAGCGTCGAAGGACTGGCGCCAGATCCGATCCGGCCAGAAATACTCCACACTGCGCTCCTGAGGTCGATACAGCGACGAATAGCCGGTGGTGAAACCCTCGCGCCGGGAGTACAGCGGCGGCTCCAGGAACCCGGCGGCGAATGACGCGAGCCCCATGCCCGGCCGCGCCAGCAGATCGTCCAGCACCTGACGGCGACGCCGCGACTCCGCATTCGCCGCCACCTCGTCCTGATGGTTCGTGCAGGTCTGGTGGTCGGTGACGACGGCCACACCGCCCGGCACCAGGAACACCGTCGCGAACCGGCCCGACGCGTCCAACAGCGTCACGTTCTGGGATTGGGCGACGGGGACGCGGCGCAGCGCCTCGATCCCGTCTGCCACGTCCCGGCAGGTCTCGAGCACGTAGCGCAGGATCAGAATGATCGCGAAGCCGAGCGCCTGCCCCGCCCCGCCGCCATGGGTCAGGCTCGCCACAAGCCCGTCCTCGTTCATGCCGTCCAACAACCCGCCCCAGGGACGCTGGGCGGACCCGATCACGCGCCTGCCTGACCAGTCGGAGAGTTCGAATCGGCCGGTCAGGATCTCCAGGGGAAAGTCATAGTTCCGCACCAGCGCCGGCCCGTCCGCGCCGAGCCAGACCGCCTGGCTGCAACCATGAGCCTCGACGGCCGGGCGGTACTGGCTGAGCATCCGATGGGCCTGCGGATCGTCGCCGAGCAACCCGCAGACATGATCATACGGCGCAAGCAGCTCCGGCATCGCGGCCGCGATCGCCTGACGGCAGGCGGAGGGCGACGGCAGAAGGTCGGCGCCCCGGCGATACCAGCTTTCGGTCTCAGGCCGGCCGGTCTGGAACCGGGCGCGCCAGTCCTGTCCCGGCCGATCCTCACGGCAGGCCACAAAGGTCTTCAGCACAGCAAATACCCCGCCACCCGCAAGGCATGGCGCCAGATCAGCCCCGGCGGGACCGACACGACCGCCTTGGCGCGCGGATCGCAGCCGTGGCGTTCCAAGATAGCAGCGAGACTGCCGGCTCTCGCCGTCAGCAGCCGCAGCGGGCGCGCCGGGCGCTGCCTGAACGCCTTGGCCCGCGCCACCCCCGACAACAACTCCCGCCCGTGTTGGACAATTGGCCGGCAGATCGGCGCAAGTTCGAAGGAGCTTGGCATATCCTTTATTTTAGAAATTGATAGATTATTTTCTTCAAGTATCGATGTAGGTATTGGCGTGCGTCCGGCGGCCAGCAATGCGGGTAGCGCACGGACCAGCCCGATCAGCGCCCAGGCGGTGCCGAGATCCCGGGCCAACACGGAATCTGCATCGAGCACGCGAGCCATGGCGGCGGTCAACTCACCTCCGGTCGCGGCGGCATAGGCGGCGAGCGCCTCCATATCGGCCACCGGTTCGCCGGACAAATCCGCCTCGCGGGCATCGACGACCCGGCGCAGATGCACCAGAACCTCGGGATGCCGGTCGGCGACGGACGCAAGCGGCAGAACGACCTCATGGGCCCGCGGGTTGCCCGCCTCGATCCCGTCGAACGCCTCGCGCCACCACTGCAGGCGAATCTGTCCGATCATGGGCTCGCTGACCACTTCGGCGGTCTTGGCGATCTCGTGATTGGCCGCCAGCAGCGCGAACAAGGCATCGCGCGCCAGCGGTGTGGCGAAGAGGGATATCAGGTAGCGCTCGCGGTCGTGCCGGCGGGCGATCCCGGCACAGGCGGCGACATGGGTCTCGAGCAATTCGGTCATGACCCGATGATGTCGGTGCGTCCCGAACCGTCAAGCGTCCGGCACGCCGTCGGATCAGCCGGCAGGGTCGGGAATGAAATGCTTGGCGAGCGCAATGCCCTGGCCCTGGTAGTTGGACTTGATGGCCTCGCCATATACCCTGTCGGTCTGGCCGTTGGCAATCCGGCGATAATCGAGCCAGCCGACGATCTGCCCGTGCTCCAGGGTGAAGGGCACGCCGTAGGAGCGCACCTCCAGCACGGCACGGCTGCCCTGGGCCTTGCCGTCAACCCAGCCGAAGCCCGGATCGAAGAAGCCCGCGTAATGCACCCGGAACTCGCCCGACTGGCTGTCGAACGGCTGCATTTCGGCGGCCAGATCCGGCGGCACCGCCACCTCCTCGCGGGTGGCGAGGATGTAGAACTCGTCCTTCTCCAGAATGAGCCGGCCCTGATCCCAGGTCAGCGGCTCCCAGAACTCGGCGACCGGATAGGCCCGCGGCCGGTCCACATCGATCTTGCGGGCGTTCTTGCGGGCCTTGTAGCCGACGATCGCGCCCTTGC
>JARGOG010000080.1:0-10611 GCA_029212785.1 Thalassobaculaceae bacterium
AGTTCCAATGCGGTCGCGGTCCGAGCCACGCCTTCTTTGAGCGGGTACTGGTTGGAGACCGGCTGCACGAGATCGGCCTGTTGGCATATCTGAAGGCACACCTGAAGCCGGGGGATCTGATCGTCGATATCGGCGCGCATATCGGCTACGTCTCCTGTTTCGCCGCGGCATTCGGCGCGACGGTTCTGGCGGTCGAGATGCAGCAAACCCTGGTCCCGGTGATCGCCGCCAACGCTGCGATGAACGATCTTTGGACCGTCCATCCCATCAATGCCGCCGCCGGATCCGGACCTGGACTTGTTCAATCGATGCGAATGGACCCAAGTCCAGGCCTGATGACCCATTCGGAAAGGCTTGTGAACAACGACTTCGCGACGAGCAGCGTGAACCACGACCTGATCATGCGGGTTGCCGTGGACGACCTGGTTTTGGCAGGCCGTCCCTCTCCCAGCATGGTGAAGATCGATGTCGAGGGCGCCGAGGGCCTTGTCGTCTCGGGATGCACCCGGCTGATCGCCGCGGAGAAGACCCGCTTCCTCGTCGAGGTCCATCCCAACCTGTTAGCGACCTTCGGCTCGACGCTGACCGATATCCTGGACCGGTTCCCCCCGGACCGATGGTCGGTGCGCCTGCTGCGCGAGGACGGCAGCACCGATCTCGTGGCACCGGCGGACTTCGCCAAAGAGGCGGTGCGCGATGATAACTACATGATTGTCTTCGAACCGTTGTCGATGACCGGCGGAAATCGGTGACGGCTCGGCGGCGGGGCGGTCGTTGACAGGGGGAACGGCAGGCTATATACACCCGCGCTCGTTAATCGAGCATCATTTCAGTCTACGTGACGGAGGCTTCCCGTGAAGCGCACTTATCAACCGAGCGTTCTCGTCCGCAAGCGCCGCCACGGCTTTCGCTCCCGCATGGCCACGGTCGGCGGTCGCAACGTGATCCGCGCCCGCCGGGCCAAGGGCCGCAAGCGCCTGTCCGCGTAGGACCGTTCTGCGGTTCACGCTACCCGGTCCGGAGAGTGACGGCATGCGCGCGTCGGGCTCCGCTAAGCTAGAGATACTGCCGGCCAGGAAGGATTTCCTGGCCGCTGCACGTGCGCGCAAGGTCGTAGCCCCCGGGCTTGTGCTGCAGATGCGACGTCGCGATGACGACACAGCCGCACCCGCCCGCGTCGGCTATACCGCCAGCCGAAAGGTTGGGAACGCCGTGAAACGCAACCGGGCGCGCCGTCGCCTGCGCGCCGCGGTCAACGATGTGCTCGCCGGCCGCGCCCTTGGGGGCCATGACTATGTGCTGATCGCCCGGGCCGCGACGGCGGGGCGCCCATATGACGCACTGCTGGCCGATCTTGCCTCGGCGCTCGACCGCATCGAGAAGAAAAGCTGACGATGAAAGCGGGACCGCTCGCCACGCTCGCACGCGCCGCAGCGCTGGCTCCGGTGTATTTCTACCGCTATATATTGGCGCCGTTTTCCGCCGGCAGTTGTCGCTATGCGCCGAGCTGTTCTGCCTATGCGGTGGAGGCGGTCGACACACACGGGGTCTTGCGCGGCGGCGCCCTAGCGCTTAGACGCATCGCCAGATGTCATCCTTGGGGTGGCTCCGGCGTGGATCCGGTGCCGCCGCTCGCCGCGAGCGACCCGAGGACCATGACCGCCTATCCGGCGGAGATAACCCGAGCCAGCACCGACGGAAGCGTTCGATGAGCGACCAGAAAAACATGATCATTGCGATCGCCCTCTCCGTGGTGATCCTGATCGGATTTCAATTCCTCGCTGCCGAGTTCGGCTGGACGCCGACCTCACCGTCGCAGCAGGCGGTCGAACAGGGCGCCGACCCGACTCCGGGTGTCGGCGGCGATGCCGACAGGAGCACGGCGCCGGTTCCGCCGGGTGACAGCGCCGCGTCCGGTCAGGCAGCCGCGCCGGCGATCACCGCCAGCGGCGAGACCGACCGTGGCGTTGCCCTGGCGGCGACCCCGCGCATCGAGATCAACACCCCGACCATCGACGGCTCGATCTCCCTGGTCGGCGCCCGCATCGACGACGTGGTGCTGGACGACTACCTGGTGACCCTGGACCCGGCCAGCGGCCCGATCCACCTGCTGGAGCCGACCAACTACGTGCGCCCCTACTACGCCGAGTTCGGCTGGGTCGCCGCCCCCGGCGCCACGGTCGAGCTGCCCGGCCCGAAGACCCAGTGGGAGAGCGACGCGACCGAGCTGACGGCGGGCTCGCCTGTGACCTTGCGCTGGACCAGCTCCCAGGGCCTGACCTTCAAGCGGACCATCGGCGTCGATGACGGCTACCTGTTCACCATCACCGACACGGTTACCAACGGCAGCGACAGCGCCCAGGAACTGTTCCCCTACGGCCTGATCAGCCGCGGCGGCCTGCCGAAGACCACCGGGTTCTATATTCTGCACGAAGGTCCGCTCGGCGTGTTCGACGAAACCCTGAAGGAGGTCGACTACACGGACCTTCAGGAGGACGGCCCCCAGGAGGCGCAATCCGTCGGCGGCTGGATCGGCATCACCGACAAATACTGGCTGGCCGCGCTGGTGCCTGACCAGAAGACCCAGTGGAGCTACAAGTTCCGCCACTCGATCCGCAATCAGGCCGACCGCTTCCAGGTCGATTATCTGGGCGGCGCGACCGAGATCCCTTCCGGCGGCGAGATCACGTCGACCTCGCATTTCTTCGCCGGCGCCAAGCGGCTCGACCTGCTCGACAAGTACGAGGAGCAGATCGGCGTGCCCAGCTTCGATCTGGCGATTGATTTCGGCTGGTTCTACTTCCTGACCAAGCCGTTCTTCATCGGGCTGACCTGGCTGCACGGCATCCTGGGGAATTTCGGCCTGGCGATCCTGGCGTTGACTGTCGGCGTCAAGCTTCTCTTCTTCCCGCTGGCCAACAAGTCGTACCGCTCGATGGCCAAGATGAAGGAGCTGACACCGAAGCTGCAGGAGATGCGCGAGAAGTACGGAGACGACCGCCAGCGCCTGAACGAAGAGATGATGGCGATGTACAAGCGGGAGAAGGTCAATCCCGCGGCCGGTTGCCTGCCGATCATCGTGCAGATTCCGGTATTCTTCTCGCTCTACAAGGTGCTGTTCGTCAGCATCGAGATGCGGCACGCGCCGTTCTACGGTTGGATTCATGATCTGTCCGCCCCCGATCCGACCACGATCTTCAATCTGCTTGGCCTGATCCCCTGGGACCCGCCGCAGATGCTGATGATCGGCGCCTGGCCGGTCCTGATGGGCCTGACCATGTTCCTGCAGCAGCGGCTCAACCCGCAGCCGGCGGATCCGATCCAGGCCAAGGTCTTCATGTTCCTGCCACTGCTCTTCACTTTCCTGCTGTCCAACTTTGCCGCCGGCCTGGTGATCTACTGGACCTGGAACAACCTGCTCTCGATCCTTCAGCAGTGGGTGATCATGAAACGCATGGGCGTGAAGAACGCATTGTCGTGAGTGGCGGCGACATGACCGGCAACCCGGGTGACGAGACCGACGGCCCGTCCCAGGCGGAGCATGAGGCGGCCCGGGTACTGTTCGCCCAGGAATGCCATTTCGTCGCCGCCTCGGCCACGATCCCGCAGTTGCCGCCGGAGACGCTGCCGGAAGTCGCGTTCGTCGGCCGCTCCAATGTCGGCAAATCGAGCCTGGTCAACGCGCTCACCGGCCGCAAGACCCTGGCCCGGACCTCGAACACGCCCGGCCGGACCCAGGAAGTGATCTTCTTCGACCTTGGTGGCCGGCTGATGCTGGTCGACCTGCCGGGCTACGGTTACGCCAAGGTCTCCAAGGCCAAGCAGGCGATCTGGACCGACACGCTGTTCGCCTATCTGCGGGGGCGTCCGACCCTGCAGCGGGTCAGCCTGCTGATCGACGGCCGCCATGGCTTCAAGGAACTGGACGTCGAGGCCATGGATCTGCTGGATCGGGCGGCGCTGTCCTACCAGGTATTGCTGACCAAGACCGACAAGGTGAAGCCGCCGGAACTGGCGGAGATGATCGACAAGACATCGGCGGCGCTGGCGCGTCACCCGGCCGCACACCCGGTGGTGATGGCGACCAGCAGCGAGACCGGCGCCGGCATCCCGGAGCTGCGTGCCGAACTGGCCCGTTTCGCCAAGCCTTCTTAAGTCCCGCCTGCGCCGGTCAGTCGGCCGACAGCGTTCCAACCTCCTGATCGGCATTGCTCAGATGGGCGCGGTTGCGTTTGCGGATCTCCGCCGCAGCGTCGTCGTACAGGAACGGCAGGAAGGCATAGCGCCGGCCAGAGGTGACCGGTCGGGCCTCATGCAGCAGCGAGCAGGAGAAGATGACCGCGCTGCCGCTCGACGCCTTGTAGGTTATCGGGCCGAACTCCGGGAACCAGAGTTGGCCGCCCTCGTACTCCTCGGCATTGAGGTTGATCGTGATCGCGAAGCGGCGATGCAGGGTGCCGAGCTGGGTGTTGTCGCGATGCATCCTGAAGAACCCTTGGTCCTGGGCATCGTAGCAACCAATGACGAAACGCTCGATCCGGGTGGCGTCGAATGAGAACGCCTTCTTGATCTCCGGCAACACGCGCCTGCTGAGGTCGCGCTGGATGCGCAGGCGCAGGGCCTGGTCGGTGATCCAGCAGTCCTGACGGCGTTTGACGTTGCGGTCGTTGAACGCCTTGGTGACGCCGTTCTCGTCCCGCATGAAGCCGCTCGGAACCCCGCCGTCCGTCTCGTAGAGTGCGATCAGCCGGCGGCAAAGATCCCGGTCGAACACGTCGGGTATCATCAGGACCGGGGCCTGGAACCCGATCTCCGTCGGTGCCGGCATCGGCGCCAGTGATGTGATCGCCCGTTCGATGCGTCCGGTGAAGCTGTCGACGGGGGCAAACGCCTCGATGGCCTCGACCCGCAGATTCCTGCGCACCATCAGGGCGGCGAGGGCGGTCGGCGCGATCCCGCCACCGGCCGGCTCCGGGCCGACCATGCCGAACCGGCGGTGGATCGACCGGTCGGCGTCCCAGAACACCACATAGCGGTCGATCAGCGGCTGCAGGCGGTCGTCCTCACGGTCGCGCGGGTCGCCGGCAACGATGAAGCAGAAAATGTTGTGGCGTTTCAGCATGCCTTCCATCGCCACCAGCGTGTCGACAAGCTGGGAGCCGAGTGCGGGCCGCGCGCTGCCGAGGAAGACCAGCAGGTGGTCGTAGCTGCCGAGCGAGCCGTAGTCGAAATTGGGGGTCTTGCTGGAAGGCGTTGAAAACATGGGCAGAAAATCGCCACGCTCGATCGCCGACATAGTGCGCTCCTGGGGCATCGTCATTGTCGTTGAGCCTATAGATGTCCGGCCTTTTGCGTCCAGGATCAAGGGGGTGCTTTGCGCGGGGCCCCGCGGCGCTTTATAACCGCAGGCCGGATAGCGAGCGGAGGGAAGGAGTGCCATGAGCAGCAAGCCGATCGACCTTAAAAGGCGGGCCGAATGGCTGTCGAAAGCGGGAATTCTGACCGAGGCGCTTCCCTTCATGCGCCGATACTCGGGCAAGACCGTCGTCATCAAATACGGCGGCCATGCCATGGGCGACGATGATCTGGCGCTCAAGTTCGCCGCCGACATGGTGCTGTTGCAGCAGGTGGGCATGAACCCGGTCGTCGTGCATGGCGGCGGGCCGCAGATCGGCAAGATGCTGGAACGTCTGGCGATCAAGAGCGAGTTCATCGACGGTCTGCGCGTCACCGATCAGGCGACGGTCGAGATCGTCGAGATGGTGCTCTCCGGCGCGATCAACAAAGGCATCGTCGCCGCCATCAATCAGGCCGGCGGTCGGGCCATCGGGCTGTCCGGCAAGGATGGCGGGCTGATCCGCGCCGAGAAGCTGCGCCGCACCAAGGTTGATCCCGACAGCAACATCGAGAAGGTTCTCGATCTCGGCTTCGTCGGCGAGCCGACCAAGGTCGACGGCTCCCTGCTGAAATCCCTGGTCTCGCAGGATCTCATCCCGGTGGTGGCTCCGATCGGCCTCGGGTCGAAAGGCGAGACCTTCAACATCAATGCCGATACCGCCGCCGGCGCCGTGGCGGCCGCGGTCGATGCCAGCCGTTTCATGCTGCTGACCGATGTCGAGGGGGTGTTGGACAAGGATCGGCGTCTGATCCCGGAACTGACCGTGGCCCAGGCTCGCGAGCTGATCGTCGACGGTACGATCTCCGGCGGAATGATTCCGAAGATCGAGACCTGTATCGACGCGGTCCAGGGCGGTGCCGAGGGAGCGGTCATCATCGACGGTCGTGTCCAGCATGGCGTGCTGCTGGAACTGTTCACCAGCCACGGCATGGGGACCTGGATTCGCGCCTGAGGAGGGCTTGGGTAGGGCCGGCGCCGATCGCCGCTCTACCCTTAGCTCACCCGTCCGTCTCTCCCTCGAACAGTCCGAGCTGCCAGAGCATGTCTTCCTCGCTCAGAGGATAACCGCCGCGCTGCGCGCGTAGGACGTCGCGTTCGGCGATATAAGCGAGGCGGAGCTGGAGTTGTTCGGCGAAGGACATGCTGAGGCCCGCCTTCCAGGACAGCGAGACCAGGGCCTTCGCACGGCCTGAATTCAGGATCGAGTGCACGGTCGGCTCCTTGTAGCCGGAGAGCACCGACATGGTGGAGATCACCTTGGCGCGTCGGCCCGAAGCCACCGCCTGGGACAGCTCCTCTTCCGACATGCCGCCGCCCTGGGTCGCCGGGCTACCGCTCTCCAGGCGGCTGGCCATGACCGCTTGCAGATGCTTCGAGGTCTCCGGGTCCAGATCGGAGCGCTTGGAGAGCTGCTCGACCAGGGCGCTGGCGACGAATTCCGACAGCTTGCCGATCTGCCGACCGGCCAGTTTCGGACGCGAGACCAGGGGCGCGTGCCAACTTGGTTTCGAGGGCGCTTCCTCGATCAGCCGGTCCAGTGTCTCTTCGCGAATCTGCGCGGACTCGTTGCCCAGCAGGACCGCGATTGCCGCATCGTCGCTGCTGGTCGCAATGGCGTCGGTAACCTTGGTCGACACACCCTGGCGCCGCGAGATCGCGCTGACGGAACCACTGTTGCCCGGCGTGGCGATGATCTCCACCAGGACGTCGTCGCTCAGCAGGGTGGAATGCTCCAGCACCGGCCCGGCGACCTCGATCGCGGCATCGCGTGCCAGCACTTCGATGACGCCGGTGATCACCTCCGGCGGCGCGCTGTCGACGTCCTTGATCGATTCCGCCAGCCGGGCGCGGACCTTGACCGCGGCGTCCAGCGCCAGAGCTTCGAGGACACTGATCGTCAGCGCGCGCTGCGGGCCGCGCCGCTCGTCCGCGACTTCCGGCGCGAGCACGCCGATTTTCTCGGCAACGGCGCCGCGCACGCCATCGTCGTCGTCCTGGGCGAGGAAATCGTCGGCCTGGCGCGGGGTGTTGATATTGGCGGCAACGATGCGGCGCACCACGGCGTCCTTGTCCTCCGCCAGGAAGAACAGCAGTTCGGGTGGCACGTCCTGGCGTCCGGCCAGGGCGCAGCGTTCGGTGACGCCGCCGGTGCGGGCAATTTCCATTGACTGGGCAAGCGTCTGCTTGTCGGTCGATTGGTCGGCGGCGCGGCGGCGGGGGATCGGTTTTGTCACGTTTCCTTACCCAGACGGTTCAGTGGTGTCGGGGCCACCGGAAGCGGGAGCGATCCGGTACCAGCCCTTTCCGCCATGTTTTATTTCGTACATGACGGCGTCGGCGCGCTCAATCAGCTGTTCGCGCTTTTCTCCGGATCCGGGGGCGTAGACCGCCATGCCGATGGACAGGCCGACCGGGAACTCGGGCGCGCCGGAATACTGCAGCAGTTCCTTGCCGGTCTCCAGAATCCATTCGGCGCGGGCCGGTGCACCCTCCAGGCCGACGCCCTCCAACCACAGTGCGAATTCATCGCCGCCGAGTCGGGCGATGAGGTCGCCCTCCCGGTTCTGGCGTTTGAGAATGTCGGAAAGGTGGATGAGAGCTTGGTCGCCGACCTGATGGCCCTTGGTGTCGTTGACTTTCTTGAAGTTATCGAGGTCGACATAGGTCAGGACTCCGGGGGCGCTGGACTCGGCGGCCAGCCGTTCGGTGATGGCGGCGTCGAACGCGCGTCGATTCAGCAGGCCGGTCATGGCGTCGGTGGTCGACAGCCGCTCGAGATGCTGGTGGGCGGCGGCCTGGTGCAGGGCGATGCCCAACTGATCCGACAGGTCGGCGATCAGCCGACCATCATCGTCGTTCCAGTCGGCGGTGGCTCCCGAGCGCCAGAGCATCACCGCGCCGTTGATCTCGTGGTGATGCGACAGCTGATGGGCCAGAACCGCGCCGACGTCATAGGCTTCGATCACCGGCTCCCGGCTATCGGTGATCTCCTCGCGCATGACCTCGAAGATCTCGGCGGGCACCGGGTCGCCGACCGTGGCGGCCAAGGACATGCCGGTGCCGGGCAGAATCCGAAACACCGAACAGCCGTCGGCGTTGCCGGCGCGGTACACCGCCTCGGCGGCAATCTCCAGCATCCGGTCCGGATCCGTCTCGTCGCGGATCGCCCGCATGATATGGGCGGTCAGCCGCTGGCGGGCGCCGATCCGGGCGAGTTCCACGTCGCGCTGGCGGTCGTCGGTGACGTCGCGGCAGACGCCGCGCGCGCCGGCCCATTCGCCGTCGGGTCCGAAGAGCGGGGCGGCGGCCGTCTCCAGCCGCGCCTCGCCGCCATCGGCCCGGCGGAAGGCGATCTCCATCTCCTGACGGGGTTCCCGGGTCTGGAACGGGCTGTCGATGGTCACGCCCGACGGGGTGACCAGGAACCCGTCCGCCCGGCGTCCGATCAACTCGTCCGCCGACCAGCCGAGCCCGCCATGGGGCGTGACGAAGGCGAACTTGCCACTGGCGTCGGTCTCCCAGGCGAGGTCGGCGGAAATCTCCACCAGATCGCGATACCGCTGGCGCGAATCGACCAGTGCCGAGCGCAGGTTGCGGTCGATCGACACGTCGCGACCGATCAGCAAGACCGAGCCCGCGGCGCCCACCGGCATCGCCGAGAAATTGGTTGATCCAGCGGTTCTGCCCGCGCCGTCGCGGAGTTCGATCACTGCGGTGATGCCGCGGCCGGCATCGCGTGCGGCGGCGATCAGGGAGGCGATGTCGGCCTGGTCGGCCAGTTTCCGGGCGAGATCGGCGCCGGCCATGTTGCGGGCCGCGACCGCGTTGTCGCCATCGACCAGGATGGCGGGGCCGTCGGATAGCGCGAACGGGCCGGTCGACAGCAGTCGCGCGACCAGCGCCTCGTCCTTCGCATCGCTGATCGACTCGCCAGGATCGATCATCATCCCACCCATCCAATCACTGTCGGATCTTCGTCCGACTGACTTATGGTCATGGCAGAGGCACCCTGCCGGGTCCAGTGTATTCCCCACAAATGGTATCGACCCAGACGTCGGACCGCTAGCTTCTGTCGTCGCGTCTGCCACCTGCTTCGCCGCCGGATTCGCTCCCTGATCCTGACGTCGGGTTCCGGCGGTCCGGTCAGGGGCAGTCAGGTTCGCGGTCCGACGGGTCCGGCTCCGGTCTCTTGAGACGGGTCAGCGGCATCGGTGCTTCCGATTCCTCGTCCCGGGGCTGGCTGGTGCTCGGCGAGACGGTGACGGGTCCGGGTATCGTCGGTATTGTCCTCACGAGCCTGGGTGTCGCCGTCTCCAGCGGAGCGGAGCGGTCGGCATCGTGCTCAGGCGCAAGGCCACTGCCGGCTGATTGCCGGCCCGGAACCCTGCCTCGGGACAGTTGCATGCAAGCGGATACCATCGACTGCTGGATCTTCGATCTGGACAACACGCTCTACCCGGCCCGCTCGAACCTGTTCGTGCAGGTCTCGGCCAGGATGACCGAGTTCATCAAGGCCCGCTTCGACCTGGAGCACGAGTCGGCGCGGGAGCTGCAGCGCGACCTGTTCCGCCGCCACGGCACCACGCTGCGCGGGCTGATGACCGAACATGGCGTCGATCCGCTGCCGTTCCTGGATTATGTCCATGACATCGACGTCAGTGTGATCGACCCGGCGCCGGAGCTCGACGATCTGCTGACCCGGCTGCCGGGGCGCAAGGTGATCTACACCAACGGCTCGGTCGGCCATTTCGAGCGGGTGGCGGGGCGGCTCGGCGTCGATCACCATTTCGACCACGTCTACGACATCGTCGCCTCCGACTACACGCCGAAGCCCGACCCGGTGCCCTACGATCGTCTGATCGCGCTGCTGGGCATCGACCCCCGGCGGACGGCGATGGTCGAGGACATGGCCAAGAACCTGAAGCCGGCGGCCGATCTCGGCATGGCGACGGTCTGGCTGAAGAGCGATTTCGACTGGGCGACGGACGGGGCGGACCAGCCGCATGTGCACCATGTCGCCGAGGATGTGATCTCCTTCCTGCGCTCCGTTGTGGATTCCGACAGACAGTCGTGACGCCCACCGCGTTGACAGGTTTCCGGCCCGCCGCCATTGTGCCGCGACCTGCGGAATTCCGCCTTTTCGACAAGAGCCGAGACCCCATGAACACGAGCGATCTGCAATCCGTCATCGATGCCGCCTGGGACAACCGCGA
>JARGOG010000080.1:10711-16273 GCA_029212785.1 Thalassobaculaceae bacterium
CCATGAACACGAGCGATCTGCAATCCGTCATCGATGCCGCCTGGGACAACCGCGACGGGATCTCCGTCGCCACCAAGGGCGAGGTCCGCGACGCCGTCGAGGCGACCTTGGAAGGGCTCGACAACGGCTCGATCCGGACCGCCACGCCCCAGGGCAACCACCAGTGGGTGGTGAACCAGTGGGCGAAGAAGGCGGTGCTGCTCTCGTTTCGCCTGAACGACATGGAAGTGGTGCCGGGCGGTCCCGAGGATCCGGAGCGCGGACCGTCCTCCTGGTGGGACAAGGTGCCGTCGAAGTTCGCCGGCTGGGGGGAGAACCGCTTTCGCGAGGCTGGATTCCGCGCGGTGCCGAACTGCGTGGTGCGCCGCTCCGCCTATATCGCGCCGGGTGTGGTCCTGATGCCGAGCTTCGTGAACCTCGGCGCCTATGTCGACAAGGGCACCATGGTCGACACCTGGGCGACGGTCGGCTCCTGCGCCCAGATCGGCAAGAACGTGCACCTGTCCGGCGGTGTCGGCATCGGCGGCGTGCTCGAGCCGCTGCAGGCCGATCCGGTGATCATCGAGGACAACTGCTTCATCGGCGCCCGCAGCGAAGTGGTCGAGGGCGTGATCGTCGAGGAGGGCGCGGTGCTCTCCATGGGCGTGTTCATCTCCAAGTCGACCCGCATCATCAACCGCGAGACCGGTGAGGTGCATGTCGGTCGGGTGCCGGCCTTCTCGGTGGTCGTCCCGGGCTCGATGCCGGGCAAGCCGCTGCCCGACGGCTCGCCGGGTCCGTCGCTCTCCTGCGCCGTGATCGTGAAGACGGTCGATGCGCAGACCCGCTCGAAGACCTCCATCAACGACCTGCTGCGCGACTGATCGCGAGGAGACAGCGATGTCGGCGTCCCCCAAGGCCGGCCCGGACTCTTCCAGCGCCGCCGCGCGCCTCGATCCGGTCGCGGTCGCGGCGGACCTGATCCGCTGTCCCAGCGTCACACCCGAGGAAGGTGGTGCCATCGACCTCCTGCAGGCATTGCTGGAGCCGATGGGCTTTACCTGCCACCGCCTGCGTTTCGAGGAAGCGGGCACCGATCCGATCGACAACCTCTATGCCCGGCGCGGCACCGAGGGGCCGCATCTCTGCTTCGCCGGCCACACCGATGTGGTGCCGGTCGGCGACGCCAAGGCCTGGAGCCGGGGACCGTTCGAGGGCACCGTCGCCGACGGCAGGCTCTGGGGCCGGGGGGCGGCCGACATGAAGGGCGGGATTGCCGCCTTCGTCGCCGCCGCCGACCGCTATATCGCCACCGGACCGGGCACCGGCTCGATCAGCCTGCTGATCACCGGCGATGAGGAGGGCCCCGCCGTCAACGGCACTACCAAGGTGCTGGACTGGATGGAGGCCAACGGCGAGATCCCCGACATGTGCATCGTCGGCGAGCCGACCAATCCGAGTGCCATGGGCGACATGATGAAGATCGGCCGGCGTGGCTCGTTCACCGGCCACCTGACCGTGCACGGGACCCAGGGTCACGTCGCCTATCCGCATCTGGCGGAGAACCCGGCGCATGGGTTGATCCAACTTCTGGAGCCGTTCGCCCACGGCACGTTGGACGCGGGCACAGCGCATTTCCCGCCGACCACGCTGTCGGTGACGACGATCGATGTCGGCAACCCGGCCAACAACGTCATCCCGGCCGAGGCACGGGCGACCTTCAACGTGCGCTTCAACGACGCTCATTCCTCGGACTCGCTGGAGCAGATGTTCCGCGGAAGTTTCGATCAGAAGGGTGTGCGCTATGAGCTGAGGACCGAGTGTTCGGGCGAGAGCTTCGTCACCGAACCGGGGGCGCTGTCGGACCTGATCTCCGATGCCGTGTTCGCCGTCACCGGCCGTCGCCCGGAGCTGAGCACCACAGGCGGCACCTCCGACGCGCGTTTCATCAAGCGGCTCTGCCCGGTGGTGGAGTTCGGGTTGGTCGGCCAGACCATGCACAAGGTCGACGAGCATGTGGCGGTCGCTGATATCCGGTCCCTGGCCGATATCTACGCGGCCCTGCTGCACCGTGCGCTCGGTGGCTAGGGACATGGCCATGCCGCCGATCCCGAGCCAGGCCGAGGCGGTGGCGTCCGTCTATGGCACCTGGCGCTTGTTCCTCGGCGAAAAGGACGGCCTCGGCTTCTTCGGCTCGGGAGTCAGCGGATTCTGGCGGTCGTGCTGGGTCCTGGCGGCGGTGCTGCCGCTCAACCTGCTGATCTATCTGACCCAGGTCGCCGGCAGTGATGTGCCACTTTCCTTCGGCCTGATGGTCCAGCTCGGTTTCGCCGTGGTCATCGCCTGGTACGGCTATGCGCTGGCTGCGTTTTACGTGCTGCCGACGATCGATCGGGTCGGGCGCTACTACGACTACATGATCCCGGAATTCTGGTCGTCGCTGCCGACGATCGTGATCCAGTTCGCCGCCATCCTGCTCGAGCAGAGCGATCTGCTGCCGGGATCGGTCGGCAAGATGCTGACCATCGCGTCATTCGGCGCGTCCCTGTGGCTGCGGGCGCAGATCATCCGTCTCGCCCTTGATGTCAGCTACGGCATCTCGGTCGGGCTGGTGATCGGCAGCCTGGTTTTTCACGCGGTCATCGCGACGGTGCTGATCCCCGGCTGACAAGGGCCGGGGATCGCTCGCCGGCTTTGTGCCAGAGCCTCCGTTTCGCTCCGCGCGGGCGGCGCCGGAGGGCCGGTCCGTTTAGCCCGGCAGCTTGCCGGTGAGCACGTAGCGCAGGATGTCGACCACCTGTTCCGGCGTCTCCGCGACGGCCAGGGCCGCGCCGTCCACTTCCTTCAACGCGTGGGTATGCTCCGGCGCATGCAGCACCACCAGGGGCGTGCCGAGGGCGGCGGCATAGCCGGCGTCGAATGCGGCGTTCCACTGTTTGTACTTATCGCCGAAGCGTACGACCACGAGGTCGGCCTGCTCGATCAGGGTGCGGGTGCGGATCGCGTTCAGCTTGGCGCCCTTGTGGTCCTTCCAGAACCCCGTCTGCTCGGCGCCGAGGATCGCCACGCCGCACTCGTCGCTGGCGTCGTGGTCGGTCACCGGGGCGGAGAAGTCGACGTCCAGACCGGCGGCGCGGGCGCCGGCCTCGATTACGGCGCGCCAGTCGGTATGGATCTCGCCGGACAGATAGACGGAAAGGGTCACGGGGGCCTCCTCGGGGTCGCTGGAACGGACCGTCGGAGTAGCACATCCGGACGTCGAGGTCAGGGCCCGCCGGCTCAGGAGCCGCCGCCTGCCAGCGCCCGGATTCGCGGGTAGTAGAGGTAGAGCGTCACCGCCCTGGCACCCATGAAGGCGACATAGGCGGCCCAGATCCCGTCATTGCCGAACAGATGGATCAGCGGCAGGCCGGCGCCGACGAAGGCGATCAGCGAGACGATCATCGCGTTGCGCATCTCCGCCGTTCTGGTCGCGCCGATGAAGATGCCGTCGAGCTGGAAGGCCCAGATCGAGACCACCGGCAACAGCACCGCCCAGATCAGATGGTCGTTGGCCATCGCCCGCACGCTGTCGATTCCGGTCAGCAGATCGATGATCAGCCCGCCGAACAGGGCGTACAGCGCGGCCATCAAAACCGCGACCAGAACGGCGCAGAGGGTGCCGGCCCGCACGGCGGTGTCGAACCGCCGGCGGTCGCGTCCGCCGATCGCCTTGCCGACCACGGCTTCGGTCGCCTGGGCGAAACCGTCCATGGCATAGGCCGACAGGGTCTGGAACACCATCAGCACGGCATTGGCCGCCAGCGTTACCTCGCCGAGGGCGGCAGAGCGGTCCATCAGGAACGCGGTGCCGGTGAGTACGCATACGGTGCGGATGAAGATGTCGCGGTTCACCACGATCATCGCCTTGACCCGGGCGAGATCAAGCAGCCGGCGTTGTTCGAACCGCCCGCCGATCCGCCGCAGCATCCGGTGAGCCAGCACGAGCCCGACGGCGAGACCGGCGACCTGGCCGATCACCGCCGCCCAGGCCACGCCCTCCACATCCAGACCGACGCCATAGACCAGCCAGACCGAGAGCAGCGCGTTCAACCCGTTGATCACCACCTGCTGGATCAGCCCGTAGCGGGTGTTCTGCAGGCCGAGGAACCAGCCGAGCAGGGCGATGTTGGCGAGCGCGAAGGGAGCGGCCAGGGCGCGGATCCCGAAATAGTCGCGGGCGTGATCCTGGACGACCGTACTGCCGTCGAGCAGAGACAGTGCGCCGGCGGCGATCGGACCGCGCAGGGCGATGATCAAGGTGCCGAAGAGGGTCGCCAGGACCAGGGCCCGGGCGAGGACCGCGCGGACCTCGTCCGCCGCCTCTGCCCCGAAGGCCTGGGACGCGAGGCCGGTCGTTCCCATGCGCAGGAAGCCGAAGGCCCAGTAGACGTAGTTGAAGACCAGCGTGCCCAGCGCCACGCCGCCGAGATAGGCCGGATCGTCCAGATGGCCGATCGCGCCGGTCGACACCGCACCGACCAGCGGCACGGTTAGGTTGGACAGGATGAGCGGCCAAGCCAGCGACCAGACCCGGGCGAGGTCGGCGCGGCGGACGGAGGGGAATCGCGCGAAGGACACGGCGGAACGGGGTCGGTGGTCGGGTCGTCACTCTAGGGGACGCGGACCGCAAGCTCACGCCAAATCGGCCGGCTGGACCCGGATCAACCAATTGAAATTGGCAGAAAAACGAGTGAAGGCCTGGAGACGAATCTCCAGGCCTTCGTTTACTCGCATTTCGAACCAGGCATCAGGTGGGGAGAGGGGGACGTGCCCCGATCCGAAAGCACTTCCAACTTATGCGTTGTTTCTGTAATGTGCAATAGAAATATTTGTTTCAGATTGAAAGGCCGAAGCGGTGAAACGGAGAGTGTTCGCACGCCGCCGCCACGCCGAGATCGTAGCCCGACGGAGGCTGCGGATCGCGACTTGGGTGGGGGCGCCGCTGGCGACGGCGGCACTGGCATGGGAAGTTCTGCAGGGTGGCGGTATGCCGACGCTGGGCGCGGTTGCATTCACCGCGGTCGCGTTGGCCTACACCGTCGCGCTGTTCCGGATTCACGATCTCACCGGCGAGTGGACGTTCTTCTAGAACGCCGAAATCCGCCGGGTTTCAGATCGTAAGGCCTATGCCTTGCGACGGTTTCGGCGCGCCAACTGGTTGAGTGCCTCGACCGCGACCGAGAATCCGATCGCCGCATAGAGGTAGCCGCGCGGGATGTGGAACTGAAGTCCGTCGGCGATCAGTGCCACACCGATCAGCATCAGGAAGGACAGCGCCAGCATCTTCGATGTGGGGTGCTTCTGGATGAAATTGGCGATCGGGCCGGACGCCGCCATCATCACGGCGATGGAGACGACCACCGCGGCGACCATCACTTCCACGTGATCGACCATGCCGATGGCGGTCAGGATCGAGTCCACGCTGAACACCATGTCGAGCGCCATGATCTGGGCGATCACGATGCCGAGCCCGGCGCCCGACACCTTGGACGACGGGGCGAGCTCGTCCTCCTCGCCCTCGACCGACTTGTGGATCTCCAG
>JARGOG010000080.1:16373-18598 GCA_029212785.1 Thalassobaculaceae bacterium
TCGAAGCCATAGGTCTCCGGATCGTTGGCCAGGCGCAATGTCTGGCCGGCCAGGTCGACCGTCAGCGGCGCGCTCGGATCGGCCTCGGCCATCTCCCAGATTCGCTCGATGGTCTCGATCGGCAGGACGATCGGCAGCAGCCCGTTCTTGGCGCAGTTCGAGCGGAAGATGTCGCCGAAGCTGGCGGCGATGATGCAGCGGAAGCCGGCATCGGCCAGCGCGTAGACCGCGCCCTCCCGACTCGACCCGCCGCCGAAGTTTCGGTCTGCGACCAGAATCTCCGCGCCCTGATACTGCGGCTGGTTCAGCGGGAAGTCTTCCCGCATCGAGCCGTCCTCGGTCCGGCGCAGGTCGTGGAACAGGTAATTGTCGTAGCCGTCCGAGCGCGGCTTGCGCAGGAAGCGGCCGGGCTGCAACTGGTCGGTGTCGACATTGGCGAGCCGCAGGGGCACCACGGTGGCGGCGAGCTTGCCGAACGGTTCCATGGCTCAGCCCTCCGCCAGCTTGCGCACGTCGGTGATGGTGCCGGTGACGGCCGCCGCGGCGGCCATGGCCGGGCTCATCAGATGGGTGCGCGATCCCGGACCCTGGCGGCCGCGGAAGTTGCGGTTGGTGGTCGAGGCACACCGCTCGCCCGACGGCACCATGTCGCCATTGGTCGCCGCGCACATGGAGCAACCGGATTCGAGCCATTCGGCGCCGGCGCCGGTGAACACCCGGTCCAGCCCCTCGGCCTCGGCCTGGCGTTTCACGGCGGTGGAGCCGGGGACGATCATCGTCGGCACCAGGGTCCGGCGGTCCTTCATCACCGCGGCGGCGGCGCGCAGATCCTCGATCCGGGCATTGGTGCACGAGCCGATGAACACCCGGTCGACCGCCAGCCCGTCCAGTGGCGCGCCCGGGGTGAGGCCCATATAGTCGACTGCCTTCTCGTAGGTCACCCGCCGGCCCTCGTTCGCCTCGCCCGACGGATCCGGCACGAAAGCGGTCACCGGCAGGGCATGCTCGGGCGAGGTGCCCCAGGTAATCGTCGGGGCGATCTCGTCGGCATGAAATTTGACCTCCTGGTCAAAAACTGCATCCGGGTCGCTGCGCAGGGTGCGCCAATAGGCCACGGCGGCCTCCCAGTCCGCGCCCTTCGGGACGTAGCGCCGGCCCTCCAGCCAGGAGATCGTGGTGTCGTCGGGCGCGATCATCCCGGCCCGCCCGCCGGCCTCGATCGACATGTTGCAGACCGTCATCCGCGCTTCCATCGACAGGCCGCGGATCGCCTCGCCGGCATATTCGATCACATGGCCGGCGGCGCCGTCGGCGCCGATCCTGGCGATCACCGTGAGGATCAGGTCCTTGGCCGTCACATGCGGTCCGAGCGCGCCGTCGACCGTGATGCGCATGGTCTTCGGCCGCTTCTGCCACAGCGTCTGGGTGGCGAGCACGTGGCTGACCTCCGACGCGCCGATGCCGAACGCCAGCGCCCCGAACGCTCCATGGGTCGAGGTGTGGCTGTCGCCGCAGACCAGCAGGATGCCGGGCTGGGTGAGTCCGAGTTCCGGGCCGACCACGTGGACGATCCCTTGATCCGGATCGCCGATCCCGAACTGGCGGATGCCGTTGCTGCGGCTGTACTCGTCGAGCAGCCGGATCATGGTGGCGATCTCCGGCTCCGACGGCCCGGCCGCACGGTTGCGGGTCGGCACGTAGTGATCGGCGATGGAGAAGGTCAGGTCCGGGCGGCGCACCTTGCGGCCGCTCGCCTCCAACTTCTCAAAGGCGTGGAACGAGCCTTCGTGGCAGAGGTGGCGGTCGATCCATAGCAGCGTCTGCCCGTCGTCGCGGGCGGTGACGGTGTGGGAACGCCAGATCTTTTCGAAGAGGGTGAGCTGTTCGGTCATGGCCAGGAGATTAGCCGGAAGCGGGGGGAGGGCAAGGGGTCGATGGAGGCGCTATCCCTTCACGGTCAGCGGCATTCCAGCCACCACCAACTCGACCCGGTCGGCCCGCTCCGCCACCCGTTGGTGCAGGCGGCCGGCGTGGTCGCGGAAGTCGCGGGCCATCCTGTGCTCAGGGACGATACCGAAGCCGACCTCGTTGGAGACCAGGATCGCCGGACCCGTCGGCTCCGAACACCAGGCCCACAGCTCCGCCGTCGCCGCCTCCAGGTCCCGCTCGTGCACCATCAGGTTGGTCAGCCAGGTGGTCAGGCATTCGACCAGGATGATGCGATC
>JARGOG010000081.1:0-14114 GCA_029212785.1 Thalassobaculaceae bacterium
CGGATCGCCAGCCGCTTTCTCGACCTGCCGGCCGACTTGGCCGATATTCTGAACGACCTGTTGTCCAAGAGGGGCAAGGCCGCGCTGTTCAGCGACATGGCGACCGAGTCCCGCAGACTTCTCGGCGGCCCGCATCCGCGCATCGCGGCAGCGACCTCCGTCGACGTCTATCCCTTCAAAAGCGCACCGCCGATCATTGCCGGCCTGCCGTATCATCCGCGCCCGATCGTCCAGTCCTATCAGGCCTATACCCGGGTCCTGGCCCAACATGACGTCGACCATATACGCCGCAACGGGGCGGAGATCTACGTCGTCCATGTGGGCAGTATCGACAATCGCCCGACGTTTGCCGATGGCGGTTACCTGTGGCCGGAATTCCTGTCGCTATACGACCCGGTGGACCAGGTGCCGCTCGGCCTCGTGTTGGAGCGCCGGTCGATCCCGGTGACGCTGGACTCCCGGACGGTGTTCGAGGGCACCAGCGCCTACAACACCCGGATCGACCTGCCGGCGACCGCGCCGGGAACGATCCTGCAGGTCCAGGGCACGATCCGCCCGACGATCCTCGGGCGCGTATTCGGCCTCGTCTTCAAGCCACCGCAATTGACTCTCACCCTTCGACGCGCCGATGGTGGAGAGCAGGTCCACCGGCTGGTTCCGGGTCAACTCGGAGCCGGTTTCCCGATCTCACCGATCCTGCACGATCCCGAGGAGGTCCAGGCGCTGTTCGACGGTCGGCAAGCCGGGTCGGCGGTGACCGAATTTCGGATCAATGCGGCCGGTTTTCAGCGGCTGTTCTGGGCCAACGGCTTTCCACTAACCGTCACCCAGATTCACCGGCCGGGACAGGACTGAGAGCTGGGCGTCGATCTCCGCGGCATTCGGTAGCGCCGCCGCCGCGCCGGACCGGGTACAGGTAAGCCCGGCGGCAACCGACGCCCGATGCAAAGCCTCGGGGAGGGCGTGACCCGCATCCAATGCCGCCGCCAGCACGCCGACGAACGCGTCGCCGGCACCGACCGTATCGACGGCCTCGATGTCGAGTGCGCCGAGCCGATACCCAGATCCATCCGGCGCCGCCGCGACCACGCCGTCGCCGCCGAGGGTGATGACGCAGATGAGGTGATGGTCTGCCGCCAGTTTGCGGGCGGCCTCGGCGGGTGAAGTCGCCTCTGCCGCGAGCGTCGCCGCCTCGCCCTCGTTGACGATCAGCACATCGATATCGGCCAGGACGTCCCGCGCGATCGCGCGGGCGGGCGCGAGATTGAGGATCGTCCGGGCGCCGCCGCGCCGGGCCGCGGCAAGTCCCGCCGCCGTCGCCTCCGGCGGAATCTCCATCTGACAGACCAAGGTGTTGCCGGGGCCGAGCCATGCCGGGTCGAGAAGCTCGGCGGAGACCTCCATATTCGCGCCACTGCCGACGACGATCTGGTTCTCGCCGGACCGCTCGACCATGACCACCGCCGTGCCTGTGGCGCCGGGAACGGTGTGCACCCCGGAGACGTCGCATCCGGCCGCGCGCAGAGACTCCAGCACCGGCTCGCCCATCCCGTCCGCGCCGACGCATCCGACGAAGCGGGTGGCAGCCCCGGACCGCGCCGCCGCCGTCGCCTGGTTCGCGCCCTTGCCGCCGGGAAGCTGGACGATCTCCCACGTCAGCACCGTCTCCCCCGGCGCCGGCAGACGATCCAGGTTGAACAGAAGGTCGAGGTTCAGGGAGCCGAAAACCGTGATCATGGAGCTAGTCCGACCGTTTCAGTGTCGTTGCCCACGGGGCACGGGGCCCGCCGGCAATCCAGCCCCGTTTATAGGCAGGAGGCCGTCGCGGCGCCATCCGCAAGGTCGCTCGGTGCTAGGGGCGGCCCGTGCTACCGCCCGTGGCCGTCTGCCCGGCGCCAGGCGGCGTCGATTGGGCACCATTGCGGGCGAAATCGTTCGGAAGCGGCTGATAGAAGGCGGAGGCGAAAAGATACAGGAAGAATAAGGACAGGCTGAGCACGATGACCCCCACCGACGAGGTCGTGATGCGGAAGCGCTGGGCCGATGCTTCGAGTTGACTGTCCTGCTGAGGCCCTCCCTTGGTCACCACGAAATAAAGCTGCAGACCGGTGAAACCGACCCCCGCCACGACGACGACACAGGAGATGATCAGGATCGCGTAGATCGCCGTCAGATTGGCGCCGGCGATCTTCTTGAAATGGCCCGCAGCGAAAGCCTTGTAGTCGAACTCGGCTTCGAGCGTCTGCTGTTTGATCCGGTCGGTGGCGATCACCAGCCGTAGGCGTTCGGCCGAGACGTCCTCCTCCAGCTTCTTGAGTCTCTCGGACAGATCCGCCGCCGTTTCCGGCGCAACACCGCCGGCCGCGATCAGCGCTTCTTTCTCCTTCTGAAGTTCCGATATGGCCGTTTTCTGACTGTCGAGATTCTGCTGCAGCGCCTCGATGATCATCTTGAGCTGGTTGGTGTCGGCCATGTCCTGGCTCCGCGCGGGCGCGATGGCGATCAGGAGGACGATCGCACTAGCAATCATGCTCGACAGCACCCGGCGCCGCGGTGATCCCGGTCCCCGCGTCACTGCCCGGTATCCTGGCACAGCGGGATGCGTTTGATCTGTTCCGGCGTGAGCCCCCGGCACAGCGGGTTGATCGCCACCGGAGCGGGGGCAACCGGATCGATTGTCGGGACGGCATTCGGCGTCGGCGGAGACGACGCGGGTTGAGGTGCGCGGTCCGACGGCAGATGGAGCACCGGCGCCGAGCTGGAGTCCGGAAACGCGGATTGAGGGAAGGAGTATGGATTCAGCGGCACGTTGTCGCGAAATGCTGCCAACTGAAGCGCTTGCGACGGCCCGGCGTCGGCCCTGGTCGCCTCCCCGAGCACAAAGGCGCCCAACAAGAACAACGCCAAACAGCGCATCGCCGCCTCCGAGTGCATTTAAGACCCTGCACTTTCCCGCAAAACGGGCAGTGGAGCAAGTTTGCCGGTCGATGCCAGGACCCTGGCGATCCGGATCCAGGGTCCGGCCCCGGTCTTCCCACCGGGCTCCGATGACCACCATCTCTCACAGCCGGAACTCCCCCTCGCGGCGGCGCCGACCTGGTTATCACCGGTCTGCATCGTCGATTTGGCGCCGTCCCCGGCACAGCGGGCGCCGGAATCTCGGGTTCGACAACCGTCAACGCACCTTTCCGTTCATTGTTTCAGTCTCATTGGGCCCCTCCCTATCCGAGATACGGGGTTGGATGATTTCCTATCTTGATAATATTTTATTTCCTATTATATTCCTCTCACATCATCCCTGACTGATCGCCCGGTGACATGGGCGAGACATCGCAATCTTCGCAATGGGTAGGACAGACATGACCGTGATCGATCTATTCACCGGCGACGGGTCGACGGTGAGCTTCCCGCTCTCCTCGACCGCCGCTCCATCCGCGGACGCGCTCTACGTCACCATCGACGGCGTCAGCCAGCTGACCGACGCCTACAGCGTGTCGGGCGCGCTGCTGACCTTCGACGGCGTGCCGACTTCCGGCGCGGTGATCGAGGCCCGCTACGCCCCGGACCGCAACCAGAATATCAGCACCTTCTTCGGCAACGGGGTGAAGCAGTCCTTCTTCCTGTCCAAGACGCCGGACTCCGCCGCCGCCGTTCTGGTGGCCATGGACGGCGTCGTACAGGGCGTCGAAACCTATGACATTCAGGGCAATATCCTGCTTCTCCCGGCCCCGCCGCCGGTGGATGCTCGGGTCGAGGTCCGTTTCGACGTCGATGCGGTGGCTGCCACCGCCGGCTTCGAGGGCGACGGCGCGACCACCGACTTCGCCCTGCCCTTCACCGCCCTCGCCGAGGACCAGGTCCTGGTGGTGATCGACGGCGTGTTCCAGCACGTCGACGCCTTCACCGTGGACGACAGCATCCTCACCTTCGACGCCGCCCCGCCGCTCGATGCCGAGATCGAGGTGCGTCAGGTGGAGGACCGCTCGTCCCCGCTCTACGGCGCCTGCTTCCACACCACCGTGTCGTTCTCGCCGAACGGCTGCGGCGACGGCACGACGGTACAGGCCACCGCATAGCAGTCGGTCCTTTCTCAGATCACTACAATAGGTGTTTTCCTATGTATTTCACGACAATCCCAACCTCCGGCTTCAGTGACGAGGCCGTCACCCAGGCCAAACGGCTGGTCGGGGTCACCACGATCACCGCGACCAGCCACGACCTGACCGCCAGCGACGCAGACACTCTGCTCGCCTTCGACAACCCGGACCGGGTCACGGTGACCGTCCCGACCGACGCCGCCAGCCAGATCGACATCGGCACCACCTTCCGCCTCGCCCAGATCGGGGTGGGTTCGGTGTCGGTCGTCGGTGCTGAGGGCGTGGTCATCGATGGCTATGGCGGGACGCCCACCGCAGCCCGCTATGCCGTGATCGATCTCGTTAAGCGGACCGCCGACGCCTGGCTGGTCTCACCGGCGGTCTGATCCGCGAGAACCCACTTCCCCTCATCCAGGAGACATTCATGCCTCTCACGACAATCAAGACGCACGGCATCACCGACGAAGCGGTGACCGAAGCGAAACTGGCCACGCCGGTCGCCGCCATCACCGCGACCAGCTACACGCTGAGTGCGGACGCGATGGGTGGCGTTGTCACTTTCGATAGTGCCGATGACGTGACCGTCACGGTGCCCGCCAATGCCAATGCGGCCATCGATATCGGCGCATCCATCCGACTCGCCCAGCTCGGCGCCGGCAAGGTAGTGATCGCGGAAGATTCCGGAGTCACCGTAGACACGTCCGGGACCCAGTTGGAAACGGTCGGTCAGTACTCGGTGGTGACACTCTTAAAGATCAACACCGACGACTGGCTGCTGGCAGGACTGGTAGAAGGTGCGCCGGACATTGTGCTTATCCCGGACGCCGCACTCCTGCCGACGCCCTTAACCAACAACGCAGAGATCACGGCTACGAACGCTAGTTGGACGATCTCCGACCTTTCGATTCCCGCTGGCACGGAAGTCATCCGACTTCATCTATTCGGTCCGGGCGGCGATGGAGCCAACTCCAACCCCAGCGCGAGCCAAGGTGGCGGAGGTGGTGGTGGCGGTGCCTGCTGCATCAAGACAGTCTACAAGAACGGCGGGCTCGACGGAGAGACCTTCAGCATTACGTTGCCATCAGGCGGCAGTGAGACCGCGGCCACGATCACCAATTCTACTTTCGGCCTCAACATGGTGGCTGGCGCCGGAGAGAACGCCACTGGCCCCTCAGGCGGCGTCGGCGGTTCGGCCAGCGGCGGCGACCTAAACCGCTCTGGCGGCATCGGTGGCAACGCTCACAGCACCCTTACCGGCGCGGGAGGTGGAGGCGGCAGTGGATCATGGATCGCCCATGGTGGAAATGGCGGTAATGGCGATAACTCTACCGGCGGCGGCGGCGGTGGCTGGGGAGGCGACGGAGGCGATCCCAACTACGACCTTACGTCCGGAGCCGGCGGTGGTATCGGGCCGGGAAAGATCGGGTCCGTCACTGCTTTTCCGATCGGTGGGGATGGCCTTGGTATCCCCGGAAGCCAATCGGGGAACGGCACCGATGGGACGTTCAAGTCCCCCGGGAGCGGAGCTATGGGTGGACACCATTCGTCGGGTTTCCCCGGTGGGTATGTTGGTGGCGCCTACGGTGGCGGTGGCAGCGGTCGCCGGAGCAATGGCAATGGCGGCAATGGCGGCAAAGGTGGCGGCGGCGGTGGATCCGGTCATGGCGGCGTAGGCGGCAATGGAGGGCTCGCTGGCGGTGCTGGCGGCGCGGCGCATGCGGATGGCACATCCAATTCTGGCGGCTCGGGAGGAAACGCGTGGGTCGTCGTCGAATGGTCCTAGACCCTCGTTGGGTGGTTCGACCTTAAGACCTGACCGCCGGCCCTCGGGCCGGCGGTTCTTTATCCGGTCAACGTCTAAACCAGCCCCTCCGGCCGTGCCGGTGCCTGCAGGGTCGGGCCGTCGGGGATGCGGCCTTCCTCGATGCCGTGGCAGGACACGATGGCACCATCGCCGAGCGGGCGCGGCTGCGGGATCTCCGCGCGGCATCGGTCGTTGGCGAAGGGACAGCGCGGGTGGAAGGTACAGCCCGACGGCGGGTTGATCGGGTTCGGCACCTCGCCCGCCACCGGCATGCGCTCGCGCCCGGTCATGTCGAGATCCGGGATCGTGTCCAGCAGCAGCCGCGTGTAGGGATGGCGCGGCGTGGCGAACAGGGTTTTCGCCGGCGCCACCTCCACCAGTTTGCCGAGATACATCACGCCGACCCGGTCGCTGATGTGATAGACGACCGCCAGATTGTGGCTGATGAACAGATAGGTCAGCCCGAACGCGCGCTGCAGATCCTTCATCAGGTTCAGGATCTGCGCCTGCACCGAGACGTCCAGGGCGGAGGTCGGCTCGTCGCAGACCAGGAACTCGGGCTCGGAGGCGAGCGCGCGGGCGATGGAGATGCGCTGGCGCTGGCCACCGGAGAATTCGTGCGGAAACTTCTCGCCGTCGCGCGCCGTCAGCTTCACCGTCTCCAGCAGGTCGCCGACCTTGGCATCGATCGCCGCCTGACCCTGGGCGAGGCCGAAGGCGCGGATCGGCTCGGCGATGATGTCGCGCACCCGCCAGCGCGGATTCAGGCTGGCATAGGGGTCCTGGAAGATCATCTGCAAACGGCGACGCATCGGCGCCATCTGCTGGCGCGACAGGCCGGCGATGTCGCGGCCCTCGAGTTCGATCGAGCCGTCGGTCGGTCCGTACAGGCCGACGATCAGCCGGGCGACCGTGGACTTTCCGCAGCCGCTCTCGCCGACCAGACCGAATGTCTCGCCCTGGCCGATCTCGAAATCGATGCCGTCCACGGCGCGCAGGATCTGCTTGGGCTGACGCTCGATCACCCGGTTCAGCCAGGGGGCGGAGACGTCGAAATACCGCTTCAGCCCCTGCACCTTCAGCATGGCCACTTCGCGCCCACCGGCATCGCGGATCTTCGCCCGTGCCTCGCGGGTTTTGGCGATCGCCTCAGCCATGGTTCCTCTCCAGCAGCGCGTCGGCCTTGGTTGCGGCCACCAAGGTCTTCGACGCCTCGATCGTGCGCCCGGCCTCGCCGTCATAGAGCCAGCACGCGGTCCAGCTGTCCTCCACCGGAAGCAGATCCGGCCGCACCGTCCGGCACTTGTCGAACGCGTGCGGACAGCGGGGATTGAAGGCGCAGCCGACCGGAATGTCGGTCAGCCGCGGCATCGCGCCGGGGATCTGCTCCAAACGCTCGTTGTCATGGCCGATCGACGGGATCGAGCCCATCAGGCCGTGGGTATAGGGATGCTTGGCGTTCTTGATCACCTCGCGCACCGGCCCGATCTCGGCGATGCGGCCGGCATACATCACCGCCACCCGGTCGGCGGTCTCGGCGATCACCCCCATGTCGTGGGTGACCAGCATCACCGCCGTGCCGTGGTCGCGGCAGAGCCGCTTGAGCAGCGCGATGATCTGCGCCTGGATCGACACGTCGAGCGCCGTCGTCGGCTCGTCGGCGATGATCAGGCGCGGGTTCACGCAGAGCGCGAGCGCGATCACCACGCGCTGACGCATGCCGCCGGAGAACTGGTGCGGATACTGGTCGACCCGGCGCTCGGGCGCCGGAATTCCGACCTCGGTCAGCAGCTCGATCGCCCGGGCCCGCGCTTGGGTCGGCGTCATGTCGGTGTGGGTCTGGATCGTCTCGACCAGTTGATAGCCGACCGAATAGAGCGGGTTCAGGCTGGTCAGCGGGTCCTGGAAGATGGCGCCGATCCGCTTGCCGCGGATCCGCCGCATCTTTTCGTAGGGCAGGTTGTCGAGCCGTTCGCCCTCGAGCAGGATGCGGCCGCTGGCCACCCGGCCCGGCGGCTCCAGCAGGCCGATGATGGCGGCCCCGGTCATGGACTTGCCGGCACCGGACTCACCCACCACGCCCAGCACCTCGCCCTCGTCGATATGCAGCGAGATGTCGTTGACCGCGGTCAGCGTGCCCCGGCGGGTGGGAAACTCGACAACGAGGTTTTCGACTTCGAGAAGAGGCATCAGCGCAGCTTCGGGTTCAGGGCGTCACGCAGCCAGTCGCCCAACAGGTTGACGGCGAGCACCAGCAGGGCCAGAGCGGCTCCGGGGAAGATCGTGATCCACCACTCGCCGGAGAACAGATAGTCGTTACCGACGCGGATCAGCGTGCCGAGCGACGGCTCGGTCGGCGGCAGGCCGACGCCGAGGAACGACAGGGTCGCCTCGGAGATGATCGCCAGTGCCAGTTGGATCGTGGCGATGACCAGCACCGGCCCCAGCACGTTCGGCAGGATGTGGCGCCACATGATCAGCGCCGGACTGATGCCGATCACGTGGGCCGCCTGGACGTATTCCTTGTTGCGCTCGACCATGGTGGAGCCGCGCACGGTGCGGGCGAACTGGACCCAGTTCGACAGACCGATCGACAGAATCAGGACGGCATAGGCGAGATCAGCCTGATTCTGCACATCCAATACCCCGCGCAGCACGCCGTTGATCAGCAGCGCGACCAGAATGGACGGGAAGGACAGCTGGACCTCGGCGACGCGCATGATGAAGGCGTCCACCGCGCCGCCGACGAAGCCGGAGATCAGGCCGAGCCCGACACCGAGCACCAGCGACAGGATCACGCTGGCGAAACCGATCAGCAGGGAGACCCGGCTTCCGTAGATGATCGCCGAGAGCATGTCGCGACCCTGGATATCCGTGCCCAGCAGGAACCGCGGATCGCCATACTCCAACCATGCCGGCGGCAGCGAGGCGTCGAGCAAGGTGATCGACGCCAGGTCGAACGGGTCATGCGGTGCGACCCAGGGACCGAACGCCGCCAGGAAGAAATACAGGAAGGTGACCGCCCCGGCGGCCATGGTCATCGGCGAGCGGGTGAAGCTGTACCAGATGTCGCCGTCGAAGAACCGGCGCACCGACTCCACCCAGCCACGGCCGGGGGTCGCGCGGATCTCAGCCATGACCCGACGCCTTTCCGGTATCCACGCGCAGGCGCGGATCGACCACATAATACAGCATGTCGACGATCAGATTGATCACCACGAAAAAGAACGCGATCAGCATCAGATAGGCCGCCATGATCGGGATATCGACGGTCGTGACCGCCTGCAGGAACATCTGCCCCATGCCCGGCCATTGGAACACCGTCTCGGTGATGATCGCGAAGGCGATGATCGAGCCAAGCTGCAGGCCGGTGATGGTGATCACCGGGACCAGCGTGTTCTTCAGCGCATGGCCGAAATGGACCGCATGGTTGGTCAGCCCGCGGGCCCGGGCGAACTTGATGTAGTCGGTACGCAGCACCTCCAGCATCTCGGAGCGCACCAGCCGCATGATCAGCGTCAGTTGGAACAGGCCAAGCGTGATCGACGGCATGATCAGCGACCGCCAGCCGTCGAGGGTCAGGAACCCAGTGGTCCACCAGCCGAGATCTATCACCCCGCCACGCCCAAAGGACGGCAGCCAGTTGAGCTGCACCGAGAAGATGAAAATCAGCAGAATGCCGATCAGGAAGGTCGGCAGACTAATCCCGACCAGCGAGAGCGACAGGAAGACCTTGGAGAAGAAGCCGTCGCGGTTGAGGCCGGTGTAGACCCCCATGGGCACGCCGACCAGCAACGAGAAGATCGCCGAGACCAGCGCCAGTTCGAGGGTGGCGGGCATCCGCTCCAGCAGCATGTCCGACACCGGTCGCTGGTGCTGATAGGACAGGCCGAACTCTCCCACCGCCGCCCTGGCGATATAGTGGCCGAACTGGATGACGACCGGATCCTTGAGGCCGAGCCGCTCGCGCAGCGCCTCGCGCTCTTCAAGACTGGTCTCGATGCCGACCATCTGGTGGACCGGATCGCCGACGAACCGGAACATGGAGAACGAGACCAGCGCCACGAAGAACATGACGAACAGCGACTGGATCAAGCGTCGAAGTATGAAAGCGACCATAGGGCGCGCAACCTGAAAACCGAGAAACCTGAAATGGGCGACCCCGGCCCGCCATCGCGCGGACCGGGGTCTGATGCCGTCTCAGACGGTCAGTTCACGGTGACGAAGTACAGCATGAACTGGTTGTCGGCGCGCTGGGCGAGCTCGATGTTGGACCGCTTGCCCCATGCCAGACCCTGCTGGTGCAGCGGGATATAGCCCCGCTCGTTATGCAGGATGGTGAAGGCGTCACGGATCATCGCGTTACGCGCATCGGCGTCGGTCTCCGACAATACCTTGTCGGTCAGATCGTCGAACTCCTGGCTCGAATAGCCGCCGATGTTGAACTTGCCGCGGCCGCTATCGGCGTCCGGGGTACCGATGATGTTGTACATCACGTTCCAGCTGTCGAACGAACCGGGGGTCCAGCCCAGCAGATAGAAGCTGGTGTCACGCTTCGGCGCCAGAATCTTGGCGAAGTACTGAGCCTTCGGCTGAGCCAGCAGGTTCACCTTCACCTTGATGCGGGCCAGCATCGCCACGACCGCCTGGCAGATCGCCTCGTCATTGACGTAGCGGTTGTTCGGGCAGTCCATGGTGACTTCGAAGCCGTCGGCGTAACCCGCCTCTTCCATCAGCTTGTTGGCCATCTCGACATCGGCCTTCAGACGCGTGAACTCGCCCGAATGCTCGAACAGGAAGGGCGAGATCATGATCGCCGACGGGGTCGACAGGCCGCGCATGACCTTGGCCTTGATCAGGTCGACGTCGATCGCCCGGTAGAACGCCTCGCGGACCTTGACGTCCTTGAACGGGTTCTTGCCCTTGATGTTGGAGTACAGAAGCTCGTCGCGCTCCTGGTCCATGCCGAGGAAGATCGTGCGCAGCTCCGGGCCCGCCAGGACCGCGGTGTTGGCGTCACCCTCGATGCGCTTCATGTCCTGCACCGGCACCGGGTACATCATGTCGATCTCGCCCGACAGCAGGGCGGCGACGCGGGTCGCGTCGGAGCCGATCGGGGTGAAGATCACCTCGGTGAGGTTGTGCTGCTTATCCGCGGCATCCCACCAGCCGTCATACGGGACCATGACCGTCTTCACGTCCGTCTCGCGCGACTGGATCATGAACGGGCCGGTACCGTTGGCGTTGCGGGTGGCGAAATTCTCCTTGCCGGCAGTCACGTCTGTCGGAGCTTCCGCGCCGTTCGCCTCGGACCATTCCTTGTCCATCATGTACCAGGTCGCCCACTCGTAGTGGAGGATCGGGTTCGGCGCCTCGGTGACGAAGTCGACCGTGTAGTCGTCGACCTTGATGATGTCCGTCACACCCGCCAGACGGGTCTTCAGATCGGAGCCGTCTGCTGCCACGCGCTCGGCGGAGAACAGAACGTCATCGGCATTGAAGTCATTGCCGTTCTGGAACTTCACGCCCTTGCGCAGATGGAAGCGCCACTTGGTCGGCTCCAGGATCTCCCAGCTCTCGGCCAGCGCCGGCTGGATGTCGAGTTCCGGTCCGCGCCGGATCAGACCCTCGTAGATGTTGCCCAGCAGGCCGAGGGTGAAGGTCTCGTTCAGGGAATACGGATCAAGCGACTGGGCATCGCCCTGGAACGCCCACTTGAAGGTCTTAGCGTCCGCCGGCGAAGCGCCGAAAGCGCCCAGGAACGCGGCTGCCGTGGCGGCGGCCAGCAGTGTCTTACGCATCACATTAGCTCCCACGTGTGTCCCTATGGTCGTCGGTTCCTTGCTCCGTCGATCCTTTGGACCGGAATCGGACCGGGCGAGGCCGACGCTCGCATCATTGGTACCGAGCCCCCGCCCAGTACGTACCGGCACTTAAACGGGTGTCCGTTGGCACGTCAATGAGCACGTGCAAACCCGTTGGTAAACAAACCGTGGGTCCCGAACCGCCTTACACCAGCCCGACGACCGCTCCGGTCGATAGTGTCGCCAACGTGCCCGCGACAAGTGATTTCGGCGCCAGCCCGGCAATCTCGCCGCGCCGGTCCGGCATGATCGTCGCCAACCCGCCGATCATGATCCCGAGACTGCCGAAATTCGCGAAGCCGCACATCGCATAGAGCATGATCAGCTTGGAGCGCTCGCTCAACGTCCCCTCCGGCAGCCGGGAAAGCTCGAGATAGGCCAGCAGCTCGTTCAGCGCGGTCTTGATGCCCATGAGTCGGGCCGCCTCGCCGGCTTCGTCCCACGGAATGCCGATCACCCACACGATGGGCCGAAAGATCCAGCCGAAGATCGCGCCGAGCGACAGGTCCTCGCCCAGCACGCTCGGCAGCAGGCCGAGGATTGAATCAACCAGACTCACCAGCGCCACCATCACCAGCAGCATGGCAAGGATCGACAGGAACAGCTTCAGGCCCTGCTCCGCACCCTGGGTTATCGCGTCCATCAGATTGGCGGCGGGCGAGACGATGGCCATATCGCCCGGTGTCGGCGGCCCCTGGCGCGGCACCATGATGGCGGCGATGGCGATGGCCGCCGGCACGCTGATGATCGAGGCGGTGATCAGGTGACCGATGCCGTTCTCGATCACCGGAGCGACGAAGCCGCCATAGAGGGCGAGCACGGTGCCGGCAATGGTGGCCATTCCGGTGGTCATCACCATGAACAACTCGCCACGATCGAGCCGGTGCAGGTAGTCGCGGGCCAGCACCGGCGCCTCGATCATGCCGAAGAAGACGTTGGCAGCGCAGGCGAGACCGACCGGTCCGCCGACACCGAAGGCGCGCTCCAGGGCGGCGGCGAATCCGCGCACGATCCAGGGCAGGATCCGCAGATAGATCAACGCCGAGGTCAGCGCGCTGACGACGATCACCAGCGGCAGCGCCTGGAACGCCAGAATGAAGGCGGCGCCGGGATAGCTCTCTTGGAACGGCAGACCGGCGCCGCCGAGATAGCCAAAGACCAGCGACGTTCCGGCTCTGGTGGCGTCCTGCAGCGCCAGGAAGGCCTGGTTCATCGCCGCCACGCCGTCGCGCAGGAACGCGACATGCAGCATAGCGAGCGCCAGGCCGATCTGCATGCCAATGCCGACCAGCGGAATGCGCCAGCCGACCCCGCGACGATGCTCGCTCACGCCCCAGGCGATCGCGAAGATCGCCAGAAGCCCGAGTCCGGAATGAAGCTGCGCCATGTTCCCCCCGCATCCGAAGCGCCGCCCGGACCGCCGCAACAGGATCTTTGGCGGCCCGCTCCAGGATTTCTACGTTGCCAAGGCGGGGCCGTCGACCCCAGGCTCGCCGCCGCACACCAACCCTTCCCGCCGATGGAGATGCCGGATGTCCGCACCCCGCGATATTGACCACATCGTCGTGATGACCCGCGACCTCGCCGCCGCCCGGGCCGCCTGGAGCGCCTGCGGATTCACCTGCACACCGCGCGCCGTGCACCCCTTCGGCACTGCGAACGCACTGATCCAGATGCAGGGTAATTTCGTCGAGCTGCTGGAGATCAACGACGAGAGCCAGATCATCCGCGGCGACGGCGATCGGTTCTCCTTCGCCGCCCACAACCTCGACTTCCTGGCGACCCGCGGCGAAGGAATGTCGATGCTGGTGCTCGCCAGCGATGACCGCGACGACGATCTGACCGATTGGCGGGCCAAGGGACTGCGCGTCTACGACCCGTTCGATTTCGAACGCCAGGCGAAACAGCCGGACGGCTCCAGCCAGCGGGTCGCGTTCTCGCTTGCCTTCGCATCCGACGACGCGCTGCCGGGCCTCGGGTTCTTCACCTGCCAGCAGCACACCCCTGAAGTGTTCTGGAAGCCCGACTATCAGACCCATGCCAACGGCGCCCGGCGCATCGCCTCGGTCGCGGTGACGGCGCCCGACCCGCAAGCGGCGGACACCTTCCTGCGGGGATTCTCCGGCGGCACCCGGACCACCTATATCGCGCTCGACCAGGACAGTCTGACGCTGGAGGAAGGGCCGCCGGCCTTCCCTGAGATCACCATCCGGGTGGCCGACCTGGCAGACGCGGAGCCGCATCTGCCGGCCGCCGAGCGGGACGGCGAGAGCCTGGTCGTCGGCGGCAGCTTCCTGAACGGGGTGATCGTGCGCTTCATCGATTGACCTGCGTCATCTGAAGACCCTG
>JARGOG010000081.1:14214-18424 GCA_029212785.1 Thalassobaculaceae bacterium
GGCGGCGGCGACACGCTCGGCCCCGCAGCCCCCGATCGGACGCGGCAGAACGGTTCGGCCCCGTCCCCCGCTCGACACCCGATATCCGGCCGTGGTCTAAGGTCCGCCCGATTGCGAGGCCCCGATGACCCCGACCACCGCATCCCTCCACCCGACCATCCCGCGCCTGCTGCTCGTCGTCTTCATGCCGTTCGCCGGCGGGTATTTCCTGTCCTACCTGTTCCGCTCGACCAATGCGGTGATCGCGCCGCAGCTGATCGCCGAGATCGGCCTCGACGCCGGCGATCTCGGCCTGCTGACCAGCACCTATTTCCTCGCCTTCGCCGGATTTCAGCTCCCGCTCGGCCTGCTGCTCGACCGGTTCGGGCCGCGCCGGGTGCAGTCTGTGCTGCTGCTCTCCGCGGCCCTCGGGGCGACGTTGTTCGCCTTTGGCGACTCTCTGGTCGCGCTCGCGATCGCCCGCGGCTTCATCGGCCTCGGCGTGGCCGGCGGGCTGATGGCCTCGTTCAAGGCGATCACGCTGTGGTTCCCGAAGGCGCGCTGGCCGCTGATCAATGGCTGCTTCATGGCGATCGGCGGGCTCGGCGCCGTCGCCGCCACCCGGCCGTTGGAGATGGCGCTGCACGTCACCGATTGGCGCGGCGTGTTTCTCGGTCTGGCGGCGGTCACGGTCGTGGTCGCACTGACCATCCGCCTCACCGTCCCGGAGCGCCCGATCGACGGCGCCGGTGACAGCCTCTCGCAGCAGATCGCCGGGCTGAAACAGGTCTTCGCCAATCTGCTGTTCTGGCGGGTCGCGCCGCTGACCGTGACCACCATGGCCGCCAATCTGGCGATCCAGGGCCTATGGGCGGGCCCTTGGCTGCGCGATGTCGGCGGGATGGACCTGGAGGCCGCCGCCGACACCCTGCTGTGGCTGGCCGTCGCCATGACTGTCGGATTCGTGCTGACCGGCATGATCGCCGACCGCTGTACGCGGCGCGGCATCCCGCTCTCCCGGGTGATCGTCGTCCTGACCACCCTGTTCATGGCGAGCCAGGCCTGCATCGTCTTCGAGCTGGCCCCGGCAAGCGCCCTGCCCTGGATCGCCTTTGGCCTGCTCGCCAACGGCGCCGCCCTGGTCTACCCCCTGCTCAACGGCCATTTTCCGCTGGCGCTGTCGGGGCGGGCCTCGACCGGGCTGAACACGCTGGCCTTTTTCGGAGCGTTTGCAGGCCAATATCTGATGGGAGCGGCGATCGACCTATGGGAGCCGCTGGCGGATGGCGGGTACCGGGCGCAAGCCTATCAGGCCGTATTCGGCGGCATACTCGTTCTGCAGATCCTCAGCCTTCTGTGGTACGCCTTTGCCACAGGATCGGGCCGCCGCCACGAACCGGAGGATTCAGGCGTTTGATCAAACGCGACATCAAGACCGAGGCCTTTGCGATGGCCTCCTTCATCCTGCAGGTGAACACCATGCGCGCGCTGGTGTCGAAAGGCGTGCTGCGTCGGGACGAAGCGGTCGAACTCGTGGACGAGGCGCGCCGACAGCTCGACCAGTTGATCGCCGCCAACCGCACCGACCGCGTTGCCATGTTGGACCGCGAACTGCTGGACTACGAAGCGATCTTCCGGGATATCGACGACCGCGCGGCCGAGGATCTGCTGCGCACCCTGCGCGATGCCCTGAACCGGATTCTGGACGAGGATATCGCCGCCAAGGAATTGGCCGACGAGATCATGGCCGAGGACGACGACACGATCCATCTGTAGCTTACCCATCTGTAGCCTGCCCATCCGTAGCCTGCTTTCCGTTGTCCGGGCGGGCCCGCACACCTCACTGGAAAAGCGTCATGTCTCTGGATGCCGTGGTTGCCAGCGTTCTTGAGCGGATCGGCGCCGAAGTCGGTCAGGGCCGGGTCGCCGACTACATCCCGGCGCTGGCGCGGGTCGACCCGTCGAAGATCGGCATCGCCGTCGCCACCCTGGACGGCGGACTGCACACCGCCGGCGACGCCCGCGAACCGTTCTCCATCCAAAGCGTGTCCAAGGTCTTCACCCTGGCGCTGGCGCTGGGCAAGGTCGGTAGCGACCTGTGGCAACGGGTCGGCCGGGAACCGTCGGGCTCCGCCTTCAACTCCATCGTCCAGCTCGAACGCGAGGGTGGCGTTCCGCGCAATCCATTCATCAATGCCGGCGCCATTGTTGTCAGCGACACCCTGCTGGCGGGCGGGCGGCCGAAGGAGACGGTCGCCGAAATTCTCTGGTTCCTGCGCCGGCTGGCGGATGACGACACCGTGGCGATCGATGCCGAAGTCGCCGCTTCCGAGGCGGAGACCGGATACCGCAACCTGAGCCTGGCCAATTTCATGAAGGCGTTCGGCACGATCGACGGGCCGGTGGCCGACACGCTCGACGTGTACTTCCACCAGTGCGCCCTCTCTCTGTCCTGCGTCCAACTGGCGCGGGCGGGGCTGTTCCTGGCGAACCGCGGAGTAGATCCGGTCACCGGAAGCCGTGTCGTCGCCGAGTACCGCGCCCGCCGGATCAACGCGCTGATGATGATGTGCGGGCACTACGACGCGTCTGGCGACTTCGCATTCCGGGTCGGTCTGCCGGGCAAGAGCGGGGTCGGCGGCGGGATCCTCGCGATCGCCCCGGGACGCGCGGCCATCGCGGTGTGGTCGCCGGGCCTCAACGCCAACGGCAACTCCCATGCCGGCACGATCGCGTTGGAGGAACTGGCCAAGGACACCGGCTGGTCGGTGTTCTGATGCCGGTCACGGTGGGGGATTCGCCCCCTTCCGCCGCCGATTTAGCGTGATATGCTCGCCGCCAAGTCACTGTCGACGATTCCCTAATCTCAATTGGAGGACGCCATGAGCTTCCAGCCGAACTCGCCGGCCGCGCGAGACGTTGCCTACGTTCTGCATCCCTACACCAATGCCCGCGCCCACGAGGAGAGCGGCCCGATGATCATCACCAAGGGTGATGGCGTCTACGTGTGGGACGACGGCGGCAAGCAGTACCTGGAGGCGATGGCCGGACTGTGGTGCGCGTCTCTCGGCTTCAAGCAGGACCGTCTGGTCAAGGCCGCGACCAAGCAGATGGAAACGCTGCCCTATTACCACACCTTCGCCCACAAGGCGCACCTGCCCGGGATCGATCTGGCCGAGAAGCTGATCAACCTGGCGCCGGTACCGATGTCCAAGGTGTTCTTCGCCGGCTCCGGCTCCGAGGCGAACGACACGGCGATGAAGCTGGTCTGGTACTACAACAACGCCCGTGGCCGTCACGCCAAGAAGAAGATCATCAGCCGCGTGAAGGGCTACCACGGCGTCACCATCGCCTCGGCCTCGCTGACCGGCACCCCGGTGAATCATCCGGGCTTCGACCTGCCGATCGCCGGCGTCAAGCACACCAGCAATCCGCATTACTACCGTTTCGGCCAGGCCGGCGAGAGCGAGGAGGCCTTCGCCACCCGCATGGCCAACGATCTCGAGGCGATGATCCTGGAGGAGGGTCCGGAGACGGTCGCCGCCTTCATCGCCGAGCCGATCATGGGTGCCGGCGGCGTGATCGTGCCGCCGAAGACCTATTTCGAGAAGGTCCAGGCGGTACTCAAGAAGTACGACGTGCTGATGATCGCCGACGAGGTGATCTGCGGCTTCGGGCGTACCGGCGAGTTCTGGGGCTGCCAGACCCTCGGCATCAAGCCGGACATCCTGACCTGCGCGAAGGCGCTGTCGTCGAGCTACCTGCCGATCTCGGCGGTGATGATCAGCGAGGACGTGTACCAGCCGATCGCCGACCAGAGTCAAGATCTCGGCGTGCTCGGCCACGGCTACACCTACACCGCCCATCCGGTGTGTGCCGCCGTCGCGCTGGAGACCCTCAAGATCTACGAGGACGACGACATCATCGGCCATGTGAAGTCGGTCGCCCCGCTGTTCCAGGAGCGTCTGGCCGCCCTCGGCGACCACGAGCTCGTGGGTGAGGCCCGCGGTCGCGGGCTGATGGGGGCGGTCGAGGTCGTCGCCGACAAGGCCACGCACGCCTCCTACGACGCCAAGGTCGGCGCCGGCGCGAAGATCAACGCGGCGGCCACCGAGCACGGTCTGATCATCCGGGCGATCGGCGACAGCATCGCCTTCACCCCGCCGCTGATCATCACCGAGCCGCAGATCAACGAGCTGTTCGACAAGATGACCCTGGCGCTGAACGACGC
>JARGOG010000082.1 GCA_029212785.1 Thalassobaculaceae bacterium
TCCTCGGCGAAATCGAGGCCGTGATAGCCGGCATAGGGCTCGGTCAGGGTCGGGAACTTGCCGGACGCCTCCCAGTCGAAGGTGCCGCCGTCCACCAGGATCCCGCCGAGCGCCACACCGTGCCCGCCGAGCCATTTGGTCGCCGAGTGCATCACCAGATCGGCGCCGTGGTCGATCGGCCGGCACAGATGCGGAGTGGCGAAAGTGCTGTCGACCAGCAGCGGCACCCCCGCCTCATGGGCGATCTCGGCCATGGCGGCGATGTCCATCACCTCCAGGCCCGGATTGCCGATGGTCTCGCCGAACAGCAGCCGGGTCTCCGGGCGGATCGCCTGACGGAAGCCGTCCAGGTCACGGGGATGAACCTTGGTGGTCTCGATTCCGAAACGCGGCAGGGTGTGGCTGAACAGGTTGTGGCTGCCGCCATACAGGGCCGAGGAGGAGACGATATGCCCGCCCTGGCCCATCAATGTGCTGATGGCGAGGAACAGGGCGGCGTGCCCACTCGCCGTCGCCACCGCGCCGACACCGCCCTCCAGCGCCGCCACCCGCTCCTCCAGCACCGCCACCGTCGGGTTGGAAATGCGCGAATAGATGTGGCCGGCCCGCTCCAGGTTGAACAGCGAGGCGGCGTGATCGACATCGCGGAAGACATAGGAGGTGGTCTGGTAGATCGGCACCGCGCGGGCGCCGGTGGTCGGGTCCGGCTGCTGGCCCGCATGTAGGCTCAGCGTGTCGAAGCCGAAGACGTTTCCGTCGGAACTCATCGCACTAGTCCCCGATTTGGAATTTTTCCATATCCGACATGGTCGGTATTCGTGAAGGCTGCTTGGGATCAGTTTAGACGAGAGCATGGCCCGTCGTCCTGCTTGAGTGTCCCGTAATGGGATTCGCAGGATCCGGAAACGGTTACGGGGTCGCGCATGCGCGACCCCGCCCGATTTCTTCGCTGTGAGCTCCCTGCCCAACTTGTTCGTCGGCAGACGCTATCGAGGCCGCCGCCTTCCGTCAAGCACCATGATGTGGCGAATCCCACAGGCGAAGGGACTATCCCGTTTGCGACACGACCGTCATGATTTGAATAAGGCGTTCGCCGCATTGGCGACGCCTTTTTTCTGGGTGATCATTTCCCTGGCGCGAACGATCTCTGCCTCCATCGCCTGGATATACTCCTCCAGGTCTTCGATGTTCCAGGTCGAGAGATCCCGAGGCTTCTTCGGCCGCTTGCCCGGCTCCAGCTCCTCCAGGTCGACCATCATCCCCTCCTTCGTTCGAACTTTCGCACAATGCGTTTGCTTGTCGCGCCCCGGCCTCTATATAACGTCCCGAATCCGTAATAACCGAAGCCATGCAACCTGCTTACGCGGGAAGAACCCGACGGTAAGGGAGAGACTATCATGACGCAGCCGCTGATGCCCAAGGCGACCGCCGTCTGGCTGATCGACAACACCGCCCTCACCTTCGAGCAGATCGCCGCCTATTGCGAACTGCACGCGCTCGAGGTCCAGGCTATTGCCGACGGCGAGGTAAGCGCCGGGATTCAGGGTTTCGACCCGGTCCTGAACGCTCAGGTCACGCGCGAAGAGCTGGAACGGTGCGAGAAGGATCCCAAGGCGCGCCTGGTGATGGCGAAGTCGACGCTGCCGAAGCCGGTCGATCGGACCAAGGGTCCGAAATATGTGCCGGTCGCCAAGCGCGGCGACAAGCCGGATGCCATCGCCTGGCTCCTGAAGCACCACGAGGAGCTGAAGGATTCGCAGGTCGCCAAGCTGGTCGGCACGACCAAGGACACGATCACCAAGGTCCGCGAGCGCACCCACTGGAACTCGCAGAACATCCAGGCTCGCCACCCGGTGTTCCTGGGGCTGTGCACCCAGCGCGACCTGGACGCCGCCATCGAGAAGGCCGGCGGCACCAGGGTTCCGCCGGAAGAGCAGCTCGAGTCGATCAGCGAGTTGCCGTAAGGCGCGCTCAGATCCTCATCGCCTTGTGATCCCGGGACCGCACCAGCGCTCCCGGGATTTTCTTTTGGCAGGTGTCGATCGGCCGCGTCACCACACGGCACCAACCCTTCGTGATCCTGAACATGGGCCGGGATCCGCATCTCCATCCGACTATCGGCTCGGGCGGAGGCCCTGAACCCGCGTCAGGGCGACGACGGGGCAATAGGGTGCCCCGGCCCGCGGGACAGGTGTTACCGGGTCTTCGCCAGATAGGCGATTGCCGCGTCGACGCCGCCCTCGCCATGGGGAATGCCCTGGCGCTTGAGCTGCATCTCCACCGTCGCCAGACAGCCCAGCATCATCGGTTCGTTCAGGTCGCCGAGATGGCCGATGCGGAATACCTTGCCGGCAAGCCGCGCCAACCCGCCACCCAACGCCAGATTGGTCTCCGACAGGGCCTTGCCACGAAAGACATCGGCGTCGAACCCGTCGGGCATGCGCACCGCCGTCACCGAATTCGACAGGGACGCGTCATCGCGGCCGAACAGGCTCGGCCCGTTACCGCGCCCCCAGGCACGCACCGCGCAGCGGGTCGCTTCTCCCAACCGGGCGTGACGGGCAAAGACGTGGTCCAGCCCTTCCTCCAGCAGCATCCGCAACCCCTCGCGCATGGCGAAGAACAGGTGGCTGGGCGCGGTGCCGGCGAACCGCAGGCGGCCATTCTCCAGCGCCTTGATACCGTCCCAGTCGAAATACTTGCGCGGCAGGGTGGCGGTCTTGGTCGCCGCCATCGCTTTCTCGCTGACGCCGGAGATACCGAGGCCGACCGGCAGCATAAGCCCCTTCTGCGAGCCCGCCACGGCGACGTCGACGCCCCATTCGTCCATGCGGAAATCCATGGAAGCGAGCGAGGAAATGGTGTCGACCATCAGCAGGGCCGGGTGCCCCATCGCCTTGATCGCCTTGCCGATGGCCTCGACGTCATGGGTGATCCCCGTCGACGTCTCGTTGTGGACCACACAGACCGCCCTGATGGCGTGATCCTTGTCGGCCCGCAGCGCCTCCTCGACCCGGTCGGGGTCGAAGGCCCGGTCCCAGTCGTTCGCCAGCGTGATCACCTTGAGCCCGACGGCCTCGGCCATCTCGCCCCAGGATTCCGAGAACCGGCCGGTCTCGCACATCAGGATGGTGTCGCCGGGAGAGCAGGTGTTGGTCATCGCGGCGTCCCAGGACCCATGCCCCGACGAGGCATAGACCATGATCTCGCCCTTGGTCTTGAGGATCCGGGCGAGATTCTCCTTGCACTCGACCTGCACCTCCCAGAACTCCGGTGTCATGAAGTCGAGGGCGGGGCGGTGCATCGCCTGAAGCACCCGGTCCGGAATGTTGGTCGGACCGGGGATGTTCAGAAACTGGCGGCCGGGCTGTCGGGACATCAATCTACTCCGCTGTTATTCGACGCCTTCAACGAGGATCGCGTTGGCGCGGCTGGCGGCGTGGCGCATCGCCTTGGGGCCTTTGTATTCCTCGCTGTGGTACCAGGCCTTGGCCTGTTCGTAGCTCGGGAACTTGAGGACGACCATGCGGCCAAGAGGCTCCGCCCCTTCCAGCTTTTCGAATTGACCGCCGCGCACCAGATACTCGCCGCCATACTGCTTGATGGTGGCCGGCACCTGGGCACGATAGTCCTCGAACTTCTCCGGATCCTGAACGTCGACCTGAACGATTACGTATCCGAACGCCATATCCTGTCCTCCCGAATTAAGTTTCATGTTGGCGCATTCGCGAACGCCGCGCGCGCAAGACAATCTCATAGACCCATGAGCTGGATTTGTCCGTTGCCGCTTGTCCGTTTCGGCTTTGGTACATGCTATCATTTCAGAATGACAACACACGTACAGGCGATGATGGAGGGCGGTGGTCATGAGCAATCCGGGTGAGCCCGCGGGCGAGGGTGAGATCCTGCTCACCGTGATGCTGAAGCATCAGAAGGACAAGAATCTCGGCGAGATCAACGCCAAGCTCGAGGCGACCGGCTTCTGGAAGAAGTTCCCGCCCGAAGGGATAGAAGTGGTTTCCTGGTACGTGATGATGGGCATCGGCCAGGTGGTGACGCTCAAGGTCCCGGGCCACCGTCTGCGCGAGGTCAATCTGGCAATCGAACAGAGCGCCTGGGGCGGCTTCGACACCGAGTTCTACCCGACCTACGATTTCCGGCAGGTGTGGGAGGGGATCAAGGCGAAGCAGGGGTGAGCGCGCCGATCGCCGACCCTTGCCACCTTGCTCAGCACCCGCGCCGTGGCCGCTGCCGAAAATAGTGACGGCGCACGCGACGCCGGAGTAAATCCGGGCCTCGTCGGGAGCCCGGACACATCCCGCGCCCGAGACAATGCGGAAGCGCCGAAGCCTCGCAAGACGTCGTAAAACCAATGCTCTAGCGACCCCCATCAACTGTTCTATGACCGACGCATCGAGATTGAAATGTCGGTTCCAATACATTGAGGGTTTGGTCCGAGGCCGGTATCGGTTAGGGTTCTGCTGCGCTGCAACACGCGCAAATCAACGAATCCTTTCAACGACCAGGGGGGTAATGACCCGTGAAACCGATCGATTCCGCCGAGGACATCTCCGAGCTCGCCTTCGGGTTCATGGCGTCGAAGGCTCTGTTCGCGGCCCTGCATGTGGACGTGTTCGGTGCGCTTTCCGACGGGCCGAAGTCGATCAAAGACCTGGCGGCGGCGACGAAAGTTCCGGAACAGCGCATGCAGACGCTGGTCACGGCCCTGGTCTCGGTCGGCCTGCTGACCCGCAACGACGGCAAGATCGCCAACGCACCGGCGAGCGATGCCTATCTCGTACGGGACAACACCAATTATTTTGGCGACTACCTGCGTTTCCAGATCGACCGCCAGATGTATCCGTTCATGGAAAACCTGGACAAGGTCCTGATCGGCGACACCGACGACATCGAATACCCCGACTACGCCTCGTGGATGGCTGATCGCGGCCATGCCGAGCTGTTCAGCCGCTCGCAGCATTCCGGCTCCCTCGGCCCGGGCGCCGTGCTGGCCAAGCGCCTGCTCAAGGAAGGCGCGGTCTCCAACGACGTCGCCTCCATGCTTGATGTCGGCGGCGGCTCCGGCGCGTTCTCGATCATGTTCTGCAAGCGCTTCGAGAACCTGCATGCCACGGTTCTCGATTTCCCGAATGTGATCGAGGTCGGAAAGGCCTTCGTCGCCGAAGAAGACATGAGCGACCGGATCGATTTCGTCCCCGGCGACGGCACCAACGCCAACTGGCCGACGGACCAGGACATCGTGCTGATGAGCTACCTGTTCTCCGGCGTGCCCGGCGAGGCCATCACCAAGCTTTGCGACGACGCCTTTCGGGTGCTGAAGCCGGGCGGGCTGATCGCGATCCATGACTTCATGGTGACCGACGACCGCAAGGGTCCGGCCCTGGCCGCCCTGTGGCAGCTGCAGCACATGGTCTACACGCCGGACGGTATCGGCATGACCCCGGGTTTCGTCGAGACGCATCTGAAGGCGGCCGGGTTCAAGATCGAGATCGACGACGACCTGATCCCCGGCATGACCCGGGTGATGACCGCCCGCAAGCCGGGCTGAGGCGACGTCCCTATCTAACATTCGCCGTCATCCCGGTGGGGCCCGGACTTGATCCGGGTGCCGGCCGGGATGACGAAATGGGGAGAAGGTAAGCGCTTACGGAATCCGCTCGACCCGCAACACGTTGGTCGAGCCGGGCTTGCCCATCGGCACACCGGCGGTGATCACCACCTTGTCGCCGGTGCCGGCAAACCCCTCGCTCTTCGCCGCCTCGGTAGCGCGCTGGACGATGGCGGAGAACCGTTCCTCCTGGGCGATGGCGACGGCGTGCACGCCCCAGGCCATGGCCAGACGGCGGGCGGTCTTCATCGACGAGGTGATGCAGAGGATCGGCACGGTCGGCCGCTCGCGCGACGCGCGGATGGTGGTCGACCCGGAGGTCGTGTAGGTCACGATGCACCCGGCGTCGATCGCCTCGGCAACTTCCCGGGCAGCCAACGTGATCGCGTCCGACACGGTGCGGTCCGGCGTCGGCTGATTGGCATGCGCCGCGGAGAGGTAATAGTCGTCGCTCTCCACTGTACGGATGATCTGATTCATCATCGTCACCGACTCGAGCGGATACTTGCCCGCGGCCGTCTCGGCCGACAGCATCACCGCGTCGGCATTGTCATAGACGGCGGTCGCCACGTCCGAGGCCTCGGCCCGGGTCGGCGACGGCGCGTTGACCATGCTGTCCAGCATCTGGGTCGCGACGATCACCGGCTTGCCGAGCGAGCGGCAAAGCCGCACGATGCGCTTCTGGATCGGCGGCACCTGCTCCGGCGGCAGTTCGACACCGAGATCACCGCGCGCGACCATCACCGCATCCGCGATCTCGACGATCTGGTCGAGCTGATCGATGGCAGCCGGTTTCTCCAGCTTGACCAGGACAGATGCCCGGCCGGCAATCAGCTTGCGGGCCTCGGCCACATCCTCTGGACGCTGCACGAAGGACAGCGCGATCCAGTCCGCGCCCATGTCCAGCGCGAAGCGCATGTCGTTCTGGTCCTTCGGCGTCAGCGCGGACAGCGGCAACAGCGCGCCCGGCACGTTCACGCCCTTGCGGTCGGACAGCGGGCCGCCGGTGATGACCTCGGTATCAGCCGATTTCGCGTCGCATTTCAGAACGCGCAGCCGGACCTTGCCGTCGTCGAGCAGCAGGTCGGTGCCGACCTCCAGGGCAGCGAAAATCTCCGGATGGGGCAGCGTCACCCGTTTGACGGTGCCGGGTCCGTCCTTGAGCTCAAGGCGGAACCGTGCGCCGGCGGCAAGGTCGATCGGGCCATCGGGGAACGTACCGACGCGGAGCTTCGGCCCCTGCAGATCGGCCATGATGGCGATCGGCCGGCCCGTCTCCTGCTCAAGCGCGCGGACAATGTCACACCGCTCCTGATGGTCCTCGTGGCTGCCATGGGAGAAGTTGAATCGGAATACGTCCACCCCTGCCTCGAACAGGTGGCGGATCATTTCGGCGTCGGAGCTGGCGGGACCCAGCGTCGCGACGATTTTCGTGCTGCGGAACCGTCTCATGGTCCGAGTCATCGCACGGATTGATGACAAACGTAAGCTTCGATGCAGGTTGCAAATATTTCAGAATGAAGCGGGCGCGATTACGTGATCGGCACGCTCACCGCCTCGACAACGAGACCCACACCCCTAGCGTGTAGATATATCCAATATACAGTCAGCACAAAAACATATATTACAAACGGAGACGAAAGAGCTATTATTGGCATAGACCAATTGTGCACGAATTTTGCAAGTGATATTTTTATTTTATTAAATTTTGAACGCGCATAATTCATCGTTAAACTAGGAGGTACTTTTTTAGTATTTGAAAAATGAATCTGTAACTCTAACTCAGAATGATTGTCTGGGAAGGAAATCATTATTTTATTGTATTCATAGTATTTTGCATTGATTAACTCCCAATCTCCCTTATCAGATAACTTCTCTACCAATACTTTATCGTATAGGTCAGATAGATTTTGCGCGCATTTGAGAAAATTTTCCGCTCGAAGCTCATGTCTTTTTGAATTTTCATAAAGAGTAAATACAACAACAAATGCCGACATAACAATAGTTATCAAATTAAGAGATCTAACTACATTATCTTCTATTTCATTACCCAGAAAAAATGGAGCCGATGAAAATAATATTACATACATAGAAAGTATAATTACAGATAATGTTGAAGTTCTATTTCTTGTTCGGTGCAAAACAGATGATTGAAATCTAGCTCCTTTTGTGATTCCAATTTTCTTTAAAAGTACATTGTAAGCTTCTTCTAATGTGGAAACCGATCTTTCGCTCATTTTCATCGCGTCCTGAGGATTCATTTTAGTAATCTCGGTTGTTTAGCCATCGCGTCGAGAACGCCATACTATGGTGCAATTTATTATAGATAATTTGCAAGTACCGTACTGACTGTAGAGTCTCTCAGGTGCGAACAACCTTTCCAGGCCGTTGCCCGTCTTATAGTCTGCTAGGCAACGAATAAATTGGAGGAACTCCATGGCTTCGAACGACGGTGCGGCGGCCGACGGTCCCCCGCGCTCCCTGGCTCTGCTCGCCTATCTCGCCGCCTTCGCCGGCGTTTGCGGCCATGCGTCCAGCGAGTTCGTCGTCAAGCTGACCCAACTCCAGGGCGCGGAGGTCACGGTCTGGCGCTTCATGCTGGGTGGGGCGGCGCTCATTCTGGTCTCGCTCGCCCGGCCGCAGACCCGCGACCTGATCACCCCGCTGCGCCAGAATTTCCTCGCCGTGGTGGGGCTGTCGGTATTCGGCATGGCCTTCGCGCAATTCCTGTTCCACTGGGCGCTCGACTACGCCAGCGTGGTCCAGGTCGCGACCATGGTGACGACCATGCCGATCTTTGTCGTCTTCGTGCTGCGCGTCGTCGACGGCACACCGATCACTGCGCCCAAGCTGGTCAGCGGCGTCGGCGCGTTTCTCGGCTGTTTGTTCCTGCTGACCGACGGTGTGCTCGACCGCCTGGAGGGTGGTGGCAGTTCGCTTCCAGGCATTCTGCTGGCGGTCGGATGCGCCATCATCGGGGCGTTCTATCTCGTCCTGGTGCGGCCGCTGATCAAACAGTACGGCGCCATCCGGATGACCACCTACACCTTCGCGCTGGGGGCGGTCGCCATGTGGTTCGTCTCCGGCTCTCTGTGGGGCATCTGGGTCGACCCGACGACCTTGTTCGACCGTCCGGGCGACCAGGCGGCGGCCCTGATCACGCTTGGCGTGTGGAACACCTGCATCGGCTTCATTCTGTGGCTGTGGGGACTTGGCAACGTGCCGGACCCGGCACGCGGCAACTACCTGTTCTTCCTGAAGCCGGTAATTGCCGCCTTCCTGGCCTTCTTCATCCTCGGCGACACGATCACCGTGCCGCAGCTGCTCGCCGTTCTGGCGATCACCGGATTCGTGCTGGGGGAGATGTTCTACGACGACATCCGGATCGCCCTTGGCCGGGCGCGAAACTAGGGCACCCGGGGCGCCGGCTCCTAGGAACGCTCGGGCAATATAGGCAGAACCGCCTCGATCCGTCCCTGCAGCTTGCCGGAGGTGAACGGTTTGACCAGATATCCGTCGATCTGGTGTTTTGACGCCTCCCTCACCGTCTGCGCGTCGGTATGCGCCGTCGAGATGATCACCGGAATGGACGCCAGGGCCTCGTTCTCCTGATTGCGCAGGCGCTGAAGAAAATCGAGCCCGCCCATAAGATCCATCTCCAGATCGCAGAGGATCAGGTTCGGCAGCAGCTGATCCGTGAGACCCAGCAGCTCCGACAGCGCATGGCGCCCGTTATTCGCCTCCGTGACCCGCCGAACGCCCACCAGGCGAAGCATCTGGGTGAGCGTCTTTCTGACGAAGGCTTCATCGTCGACGATCAGCACGTCGACGGCCGACAGGGATGCAACCATCGCCTATCTGTCCTTTTGGTGGGATTCTGTTGAGTCGCTGGCCCAGTTTTCGGCAAACGACGACGCTGCACTCACTGTTTCATCCGACACATGGTGCAGATCATCAAGACCCGCATTCAACGTGTCGCGGTCTCCGGTCCTCGCCGCCTCCGCCAGACGCCGCGAAGCCGCCCCCAACCGGGCCGCCCCGGCCGAGTCGGAGACGCCTTTCAGGGCGTGCAGAATCGGAAACGCCACATCCGTGCCAATCGGGCCCGCCTGTCGCAGAACGGCGAGCGCGTCCATCTTCTCGCGGACCGTAGCCGTAAAGTCGGCGATCCACGCCTTGCCCGATTCCGGTTCCGTGCCGAACAGCTCCAGCGCCATCGACGGATCATAGAAGCTGCCCTGATCGGCATCCTTCTCCGCGGCCGGAAGCGGCACCCAGACACGCTTGCCGGCCAGCAGATCGGCAATCGCCCGGCCGATGGTAGACTGTTCGACCGGCTTAGTCAGCACAGCATCCATGCCGGCCGCGTGGCAACGGTCAATGGAGTCCTGAAACGCATTGGCGGTGAGGCCCAGGATCGGTGTCCGCTCGCCGCTCTGGCGGTTGATTTCCCGGATCGCCCGGGTCAATTCGATCCCGTCCATCTCCGGCATCAGGTAATCGGTCACCACGACATCGAAGTGATTGGCGCGGAAAGCCGCCAGCGCCTCGGCGCCGTCCTCCCGCACATCCGCGATCAGGCCGAGACGCGACAGCTGTCGGCTCAGCATCCAGCGGTTGGTGGAATGATCCTCGGCGACGAGGACCCGCAACCCGGCAAGCGCCGGGTTGGCTGGAGACGGGTGATCGCCGCCGGGCGCTGTCGGCAGCCGCTCGCCCGCCGTCAAGACCGCACCGTTCTCCGCGAGCGGCAGGATCAGGCTGAAGATACTGCCTTCGCCCTCCACGCTGCTGGCGCTGATCTTGCCACCCAGCAGTTCCGCCAGCCGTCGGCTGATCGCCAGGCCAAGGCCGGAGCCCCCGTATCGGCGCGTGGTGGAGGCGTCTGCCTGCACGAACGGCTCAAACAGGGTCGGCAGGACGGTTTCGGGAATGCCGATCCCGGTATCCTGCACCGCGACCTCCAGGCGGCGCTGTCCTCCCTCGTCCTGCTGGCACCGCATCACCACGCGGATCCACCCACGGTCGGTGAACTTGATTCCATTGTTGATCAGATTGACGAGGATCTGCCGCAGCCGCGTCGCATCGCATTCGATCGAGGCCGGAACACCCTGCCGGGTCTCGAAATACAGCGTCAGACCCTTGGCTTCCGCGATCGGGGAGAGCTCGGTCACCAGACCTTCGACCAGCGGCACCATAGCCACCGGCGCGCGCTCCATTTCCACATGCCCGGCCTCGATGCGCGACATGTCCAGCACATCGTTCACGATCTCAAGCAGCGACTTGGCCGACTCGTTGATGGTCTGCGCGATCCGCCGCTGCTCATGGTCGAGATTGGTGTCCAGCAGGAACTCGGAGGTCCCGAGAACACCGTTCATCGGCGTGCGGATCTCGTGGCTGATGGTGGCGAGGAAGTTGGTCTTTGCCCGCGCGCCCTCCTCCGCCCGGACCAGCGCTTCCCGTAGGTCGGCGTTCTTGCGCGAGATCTCCGCGGCCATGGCGTTGAAGGCATCGGCCAACTCGATCGCTTCGACCGGCTGCAGACCACCGTCGCGGGTGACCCGCGCCTCCAGGTCGCCCTGGGCCATGCGACGGGTCGCGACGACGACCGCCCCGATCGGCCGGGTGAAATATCCGGCGAGGAACCAGCTCAGCACCGCGGCCATCGCCAAACCGGCGATACCGATCAGCAGGGCGTAGAACGCCGCCTCATCGGCATGCTGTTCGATCTCGGCCAGTGGCTGCGGAATCATCACCCCCCAGCCCGTCGTCGGGACAAAGGTGAAGCCGGCGACCATGTCCGCATTGAGTGCCGGCGAGTAGAAGATCGTGGTACCGGTTTCCCGCCGCAGCATCCGGGCGACCGGATCCACCTTGGCGATCAGCTTCATTTCGGCGATCCAGGATGGCAGCGGATGCGCCATCACCCGTCCGGTATGATCGACGATCGCGGCGTGCCCCTTCACGCCGAACGCGATCGCCTTGCCCCGCTCGACGATATAGCGCGTCGAAATCGCACCGATCGCCAGCACATCGCCATAGATCCGCAGGACGTAGAGTGTCGGCGCGCCGTTCGGGCGCGCCATGACCCCGGAGAATGTCGCGCGATCCGTGCGGGCCGCCTCCATGAAGATCTTGAAGCGCGCCTCAGGGATCGTACCCGGGCAGGTGTAGTCACTCGGCACGACACTGTCGATCATTCCGCCGTCTTCGACGCTCACCATGCAGAGATGAACGAAGTTCAGATCCCGCATCAGTTTCGCCACCTGGGCGACGTCGGCGCCGGACAGGGCGGTTTCAGCAGATAGCTCGAAGGCCGAGATCACGTCGCGGGAATAGCGCTCCAGCGCGGCGCCGAGATTGCGGGCGAGCAGCAGATGGGTGTCGTCGACGATCTGGATTTCACGATCATGCGCCCGGACATAGACCCAGCCGGCAAGCGCCAGCACGGGCAGAATCGCGACCCCGGACAAAGCGAGGAACAGGAGGTTCCGCAGGCGCATGGGTGAAGCGTTCCGTTTCCGATGGCACGTCGCTCGAATGCATGCCCAATAAATCTTTAAATTGCATTAAAACGCGTTAATTGCCTTTACTCCAGCCCCTTTGCGACCGGCGGCTTCCGGGTTGTACTTGTGCCGCCGTCGCGCCAGTCTGCCGCACCATCGGAAGCCGCCTCACAGCACGAGGCGCGCCCGCAGCAGGAGGGATGAATGGCCACCCAAGAAATTGTCATTGCCGGCGGCAAGCGGACCCCGTTCGGGGATTTCGGGAAGTCCCTGAAAGACATACCGCTTTCGACCCTGGCCACCCATGCGGCCAAAGCCTGTGTCGAGGAAGCTGGGCTGTCGCCGCAGAAAATCGATCATGCGGTCTGGGGCAATGTCCTGCCGGTCGATCCCGACGGCTACTATGTCGGCCGGGTCGCCGCCCTCAACATCGGCATGCCCGACACCAGTTGCGCGCTCGGCGTGAACCGGGCCTGCGGCTCGGGCACCCAGGCGATCCTGACCGCCGCCCAGCAGATCATGACCGGCCAGTCGACCATCGCCATCGCCGGCGGCGGCGAAAATTTCTCCCGCGGCTCCTACGCCCAGACCGGCATGCGCTGGGGCGTCACCCGAGGCCAGCAGACCCTCGAAGACACGGTCGAGTGGGCCTATTCCGATCCCTTCGGCCACGGCCTGATGGGGGTGACGGCGGAGAACCTGGCGGAAGACTTCCAGTACCGGCGCGAGGACATGGACGCCTGGGGCGAGATGTCCCAACAACGCGCCGGTGCCGCGATCGAAAGTGGCTTCCTCGCCAAGCAGATCGCCCCGATCGACGTGCCGGAGGGCCGCCGGGGCACGCGGCTGATGGAGATGGACGAGTTCCCGCGTCCCTCGGTGACGGCGGAAAAGCTGGCGACCCTGAAACCGGTGTTCCGCAAGGGTGGGCAGGTCACGCCGGGCAATTCCTCGGGCGTGACCGACGGGGCCGCCTGGGTCGTGGTCGGCGACCGTGCCGCCCTGGAGGCCGAGGGCGTGCGCCCGCGTGCCCGTCTCGTCGATTGGACGATCGTCGGTGTACCGCCGCGCATCATGGGCTGCGGCCCGGTCCCTGCGATCCGCGCGCTCTGGGAGAAGCGGGGCCTGAAGGCATCCGACGTGGATTACTACGAGATCAACGAGGCCTTCGCGGTGGTGAACCTGCATGCCGAGAAGGAACTCGGCATACCGCGCGACGTGACCAATCTGTATGGCGGCGGGATCTCCATCGGGCACCCTCCGGGAGCGACCGGCGTTCGTATGGCCCTGGTTGCCATGCAGCACCTGGAAGACTCCGGCCAGCGCTATGCTATCCTGTCGATGTGCATGGGCGCCGGTCAGGGCATGGCGGTGCTGCTCGAACGGCTCTGACCCGGGGGCCGGATCCGGAATTGAGGGGCAATGATCTCGGCCACTCCGTCGACAGTCGACACCAACGCGTCGCGCGTTCCGGAAGACGGACCTGCCCCCATGGTCCGTGAGGATCTCGGCGACGACCGCATCGGCCGGTTCGGGCGCTATTGGATCGCACTCTCCGAGGCGGCCGGTGGCGTTCCGGACCGCGCCACTTTCGACCCCGCGACGGTCACCGAATTCCTGCCCAATCTGATCGTGGTCGAACACCTGGAGGGCGAGGATTTCCGCTATCGCCTGCTCGGCACCGGCGTCGATTGGTTCACCAAGCGCTCCTATACCGGTCTTCGGACATCGCAGGTCGACGGCCACGGCCCGGGAAACCGCATCCACACCATCTATTGCGAGACGCTGAAGAGCCGAGGGATGATCGGGTGCGGGATGCCCTATGTCGGCACCAGCAGCATCTGCCGCTCGGTTCGGCAGATCGCCGTGCCGTTCGTCACATCAACCGGCACCGACCAGATCATCTCCCTGATCGAATTCGACTTGGTCCCCGGCACACGGGCGAAACTTCTGCCGCCGGCCAAACGCTGGGTTCTGTGACTTGGAGCATATTGTTTTGGAGTGAAATTCACCGGTCATTTAGGGTCGCCTAGTGATTCAAAATGACCGGATTTCGCGCTAGAGGATCAGCACCGCCCGGAAATCGTTGACGTTGGTCAGGGTCGGCCCGGTCACGATCAGCCGGTCGAGGGCGGCAAAGGCACCGTAGCCGTCGTTGTTCTCCAGACGGGCGACGAGGTCGAGACCGATGGACTCGGCGCGGGCGATGTCACCCGGCACGAACAGCGCCCCGGCATTGTCCTCGGTCCCGTCGATGCCGTCGGTATCGCAAGCCAGGGCCGCGATGCGCCCGGCCAGGTCCGGCAGGCGGCGCTGCACCGTCACCGCGAAGGCGCACAGGAACTCCGCATTGCGCCCGCCGCGCCCGTTGCCGCGCACCGTCACCGTCGTCTCGCCGCCGGACAGCAGCACGCAGGGCGCCGGCGCTGGCTGACCGTGGCGGGCGACCTGAGCGGCGATACCAGCCATCACCGTCGCCACATCGCGTGCCTCGCCCTCGATCGCGTCGCCCAGAATGACCGGCACGATCCCGGCCGCGCGGGCGATCTCCGCCGCCGCTTCCAGCGACGCCTGGGGTCGGGCGGCCATCACGGTCTCGGCCCGGCCGAGCACCGGATCTCCCGGCTTCGGCGTCTCGTTCGCCGCGTCACCGAGCGCCCGGGCGACGCTGTCGGGCGGGACGATGGCGTATTTCGCCAGGACGGCTCGGGCGTCGGCGAGCGTGCTGGTATCCGCCACGGTCGGGCCCGAGGCGATCACGTCCGGGTCGTCCCCGGGCACATCGGATATCAGAAAGGCGTGCAGGGCCGCCGGGGCCGCCGCCGCGGCCAGACGCCCGCCCTTGATCGCCGAGAGGTGTTTGCGCACGGCGTTCATCTCGTGGATGGTCGCTCCGCTTTTCAGCAGATCGCGGTTCACCCCCTGCTTGTCCTCCAGGCTGACGCCCTCGGCCGGCAGGGTCAGCAGGGCCGAGCCACCGCCGGAGATCAAGGCGATCACCCGGTCGGCGGCGGTCAAGCCGGAAACCAATTCCAGGATCCGGCGCGCGGCATCGCGCCCGGCGGCATCCGGCACCGGGTGCGACGCCTCGACCACCTCGATCCGCTCGGTCGGACAGCCGTGGCCATAGCGGGTCACCACCAGCCCTTCCAGAGCGCAGGTCGGCGCCTCGGCGGCGAACAGCGTCTCGACCGCCGCCGCCATGGAGGCGGCCGCCTTGCCGGCGCCGATCACGATCGTCCGCCCGCCATGGTCCGCACGGGCGAGCGGCAGCAGATGCGGCGGCAGGCACTGGACCGGGTCGGCGGCGGCGATCGCCGCGTCCATCATCCGTCGCAGCAGGGTCTCGGGATCCACTGCCATCACACGCCGCCGGCGGCCTTCCAGGCCTCGTACTCGGCCTTGGTCTCGGCATTCGGCGGATACAGACCGATTGTCGCCCGGCCTTCCTCGACCCGGGCCTGGACCCAGCGCTCGAACCGATCCTGCTCGACCGCGTCCATCGCCACCTCGGCGGCAAGCGCCACCGGGATCACAACCGCGCCGTCGCCGTCGCAGACAATGATGTCACCCGGAAACACGGTGACGTCGCCGCAGGCCACCGGGATCTGCACATCGCCGCCGGAAAGCTGGGTGATGCTGGCCGGCGGCGAAGAGCCCAGGCACCAGACGTCGAAGCCGGTCGCCGACACACCGGCGCCGTCGCGCACGGCGCCGTCGACCACCATGCCCGCCACCCCGCGCTTGGCGAGCCGGGCGGTCAGGATGTCGCCGATGGTGCCGGTGGTGGCGATGCCGCGCGCCTCCACCACCATGACCGATCCCGGCGGGCATTCCTCGATCGCCACCCGCGGACCGTAGCCGGGCGCGCCGAGCACGGCGGGGTCGGACAGATCCTCGCGCAGGGGCAGGAACCGCAGGGTATAGGCCGGACCGACAACGCAGCCCTGGTCCGGGCGCAGCGGCTTCACGCCGTTGATCGAGACGTGGCGCAGGCCGCGCTTGAGAAGCTGCATCGAGACGGTGGCGGTACCGACGGCACGCAGCTTGTCGAGGGTGTCCTGCGACGGAGCGGGAGTGGAGGTCATCGGGTGGTCCGGTCTGGGGAAAGGGCGCACAGTCTGCCGTGCCGGACCGGGACCCGCAATCGGGCAGCGCAGAATCAGGCCGAGGTTTCGACCCCACCCGCCGTTCCACCGCCGGCAATCAGGTCGCGCAGTCGCTCCGCCGGATAGGCGGCCTCGATCTCCGCCGCCTTGGCCGCCGCGGTCGCGTCCATGTCGTCATCCGACACCTCGACCGGCGCGGAGCGCTGCCAGTCCTCCAGGTAATCATCCGCGCTCTCCGACCCGTCGCGCATGGCGGCGGAGTCGATGGCGGCGATGAACCGTTTCGACAGTTCGACCTTCGCACTCTCCCGGCGCCGGCCGCGACCCTTCTCGACGATCACCTGGGCCGGGATGTCGCGCCAGGAAACGATGATCAGATGCGCCATCGCCGGCCTCAATGCGCGGTGGAGGAGGTCGCGGACGGCTCGGCAGCCTCCGCGACGAAATCGCCGAGCTCGCCATAGCCGACATGGCGATACTCGAAGGCCAGGCCGAGCCGCGCTGCCGCCGTCGCCGCCTTGTCGCGCAATCGGGAATCGGCGGTCTGCGCGAGATAGACCAGCGTGGTGTAGTGGCCGAAATAATCAGGCAGGAGCTGGGGATAACGGTCGAGGCCCAGGCCCTTGATGATCAACCGGTCGAAATGCCGGACCAGATAGTCGGTCAGATAGAACTCTCCCGGATCGCGCTCCGCCATGTCGGTGAAAGCCTTGGTCCCGGCGAACATCTGATAGCAGTGCGGCCCGGGGATCCGTTCCACCCCTTCTGCCTCCAACATCCGGTCGAGCTCGCCGCCGGTACCACAATCGCCGTAGAGCACGAAGATCCGGCCGTACTTGCCGGCAGCGCCCCGGATCTTGCGCAGAACACCGGGTACGATCTTCTGTGGGGTGTTGTGCCAGTGGGCCGGCAGACAGGTGATCGTCAACTCGGCCCAGCCGGTCATGCGCTTGAGATCGACCAGTTCACGGGCGAGCGCGCCGCAGGCGATAAAGAGCGCATGCGGACGGGCCGGCCGCTCCTCGTTCCAGAGCGGCGCACCCGCATCGGCCGTCATGTCGTCGATGCCGTGCTCCTCCATGGTGCGGTTCGTCTCCTCACCGTCCCGGGTGCGACTCTATTCGCCTGCCGCCTCGGAATTCGAGCGGCGACGCTCGGCGATCAACTGCTTGGCGGTCTCGACGGCCACCGCGGCGTCGCGGCAATAGGCGTCGGCGCCGACATTCTCGGCAAAGGCCTCGTTCAGCGGCGCCCCGCCGACCAACACGATATAGTCGTCACGCATCCCCTTTTCCTGCAGCGTGTCGATGACGACCTTCATGTAGGGCATGGTGGTCGTCAGCAGCGCCGACATGCCGAGGATGTCCGGCTGGTGTTCCTCGATGGCTGCGAGATAGTTCTCGACCGGGTTGTTGATGCCGATATCGATCACCTCGAAACCGGCGCCCTCCATCATCATGGAGACCAGATTCTTGCCGATGTCGTGGATGTCACCCTTCACCGTGCCGATCACCATCTTGCCGACGCGCGGTGCGCCGGTCTCGATCAGCAGTGGGCGCAGGATAAACATGCCCGCCTTCATGGCATTGGCAGCCATCAGCACTTCCGGCACGAAGAGAATGCCGTCGCGGAAGTCGATGCCGACGATCCGCATGCCTTCGACCAATGCCTTGGTCAACACCTCGTAGGGGGTCCAGCCGCGCCCGAGCAGGATGTTGACGCCCTCTTCGATCTCGTCCTTCAGACCGTCATAGAGGTCGTCGTGCATCTGCTGCACGAGGTCGTCGTCTTCGAGCTCCGAGAGAACGATGTCTTCGCCGTCATCTTCGGCCATGGCTGCACGCCTCCA
>JARGOG010000083.1 GCA_029212785.1 Thalassobaculaceae bacterium
CTACCCGTGGTTCCAGTTGTCCGGGTCGTCGTTGTCGCCGGGGGAGAGGCCGAGGATGTCGCCTTCGGTGCTGACGCCGAGGCCGAGCACGGTGCGGTTGGCGTAGCTGAAATAGGCCGTCACCTGGTTGATCTCCAGGATCTCGCCGTCGTCCCAGCCGGCCGAGCGCATCTCCTCCACCGCATCGGCGGTGATCGTTGCCGGATCGTGCGTCAGGTGCTCGGCATAGCGCAGGGCCGCCTGGTGCTTGGCATCGAAGGCCGGGGCGGCATCGCCGGCTTCAAGGGCTGAGCGGATCGCGTTCGCCCGGTCGTCGTCGCCGAGCAGGCGGCGCAACCCCTGGAAATGATGCTCCACGCAGTAGGAACAGCCGTTCAGCAGGCTGACCTGCACGCCGATGGTCTCCAGGAAATGCTTGGGCACCTTGTTGGCGGAGTGGTGCAGGACGTACTTGTAGAGGTGCATATGCCCCTCCATCGAGTGTGGCCTGAGCGAATGGGCCATCATGATGTTGTCGACATTGCCGTTAGGGCCAACAACACGGTCGTATAGGGATTTCAGCCGGCCAGTAGCCGCATCGTAGGGAACCGTCTTGATCCAGGTCATGTCGGGCGCTCCATCGGACAACCGGCAGGAGTGTAAGGGGGACGGGCCGCGCGCCCAAGCGCCTCAGCGGGGCTTTTGGAACTCGGTCAGGATCTCGCCCAGCACGGCCTGCCAGCGATGGGCCAGGACCGAAGGCATGTAGGTGTCGCGGATATAGTGCTGGGCGCGCGACAGATCGGCCAGCGCCCGGTCCGGGTCGGCGGTCATGTGATCGATGCCGTCGACGATGTCGCCGTGCAGCACGCCGAACGGGGCGAAATCGGGATAACTTTCCAGATCTTCCGACACCGCGAGCCGGCCTTGCCACAGCGCCTGCATCAGCTTCAGCGGCGAGCGGCCGGAGAAGTCGATCTTGGTGTCGAACGGGATCAGCGCGATGTCGGCGCGCGCCATCTCGGCGTCGAACCCCTCCATCGACCAGTGTTCGCCGCGGATCGTCAGCCTGTCGTCGCCGGCGGCGAGCACCGTCGCCATTTCATCGCGGATCCCATAAAGGTCCGACATCACCGTGAGTTCGATCGGGCGGCGGCGGTGGGCGTAGGCGCGCAGGCGGTCGAGCCGGCGCTGGACCACGCCGACCTTGTGCTGCCAGCCGTACCAGAACAGGTGCAGCGGTCCGTCCGGCGCCGGACCGCGGATCCGGTGCGGCGGACCCTCGACGGCGTCATGCACCAGGTGGATCGGCCGGTCGGTCAGCGGTCCGAGCCGGTCGGCCAGCCAGCGTGTCGGCACCGTGATGGCGGCGGCTTTGCGTGCGTTCTCCCAGGATCGGGCGAGCAGGCCCTCATATCGACTCACGTCGTCGCAGACATCGGTGACGACGCATTTGCCGGCGGCGAGCAGGGCGTCGACCAGGTCGGTGTGGTCGGACAGGGTCTGCAGGATCACGAACAGGTCGATCCCGTCGAGCGATCCGTCCGCCAGGCGTGGGGCCACACTCTCATCGATCACCAGGTGCACCTGGGTGCCGTAGCGGCCGAGCCATTGGGCGATCTCGGTGCATCGGACCCGGATGCTCACACTGCGCCAGGTCGGCTTTTCCAGCGTGCCGTGATTCGGCGGCGGCAGGATGAAGGCGACTTTCCGCGGCTTCGTCGGGGGAGACGTCATGGGGCGGCGCTATGGACTCGCGGGTCGGGGTTCTGGAACCGATCCCCCGGCTCTAGCCGCGCGGCGGCATCAAGGTCAAGCCCGGGGCACCGAGGTCGGCTATCCCCGGACCGAGGTGAGGCCGCCATCGACCGGCATGATCAGGCCGGTGACGTAGCTCGCCTCGTCGGACGCCAGAAACAGGGCCGCATTCGCCACATCCCAGGCGGTGCCCATCCGCCCCAGCAGCGGGACACGGGCGTTGCGCTCGCGGCGGACCTCGTCGCGGTCGATGTTGCGTTCGCGCGCCCGGCGCTCGATCGCCATGGGGGTGTCCATCAGGCCGGGCAGGATGGCATTGGCGCGGATGCCGTACTCGGCATTCTCGATCGCCAGGTGGTGGGTGAGGGTGTTCACCGCCCCCTTGCTGGTCTTGTAGGCGACGCCGCTGCGGTGGTTCTGCTCCCAGCGCGCGCTGATCGAGGAGGTGGAGGAGACGTTCAGGATCACGCCCGACCGCTGTTCGCGCATCACCGGCAGCACATGCTTGCAGGTCATCACCATGCCCTTGAGGTTCATGTCGAACAGCAGATCCCAGGTGTCCATATCCATGTCCGGCGTCGGCCGGTCGCCCCGGGACATGCCGACATTGTTATGCAGCACGTCGATCCGGCCGTAGCGCTCGACACAGGCGGCGGCGATCGCCCGGCAGCTTTCCTCGTCGGTGATGTCGGCCTCCAAGGCGGAGGCGGTGCCGCCCTTGTCGGCGATCAGGGCGACCGTGTCCCGGGCCGACGCCAGGTCCTTGTCCACGACCAGCACCTTGGCGCCTTCCTCGCCGAAGCGCAGAGCCACGGCGCGGCCGTTGCCCATGGTCTCGCCCGGCTGCTGACCGCCGCCGACGACGATCGCCACCTTGTCCTTAAGGCGCATCCCATTTCCTCCCGATGATGGTCTTGTTTGTTGTCAGGCCGGCAGCGGGAACCGCTCCAGCCACTTGGCGTAGTCGTCTTCCACGTCGATCTCCAGGCTCGCCAGAATGCGCACCACGCCGCAGTAGAATCCGATGGTGACGATCAGGTCGACGAGGTCGGCGCGGTCGAGCTTCGTGTCCAGAACCGCGAAGGTCGCGTCGCTGACGGCGAGGTCGGTGACCATCTCGCGGGCGGCGCGCAGCACGGCGGAGTCCAGCTCCGGGAAACCGCCGCCACCGTCCGCCTCGGTGTCGCGGGTGATGGCGCGGACATCCTCCTCGCTGACCCCGAACTGCTCGATGCCGAGGCGACAGTGGTGGGAGTACTCGTAGGGGCTGCGGGTCAGGTAGCCGACCTGGATGATGGCGAGCTCGCGCAGCCGCGGGTCGAGGGTGCTGCCATGGCGGATGTAGCCGCCGAGCGTGCCGAACGCGCGGGCCATGCCGGGGCTGTTCACCAGGGCCCGGTGCAGGGTGATCGGCCGCTTCAGCAGCTCCTTGTCCTCGGGTGCGAGGTCATCGGCGGTGAGATAGGGGACGCGGGCCATGCGGTGGTTCCTCCCGGGTGTTTGGTTATGTGGCGCCTCTTGCGGGTGCCTTGGTGTTCTTCACTCCCCGGCCCTTCGACGCGCGCCCGGATCAAATCTGGGACGAAGTGTGTCGACGGGCCGGGGCCGTGCGCTTTGGACGGGAAGCGTCACAGACTCTCCCGCGTCTCGAACACCATCGGCGCCATCTGGTCGACATTGCGGTGGGCCCAGTCGCGGGTCGGAATGCTGGAGAACGACCGCTCCTGGGCGGCCTGCAGTTCGGTGAGGGCGGCGCGCAGGTCGATGGTCGTGACCGCGCCGTCCTTGACCACCTGATTGCCGTCGACGAACACGTCGCGGATGCCCCGGTCGGTGGCGGCGTAGATCAGCGAGCGGATCGGCTCGCGCACCGGCATCATCGACGGCGCCGTCAGGTCGACGCAGACCAGGTCGGCCCGGCAACCCACCGCCAGCTTGCCGATATCGTCGCGGCGCAGCGCCCGCGCGCCGCCGACCGTGGCGGCATTGAAGATGTCGGAGGTGTTCAGGTCGTCCACCGTCTCGGCGATGGTGCGCGCCACCGTTGCGACGTTGCGCATCTCCTCCAGGAAGTTGTGCGGATAGGTGTCGGTGCCGATGCCCATGTTGATGCCCTCGCGCACGTAGCCGCCGAAGGTCCTGAGCGTGATGCCGCGGCGCATGAATACGGTCGGGCAATGGGCGACGGTGGTGCTGCTGTCGGCCAGCAGGCGCAGGTCCTCGCGGGTCGACCAGTGCACCCAGGGGTGATGGTCGAGGAAGATGCCGTGGCCGATGATCGCGTGCTCGCCCAACACGCCGATATCGCTCATCCACTGCACCGGCGTGCGGCCGTGGCGGCGGATCATTTCCTGGAATTCATTGACCGACTGTGCGGCGTGGGTCTGCCAGGGCAGATTTTTCTCCCGGGCGTAGTCGTAGCTGTCGCGCAGCAGGTCGGCCGAGCAGGTGTCGATCTGCGCCGGCGCCATCATGCCCATGAGGCGGCCGGAGGGATGCTGGTTGGCGAGGTCGATGGTGCGCATCGCCTTCTCGAAGCCGGCGCGCCCGCCGCCGCTCTCGTCCCAGTCGTACTGAAGCTGGTGGCCGTCCTCGGTGTGCCAGCGCGCGTCCTTGAACATCGGCGCCACGCAGGCGCGGATGCCGCACTCGGCCAGAACGTCGAGCCAGGCGTCGAACGGAAAGGAATAGTCGACGACGGTGGTCACGCCGCTGGTCAGCAGCTCAGCCATGGCAACCTTGAGGCTGGCGGCCAAGCCCTCCGGGTCGTTCTCGAAGATCGTGAGAAACTCGTAGAGCGAGGAGTGGAAGAAGCCCGGGCTGCGGATTTCGTCGGTCACGCCCTTGCGCAGCGGCTCGCTGGTCGGGTGGGAATGGATGTTGACCAGGCCCGGCATGACCATGCGCTCGGAACCGTCCATCTCCACCTCGGCCTCGCCGGTGAAGCGGCCGCCGACCTGGGTCACCACCCCGTCTGCGAAGACGACGTCGCCGCCCTTCAGGTAGACGTGGCGACTCTCCTTGGCGTCCCAGGCGACGATCCAGGCGACGTTGCGGATCACAGTTGTGCCGGGGGCGGTCGGACCGGTCATGTTGAACTCCATGTCTGAGCAGGCGTGTGCCGGAACGGCGGTCAGGATGGAGAAGTCTAGCCACACATGCGGCGGTGCCGAAAGACCCGCAAACCAGGGGGCTGTCCCGTATCGCTCAGACAACCGTTGACGTGGGCCGCGATCATAGGAACGATCAGCACTCTCCCGAATGCTGCACCGCAAACTCAGGATCGAATGTCTGCCATGGGCGCTAACCCCCAATCCGTTCGCCTTGCCGTCGATGTCGGCGGCACCTTTACCGATGTCGCGCTGGAGATCGGCGACCCGAGCGCCGGCGGGCGCCGCGTCACCTCCAAGGTCCTGACGACTCCGCGTGCGCCGGAAGAGGGCGTGATCGACGGTGTTGAGAAGGCGGTCGCCGAGGCCGGCATTGAGCCCGGCTCCGTGTCCCTGATCATCCATGGCACGACGCTGGCCACCAACGCGCTGATCGAGCGCAAGGGGGCGAAGACCGCGTTGATCACCACCGAGGGACACCGCGACGCCGTCGAGATGGCGCAGGAGAACCGGTTCGAACAGTACGACATCAACATCGACCGCCCGGATCCGATCGTGCCGCGCTACCTGCGCTGGTCGGTGCGCGAGCGCATGAACTACCGCGGCGATGTCCTCCTGTCGCTGGACGAGGACAGTGTGCGCGCCCTGATCCCGGGGTTCGCCGAGAACGGGGTGGAGGCGGTGGCGATCGGCCTGCTGCATTCCTACGCCAACGGTGCTCACGAGGAGCGGGTGGCCGAGATCATCGCCGAGGCGCTGCCCGATATGGCGATCACGCTGTCGAGCGAGGTCTGCCCGGAGATCCGCGAATACGAACGTCAGTCCACCGCCTCGGCCAATGCCTATGTCCAGCCGAAGATGGCGGGATATCTGCGCAAGCTTGAGAACGAGATGCTGTCCCGCGGCTTCACCTGCCCGTTTCTGCTGATGACCTCCGGCGGCGGTCTGACCGACCTTGATACCGCCGTGCGTTTCCCGATCCGGCTGGTCGAGTCCGGCCCGGCCGGCGGTGCCATCCTGGCGACCGAGATCGCCAAGGAATGCGGCCTCGCCAATGTGGTGTCCTACGACATGGGCGGCACCACGGCGAAGATCTGCCTGATCGACAATTACGCCCCGCAGATGACCCGCACCTTCGAGGTCGCCCGGGTCTACCGCAACATGAAGGGCAGCGGGCTGCCGGTCCGCATCCCGGCGATCGAGATGGTGGAGATCGGCGCCGGTGGCGGCTCGATCGCCCATGTCGACACCATGGGCCGCCTGCAGGTCGGCCCGCAAAGCGCCGGCTCCGAGCCCGGCCCCGCCTGCTACGGGCGCGGTGGCCAGCGGCCGACGGTGACCGATGGCGATGTGGTCATGGGCAAGGTGGATCCGGCCCGCTTCGCCGGTGGTTCGGTGGCCCTCGACATCGAGGCGTCCGAGAAGGTGGTAGCGAGCGATGTCGGTCTGCCGATGCACCTGGAGGGCCGGCTGGCGGCCTTCGCACTGGCCGAGATCGTCGACGAGAACATGGCCAACGCGGCCCGGGTCCATGCCATCGAATGGGGCAAGGACATTTCCGCCCGCGCGATGATCGCCTTCGGCGGGGCCGCCCCGCTGCATGCGGCACGGCTGGCCGAGAAACTGGCGATCCACACCATTGTGGTGCCGACCGGGGCGGGCGTGGGCTCGGCCATCGGGTTTCTGCGGGCGCCGGTGTCCTACGAGGTGGTGCGCAGCCGTTACCTGCTGCTATCGGATTTCGACGCCGCCTCGATCAACGATCTGCTCTCCGGCATGGCGTCGGAAGCCCGCGCCATCGTCAGCGCAGCGGCGGTCGGTGCCGAGCTGACCGAGACCCGGGTCGCCTATATGCGCTATTCCGGCCAGGGCCATGAGATCACCGTCCCGCTGCCGGCGGGCGCCCTTGTCGCCGCCGACGGCGATGCGATCCGCAAGTCGTTCGAGGTCGAATACGCCAAGCTGTATGGCCGCACGATCCCGGATGTGGAACCGGAAATCCTGTCCTGGACCCTGACAATCGCAGCCCCCATCGCGCCGGCCCCGGCACCGTCAGGCGACGCGGGCGGCGGGGGCACCGCCAAGCCGATCGACAGCCGTGTGGTTTTCGATCCTGACCTGCAGCGCGACACCGAGTACGCGATCCATGCCCGTAGCGATCTGGCGCCCGGCATGACCGTCGCCGGTCCCGCCCTGATCGTCGAGGATCAGACCACGACCGTGGTGACCTCGACCTTCAATGCCAAGGTGGATGGCCTCGGCTACCTGATCCTGACCGCCAAGCACAAACAGGCGGCGTGAGGAGAATGACCATGAGCACCAACCGTTCAGCCCTCGACCAGATCCACATTCAGATTCAGTGGAACCGTCTGCTCTCCGTCGTCGAGGAACAGGCCCAGACCCTTGTGCGTACAGCCTTCTCCACCTCGGCACGGGAGGCTGGCGACATCTCCGCCGGCGTGTTCGACCCCGAGGGCCGGATGCTGGCTCAGGCGGTCACCGGCACGCCCGGTCATGTCAACGCCATGGCGGCGTCGGTCGGCTTCTTCCTGGAGGTCTACCCGATCGACACGATGAAGGACGGCGACGTCTACATCACCAACGATCCGTGGAAGGGCACCGGACACCTAAACGACATCACCGTCGTCACCCCGACCTTCCTCGACGGCAAGCCAGTCGGCCTGTTCGCCTGCACCTCCCATGTGGTGGATATCGGCGGCCGCGGCTTCGGTCCGGACGGCCGCCAGGTCTATGAGGAGGGGATCAACATCCCGATCATGCCGCTGGCCAGCGAGGGTGAGGTCGATCGGGGGCTGCTGCACCTGATCAAGGTGAACGTCCGCAACCCGATCGAGGTCGAGGGCGACATCTACTCGCTGATGGCCTGCAACGAGGTCGGCGGGCGCCGGCTGGTCGAGATGATGCGCGAATTCGCCATGACCGAGCTGGACGAGCTCGGCCAACACATCATCGAAAGCTCCCGCGCCGGCATGCTGGAGGAGATCGGCAAGCTGCCGAAGGGCACGTACCGCAACTCCATGCGCATCGACGGGTTTGAGAGCGAGGTCGATCTGGTCGGCGCGCTCACCGTATCGGATGACGGCATCGACATCGATTTCACCGGGACGTCCGGCACCTCACGCTATGGGATCAACGTTCCGCTGACCTATACGCAGGCCTATGCGAGCTTCGGCGTACGCTGTGTGATCGGCGGGTCGATTCCGAACAATGCCGGCTCGCTCGGCGTGATCCGTATCTGGTCGCCGGAAGGCTCGATCCTGAACGCGCCGCCGCCCTGCGCCGTCGCCGCCCGTCATGTGATCGGCCAGATGCTGCCGGACGTCATGCTCGGCTGCCTGAACCAGATCATTCCGGATCGGGTGCCGGCGGAGGGGACGAGCTGTCTGTGGAATCCTGTCCTGTTGGGGGGACGCGGCATCGTCGACGGCGACTACGGTGACAGCCGGCCGTTCGCCATGAACACCTTCCATACCGGCGGTACCGGTGCCAGGCCGGGCAAGGACGGCATGGACGCCACGTCGTTCCCGTCGGGCGTGCGCAACACGCCGGTCGAGGTGAACGAGACCATCGCGCCGCTGATCTTCTGGAAGAAGGAGTACCGCGCTGATTCCGGCGGGCCCGGCACCTATCGCGGTGGCACCGGCCAGGTCATGGAAATCACCCATGCCGATGGCCGCCCCTTCGCCATCTCGTCGATGTTCGACCGGGTCATCTACCCGCCGCGCGGCCGCAACGGCGGGGCGAACGGAGCGACCGGCAAGATCTATCTGAAGTCCGGCACGATCCTGCAGGGCAAGGGCCGCCAAACCATTCCGGGGGGCGACAGCCTGGTGCTGGAGATGCCGGGCGGTGGTGGTCTCGGCGATCCGGCCAAGCGGGATCCGGCGAGCCTCGCCATCGATGTGCGCGACGGGTTCGTGACCGCGGAGGCGGCGCGGGCGGCATATGGCTGGACCGGACCGCAGGGGGCCGCCGGCGACGATTGATCGCATCCTCCAAGGCATTTATGGTTAATGCATGACTGGTGCGTTCTGGGGAGAGCGTTCCAGCGGAGCATGCATGACCGAGATCGACTGGAGCTACGACGAGCCGCAACGACTGTTTACCGTGCGCTATCATGGGCTCGCGACGCTGGACGTGTTCCTGAAAGCGAGGGACTACCGCAAGTCGATCGGGGTCGCATACGGTGGATTACGCATGCTGATCGATGCCCGGAATGCCGACCTCAGCGAGCTGACGGCCCAAGATTTCAAGACTATGGAGGAGCGCCGTAGCGAGATGGCGGGCGGCATCGCCGAACGGACGGCGGCTCTCGTCGGCCGCGAAACGGATATGGGGATCGGCGAACTCTGGGCGGTCTATCGCAACCGTTCGGTCCCGGGCTCGACCGCGATCTTCATGAGCGAGCGCGAGGCCTTGGCTTGGCTGTTCGCCGACGAGAGTGCTGACGGCTAGCGCCCGGCGGTCAGACCACGATGTTCAGAATGGATCCGCGCGGCGGGTTCGGGTTGAGCTGACGGACCTGATCGGCCGTGCGCTCCAGATCGAGCTGGTGCCGGTCGGCGTCGTCCAATGGTTCCGCATACACCGTCTCGAGCGGCGGCTCGCCGGTTCGCGCGGTACGGGCGTCCGCACGGCGCTCCGTCGGGTCGGTGATAGCAGTGCGTTGCCCGTCGAGCGGGCGAAGTACGGGTAACCCCGTGGGGCCGATCGCCATGACCGATACTCCCCTATGATCTCTCTCCGAACAGGCGCTCTTGTGAACGCTCTTAACTTGAGTAAAGCATATTTACGTAGAATTTTATATAATTTTTCTGAAAACCCGACTTAGATAAAAATCGAAAGCTCCCACATCGTATGAGTACTGGTTTTTCAGTAGGTTATCCGTCAGGCGAGGATATCGACGACCTTGCCCAGTTGTCGGCCGAGTGCGGCCCGACCGGTCTCGCGGATGTATTCCGTGCGCTCGGCGGCACTGAGATCGGCGAGCTGGCCGACCGGTCGGCCGGTAACCAGAGGCCGCTGGGTCGGCTCTGAGCGCGCACCGCTCCCGTCGCCGGCAATGCGGACTTTGTCCGCACCGGCGATGTGGGAGTCGAAAATCGGGGCGAGCAACCCGCTGATCATGGGGCGACGAACGGTGGTGTCAGATAGGCGCCACTATGCCTTAACCGTTTCGATCGGGCAACTTTCTGCGGTGCAACAGTGCTTGAACCCTAGCGTGAGCGGTCGTTGTCGGGTGGCAGTAGCTTGTCGCGGAACCGTAGGGCATAGCCGAGGGGATCGTCAGCAAACCGTCCCCCGTCCGCGGTCTCGCGTGCGGTTTCGGCGATGTGACGACCGGCATTCTCGATCTTCGGGCGCGCGCGGCGGGCGGCCTCGCCGGCGACTTCCGCCGCTTTGGCGCGCAGACGCGGATCCTGGGCCACACGGCGGGCAGCCTCGGTCACCAGACGGGAGAGCAGACTCATGCCACCTTCTCCTCTGCCAGCGCCGCCTCGATCACCGCGCGACGGCTGTCCAGGAATTCCTCGAAGGCCGCAACCAGGGTGTCGAAGGCGCCCTGATCCATCGGCAGCGACAGCACCATCATACCACGGCGCGCGGTGTAGATGCCGCCATGGATCAGGTCCAGATGCATCAGATCGATCAGTCGTCGGTTGCGCCGCGCGGATTCCGGCGGCGAGGTCGGCGGGGTCGCGCCGGAATGCATCGCCATCATCGAGCCGCGGCCGGTGATCACCAGCGGCAGGCCGCGATCGGCGATGGCCTTGCCGAGGCGGGCACGCAGGGCGTCGCCATCGGCGTTGAGCGAGACCGCGCGCTCCGGCGAATAGACATGGGTCAGCCCGGCAAGGCCGGCGGACATGGTGAAGACGTTGTTGTTGAACGTGCCGGCATGGGGCCAGGCGCCGGGCTGGCGCGGGTCGAATTTGGCCAGGATATCGGCCCGTCCGCCGAATGCCCCGAAGCTGAGGCCGCCGCCCACATACTTGCCGAGCGTGATCAGGTCCGGCGTGATGCCGAGCAGTCCGTGCAGGCCCGACGGCGAGAGCCGTGAAGTCATCACCTCGTCGAAGATCAGCAGCGCCCCGGTCTCGGCGGTCGCATCGCGCAGGGCTTGCAGGAACGTATCCGATCCGGGCAGGCAGCCGCCGGAGCCGCACATCGGCTCCACCAGCACGGCGGCGAGTCGGTCGCCCTGCTGCCGGATCAGCTCCGCACTGCCCTCGGCGTCGTTGTAATCGCCCATGACATAGTCGAAGGGCGCGTTCAGCGGCGAGCCTGAGAAGTACAGAACGCCGCCATGGTAGGCGCCCTTGAACACCATCACCTTGTCGCGGCCGGTGAAGGCGCGGGCGGTGGCCAGGGCCATCATGTTGGCCTCGGTACCCGAATTGGTGAAGCGCACCCGCTCCAGCGCCGGGAAGCGGTTGACCACGGTCTCGGCCATGCGGGCTTCGAGCAGGGTCGGCCCGCCAAGCACCCAGCCGTCATCGGCCGCCTGCTTGATGGCGTCGCGGATCACCGGTTCGCTGTGGCCATAGAGGCCGGCGGTGTACTCGCCGAGGAAGTCGACATATTCATGCCCGTCCACATCCCACAGCCGACAGCCCTCGCCGCGGGCGAAGCGCAGCGGATAGGGGTGATAGTGCAGGACGGTGCGGGTGTTGCCGCCGGGCATGGCGGCAAGCGCCTGATCCTGGATCGCGGCACTCTTCGGATTGGCGGTGGTGAAGCGCTCGGCGGCTTCCGCATAGGCGGCCTCCAGCGTGGCGTTGACGCGCGCGGTGTTCATGCCGGCCCCTTCTTCTTCGATGTGGACGATTTGGCCGGGGCCTTCGCCTCGACGACGCCGTAGCCCATGGTGCCGAACTTCTCGCCGACCCGCTGGATCTCGTCATCGGGCAGGATCACCGGCTTGCCGATCTGCAGCGTGCGCCAGTACATCCCGGCCAGGGTTTCGACCTCCACCGCCAGCGCCAGCGCCTTCTTCAGGGTCGGTCCGATGGCGATCATGCCGTGATTGGCCAGCAGGCAGGCGCGCCGATCCGCCAGCGCCATGAGTGCGGTGTCGGACAGTTCCTGGGTCCCGAAGGTGGCGTAGTCCGAGCAGCGGATGGTCGGGCCGCCGGCTTGGGCGATCATGTAGTGGAAGGCCGGGATCTCCATGCGCAGGCAGGCCAGCGTGGTGGCGAACATCCCGTGAGTGTGGACAATGGCGCCGCAATCCGGTCGGGCGCGCATGATGTCCAGGTGGAAGCGCCACTCGCTCGATGGTCGCCGGTTCGGGGAATGGGTCCCGTCCAGCTTCATCGTGACGATATCTTCCGGCGCGATCTCCTCATAGGGGATCGCCGACGGCGTAATGAAGAACCCGTCATCCGGATCGTCCGACACCCGCACGCTGGCATTGCCCGACGTCCCCTGGTTGATACCAAGGGCGTTCATCCTGATGCAGGTATCGATCACCTCCTGGCGCAGGGCGCGTTCGGCGGCGGACATGGGCATGGGGTGGCTCCGGACGATCAATCGAACAGAGCCCAGTCTACGCGTCGCAAGTGCGCGCCGTCATCCCGTTCCGCGCGCCGCGCCACTGTCAAGCCGGCGTTGTTGACCGGGCATCGCGGCGCATCCAAGATCTCGGCTTATCCAGGGTGCAGTGGCGATGACTGACTTCAGTGGTGTCGGGCGGACTGCCGTCGGATCCTCGGAAGATCTCCCGGCGGAGGTCTCCGACATGGTCAGGGCGGTGCTCGACTATTGGTGCGGAACGCGGAGCGGCCGGAAGATGCCGCGCCGGGTCGATTTCGATCCGATGGACCTGCCGCGCCATCTCCCGGGGCTGATGTTGATCGATGTCGAGGGCGCGCGGCCGGACGGTGTCGGGATCTACCGCTACCGTGTGGTCGGCGGCTACGAGGTCGACAACCGCGGCTACAACCCGACCGGACGGCTGGTCGAGGACGGATATTTCGCCGAGTCCCTGGAAAGTGCGCTTGCCGACTACGAGGCCGTGCGCCTTTCCGGCAGGCCGTTTTACACGCCGCTCACCTTCCTCGACGAGAACGGCAGGCAGATTCGGGAGGATTCCTTGCTCCTGCCCGTCTCCGAGGATGATGAGACCGTCGCGCAGATCCTGGTGTATTCCGAACGCAGGCGCCGGACCTGACGGTCAGGTCGCCAGGAACGGGCCGTTCACGCAGTTCCAGAGCTCGCCGGTATCAAGATAGCGCATCATCGTCTTGGTCGAGTTGGCCCGCGCATCGTAGCGGCCGGCCGCGCTGTTGAAGGCGGCATGAGGCGTGAGGATCAGGCGGTCCTTCAGCCAGTCCGGCTGCTCGGCGAAGGCTTTCACCAGCGGATCGTCCAGTGTCGCCGGTTCGGTCGGCAGCACGTCGATGCCGGCGGCGGCGATCTCTTTGTTCCGCAGCGCGTCGATCAGGGCCGGGGTGTCGATGATCGGGCCACGGGCGGTGTTGATCAGGATAGCATCCGCCGTCATGCGCTTCAGCGCGGCGGCGTCGATCATGCCGCGGGTCTCGTCGGTCAGCGGGGTGTGGATGCTCAGCACGTCGGCGCGCTCCAGCACCTCCTCCAGACTCTCCACCCGCTCGATCTCGAGCGCGATCTCCTGGCCGCGGGGCGCGTATTTGTCATAGCCGACGATGTGCATGCCGAAGGCCTTGGCGCGCAGCAGGGCGGCGGTGCCGATTCGTCCGAAGCCGACAACGCCGAAGGTCTTGTGGCGGATCCGGCGCGGCTCGCCATGCTTCCAGTGGAAGTTGCCGACCGGGTCCGCGGTCATGGTCCGGTGATAGGCGGTGAGCCCTCGGGTGAAGGTCAGCATCATGGCGATGGCGTGGTCCGCCACCTCGTTGGTGCCGTAATCGGGGGTGTTGCAGACCGGGATGCCGGCGGCACCGGCGGACGCCAGGTCGATGTGGTCGAAACCGACGCCGCAGCGCACGATCACCTTGCAGTTCTTCAGCCGCGACAGCACCCGCTGGTCGATCGGCAGCACATGCCAGACCAGCAAGGCGTCGACCTTCTCCCAGGCCGCGTCGGGGACGTCGGATGGGTCGTCGGTGACATAGTGGAGGAAGTCGACATCGCCGCCGGCGATCTCGCGCTCGACCGCGTGGTCGTCGTCATGCTGGGCATCGGGGGTGAGAACGGTATAGCGGGCCACGGGCGCCTCCCTGGGATGGTTTCTTGCTTTGGTTGGGCGCGATGGTGGCGGCAGCCGGCGCCGGGGGCAACCACTTCCCGCATCGCTCCGACCGGGACCGCCGCAACCCTCCGGAGTCCGGTGCCGGGTAATCCGGAGCCGGTTCGGGGCGGAGGGAAGGCGCGCTCTACCGCGCCCGGATGCGGTGGATGAAGCTGTCGATCAGGCGCTCGTAGAGCTTGTCCTTAAGCACTTTGTCCTCGACACCCTGGTCGATATTCGGGTTGTCGTTGACCTCGACCACGAAGACGCCGCGGTCGTTCTGCTTGAGGTCGACACCGTAGAGCCCGCTGCCCATGAGCTTCGCCGCCTGCAGGGCCACGTCGAGCACGTCCGCCGGCGTCTCCTCGACCGACATGGTCGCGAAGCCGCCGGACTTGCCGCGCCCGGTGGCACCGTGGTTGTAGATCTGCCAATGCTTCGGCGCCATGCGGTACTGCGAGACGAAGAGCGGCTGACCGTCCAGCACGCCGACCCGCCAGTCGAACTCCGTCGGCATGAATTCCTGCGCCAGGATCAGGTCGCTGTCGGCGAACAGGGTCTTGGCGATCTTCTTCAGCTCCGCCGGGGTCTCTGCCTTGAACACGCCGCGCGAGAACGAGCCGTCGGGAATCTTCAGCACGATCGGGAAGCCGAGCTCGTCCGCCGCCTTGGCGAGGCCGCGATGATCCAGGATCAACGTCTTCGGTGTCGGCACGCCTTTCGCCAGGAGGGTCTCCGCCAGGTACACCTTGTTGGTACAGCGCAGCATCGAGGTCGGATCGTCGATCACCGGCATGCCCTCGTCCTCTGCCTTGCGGGCGAAGCGCCAGGTCGGATTGTCGAGCGCGGTGGTCATGCGGATGAACAGCGCGTCGAACTCGGACAGCCGGGCATAGTCGCGGGTGCGGATGCGCTCGACCGACACGCCCATGCGGGCGCCGACCCGCTCCAGCGCGTCCAACGCCTTCGGGTCGGACGGCGGCATCGCTTCCTTCGGATCGAACAGCACGGCCAGGGTGTGACGCACCGGCCGCTTGGTCGACGGGTCGCGCCACTCGCGCCGGGTGTGGGCATCCAGGGCGGCGGCGAAGGTCTCATGCTCGTCGGCCCGCAGCTCGTCGACGGTGCGCTGGCTGACCGCGCGGACGTAGAAGCCCCAGGTCGCATCCAGTGTCACCTTGACCCGCAGGATCGGTGCGCGGAACCGGTCGAACGCCTCGCGCGCGACCCGGGCAAAGCGCGGGTCCTGGGTCCGGCCGAAATAGACATCGATCGAGAAGGAGGCCTCGGGCGCGTCCTTGATCCGCGACAGGGCGCGCAGCAGCACCCGCTCGACCGAGCGCACGCCGCTCCAGATCCGGCCGCGGTCCTTCAGCGCCAGGATGGTCGCCGCCGTCGGCAGAACCTTGTGCCCGCGTGCGTCGGCGAGCAGGGAAGCGTAGTAGCCCTGGCCGAGATAGACCAGGTCGCGGGAGAGGTTGATGATCCGCACCGGCCCCTTGCCGGCGGATTTCGGATCGGTGAGGTAGTCCGAGGTGGCGACCACCCGCAGTCCTTCGGGCGCGGTCGGCAGATCGCCCGGCCGGTCGATCAGAATGACGGGTTGGGTCACGCGGCATCTCCCTTGGCGACATAGACAACCGCCTGTAGGCGGGAGCGTCCGAACCGGGCCATTGAGGTGAAGGCCGCGCGCGGGATCGGCACATGGGTGCAGTCGACGTCGGACTTCATCAGGTCCTCATCCATATCCGGATCGTGCACCAGGATGAAGCGGTCATCGACCCCGGTCACCACCACCCAATGCGGGACCTTCTCGTCGTTGAAGCGGTAGGAGGACACCAACAGCAGCGGAATCCATCCCGCATCCAGCGCCTGTTCCAGATCCGCCGGCGTCGAGGCGCTGATTTCCACGGTCATACCCGCCGTCACGAGATCGGCGAGCAGCATCGCATGCACCCGTTCCAGCACCAGCTTCTTGGCTGGCGCGCGGACGGTGTCGAGGAACAGCGGGCCGTCCTCGCTGACACAGATCCGGGCCTTGAAACCGCGCCGATGAGCGGCGAGCGCCAAGCCATGCGGGCCGCAGCCGCCGTGACCCGAGGTCATGAAGATCGTCGTCGCCTCGCGCCAGATGCGCAGTTCCTCGTCCGGGTTGGGAACCGAGCCCTCCCGGAGGGCCGCCATCGCCATCATCAGGCTGGCCGGCCCGCAGGTGAACTCGGTGGTCTGGTGGATATAGGGGACCGGCGTGCGGTTCGAGCCGGGGATCCAGTGCAGTCGCTTCTCATAGCGCCAGCCGTCGCCGTCGTCGTCGTAGTAATGCGGCAGGGCGCGCAGCCGGCGATAGCCCAGCCGTTCGTACAGCGCGATCGCCGACTCGTTGTCGGCCCGAACCTCGAGCCGCAGGGCCACGCATTCGTTGTCCCGGGTCACCTTCTCGGCGTGATCGACCAGCGCCGTGCCGATGCCGGTGCCTACCGCCTCGGGTCGGACCGCGAGCGAGTAGAGCCGCGCGAGCGCCGTGCCGGAATGAAACAGGACAAGGCCGTAGCCGCTGATGCTCCCCGGGACGCTTTCCGCCACATAGAGGCTCGCTTTCGCGCGGGTCAGCATGTGGTTGAAGCTGCGCCTGGTCAGCCGGTCGCTGTCGAAGCACACCTCCTCGATGTCGAGCAGGGCCGGGATGTCGGCGGTGGTCGCGGGGCGGATCGTCGGTGCTGCGGATGGCTTCGGGCGAAGCTGGTTCATTGAGAAGACATGCACCCCTGGGCCGGCTGTCTGGCTGCCGGCCGGTTTCGAATGCGAGCTAATTTATCACCAACCGCTCTCCGACAATTACGATTTCCGCATGGCTGGTCAGCGATTCAGGCGATCGACGGCGATGACTCGGTGGCGGACCGCGTAGCGGCGGTCGATTTCGCCACGGGGAGCGATGTCCCAGACCCACTCCTCGTCGGCGGGCGGCAGGACCGCGCCCTTGTTCGGATCGAGGGTCGCAACCGGGTTTCCGTCGCGGTCGAAGATTTCCACCTCTCGGTCCGCGATCAGGCAGACCGGGCAGGCAAAGCGGCCGAGCCAGTGCAGGTGGGCCCGCGCCAGGTCGCGCGCCACCCGCTCGGCCTCGGCGTCGTCCTTGTGCCGCGTGGCGACGGTCGCAAGCTGGGAGATCAGGTTCACCGAGGCGACGAAGCCGATCATCGGATCGTCGAGCCAGGCCCGGGGCGACCGGATGGTGGAGATTTCCGCAAGACTCTCTGTCACGTCATGCGGCCGGCAGGAGACGTTGCCGAGGCGCCGGGCGAGATCGCGGGTGCGCCAGGAGAAGGCGAGGTCGGCCAGGATGACGGCGCGGAAACGCTGCGACAGGGCTTCGAGCGGGACATCGTTGACGTGCCCGGCGCCGAGGATCAGGGCGGTGGAGGACGGCTCAGCGGCGTCTGCGGCGCGCAGCACTGCCGCACGGGAGCGCGCTTCATGCTCGGCCCAGGCCCTGGCGTTGCGTCGGCGGCGCGCGGCGATCGCCACGAATTCGCCGAGATGCCCGGAGCGTCGGGCCAGCGGCAGGGCGGGGGTGATGAGCCAGTCGAGTGCCTCGCGGAACATGGCGCGAGTATCGGGGATCGCGCCGGTTCAGGCTAGGTCGGCGCGTTCAATCCGCGCCGACCCGGTTCCGGCATCGACGTCAGCCGATCGGTGCGCCATACGTGGCGACGATCCGTTTCCACTCCCGGGTCGATTTGTACGCACTCCACGCCGCGTTGCGTTTGCGGAAGGTCTGGAAGTCGAATTGTGCGTCTCCGCCGTAATACTCCTTGTCGTAGAAGTTGAGGAGTTGCCGGCGGTCGGCACTTGGCCGGGTATCGTTCGTCTCGCTGTGGGAGAGTGCCTCCGCGCCCAGGGCGAAAGCCTGACCGAGGCC
>JARGOG010000084.1 GCA_029212785.1 Thalassobaculaceae bacterium
GGCCGTTCTGGTAGGACACCACCGGCGCCTCCAGGGCGGCGGACAGTTCGCGCACCGCCTCGACCGCGTCATAGGCGCCGCCGCCGACCAGGATCATCGGGTTCTTCGCCTGGCCGAGCAGCTTGGCGGCCTGTTCGATCAGGTCCGGGTCGGCCTCCGGGTGGCGGATCTCGTAGGGGGCGACCGGCGCGACGATGGCATGCTGTGCCAGCACATCCATCGGCACTTCGATCGCGGCGGGACGGGGGCGGCCGGAATACATCGCCCTAAAGGCATCGGCGACCACGCCCGGCACTTCGCTCGGATGGTCGGCCCGGGCGGCGAATTTGGTCAGCCGTTCCAGGATGCCGATCTGGTCGGGGATCTCGTGCAGCATGCCGTAGCCGCGGCCCATGGCGTCGGAGACGATCTGGCCGGTCAGGGCGAGCACCTTGGCGCTGCAGCCATAGGCGGTGGACAGGGCTGCCCCTGTGTTCAGGATGCCCGGCCCCGGCACCACGGCGTAGGCGCCGACCTTGCCGGTCGACTGCGCCCAGCCAAAGGCCATGTAGGCGGTTCCCTGCTCGTGGCGGGCGTTCAGCACCCTGATCTCGTTGGCGTGGTCGTGGAATGCATTGAACAGATGGTCGAGCTGGATGCCGGGCAGGCCGAACACGGTGTCGATCCCGTGCGCGGTCAGCGCATGCACCATGGCCTCTCCACCGGAAATCGGGCCGCTAGACTTGGGGGAGCCGGTCATGGTCGCTTCCTCGGTTTTGTTGGCTTTTTATTGAGTTAACTTCTCAGGCTCGGGCGCTGTGGATCGCGCGCCAGACCTTCTCGGGCGTGAGCGGGATGTCGAGATGCTCCACGCCAAGCGGGTGCAGCGCGTCGAGCACGGCGTTGACGATCACGCCGGGGGCGCCGATAGACGACACCTCGCCGACCCCCTTGGCGCCGATCAGGCTGTTCGGGCTGTCGGTCGGGGCCCAGTGCAGGTTGAGCATGGGCACATCGTCGGCGCGCGGCAGAGCGTAGTCCATCAGCGACCCGGACAGCACCTGGCCGGACTCCGGATCATGCACCATGGCTTCCATCAGCGCCTCGCCGATGGCCTGGCCGATGCCGCCATGGAGCTGGCCGAGCGCCGTCTGCTCGTTGATCACCCGGCCGAGATCGTCGACCCCGCTGAACCGGTCGATGCGCACCTGGCCGGTATCTGGATCGACCTCGACCTCGACCGCGTAGCTGCCGTTGGGGAACGTGGTGTGCAGCCCCTCGAAATCGAGTTGAGCGACGCAGCCGGCTCCGAGATCGCCGTCATATTGTTCCGGCGGGATGGTGTCCCAGCCGGCGGCGACGTCGCCGAGGCTGATCCTGCGGTCGGTACCGACGATGCGGAAGTCGCCGAGCCCGTATTCGATATCGGCCGGCGCGGCCTCCAGCAGATGGCCGGCGACCTGCTTCGCCTTGTCGAGCATATGCCGGGCGGTGCGATGGACGGTGTTGGCGGCAATCGGCATCAGATTGGAGCCGCCGGTGCCGCCACCCTTGGTCAGGAAATCGCTGTCGCCCTGTTCGACGCGGATGCGTTCGACCGGAATCTCCAGCGTCTCGGCGGCGACCATGGCCAGCGCGGTGCGATGCCCCTGGCCGGAATCCTGGGTGCCGGTGCGGACCAGAACGCTGCCGTCGGGCAGGGCACGGACCTCCGATCGTTCGGCGACCGAGCCGCCGGTCGCGTGCATGTGGGTGCCGATGGCGAATCCGCGCAGTCTCCCGACCCGCGCGCTGTCGGCTTTGCGCCGACCGATGCCTTCGGCCTCGCTGATCTCGTGGATGCGCGCGAAGATGTTGGGGAAATCACCGCCGTCGATCGTCTCGTTCATCGCCGTGGTGTAGGGCAGCAGATCGGGCGTGATCAGGTTGCGGCGGCGCAAGTCCATGCGGTCGATGCCCAGGCGCTCGGCGGCGACGTCGATCAGCCGTTCCAGCGTGCCACCGCTCTCGGGCTTGCCGGCACCGCGATAGGCGTCAGTCGTCATCGCGTTGGTGAACACCCCACGCACCCGGTAATGCATGCCCGGAATCCGGTAGCAATGCCCGAAGGTACGCACGGCGCCGCCGGTGACGATGGACGGGCTCACGGCATTCCAGTAGGCGCCGATATCGGCCAGCGCGTCGATCTTGAAGGCCAGGAACCGGCCCTCGGGATCGAGGGCGAGGGCGGCGCGGTCGACCCGGCCGCGACCCATGGCGTCACAGATGAAGCTCTCCGTGCGCGACGACTGCCAGGCGACGGGCCGTCCGGTGACCCTGGATCCGACCAGCACCAGGATCTGTTCGGGATAGGGCCAGATCTTGACGGCGAAGCTGCCGCCCACATCCTCGGTGACGACGCGCATTTTTTCAGACGCGACGCCAAGATATGTCGCCATCGCCCCTTTCAGCGACATCACGCCCTGGGACGGGGTGGTCAGCGTGTAGTGACCGGTGTCGGCGTCGTGGATGCCGATGCAGCCACGGGTCTCGATCGGCTGGATCGCGACCCGGGGGTGGCGGACGGTAAGCTCGACCACATGCGCCGCCTTGGCGAAGCCGGCTTCAGTTTCAGTCCGGTTGCCCTTGTCCCAGTCGATGGCGACGTTGCCCGGCACCTGCGGCCAGAGCTGCACTGTCCCGTCGAATGCACGTTCAGGGTCGGTGACGCTGTCCATCTCGTCGATGTCGAGCAGGATCGCCTCAAGCGCATCCTCGGCCTCGGCCTCGGTTCTCGCGAAAACGGCGGCAACCGGCTGGCCCACATATTTGACTTCGCCCTCGGCCAGAACCGGACGGCGCGGCTCCGCCATCGGCGATCCGTCGGAATTCGCGGCGGGAGACAGGGCGGTCATCGGCCCGACGCCGAGATCCGTCAACTCCGCCGCCGTGAGTACGGCGACGACACCCGGCAGGGCCCGCGCGTCTTCGACCGCCAGCGCGGAGATACGGCCATGTGCCGAGGGCGACCGCAGCACGCGCATCACAAGGGCGTCTGCGGGGCGTACGTCCTCGACGTAACGGCCGCCGCCGGTCAGCAGTCGGGCGTCTTCAAAACGATGCATGCTGGGCCTTCGTCGAGTGGAGTGCGGATCAGGAAAGTATGACCCAGTGGCACCGTCGCATGTGTGGGGCGCCGATTTCCAGATTTTTGCGTTAAGGGTCTGTAAAGTTAAATGATTGATATAAACTCTTCGCAAAAGCAAACATTGGGCTTCCATGTCCTCGAACCTACCCAAGAACATCGAGCAACTGCTGCAGGCCACGGCCAAGGGTTCGGATCGGGTCGAGCATTTCCGCGCCTATGTGAAGCTGCTCGATGCCGCCTACAGGACGACCGACAAGCTGGGCACCGAACTGCGCAAGCAGGAGCGCAATTACAACAAGATGAAGGACGATCAGGCCTTCTTCACCCGCCACCGCTCCAAGGTCGACGTTCTGATCAAGGCGATGCGCGACACCTATGTGAATTCGACCAAGGCGATGCGGACGCTTGAGGATCTGGCCCTGAACTATCCGGCTCAGTACGTGTTCGATGTCTGTCAGCTGGGGTCGTACCGATTGGGAGGGGTGCAGGGCTGGTCGTTCCTGAACCTGCGATCGGCGTCGCGGCTGGATGCGGACCAGAATTACGTCAACGCGGTCCTGCCGGCGATCGCCGCGACTCTTCCCGATCACCGCGACTATATCGAACTGCGCAATGCCGGGATCGAGGATCGCCTGCAGGCCGAACTCGACAAGCTGAACGAGATGCGCAAGGCCAAGGCGGAGATCGACACGACCTTGCCGAAATGGACCGACGCGATGACGGCGCTCGCCAACGAAATGAGACCGGAAGATGTGGCGCGGCTGAACTCCCAGGAGCAGGCGGTCCACGAAAAACTCGCTTCGGGGGCCGGCTTCAGGTTGGCGAACAGCGCCTGAGCGCCTAAGTAACAGCATCAATCCTGACTCATCGCGGGCGCCAATCCGCGGGTATGGAGATCGCCATGACGACGACCCCCAATCTCGCGGCAGGGAGAATCACGCTCGCCGCCCTGATCCACCATGAAGCCGCGCCGGGCGTTCTGCTCGCGATTGCGGCCGTGGTCGCCCTCGTCGCCGACAATTCAGTCTTCGCCGGACTCTATGACCGGCTGCTGCTGGCGATCGTGTCCATCACGGTCGAGGATGTCGGGATCGAGAAGCCGCTGCTGCTCTGGATCAATGACGGGCTGATGGCGATCTTCTTCTTTCTCGTCGGACTGGAGATCAAGCGCGAGTTGCTCAAGGGCAAGCTGTCCTCGCTGCGCACGGCGAGCCTGCCGGCCTTCGGCGCGATCGGCGGCATGGTGGTGCCGGCGTTGATCTATGTGGCGTTCAACGCGGCGACGCCGGAAACCCTGGACGGTTGGGCGATCCCGGCGGCGACGGATATCGCCTTCGCCCTTGGCGCCCTGGCGCTGATCGGGTCGCGCGCGCCGGCTGGACTGAAGATCTTCCTGCTGGCGCTGGCGGTGCTCGACGATCTCGGTGCGATCGTCGTGATCGCGATGTTCTATACCTCCAACCTGTCGCTCACCGCCCTTGGGATCGCCGCCGCCGGTCTCGCCGTGCTGCTGGCCATGAACCTGCTCGGCGTGCGGCGGATCGGGCTCTACATCGTCGTTGGGCTGGTGATCTGGGTGGCGGTGCTGAAATCCGGCGTCCACGCGACCCTTGCCGGCGTGGTGGTGGCGCTGACCGTGCCGCTGCGCGTGCCGGACGGCGACAGCAATCCGGGGCGGTCGCCGCTCGAGGTGCTGGAGCATGTGCTGCACCCCTGGGTCTCGTTCATGATCCTGCCGCTCTTCGCCTTCGCCAATGCAGGCGTGCCGCTGGCCGGGATTTCCTTCGGCGACCTGATCGCGCCGGTGCCGCTCGGCATCGCCGCGGGCCTGGTGATTGGCAAGCCGGTCGGCATCCTCGGCGTATGCTGGATCGCGGTCCGGGCCGGGTGGGCGAACCTGCCGGAGGGCGTGAACTGGCCGAAGCTCTACGGCGTGGCGCAGCTCGCCGGGATCGGCTTTACCATGTCGCTGTTCATCGGAACGCTGGCCTTCTCCGACGCGGAAACGCAGGCGGCGGTCCGTATGGGTGTGCTCGGCGGGACGGTCATATCGATCGTGCTCGGTATGACCGCACTCGCCTGGGCGCTGCGCGACAAGTCAGAGGCCACGCCGTCCGCGACCCAGGCATCGGAGGCGCCGTAAGGGCGTAGGGCCGCCGTTGCGGGCGGCGCCGTCTCAGCGCATCCCCTTTTCCGGGTGCAGGACGAAGTCCTCGGGCATATCGACCTCCATCGCCAGCAGATGGAAGGCGAAGGATTTGCCGTGGGTGTCCAGGTTGAGCGCCCCGTTCACGCCGCCCTCCAAGACGTCGTCGATGACGAAATTGAAAGCCGGAAAGGTCGGCAGTTCGTAGCGGGTGACCGTGCTCGCCCCCTTGGCGGCGAAGTGCTTCTTCACCGCAGCTTCCGTCACCTGCTCGCGCAGATACGGGAAGGCCTCGTCGCGATAGGGGATGAGGCTGATATTGACGCGGTTGCCCTTGTCGCCGGTCCGGCCGTGGGCGACCTCGTGCAGCGGAACGCGCAGGACGCGGCGGGTGCTGGTATCGGTCATCAGGCGTTCTCCTCGACCAGACGGGCGGATGCGGTGACCTTGGCGCGGTCGACCAGGATCGAGGCGGTGGTGATCTGCGGCGCGATGCGGTGGCGCACGCCGCCGCCGCCGGCCGGACCCGAACAGTAGAGCGACAGCACCTCGTCGGCGATCCATTGGGCCAGTTGCTTGTCCGGCCCCTTGGTCGCCATGCGCACCCGGTACTCGCCGTCCGCGTCCCAATCTGACGCGGCGCGCAGATCGCCGCCATCGCCGTCGAAGGTGGAAACCGTGCCGATCAGGTCGAACCGTAGCGGCCAGTTGGTGCCGAGATCGCGGACCCGCGTGCGCAGGACGTCAATCGCCAGCTCCGCCCGACGCCGAGCATTCGGCCCGGCATACGTGATCTCGCCCTCGCCGAGCCAGCCGCCCTCGAAGCTGACGGTCGCCTTCAGCGTCGGCGGCTGTTGCTTGCCCTTGGCGCCGGTGATCCGTACCCGGTCGGGGCCGACCTCCGCGATCTCCACGCCGGTGATGTCGAGGGTGACGTCGGGCGTGAGGTAGTTGGCCGGGTCGTGCATCTCGTAGAGCAATTGTTCCTTGACCGTGCGGTGGCTGACCAGGCCGCCGGTGTTGTCGGCCTTGGTGATGGTCACCGTGCCGTCGGCCTCGACCTCGGCGATGGGGAAGCCGACATGGCCGAAATCGGGTACGTCCTTGTAGCCGGGATCGGCGAAGTACCCGCCGGTGACCTGGGCGCCGCATTCCAGCAGATGGCCGGTCATGGTGCCGGCGGCGACACGGTCGAGGTCGTCCAGCGACCAGCCATGCTCGTGCAGCAGGGGCCCAAGCGCCAGGGCCGGGTCGGCGCAGCGCCCGACGACGACCACATCCGCCCCCATGGCCAGCGCGTCGGCGATCGCCTGGGCACCGAGATAGACATTGGCGGCGACCATCCGGCCTTCCGGCATTGCCAGACCTTCGACCGCCTTATGGCCGCGGATGTCGCCTTCGCTCATCACCGTGGTCAGGTCGTCGCCCTCGACGACCGCGACCTTGAGGCCGGCAATGCCTTCCTCCTTGGCCATTTCCAGGATCCGCCGCGCGCCAGCAGTCGGATTGGCCGCGCCGAAATTGGAGACCACGCGGATCCCCGCCGCCTTCGCCTGGGCCAGCACCGGCCGCAGGATGCGTTCGAGGTAGGGGGAATAGCCCTTGGACGGATCCTCGATCTTGGCCTGCTGGGCCAGCGCCAGCGTGCGCTCGGCCAGGGTCTCGTACATCAGGTATCGCGGCCCGTCGCGCGTGGCGAGGGTGGCGACGATTGGTACGGCGGCATCCCAGCGATCGCCGGCGAACCCGGCTCCGCAGCCGATATGGACGGTCTTGCCCGACACGGTTTCCTCACTTTTGATTGAAGCATCATTCTTGGTTGGCGTGAGGGTAGCCCCGGTCCACGCACGGCGTCGAGAGGTCGAGGGCAGGGGCGCCACGAAGGGGTGGATTAGGACTACGGGATTACTGGATCGGTAGTTTCAGCACAGGGGCTTGCGGGCTGCGGGTCCACCATGCGCATCCGGCAGCATGTCCGATATCTGCAAATGCAGTTACAACCGCGTCGGACTTGTGATCATGTTGGCCGGGTTTTCCCGGTTCAGGTCGGGCGTCGACAATGGGATGATGAGCCGAATAACCGAAGGGAGCCAATGCCATGATCGATACCCTGGTCGACGATATCCGCCGCATTGTCCGCGAGGAGACGACACCCGACGGACTTCTGGCGGCTCTTGTGGGGCGGTTGACACCGCTGGCGGAAGACCGGTCCTGGATCGCCAAGGATCTCTACGCCACCGACGAGAACCAGGGATTCGGCATCACCGTGCTGCATGAGGAGCCGGAGGACGGGTTCCTGCTGGAGACCGTGTGCTGGGCGCCGGGCCGGGGGGTGGCGCCGCACGACCATCAGACCTGGGGCGTGGTGATGGGGCTCGACGGCGAGGAGATCAATGTCGACTGGCACCGCCGGGACGACGGCGCCGTACCGGGCAGGGCGGATCTCGAGAAAGCGGGTGAAACGGCGGTCACCGGTGGCGTGGTGAAGACCTTCAGCCCGAACGACATTCACAGCATCCGCAACGACTCCGACCGGCCGTCGCTGTCATTGCACCTCTACGGTCGCAGCCTGGCCAAGACCGACCGCTCCGAATTCAATCCGCTGGCCGGGACCGTCGCGCCCTGCCCGAAACGAGTGCGGCGCGGAGAGTAGCGGCGCAATACCTCCTCCCCCTCCGTCATCCCGGCGGAGCGAAGCGACGGTCGGGACCCAGCCGCCGCGCATCCAGACCCCGGGCAGCGCTGTCGCGCTTTCGGGATGACGGGGACGGTGGAGCTCCAACACCTCAACTCAGTTCCTTCTTCTGGATCTTGCCCGTGGCGTTCATCGGCAACGCGTCGCGGAATTCGACGAAGCGGGGATATTTATGGGCGCCCATCTGCGCTCGGGCCCAGGCTATCAGGGAGGCTTCGCTGACCTGCGCGCCCGGGCTGCGCACGGCGACCGCCTTGACCTCCTGGCCGTGTTCCTCGTGCGGCACGCCGATCACCGCGACCAGCGAGATCTCCGGATGGGTCATCAGGATTTCCTCGACCTCACGCGGATAGACGTTCATCCCGTTGCGGATGATCATCTCCTTCTTGCGGTCGACGATGAACAGATAGCCGTCCTCGTCGAGGATCCCGATATCGCCGGTATGGAACCAGCCGCCGCGGAACGCCTCCGCCGTCGCCTCCGGGTCGTTCAGGTACCCCTTCATGACGCAGTGGCCGCGCACCACCACCTCGCCGCGCTCACCTTGCGGCATAGCGTTTCCGTCATCGTCGACGATCCGAACCTGCACGCCCCAGAGCGGGGTACCGACCGAACCCGGCTTGCGCGGCCGTCCGGGCGCATGGGTGGTGACCGCCGGCGAGGTCTCGCTGAGCCCGTAGCCCTCGCGGATCTCGGTGCCGAACCGCGCGTCGAAGCGGCGCATGATGTCGACCGGCATCGAGGCGCCGCCGGAGCTGACCCCGCGCAGCGACGCCAGCGCCCGGGCATCGATGTCCTGGGCCTCGGCATGGGCGAGCATCGCCCAATACATGGTCGGCACGCCGGAGAACCGGGTCACCCCCTCGCTTTCGATCAGCCCGAGCACGGTGGCGGCATCGAATTTCGGCACCAGCACCAGGGTCGCGCCGCCGGAAAAGCCGGCCGCCATCTGGCAGATCTGTCCGAAGATGTGGAACAGGGGCAGGGCGACCAGCAGGATTTCGTCGTCCTGCCAGTTGCCGTTGTTGCGCATCATCAGGGCATGCAGCAGCAGGTTGGAATGGGTCAGTTCCGCGCCCTTGGGCCGGCCCGTCGTGCCGGAGGTGTAGACCACGACCGCCGTGTCGTCGGCTGATCGGTTGGCGGTATCGAACCGCTCGACATCGGCTTCCAGATCGGCGAGGGCAGGGCGACCGTCCTCCGGCCGCCCGCCGGTCTCCGTCGGGATCCAGGCAAACAGCCCGCAGCTCTCGACGCGCTCGAACGCCGCCAGACCCTCGCGGCCGATCGGCGCGGCGTCCGAGCCGGGATGGCAGAGCAGGGCCGACGCCCGGGAATGGGTCAGCATGTAGGCGATCTCGTCGGCCTTCAGCAGGAGACTGACCGGCAGTACCGTCGCCCCGGTCTTCAGGATGGCGAAATAGGCGATGGGGAAGGCCGGGACGTTCGGGCAGGCGAGCGCGACGATCTTTCCGGGGCCGATTCCGCGCGCCGCGAGGCCGGCGGCCAGCCGTATCGCCGCCTGATCGACATCGCGATAACTCAGCCGGCGCGGACCGCACACCACCGCCTCCCGCGCCGGATACAGGGCCGCCGAGGCCTCCAGCGCATGGGCGAGGTTGATCATTGTCACGCCCGTATCCTCCCAGTTGAATTTTTCGTTAGGGTTGCGGGCTTCGAGCCGTCTGGCAAGCGTCCGCGCAGCCTGCTATCGAAGTCACAACGGAAAAGACCGAACCGGAGAGGAAACGAGATGAGCGCTGTGATCGAAGAGCGCCGCGGGCGTATCGCGCTTCTGAAGCTGAACAACCCGCCGGTCAACGGCCTCGGCTGGCCGGTGCGCGAAGGGCTGGATGCCGCGATCGACCGTCTCGGCAAGGATGCGGATGTCGACGCGATCGTGGTCACGGGCGACGGGCGGATGTTCTGCGCCGGCGCCGATATCCGGGAATTCGGAACCACGCCGCCGGAGCATGTGCGCGGTCTCGGCAAAATTCTCACCGACCTCGAGGCGATGGAGAAGCCGGTGGTCGCCGCCATTCACGGCGTCGCCGCCGGCGGCGGGCTGGAGCTGGCGCTTGGCTGCCATCACCGGGTCTGCGGCCCGAAGACCAAGCTTGGCCTGCCGGAAGTGAGCCTCGGCATCCTTCCCGGTGCCGGCGGTACCCAGCGCCTGCCGCGGGTCGCGGGCGTGGCCAAGGCGCTGGAGATGATCGTCTCCGGGCGACTGGTCTCGGAGAAGGAAGCTTTCAAGGCCGGGATCGTCGACGAACTGGTCGACGGCGACGTGGATGCGGTGATCGACGCGGCGGTGGCGGCGGCCGAGAAACTGGCGGCGGCAGGTGTGCCGCCGCGCCGGTCGGGAGAGCGCAGCGACGGCCTGAAGGAGGCCCAAGGCAACCCCTCCCTGTTCGACGACTTCCGCAAGTCGATGGCCAAGCGCGCCCGCGGCATGAACGCGCCCTATGCCTGTGTGCGTTGTGTCGAGGCGGCGACGACCATGGCGTTGGCCGACGGCCTGCAATACGAGCGCGACGAGTTCGTGAAGCTGGTGGATGCCATCGAGGCGAAGTCCATGCGCCATGCCTTCTTCGCCGAGCGCGAAGTGGCGAAGATTCCCGACGTGCCGGCCGACACGCCGACCCGCCCGATCCAGAATGCCGGCGTCATCGGCTGTGGCACCATGGGCGGCGGCATCGCCATGGTCTTCGCCAATGCCGGCCTGCCGGTCACCGTGATCGAGAGCGAGCAGTCGGCACTCGATGCCGGCCTTGAGAAGATCGCGAATAATTACGCCGCCACCGTCTCCAAAGGGCGACTCTCGCAGGAGGAGATGGATCGGCGCATGGGCCTGATCACCGGAGCGACCGACCTCACGGAACTCGCCGCGACCGATATCGTCGTCGAGGCGGTGTTCGAGAACATGGACGTCAAGAAGGAGCTGTTCGCCAGGCTCGACAAAGTCTGCAAGCCGGGCGTGATCCTGGCGACCAACACCTCGACCCTGGACGTGGACGAAATCGCCTCGGCGACGTCCCGGCCGCAGGACGTGATCGGCACACATTTCTTCAGCCCGGCCAACGTGATGCGGCTGATGGAGAATGTGCGCGGCGAGAAAACCGCCGACGAGGTCATCGCCACGGTGATGAAGCTGTCCAAAACGCTGGGCAAGGTCGGCGTTCTGGTCGGCGTGTGCCACGGCTTCGTCGGCAATCGCATGCTGCACCAGTATCTGCGCGAGGCGATGTTCCTGGTCGAGGAGGGGGCCCTGCCTCAGGACATCGACCGGGTGATCTACGATTTCGGCCTGCCCATGGGGCCGTTCGCCATGTGCGACCTAGCCGGCAACGATGTCGGCTGGCGGGTCCGCCAGGAGCAGATCAAGGCCCAGGGCGGCACGCCGAGCAACGCCCGCTATTCCGGCACCATCGCCGACAAGATCTGCGATCTCGGTCGGTTCGGGCAGAAAACCGGAAAGGGCTGGTTCAAGTACGGGGACGGCCGCACCCCGACCCCGGATCCGGACGTTGAGGCGATCATCCTGGAAACCTCGAAGGAGCTCGGGTTCGCGCGGCGGGAAATTTCAGACGAGGAAATTCTGCAGCGCTGCCTGTATCCGCTGGTGAACGAGGGGGCGAAGATCCTGGACGAAGGCATCGCGCTTCGGGCGTCCGACATCGACGTGGTCTGGATGCACGGCTACGGCTTCCCGCGCTTCCGCGGCGGACCGATGTTCTGGGCCGATACGATCGGTCTGCAAACCATCGCCGAGACCATGCAGCGCTTCGAGAAGGAGCAGGGCCCCTGGATGGCGCCGAGCCCGCTGCTGCTGAAACTCGCGGCGGACGGCAAGGGGTTCGGCGACGCCTGAACGCCGGTACGGGGCCGGCGAGGGGGGCGAACAGGGATTATCCGTGCGGCAGCCGGACCCAGCCCTCCATAAGGCGGCGCTGCGTGCGCTCGACCGAGATCGAGCGTGCCTGCCACGTCCCGTCGTCGCCGCGCCCCACATCGGCCGCCAGCGCCACCACGCCGGAGGGTGAGGCAAGCCGTACCGTCGCGTCGCTGCCCCGGCGCAGGCGGTGCGGCACCGAACCCGCCACGCCGCAGGCGGCGGAGAGGCACATCGCCCCGGTCCCGGTAACCGCCTTGTGGCATTTCTCCATCGACAGGATGCGGATCAGGATGTCGTGCTCCGACGCGGTCACCGCCGTGCCGGCGATCGTCGTGTGGTCGCCGGGTTCCGCCAGGATCGCGATTTTTGGGGTGGACAGCGGGACGTCGGCCGGCCGGTCGGCGATGCCCATGGCGACGCCGGCCTGACGCCGCAGGTCGTCCATCGCTGCCATGAAGTGCATATCGGCGTCGAGCGCGTCCGGCGTCTCGGTCGCCGTCTTGCCGAAAGCCGATGCGGCGACGAAGACCACCGGGTTGGTGGCATCGACCAGCGAGGCCTCCACCCGGCCGATGCCGGCGACATCAAAGGTGTCGACTGCGTTGCCGGTCGGCAGAAAGGCGCGGGTCATGGCGCCGCCCGGATCGACATACTCAAGGCGGACCAATGCGCCGCTGCCGGACACGCCGGACAGCACATAGTCGCCGGATTCCACCGCTCGGCCGTCGCGGACCTCGAAATGGGCGTGATAGATCTTCGAGGTGTTGGTGTTGAACACCCGCACCACCGCCGGTCCGTCCGCGACCCGCAGGAGGCCCTCGTCGACGGCGAAGGGGCCGACCGCGCTCGAGAGGTTGCCGCAGGTCTGGGCGTAGTCGACCAGCGGCTTGTCGACCACCACCTGAGCGAAGGTGAAATCGACATCGGCGTCGTCACGGGCCGACGGCTCGATCACCACAGCCTTCGAGACCGAGGAGTATCCGCCGCCCATGCCGTCGAGCTGGCGGGCATAGGGATCCGGACTGCCGATCACGGTCAGGAAGATGGCGTCCCGTGCCGCCCGGTCGGCGGGCAGGTCGCGGGCGTGGAAGAACACTCCCTTGCTCGTTCCGCCGCGGATGAAAACGGCGGGAATGCGGTTCCTGTCGGCCATGGGCGTTTCCGGGCGGTTGATTCGGGCGTCTGATTGCGACGTCACCCAGCATTTTCCGAAAATCAGTTTGAAGTCCACGGGTAACCGGCGTACCCAGCGCCATCACGCCCGGATACCGGATCACGCCACCGACAGGAATCGCGCCGAAAATGGTCGATCTGGAGGAACGGCCGCTGTGGCTGACGCTTGGCGACAGCGGCGAGACGCTAGAGGACATCGACCTGCAGCACGTGTTCGCCTATTGGCGCCGGGCGGCGGGGAGCGGGTCCGCTCCACGGCGGCAGGACATCGATCCTCCTTTGCAACTGCCGAAGTTTCTGCCGACCACGATACTGTTCGACGTGGTGCGCGACGCGGCGGGCCGGTTCATGACGCTGCGCTATCGCCTGATCGGCACGCAGCTGGTGGAATATGCTGGCCGCGATCCGACGGGACTGACGGTCGAGGAGGCGTTCGGCAAGGAATTCAAGGCCCGCGACCGCGAGATCTACGACCGGGTGATCGGCGAACAGGCGTGCTTCTGCGGCCGTCGGGTATCGCTGGTCGACCGCCGGCAGCTCTTCGAGAGCTATAGCCGTCTCGTCATGCCATTGCTCGGCGACCGGAGCGAGACCGTCGACATCGTCTGGTGCTGGCTGAAATTCGACGTGATGGAAGACATCCTCCCCTGACGGTGCTGTGCGACGGATCTCGCCGTCTTTCGCTTTCGCCGCCCCGCCGCTAGGCTGCGGGCGCTGACCTTTCGGGAGGATATCGGTGACGAATGAGAAGACGTCCGGCGGCACGCTCGCCGGGATCAAGGTAGTCGACTGCACCCGCGTGCTCGGGGGCCCGTACTGCACCCAGATGCTTGGCGATCACGGCGCGGAGATCATCAAGATCGAGCCGCCCCAGGGCGACGAGGTGCGAGACTGGGGGCCGCCCTTCGACGAGGGCAAGGATGCCAGCTATTTCCTGGGGGTGAACCGCAACAAGCGCTCGCTCGCCCTCGACCTGTCGACCGATCGCGGCAAGGAAGTGCTTCTGCGCCTGCTCGACGAGGCCGACGTCCTGATCGAGAACTATAAGCCGGGCTCCATGGAGAAGTGGGGGCTGGGCTACGAGGAGGTGCTGAAGCAGCGCTTCCCGAAGCTCGTGCACTGCCGGATTTCCGGATTCGGCGCTGACGGGCCCTATGGCGGATTTCCCGGCTACGACGGGATCATCCAGGCCATGGTCGGACATTTCTCGATCAACGGCGCGCCGGAGGCGGGGCCGGTTCGGCTCGGCATCCCGATGGTCGATATCGGCACCGGCCTGTACTCGTGCAATGCCGTGCTGATGGCGCTGCTGGAGCGGGAGCGCTCGGGGCAGGGCCAGTACATCGACATGACCCTGTACGATTGCGGCTTGTCGCTGATGCACCCGCATGTCGCCAACTACTCGCTGTCCGGGCGCGTGCCGAAGCTGACCGGGAACCAGCATCCGAATATCAGCCCCTACGACCTGTTCAAGACCGCCACGGTCGATGTCTTCGTCGCCGGCGGCAACGACCGGGCGTTCAAGAAGCTCTGCGTCGAACTCGGCAAGCCGGAACTGGGCGACGATCCACGTTTCGCCACCAATGGCGACCGGCTCGACAATCAGGAGGCGCTGCGTGCCGAACTGCAGGCGCTGCTTGCAGGGGTCGATGGGGACGCGCTGTGCGACCGCCTGCTTGCGGCCGGGTTGCCGGTCGGGCCGATGCGGAACACCGAGGAGGTGATGGCCCATCCGCACACCCGCCACCGCGGCATGGCGGCGGAGAAGGACGGCTGGAAGGGCTGGGGCATCCCGATCAAGTTCTCCCGCACGCCGGGCGAGATCAAGCGCCGTCCGCCGCGCTTCGGCGAGCACGGTCGCGAATTGCTGGAGGAGAACGGCTTCACGTCCGAGGAGGTCGACGGCCTGATCGCCGACGGCACCGTGCTGCAGGCGCGCCGCAAGCCGTGAAGCGGGAGGTGGTGGCGCGTCCGAGGGAGCGCCCCATCTGTGTGGGAGCGAGACCGAGGACGCCGAGCCAAGGAGGGCAGGATGACCGACAAGATCGAAAAGACCGACGCCGAGTGGAAGGCACTGCTCACCCCCGAGCAGTACAAGGTGGCCCGCAAGCACGGGACCGAACGGCCGTTCTCCAATGCCTATCACGACACCAAGACGCCCGGCACCTATGTCTGCGTGTGCTGTGGCCAGCCGCTGTTCGAGAGCGACACCAAATTCGACAGCGGCACTGGCTGGCCAAGTTTCTGGGCGCCGATCAGTGACGAGGCGGTCGGGATCAAGACCGACCGCTCGTTCTTCATGACCCGAACCGAAGTCCATTGCAGCAAGTGCGAGGCCCATCTGGGCCATGTATTCCCGGACGGCCCGGCGCCGACAGGGCAGCGCTTCTGCATGAACTCTGCGAGCATGATATTAGAGGAAAAACAAAAAGATCAGGAAGTATCCTGACCTAACATATGAGGAAACGACCGTGCCGAAGATCGCGATCCTGGACGATTATGCCAATGCCGCTCTGACCAGTGCCGACTGGTCGACCCTGCCCGCCGGATTCGAGCCGGTGGTTTTCACCGACAACCTGGTCGAGCACGACGCCCTGGTCGAACGATTGAAGGATTTCGAGATCGTCTGCGCGATGCGCGAACGCACGCCGTTTCCGGGCGCGGTGTTCGCGCGCCTGCCCAATCTGAAGCTGTTCATCACCTCGGGCATGCGCAACAACGCGGTCGACTTCAAGACGGCTCAGGAAATGGGGGTCGTCACCTGCGGCACCGACAGCCCCGGATCCAGCACGGTGGAGCTGGCCTGGGCGCTGATTCTGGGAACCATGCGCAACGTCGCCTTCGATCACCTGACGATGAAGCAGGGCGGCTGGCAGGACCGTACCGGCATGGCCGTGTCCGGCAAGACCCTCGGCCTGATCGGGCTCGGACGTCTCGGCGGCATGGTCGCGGAGATCGCCCCGAAATTCGGCCTCGACGTTATCGCCTGGTCGCCGAACCTGACCCAGGAACGCTGCGACGAGGTCGGGGTGGAGAAGGTCACCAAGGAGGACCTGTTCCGCCGCGCCGATATCGTCTCGATCCACATCATCCTGTCAGACCGCTCACGGGGCACGGTGACGGCGACGGAATTCGGCCTGATGAAGCCGTCGGCGGTGCTGGTGAACACCTCGCGCGGGCCGATCGTGGAGGAGGCGGCGCTGATCGACGCCCTGACCACCGGAAAGATCCGGGCGGCGGCGGTCGATGTCTACGACCAGGAACCGCTCCCGGCCGACCATCCGTTCCGCCGGATCGAGAACCTGCTGACCACGCCCCATGTGGGCTACGTGACGGTGGAGTCCTATCGCACCTTCTATTCGCAGATGGTGGAAAACATCCGGGCCTGGGCCACCGGCAGCCCGACACGTGTGATCGGCGGCTGAGGACCGCCGGGCGCGGGCCATGCGGTTCCACACCAAGGGCGCGTCGCTTGCCGTCCTCGCCTATGCCGAGGTGGCGGCCATGTCGCTGTGGTTCTCGGCTTCGGCGGTCATGCCGACCCTGCGCGAGGAGGTGGCGCTCAGCGATTTCCAGCAGTCGGCCTTCACCAGCGCGGTGCAGGCCGGATTCGTCGTCGGCAGCCTGACCAGCGCGGCTCTGGCGCTTGCCGATCGGATCGAGCCGCGGCTGTTCTTCACCGTTTCCGCCCTGATCGCGGCGGCGGCGAATGTCCTGATCCTCGCCGTCGACCCGGCATCACCCGTCGTGTTGGCGCTGCGCTTCATCACCGGCGCCTGCATCGCCGGGATCTATCCGGTCGGCATGAAGATCGCCGCCGGCTGGGCCAAGGGCGATCTCGGATTTCTGGTCGGCCTGCTTGTCGCGGCTCTGACCCTCGGGTCGGCCATGCCACATCTGGTCAACGGCCTGATCGTCATCGACTGGCGTTGGACCATTGTGGTCACCTCCCTGCTGGCGGTCAGTGCCGCCGTCGCGATCCGGTTCGCCGGCACCGGGCCGCTGATGACGGTGGGCGCGCGCTTCGACCCGAAAGCGGCCCTTTGGGCGTGGAAAATGCCGGCGCTGCGCCTCGCCACTTTCGGCTATTTCGGCCATATGTGGGAACTCTACGCGGCCTGGGCCTGGCTCGGCGTGTTCCTCGATACCAGCTTCCGGCTGGTGATGGACGAGGGGGCGGCGATCACCTGGGCCCGGCTGGCGACCTTCGCCACGATCGCCATTGGCGCCGCCGGTGCGTTTGTCGCGGGAATCCTCGCCGACAGGATTGGCCGCACGATGGTGACCTCCGTCGCGATGGCGGTCAGCGGCCTCTGTTCGCTCACCGTCGGCCTGTTCTTCGGCGGACCACCGGTGTTGCTGGTGGCGGTGTGCGTCCTGTGGGGGGTGAGCATCATCGCCGATTCCGGCCAGTTCTCGGCGTCGGTAGCGGAGCTGTCCAACCGCTATCTGGTCGGCACGATGATCACGCTGCAGACCTCGGTCGGCTTTCTGCTGACCCTGGTCAGCATCCATCTGATGCCGGTCTTCGTCGACGTGCTCGGCTGGCGCTGGGCCTTCGCCCCGCTGGCCATCGGTCCGATCCTCGGCATCTGGGCGATGCTGAAACTGCGCGCACACCCCGACGCCATCAAACTCGCGGGTGGGCGGCGTT
>JARGOG010000085.1 GCA_029212785.1 Thalassobaculaceae bacterium
ACTGCTTGGGGATGATCATATCGGTGTCGATATTGATCATATCCATCGGGGCGGCGGTGCCGCGGAGCTGGTTGAACTTTTCCATATCTGGATCCTCCCCTCGGGCTCAGTTGGCCAGATCGCGGACGTCGGCCAGATGGCCGGTGACGGCGGCGGCGGCGGCCATGGCCGGGCTCACCAGGTGGGTGCGCCCGCCCGGACCCTGGCGGCCCTGGAAGTTGCGGTTGGAGGTCGAGGCACAGCGCTCGCCCGGCTCCAGCTTGTCGGCGTTCATCGCCAGACACATCGAGCAGCCTGGTTCGCGCCAGTCGAAACCGGCCTCCCTCAGGATCACGTCGAGACCTTCCTGCTCCGCCTGCTCCTTCACCAGACCCGACCCCGGCACGACCAGGGCATGGACGCTGGCGGCGACCTTGCGGCCCTTGGCGACGGCGGCGGCGGCACGGATGTCCTCGATGCGGCCGTTGGTGCAGGAGCCGATGAAGACCTTGTCGATCTTGACTTCGGTCATCGGCGTGTTCGGGGCCAGGCCCATATAGGCCAACGACCGCTCGATCGAGGCCTTCTTGCCCGGATCGGACTCGGCCGCCGGATCCGGCGTGTGACCGGTGACCGGCACCACGTCCTGCGGGCTGGTGCCCCAGGTGACCTGCGGGATGATGTCCTCCGCCTTGAGCACGACTTCCTTGTCGTAGAAGGCGCCGTCGTCGGACGGCAGCGTCTTCCAATACTCGACCGCCAGCTCCCACTCGCCGCCCTTCGGCGCCATGGGTCGGCCCTTCAGGTATTCGAAGGTGGTTTCGTCCGGCGCGACCATGCCGGCGCGGGCACCGGCCTCAATGGTCATGTTGCAGACCGTCATGCGGGCTTCCATCGACATGGCGCGGATCGCCTCGCCGGCGAATTCGACCACATGGCCGGTGCCGCCCGCGGTGCCGATCTTGCCGATGATCGCCAGGATCACGTCCTTCGAGGTCACGCCCTCGGGCACCTTGCCCTCGACGGTGATGCGCATGTTCTTGGCCGGTGCCTGGGGCAGGGTCTGGGTGGCGAGCACATGCTCGACTTCCGAGGTGCCGATGCCGAAGGCCAGCGATCCGAAGGCGCCGTGGGTGGCGGTGTGGCTGTCACCGCACACGATGGTCATGCCGGGCAGGGTGAAGCCCTGCTCCGGGCCGATGATATGGACGATGCCCTGGCGGACATCCATCACCGGGAAATATGGGACGCCGAAATCCTTGACGTTCTTTTCCAGGGTCTCGACCTGGATGCGGCTTTCCTCGTCCTCGATCCCCTTGGTGCGATCGGTGGTCGGCACGTTGTGGTCGGCGACCGCGAGGGTCAGGTCGGGCCGGCGCACCGGGCGGCCGGCCAGCTTCAGGCCTTCAAAGGCCTGCGGGCTGGTAACCTCGTGGACCAGGTGGCGGTCGATATAGATGAGACAGCTTCCGTCCTCCTGGACGTCCACCAGATGGTCTTGCCAGATCTTGTCGAACAGCGTGCGGGGCGTCGCCATGGCTGCCGGTTCCTCCTAAAGCATGGGACCGCGCGGGAGCGGAGCGGGCAGGGCTCCGGCGGCGGACGGTCTCTCGTGTCGGCTCGCGTTCCGTTGGCCGGAACGGCGTGTTTCGAGCCGCGGACTGTACAAGGACGCGGGTTGCAGGCAAACCGTGAAACGCGCAAGAACGCTTTGCACGGGGGCGTTTTCACGCCGTGTGACCGTCCCGCCCGCCTCAGACGACCAACCGAGCCGCCCAAATGCCGGATCTGCTGCCCGACCTTCATCTGCCGATGTTCATTCTCACCGTCTGCGCGGCGTTCCTGGCCGGGGCGGTGCGCGGCTTCGCCGGGTTCGGATCGGCCCTGGTGCTGGCGCCGGTCCTGGCCTTGGCCTACGGGCCGATCGTCGCCGTGCCGCTGATGTCGGTGCTGCAGTTGCCGGTGATGTATCAACTGATCCGCATCACCCGGAAGGAGACCGACTGGCGACGGACCGGGCCGATGGCGGCCACGGCCCTGGTGTCGATCCCGTTGGGGGCGGCGGTGCTGAAGAGCCTGGACCCGGAGATGCTGCGCATTGGCATCTCGGGAATCGTTCTGGGGCTGGCGGCGGTGATGGCGGTCGGCGGACTGCCGCGGGTGGCCCGCACCCGAACCCGGGACATGGTGGCGGCATCGACCGCCGGAGCGATGGGGGGGTCGACAGGCATCGGCGGGCCACCGCTGGTTCTGTACTTCCTGGCGACGGGCGAGCCGGCGCGTCAGGTGCGGGGCGACCTGTCGGGCTATTTCATGGTGACCGGCGTGGTCGGCCTGGCGACCTATTTCGCATACGGGCTGATCACGCTGAAGATCCTGATCCTCGGTGGCGTGCTGAGCGTGCCGCATTTCGCCGGCATGTCGTTCGGCGGCTACCTGTTCCCACGGGCGAGCGAGAAGACGTTCCGCTGGATCGCGCTCAGCATTCTTGCCTGTGTCGGAGTGGGAACGCTGCTGAAGTAGAGGATTCCCGACCCGGTTCACTCCCCGGCCCTGTGTCGCGGCCCATGGTTGGGGCGATCCGGACAGATCGGCGTCAGGGCTGGTAGGCCCGTGCCGGCTGACGCGCGGGTCCCGACACAAGGCCGGGAAGCGGAGAGATAGTCGAGGGCAGGCCCCAGAGGCGCATATCCCGGAGCCTCTCAAACCTGAGACCCTCAGACAAAACGCCGCGACCCCCATGGGATCGCGGCGCTCCGAATTCGTTGCCCGATAGCCCGGAAGGCTTACGCCTCGGCGCTGCCCTCGGCCGCAGCCTCGGCGGCCTTGGCTTCGCGGGCGGCAGCCTGGGCGGCCTTGTTGGCGGCTTTCGCTTCGGCGGCGGTGGCGCGCTCGGCGGCGGCCAGCTTGCCGGCGACGCCGGTGGTCTTCTCGGCGATGCGCGCCGACTTACCGGTGCGGCCCCGCAGATAGTAGAGCTTGGCGCGACGGACTTTGCCGCGACGGATCACCTCGATGGCGGCGATCCGCGGCGAATAAAGCGGGAACACGCGCTCCACACCCTCGCCGTAGGAGATCTTGCGCACCGTGAACGACGAGTTCAGGCCGTCGTTGCTGCGGGCGATGACCACGCCCTCAAAGGCCTGGATACGCTCGCGCGTGCCTTCGACCACCTTCACGTCGACGCGCACGGTGTCGCCCGGCGCGAACTCGGGAATGTCGCGGTCCGCGCTCAGCTTCTCGACCTGCTCTTTGTTGAGCTGCTCGATGATGTTCATGGCTTCGTCTCCGTCTCGTGGCCGGCGCGTACGTGCTCCGGCGGTTGGTCCTGTCTTGTTCGTCTCGACCGCAGGGTCTCAGCGACCCTGGGCCTCGTCCTTGCTCTTGCGGTAGCGCGCCCAGAGGTCCGGTCGCCGCTCCCGCGTCACTGTTTCCGCTTCCCGGCGGCGCCATGCCTTGACGTTGGCGTGGTGCCCGCTGGTCAGCACCTCGGGGACGGCCATGCCGTTCCAGTCCCGAGGCTGGGTGTAGAGGGGATACTCAAGCAGCCCCTCTTCGAAACTCTCCTCGGCCAATCCGTCGGCCGCGCCCATCACCCCGGGCAGCAGGCGGATCACCGCATCCATCATCGCCAGTGCCGCCGGCTCGCCACCGGAAAGCACGAAATCCCCGAGGCTGACCTCCTCGAGACCGCGGGCGGCGATCACCCGCTCATCCAGGCCCTCGTAGCGCCCGCAGACGATCACCGTGCCTGGTTCCGCCGCCAACGCCTTCGCCCGCGCCTGGTCAAAGCGCCGTCCACGCGGGCTGAGATAGAGCCGCGGACCCGGTCTGTCCGCCACCGCCGCCAGTGCCGCATCCACGACATCCGGGCGCATGACCATACCCGTACCCCCGCCGAACGGGGTATCGTCCACGGAGCGGTGCTTATCGCGTGCGAAGTCCCGGATGTCCAGCGTTTTCAAGCTCCATACGCCGGAATTCAGGGCCTTTCCCGCCAGCGACAGGCCGAGCGGTCCCGGAAACATCTCCGGGAACAGCGTCAGCACCGTGGCCTGCCAGCCGCCCCGCTGAACGGGGCCGGGCTGGGAGGCGGGCGTCTGCTGTTCCTCCCGCTCGTCCACACCGCACTCCTATTCTTCCAACGCCCCTTCCGGCGGATCGACCACCATCCGGCGCGCGTCCAGGTCGACCGTCGGCACCACCGCCTCGGTGAACGGCAGCATCCGCGCCTTGCCGTCCGCCCCGCGGAATTCCAGCACGTCGCCCGCGCCGAAATCGTAGAGCGCGGAGACGGTGCCGAGCAGGGTGCCGTCCAGGGCGACAACCTCCAGGCCGATCAGGTCGGCATGGTAGTAGCTGCCGTCATCGGGTTCGGGCAGGGCCGTGCGCTCGACATACAGCCGTTCGCCCTTCAGCGCCTCGGCCGCATTACGGTCGCCGACCCCGTCCACCGCGACGATCACCTGTCCCTTGGCCTCACCGGTAACCCGCAGGGTGAATCGCCGGTTCCCGGTCTCGTCCTCGACCGGGCCATAGGCGGCGCTATCCGCCGGCGCCTCGGTGAAGGGCGAGTTCGAGAAACGCCTCAAAGGCTTCACCTTCACCAGACCCCGGATCCCGTGCGGGCCGGTGATGGCCCCAAGACAGACGCGTGCGCTCATGGCACCGGCCTCTGCGAGCATGTGAGGCCTCAGGCCTCGGTCTTCTCTTCAGCCACCACCTCTTCAGCAGCCGGCTCTTCAGCGGCGACCTCTTCGGCCGGCGCCTCTTCGACGGCCGGCGCGGCAGCGGCGGCGGCGGCGGCAGCAGCGGCGTCAGCGGCCTCGGCGGCGGCGGTTTCAGCAGCCTCGGCGGCCTTCGCGGCTTCCTCGGCCTCGCGCTCGGTGCGCTTCTTGCCCGGCGCCGCCTTCTTGGTCTGCTCGTTCCACTTGAACGGATCCATCACGCCGGCCTTGCCCAGCATCTTGTGGACGCGGTCGGTCGGCTTGGCGCCAACGGAGAGCCAGTGCTTGATCCGGTCTTCCTTGACGATCACGCGGTGCTCGTGGTCCTGCGGCAGCATCGGGTTGTAGGTACCCAGCTTCTCGACGAAACGGCCGTCACGCGGGGAGGTCGCCTCGGCGACGACGATCCGGTAGAACGGGCGCTTCTTGGCGCCGCCGCGGGACAGGCGAATACGAAGTGACATTGTCGTTCCTTTCTCAGTGCATTCTATAGTTTGTTCAAAGTGTTAAACGGTGGCCGGCAGATCAGTCAGCGCTCATTTGCGCTTGCCGGGAAATCCTGGGGGAAGGCTGCCCAATCCTGGGAGCTTCGGGCCGCCGAGGCCGGGCATCCCGCCCATTCCGCCGCCCGGCATCTGCGGCATCTGGCCCGGTGCCGGCATACCTCCCGGCATGCCGCCGCCGCCCATCAGACCCTGCATCATGCCCTTGCCGCCGACCTTGCCGACCTTCTTCATCATTTTCGCCATTTCCATATGGCTCTTCAGAAGACGGTTGATGTCCTGCACCTCGGTGCCGGACCCGGCGGCAACGCGGCGCTTGCGCGATGCGTTCATGACCCGAGGATTGGTGCGCTCGACCCTGGTCATCGATGAGATGATGGCTTCCTGGCGCTTGAGCTGCTTGTCGTCGATATTGGCGCCGGCGAGCTGTTTCTGCAGCTTGCCCACGCCCGGCAGCAGGCCGAGCACGCCGCCGAGACCACCGAGATTGCGCAACTGCTTGAGCTGGGTCGCCATGTCGTCGAGCGTGAAGGTACCCTTCATCATCCGCTCGGCCATCTTCTCGGCCTCTTCGGCCTCGATGGTCTGGGCGGCCTTCTCGACCAGGGACACCACGTCGCCCATGCCGAGGATGCGTCCGGCGATCCGCTCGGGATGGAAGTCCTCGAGATCCTCAACCTTTTCGCCGACACCCAGCGCCTTGATCGGCTTGCCGGTGACGCCGCGCATGGAAAGGGCGGCGCCGCCGCGGCTGTCGCCGTCGACGCGGGTCAGGATGATGCCGGTGATGCCGACGCGTTCGTCGAAATTGGTGGCGGTGGTGACCGCATCCTGGCCGGTCAGCGCGTCGGCGACCAGCAGAACCTCGTGCGGGTTGACGGCGTCGCGCACCGCGCGGGCCTCGGCCATCAGCCCCTCGTCGATCGAGGTGCGGCCGGCGGTGTCGAGCATGACCACGTCGTAGCCCTGCAGGCGGCCGGCGGTCATCGCCCGCTTGGCGATGGTCAGCGCGGTCTCGCCCTGGACGATCGGAAGGGTATCGACGCCGACCTGCTCGCCCAGGGTGCGGAGCTGCTCGCGCGCCGCCGGGCGGGTCACGTCGAGCGAGGCCATCAGGACCTTCTTGCGGTCGCGCTCGGAAAGCCGCTTGGCCAGCTTGGCGGTGGTGGTGGTTTTGCCGCCACCCTGCAGGCCGACCATCAGGATCGGCACCGGGGCCACGGCGTTCAGATTGACCGCCTGACTGTCGGAGCCGAGCGTGGCGATCAGCTCGTCATGGACGATCTTGACGACCATCTGGCCCGGGGTGACCGACCGAACCACCTCCTGGCCGATCGCGCGCTCGCGCACCCGGTCGATGAACGACTTGACCACCGGCAGGGCGACGTCGGCCTCGAGCAGCGCCACGCGCACTTCGCGCATGGCGGCCGTCACATCGCTTTCGCTCAGTGCGCCGCGCTTCTTCAGGCGGTCGAAGACCGACCCAAGACGCTCGCTCAATCCTTCGAACACGTCGTCACCCGTTGGTGCGTTACGATCGAACCCAAAGTGCCAAACGGAAACGCGCCCGTGCTCGAACCCTCGAGGACGGACGGAACCCGTTAAGGTCTCGGCGGCCGAAGCTGTGCCAAGAAGCCGGGTGTATACGCGCGAGGGCGCGCCGGGTCAAGGATCGGGCCCTCGGACCGCCATCGGCGGCCGATCGGTCGTCGCTCAGCGGCTCAGCATCGCGATCAACTCGCTATTCTTGCGCTGGACGATACCCGGGATCAGGAGCAGGTCCAGGAACCACCACAGACCGGGGATCAGGAGCAGGAAGCCAAGAATACCGCCGGTCGCACCGGAGATGGCGCCGCAGATGACCCAGAGTGCCAGCAGAACGACCGCGCTCTTGGTGGCACCGAGATAGAAACGATGGACGCCGAAGGTTCCAAGAAAGAACCATAATACATAGGCGAGCAGCATCGATTTCTTGTTGGCGTCGTACTGCATCAAGCGCTCGGCCTCGCCGGACGTACCGTAAGGGCTGGTCGGGGTGTCCGGCGCCGTCTCGCTCATGCTCTGCTCCATCGGGATCTCTTTGTTGTTCCTGTACGTAGGGTCCGGGCCCGGCATCTGCAAACCCGACCCTGCGCGTCCCTCATGGCGGTCCCGCGTTCAGCGCATGGGTTTCCCTCTTTCAAGACGCCGCGGACAGGATGATATTCCAGGCCGCGATCTGGGGGGGCCGGCACCGTTTGTCCGGCGATAACCGGATGGCGCCGCGCCGCACGCGCGCCCGGGCCGGGAGGCCCTTCTACAAATGTCCTACGTCAATATCCGTACCGCCATCGTTTCGGCGTTCGCGATCGTGCTGTTTTCGGCTGCGGCCTTTGCTGCGGGTAATGCCGCGCGTGGCGTCGCACCGGCAACCGATGCCAAGACCTGTGGCCAGCTCGTCTCCGACACCCGCGAGATGCTGGCTGAGACCGAGGTGACCGAAGATACCGACAAGGCCGTCGAGTCGAAGATCTCCGAGGCGGTCGCCCAGTGCGGCGCCGGCCAATTCACCGAGGCCACCGAGACCGTGGTCCAGGCCCGCGCTCTGCTGACCCAGGAATAACCGGTCCGGCGGAAAGCCGGGCCATCGAGAAGTCGGCCCAGTGACGGTCCTGATTAAGCTTGCCCCAGCCCCCGGTCAGGCCGCTGCTCCAGGCACGATGGGCGGCCGCGTGTTGAGAGCGTCCTTGTCGAACCCGGCAAGGCGCTTATAGGCCGCGGCCGTCCCTTCACGCTCCTCCGCGCTCAGCACGGCGTCGATGTGCTCGAACCCGTTGGGCGCGCGTTCTTCCACCATCTGCATCACCTGCTCCGGCCCGTTCCCGCGATTGGCGCGCACGATCTTCGCCGTGGCCGGCAGCCGCTCCGCCTCGTAGGCCGTCAGCGCGTCCGGCGTCAGCCCCCGCGCCAGCAACTCGCGGGTCAGCACCCGCGCGTCCAGAATCGCCTGGCTCGCCCCGTTGGAACCGATCGGATACATCGGATGGGCGGCGTCGCCGAGCAGGGTCATCCGCCCATGACTCCAAGCCTCCAACGGGTCGCGGTCGACCATCGGGTACTCGTAGACCGTCTCGGCGGCGTGGATCAGCCCGGGTATGTCGAGCCAGTCGAACACCCAGTCCTCGAATGGCGGCAGATAGTCCTCGCGCCGCCCGGCCCGGTTCCAGTCCTCGCGCCGCCACGGCTGATCCGGGCCGAACTTGCGCTCGGCGATGAAATTGATGAGCTGGCGACCCTCCTCCCCCGCGCCATCCAGATCGCGGATCGGGTAGCACACGAATTTCTGGAACTCGTATCCGGCCATGATCATCGTCCGCCCACCAAGGAAGGGGGAGGCCCGAGCCGTGCCGCGCCACAGGATGGCGCCGTTCCAGATCGGTGGCCCCTCGTCCGGGTGCAGGATGGCACGGGCGGTGGAGTGAATGCCGTCGGCGGCGATGAGAACGTCGCCCGCCACCTCGGCGATCTGCCGGCCGGACCGGTCGGCGAAGCGGGCGACGATCCGCTCCCCGCGCTCTTCCCACGATGTCAGCGCGTGGCCGGTGGCGATCGCGTCCGGGCCGAGGCGGTCGCGCACGGCACGGGTCAGCAGCATCTGCAGCGCGCCGCGGTGGATCGACACTTGCGGCCAGGCATACCCCGCCGCCAGACCACGCGGTTCCGACCAGATCTCCTGGCCCCGGCGCGAGTAATAGGCCAGCCGGGCGGTCGGGATGCCGAGCGCCAACAGATCCTCCTGCAGGCCCAGTTCGGTCAGTTCCCGCACCGCATGGGGCAGGACGTTGATCCCCACCCCCAGGGGGGCCAGCCGGTCGACCGCCTCGAACAGCCGGCACGGGATGCCGACCTGATGCAGGCTGAGTGCCGCTGTCAGCCCGCCGATCCCGCCGCCGGCGATCAGCACCGTCATGATCGGCCCCTCCTTTCGCGTCTTTTTCCCGGATGATAGGGAGAGCGCATCGGATCGTACAAGCGAGGCGTCGGGCGGGATGGGGGCGAGACAGAGCGAAATCGTGCAGACGGGCTTCGGTCAGGTGGAGGTGCATCGCTGGGGGGCAGGCGGGCGACCGCTCGTGCTGCTGCATGCCGCCGCGATCGATCCGCGGGCCTATGGTCCGTTCGCGGAGCGCCTGGCCGGGGCGGGATGGCAGTGTCTGTCGCCGGCCCTTCATGGTTACGGCAACAGCCATGTCGGACGCGCCGTCTCGGCCGTCGAGGCCCATGTGGCGATCGCCCGCTGGGCCGTGGAGGCGAGCGGTGCCCAGGTTCTCGTGGGCCATTCCATGGGCGGACTGGCGGCCCTGCTGGCATCGACGGCGCTCGACCTCGACCGGCTGGTCCTGTTCGAGCCGATCCTGTTCGACGCCCTGGACGCCGAGGCGGATGCCGCTCTGATCGCGGCCGAGTCGGCGATGGCGGCGGCGATGAGGCGTCATCTGGCGGAAGGACGGCCCGAGGACGCCATCCGGGTCTTCGTGGAGATCTGGAACGACGCGCCGTGGGCGGATCTGCCGGATCCGGTGCGTGCCCGCCTGGTCGCCCGGGCGGCGGAGGTGGTGGCGGATACCCAGGCCACGGGCAGCGCAGTCATCGGCCCGGAGATCTGGGACGCGGCGCCGCCCACGGTGCTGATCCACGGGGACCGTTCGCCGGAGATCGCCCGGCGCATGGCGGCCGGCGCGGTCCGGCGCCTGTCCCGGGGGACGGTCGTCTCCCTGTCCGGCATCGGTCATATGGGGCCGTTGAATTCGGTGTCGCAAGTGGCGGAAGTCACTCTTTCCGCCCTCCGTTCGCCCCTTTAACCTTTGGTGGGCGCACTCTTAATATAGACGCTTGAGAGCCACTCGATCCTGAACTGGCGAAAGGACATTGCATGCCCGGCGGCTGCGCCATCTATATCGGCGACCAGCACCTTCAGCAGCGGACGAATCCCTTCGGCAAGGACGTTGCCAATCGCGGCCTCTATCGCGCCCTGATCAAGCACGGGCCCTGGGACGACCAGATGTTTCTGGCGCATATGCGGGTCGATGCCAGGGAACTCGGCCTGAGCCTGTTCGACGGCGAGGTGCCGCCGAAACCGGTGCTCACCACCTCCGTGCTGAACCACAAGGAGATCGCCGATCGCGGGGTTTTTCTGCGCGGGCAGGCGAGCATCGCCGAGCTCTCCTGGATGCGTCGTGCCAAGGGTGACCGGGATTACAGTTTCGTTGGTCTGATCCATTCCTTGGCGCCGCAGGCGATGCGCGCCTATATCGCCGACGTGCTGACCACGCCGGTCGAACCCTGGGACGCGCTGATCTGTACGTCGCCGGCGGTCGAGCGGCACCTTCGTACCATGCTGACGGAGACGGCCGATTTCCTCGCGTCCCGGTTCTCGACGCCGGATGCCCGCCGCACGCCTCCTCTGCCGCAACTCCCCGTGATCCCGCTCGGCATCGACACCGGAGCGTTCGCCCGGCGTGGCGATCCGGCCCGGCGGACGCCGGCGCGTCAGGCGCTCGGCATCGACGACGACGTCTTCACGCTGCTCTGGGTCGGTCGTCTGTCGTTTTTCGAGAAGGCCTATCCGCAGGGAATGTTCGCCGCCGCCGAACAGGTGGCGCAGCGGATCGGCCGGCCCGTCCGCTTCCTCATGGCCGGGTGGTTTCCGGCGGCGGAGCGTGGCAAGCATCTCTGGGAGGAGGTTGCCGCCCTATACGCGCCGTCGGTCGATGTCGGTTTCCTCGACGGCAATGACCCAAAGGTCATGGATCTGGTCTGGCCGGCCGCGGATGTCTTCGTGTCGATGGTGGACAATACCCAGGAGACCTTCGGCATCACGCCGATCGAGGCCATGGCCGCCGGCCTGCCGGTGGTGGTCAGCGACTGGGACGGTTATCGCTTCACCGTTCATGACGGCGTGACGGGATTCCGGGTGCCGACCCTGATCTCGCCACCGGGCACCGGGGAACTGATGGCCCAGCGCCACGCGCTCGGCATGGACACCTATCAGTTCTACGGGGCGCAGGTTGCCTCCCACGTGGCGGTCAATGTGAGGGCGGCGGCCGACGCGCTGACCACCCTGGCCAAGGATCCCGACCGCGCGCGCGCGGTCGGAGCGGCGGCCCGCGATCATGCCCGGGCCAGGTTCGACTGGTCTGTGGTGATCCCGCAATACGCCGATCTGTTCGAGGATCTCGCGAAAAGTCGCGCCGCGGCGCCGGCGCACGAGCAGGGACCCGTACCGCGCGGCAATCCGGTGCGAAACGATCCGTTCACCGCCTTCGCTGATTTCGCCACGGAAAGCCTGTCCGGCGGAATCCGTCTCCATGCGGCGGCCACGCCGGCGCAGGCGGCGGCCCATCACGACGCGACCCTGAATTCGGCCACAGCCGCCTGGCGTCTGCCGGCGGGACAGAGTTCCCGGATCCTGGCATTGGCGGCCGAGCGCGGCGGGATCACCGTCGACGATCTGGCCGCCGCGATGGCCGCGGCGCCGCGCGACAATCTGCGGCGACATGTCGTGTGGATGTGCAAGGTCGGCCTGCTCGACTGGGAGCCGGCGGCGATGGTCGCGGTCGACGAGGTGGACGACCGCGCGTGAGCGTCGCCGCATGGCTTTCCTACATGAACGCCCGGTCCTCGGCCGGACCTCGCAACAGCGTCTCGGCGACGATCTGCAGGCCGGCGACCGTATCGTCGTGACGCTCGGGACGGCCGAGGGCCAGGCGGATCCGCCCACGGCCGGCGCCGGGCGTCGTCGCGAACACCTCGCCCGATGTGGTCACCACGCCGCGCTCCAGCAGAGCCGCCGCCGGGTCGCTGCCGCCCCAGGTATCCGGTACCCGCAGCCAGGCATGGGGACTGGCCTCGGCATGGATCGCCACCAGCGGGCCGAGCAGCCGACGGGCCTCCGCCGCTCTGGCTTTCTGGGCCCGGCGCTTGCTCTCCGCGAGCCGGTCGGCGGTACCATCGGCGAGCCAGCGCACGATGACCTCGACGCTGAGCGGGGCCGCCATCCAGATCGTGTCGCGGATCGCCGCCCGGCCCCGGGCGCGCAGCCGCGGCGGCATGTGCAGGGCGCCGACCCGCAGCCCGGGCGACAGGTGCTTGGAAGCGCTGGTGAGGTAGATCACCTGGTCCGGCGCGAAGGCGGCGAGCGGCGGCGGCACATCGGCATCCGCATAGGAGCGGTACAGGTCGTCCTCGACCACCGGCAGGCCGTGATGCGCGATCACCCGCGCCAGATCCCGTCGCCGACCTTCGACGAAGGTGAGTGAGGTCGGATTGTGCACGGTCGGGATGATGAAGAGGGCCTTGGGCCGATGGTGGCGGATGGCGGCGTCCAGCGCGTCGGGCGCCATGCCCGATCCATCCCATTCGACGCCGACGGTGCGCAGCCGCAGGGTCGACGCGCAGCCGATGAAGCCCGGATGGGTCAGCGGATCGCATAGCACCACGTCGCCCGGCTCGGTCAGCGCCTGCAGGGCGGTGGCAATCGCATGCTGGGCGCCGGCGGAGATCAGGGTCGTGTCCGCCGTCGCCGCCACGCCGCCGCCGGCCATCCAATGGGCGATGGCGGCACGATGCTCCCGCCGGCCGCCGTTGATGTCGTAGGAGGCCAGCCGCAGGTCGCGCGGATCGGCGACGATCTCCGCCAGGGTCGCCTTCAGAGCGGTCTCGGTCTCCGCCATCTCCGTCGGGAAGTTCAGGCCCATATCGACCGGCGCCGGATCGCTGTCGGAGTTGCGGCCCCAGCCATGGGTGCGGGGATCGCGCACGAAGGTGCCGCGGCCGATCTCGCCATCGACCAGACCGCGCGCCGTCACTTCCTTGTAGGCGCGGGTGACGGTTCCCACCGTGACGCCCAGGCGCCAGGCCAGGTCGCGATGGGTCGGCAACCGGGTGCCGACCGAGAGCCGGCCCGCCTGGATATCGTCGGCGATCGCCTCGGCGATGGCCCGGTAGCGCGGCCCGGTCCGGCCGCGAATGTCTGGGAGCCAATGTGTCATGGTGACAATGTTCCACTTGAACCGAATTTAGCGAGACAATATGCCAGACAATCAGAATGACAATCGGAACATTGTCCCAGTGACAGACAGTCAGTCAGGACATTGTTCCAGGAAGGAACCGGACCGATGACGCAGACCGACGCCCTGGAGCGACTGAATTCCGCCGCCGAGATCGTCTATTCGGTGATGGCGCCGACGCCGCAATACGCCTGGCCGCTGCTGTGCGAGCGGGTCGGGGCGGAGGTCTGGGTCAAGCATGAGAACCACACGCCGGCCGGGGCCTTCAAGATCCGCGGTGGTTCGGTCTATGTCGACCATTTGCGCCGGACCCATCCGGAGGTGACCGGCGTCATCGCGGCTACCCGCGGCAACCACGGCCAGTCGGTGGCGATCGCCGCGCGCCGGGCCGGGCTGTCGGCGACCGTCGTCGTGCCGGAAGGCAACTCGGTGGAGAAGAACGCCGCGATGCAGGCCTGGGGCGGCGAGCTGCTGGTCCACGGCCGCGACTTCCAGGAAGCCTTCGAATATGCGCAGGGACTGGCGGAAGAGCGCGGGCTGCACATGTTCGCCAGCTTCCACGACCGGTTGGTCGACGGTGTCGCGACTTATGGTATGGAGCTGTTCCGCGCCGCGCCCGATCTCGAGGCGGTGTTCGTGCCGATCGGGCTCGGATCCGGCATCTGCGCGGTGATGGCGGCCCGTGACGCCGTCGGCTCCAAGGCGGAAGTCTGGGGCGTGGTCTCGGAGGCGGCGCCGGCCTATGCGCTGAGCTTCGAGGCCGGGCATCCGGTTTCCACGAATGCGGCCAGCGCCCCGACGATCGCCGACGGTGTCGACTGCCGGGTTCCGAACGCCGCCGCGTTCGCGCGGATCAAGGCCGGCGCCGCCGGGATCATCAAGGTCTCCGAGGCGGAGATCGCCGAGGCGATGCGCGCCTATTACACCGACACCCACAACATCGCCGAGGGGGCCGGGGCGGTGCCGCTCGCCGGGCTGATGCAAGTGCGCGAGCGCTGGCAAGGGCGCAAGGTTGGTGTGATCCTGTCCGGTGGTAACGTGGATATGGACGTTTATCGTAAGGTTCTGGGAGAGACGTTCTGAACCGGACGTCCTGAGAGCAAGCGATGCGAAAGGTGGACCGATGACCGAGGAGCTGTTCCGCGAGGACTCCTACCTCAAATCCTGCGAGGCCAAAGTGGTTTCGGTGGGCGAGGAGGGGATCGTCCTCGACCGCACGATCTTCTACCCGACCGGCGGCGGCCAGCCGGGCGATCTGGGGACGCTGACCACGGCCGATGGCCGCAGCGTGCCGGTTGCCGACACCCGCAAGGGCAAGGCGATCGCGGGCATTGTCCATGTTCCGGGCGAGGGTGCGGCGGCGCTGTCGGCAGGCGATACGGTGACCGCGACCGTCGACTGGGACCGGCGCCACCGGCTGATGCGGATGCACACCGCCCTGCATATCCTGTGTTCGCTGGTCGATGGCGGCGTGACCGGCGGTCAGGTCGGCGACGCCAAGAGCCGCCTGGACTTCAACCTGGAGCCGGAGAACGTGCCGGAAAAGGAAGCCCTGACGGAGAAGCTCAATGCGGTCATCGCCGGCGACCATGCGGTCACCATCGGCGCGATTACCGATGCCGAGCTGGCGGCCAATCCGGACCTGGTGCGCACCATGTCGGTCAAACCGCCGACCGGGGCCGGAACCGTCCGGATGATCCGCATCGGCGAGGATGTGGACTACCAGCCCTGCGGCGGGACCCACGTGAAGACGACCGGCGAGATCGGCCGCCTGGAGGTCACCAAGATCGAGAACAAGGGAAAGCAGAACCGCCGGATCAGCATCGCCCTCGTCGACTGAGGGCGTTGCATCCGCGGCATGTGCGACGCGCCGGGCGCCGGCGCGAACGGGAGACCTGTGCCATGAGTCTGAGTTTCGAGACCGTCGATGTCTTCACCGAGACCCGCTTCGGCGGTAATCCGCTCGCCGTCGTGTTCGGCGCCGAAGAGCTGGAGACCGACCGCCTGCAGGCGATCGCGCGGGAGTTCAACTACTCGGAGACGACCTTCGTCCTGCCGCCGACGGATCCGGTGAACACGGCGCGGGTGCGGATCTTCTCGACCAAGCGCGAGATGCCCTTCGCCGGCCATCCGAATGTCGGCACCGCCGCCGTGGTCGGTTGGCGGGGGGAATTGTTCGGGCGGCCGCTCGGCGACACGGTCCGGTTCGAGGAGATTGCCGGGGTGGTCCCGGTGACGCTGACACGCACCGACGGTGCGGTGACGGCGACCACGCTGACCGCGCCGGAACCGTTCTCGCGCCATCAGGAGATCCCGGTGGCCGAGGTCGCGGCCTGTCTCGGCCTGGAACCGGACGCGGTGACGACGGCCCGCCATGCTCCGGTGATCGGCTCGGTGGGTCTGCCCTTCATCCTGGCCGAGCTGACCGGCGCCGAGGCGGTCCGCCGGGCGCAGCCGGTTGCCGCCCGCTTCGCCGACCAGCCCGCCGTCGCCGCGAACGGTGCCATCCTCTGCTACGCCCGGTGCGAGGAAGCCGATATCGACATCCGCGCGCGCATGTTCGCACCGATCCGCAACGTGGCGGAGGACCCGGCCACCGGCAGTGCCTGCGGCGCGCTGATGGGGTTGCTGGGCGCGTTGGAAGGCGGCAGCGGTACATTGGAGATGCGTATCGCCCAGGGCGTGGAGATGGGCCGCCCGTCGCTGATCCAAGGCGCGGTCGACCATGCCGGCGGCACCGGCACGGTGGTGCGCATCGGTGGCCGGTCGGTCTCCGTGATGCGCGGCAGCATCGAGGGATAGTGGCCGGCCCATCGACAGAACGGGAGAGGTGGAAATGAGCCTGACCTATGAGACCGTGGACGTGTTCACCGACACCGCGTTCGGCGGCAATCCGCTGGCGGTTGTGTTCGGTGGCAAGGATCTCTCGACCGAGCGGATGCAGGCGATCGCGATCGAGTTCAATTACTCGGAGACGACCTTCGTCCTGCCGCCGACGGATCCGGCGAACACCGCCCATGTCCGGATCTTCACGCCCACCCGCGAGGTGCCGTTCGCCGGCCATCCCAATGTGGGTACCGCAACGGTCCTCGCCTGGCGCGGCGCGGTATTCGGCAGGGCGATCGGCGCCGCCGTCCGTTTCGAGGAGGCGGCCGGGCTGGTCCCGATCGCGATCCTGAACGAGGGCGGCCGGCCGGTCGGCGCCCAGCTGACCGTCCCGCAGCCGTTTCAGCGCGGAGAGGCGGTGCCGGCGACCGATATCGCCGCCTGTCTCGGGCTCGACGAACAGGCCATCCGGATCGACCGTCACCCGCCGGTCGGCGGTACGGTCGGCCTCGAGTTCATCCTCGTCGAGCTCACGAATCGGGCGGCGCTGGAGGCGGCGCGACCGGTACGGGCGGAGTTCGAGACGCGTCTCGCCCACCGGCCGGCCTACGACATCCACTGCTATGTCCGCGCCACCAAGGGGGATGCGGTGGATCTGCGCACCCGGATGTTCGCGCCGCTCGACAATATCGACGAGGACCCGGCCACAGGCAGCGCCAATGGCGCCCTGGTCGGCCTCCTGGCGGAACTTGACGGTCCTGCCGACGGCTCGATGAGCCATCGCATCGCCCAGGGCGTGGAGATGGGGCGACCGTCCCTGCTGCTGGGCGAGGCGGACCGGGCCGGTGGTGTCACCACCGCGATCCGGGTCGGTGGCCGGTGCGTGGCGATGATGCGCGGGGAGATTGTCTTGCCATGACGCGGATCGTTTCGATCCGGCCGGCCGCATCGGCCGCGGACCGGGCCGCGTTCGCCGAACTGGTCCGGGAATACGTGGACTGGCTGGCGATCGATCTCGGATACCAGGGGCTGGAAGCCGAACTGGCGACCCTGGAGCGGGTCTATGGCGCTCCCGGAACCATGTTGGTCGCCTGGGATCGGGATGGGGGCGGCGACGCGCTCGGGGGCATCGCGGTCAAGCCGCTGCCGTCGCTCGGCGCCGGACACTGCGAGATGAAGCGGCTCTACGTCCGCCCGTCGGGACGCGGCCTCGGGCTCGGCCGCAGGCTGGCGGAAGCGGCGATGGCATCGGCCCGGGAGGCGGGGTTCACCGCCATGGTGCTGGACACGCTGCCGAGCCGCATGGGCGATGCGGTGGCGATGTACGCCAAGTTGGGCTTCAATCCGCGGGCTGCCTACTACGCCACGCCGATCGAGGAGACGATCTTCCTGGAGCGCCCGCTGTAGC
>JARGOG010000086.1 GCA_029212785.1 Thalassobaculaceae bacterium
TCCCGACCCTGACCGAGCCCTATGCCGGCTATCACGGCCTCGATTTCGCCGAGGAATACGGTCCTCAGGCGCTGCTGATGCGTGCCCGGGCCGAGGGCCTGCGCGATTTCGGCGCCTGCATGAGCCCGGCCAACGCCTTCCACATCCTCCAGGGCGTCGAGACCCTGCCGCTGCGCATGGACCGCCATGTCGCCAACGCCCGCGCCGTCGTCGCCTTCCTGAAGGAGGCGGACGAGGTCGAATGGGTCGCCTATCCGGAACTGGAGGACCATCCCGACCACGCAGTGGCCGCCAAGCTGCTGCCGAAGGGCGCGGGCTCGATGATCGCCTTCGGCATCAAGGGCGGACGCGAGGCGGGCCGAGTCTTCATCGAGGCGCTGCGGCTGTGGTCGCATCTCGCCAATGTCGGCGATGCCAAATCCCTGGTCCTGCATCCGGCCAGCACCACCCACCAGCAGCTCGACGCCGAGACCATGAAGGCGTCGGGACTGAGCGAGGATCTGGTGCGCCTGTCGGTCGGCCTGGAAGATCCCAAGGACATCGTCGAGGATCTGAAGCAGGCGCTGCGGGCCGCCGCACGCGCCACATCCGTCAAACTCGCTGGAGCCGCCGGCGCATGAAGCTGACTGTCGATGGAAGTGAGGCGTTCGCCGCCACCGGCGGACGCCCGTTCGATGCTGCCAGGCCCGCCCTGGTCTTTGTCCACGGGGCCGGGATGGACCACACGGTCTGGACGCTGCAGACCCGCTATTTCGCCCATCACGGCTGGTCTGTGCTGGCGCTCGACCTGCCGGGGCATGGGGGCAGCGCCGGACCGGCGCTTGAGGACGTGCCGGCGATGGCCGCCTGGGTACTGGCGGCGGTGAAGGCGGTGGGGGCCGATCGGTTCGCGCTGGCCGGCCACTCCCTCGGCGCGCTGATCGCGCTGGAGGCGGCGGCCCAGGCGGGGGAGGCCGCCCTGGCGCTGATGATGCTGGGTGCCGCGGCGGCAATGCCGGTGAATCCGGCGCTGCAAGGCGCCGCCGACAAGGGCGATCACGGTGCCGTCGAGGCGATGATCGGCTGGGGCTTCGGCCGACCGGCGCAGATCGGCGGCAACCGCGCGCCCGGCGCCTGGATGCCCGGAGCGGGCCTGCGCACGTTGGAGCGCGGCCTCAAGGGGGCGCTTGGTGTCGATCTCAAGGCCTCGAATGGCTACGTGGGGGCGTCCGAAGCGGCCGGCAGGGTGACCTGTCCGGTGCTGATCCTGGCGGGTGACGATGACCGGATGACGCCGCTGAAGGGAGCCAAGGCGCTGGTCGGTGCCTTCGCCGATGCCCGCCTCGCGGTGCTGCCGGCGACCGGACACATGATGTCCATCGAACGCCCTGACGAGACGTTGGACATCCTGCGCGACTTCCTCGCGGGGATCGCGGCATGACCGGCGAACCCGATGGGAAACCTGCCGAGCCGACGCGGGCCGATTACCGGCATTTCCTGGAGATTCCAACGCGCTGGATGGATAACGACGTCTATGGCCACGTGAACAATGTCGAGTACTACTCGTATTTCGACACGGTGGTGAACCAGTACCTGATCGAGAACGGCGGGCTCGACTATCTGACCGGCGAGACTGTCGGTTTCGTGGTTGAGACCCGCTGCGCCTACAAGCGCCCCATCGCCTTCCCCGACGTGGTCGAGGCCGGTATCCGGGTGGCACGCATCGGCACGTCGTCGGTGACCTACGAGGTCGGACTGTTCAAGAAGGGCCAGGCCGAGATCTGTGCCTTCGGCCATTTCGTCCATGTCTATGTCGACCGGGCGACCAACAAATCCGTGCCGATCCCGGATCAGGCGCGCGCGGCGATGGAGGCGATAAAGTCTGCTTCCTAGATCTTTGTCAGCGGCGACTTCCTGGACAGGTGAAGCCTGATCCAGGATCCAGAGGCTGGCTCGGATGCGGGCACGATCCTGGATCGCCCCAAGGGGAGTCCAGGAAGTCGTCTAGGGATCGGGGCGTCTATTGGGTTCCGATCGCGACCGTCGCCCACGGGTGTCGGTGATGGGGGTAGACCGCCTTGCTCGGCGCCGGGAAATCCGGGTCGGCGAAGGCGCCGATCGCGACGGCGACCAGTCCGGGCCTGAAATGCGGGCGCCAGCAGAGCGTGCTGCCGCAGGTTGGGCAGAAATGGAACTCGATCTCGTGGCCGCTGTCGCCCGTCCGCCGGTATTCCGTGGTCGGTCCCTCGAGGACGACGGAGGCTTCGGGGAAGAACGCCGCCACGCCGAATGGTCCGCCGGTGCGCCTCTGGCATTCCAGGCAATGGCACAGCGCCACCAGCGTCGGCTCGCCCGTGCAGTTCACGGTCAGTGATCCGCAGGAACAGGACGCCCGTCGCGTCGCCAAGCCCGGTCCGACCGCTTCTGCACTCATAGCCATCGCCTCACATCATGTCGCGCGGAATGCTCCGCGTGTACGACTTGTCGAACATCTGCTCGCCATTCTCGAAAGCCTGCACCCGCGCCTCGATCCTCCAGTCCTGCGCCGTGCAGGACAGCCCGCAGGTGCTGACCGTCTTCGTCTCCCATCCGTCGTCGCGGCGGGTGACGCAGACCCGCGCCACCCGGCCGGTGCTGGACAGCGGGTCGCCGGCGCGGATCGACCATACCTCGTCCCGGGTTTCCGCCGAGCAGAGACCATTGCCCGGATGGCGGATCAGGCCGCTGTCCTCGGTGATCCGATACTCCGTCGTCCCGGTGGACAGGATGCGCCGTACCTCCCGCTTGCCGCTGCCCGGGGTGACCTGGTCGTAGGTCGGCAGCGGCTCTGGATTCTCCGGCTCCGGCATCGCGATCCGCTCATGCGCGCCCAGCAGCGGCAGGGAAAGCCGCAGGGAGGCGATGTCCAATGTGAGCGTCGCGTCGAAGGGCGGCGGCAGGATCGTCGGCCAATAGGCGCTGGAGAGTGACAGCCGCAGCCGATGCCCTGGCGCCAGCCGATAACCGCAGGCATCCAGGGTCAGCGCGACCGCCACCGGCTCGCCCGGTGTCATCGGCGTTGGGTTCTCGTTCCCGTCGCGATGGGCGAGGTTGAGGACGCCGAAGGCGATCCGGGTCGCGGTACCGTCCGGGTGCAGGTCCACCAGTCGGGCGCAGAGATTGGCCAGTGGCGCATCGCAGGACAGGGTCAGCGACACCTCCGCCCGGCCCAGCAGCAGGATCTCCTCCTCAAGCACCGGAGTGTCGAACACAAGCGAGCCCATGTCGTCGCCGCGCTGGTCACTGGCCATCTGGGTATCGGGCGCCAGCGTGAACCACTCGCCGGCCGCCGTCCCGGTATCGAGCGGCGAGCGTAGGGTGACCGGGGCGGCGGAGGCGACCGGCGTGTCGCCGAGACGGCCGTCGGCGGTGACCCCCAGGATCTGTTGCTCCGGCGCCGTCCAGACCCGCTTGGCGATCCAGAAGCCCGGATCGCGGTCGCGCCACAGGCTGGGCTTCGGGCCGTCCAGAATGAACGCCCGCATCTGCGGGGTGCGCTCCGCCCCGTTGGCCTCGTCGCGCAGCCAGCGGTTCCACCAACGGATCGCCTCGCCGTGGAAATCGGCGCGGGGCGTCGGCCAGGCGAAATGCGGGTATTTGTGGGTCCACGGACCGACCAGAGCCTTGGCCTTGTCCGGCATGCCCTCGACCGCCTTGAACGGCGTCGTGCGGTAGCCGTCGGCCCAACCGGCGATCATCAGCGCCGGGACCGGGAACCCGCCGAAATCCTCACCGATGGACCCGTGCTTCCAGAACGCGTCGCGGCGCTGGTGCGCCAGCCACTCCTCCAGCATGAACGGCTCGCCCGCCAGGCGCTCCATCCACATCGCCCGCCACGCCTCGCCGACGATCGCCGGATCGGGGGGGCGCGACTGGTAGGCCAGCATGGTCGCCGCCCAGGAGAGCTGGGCTGAGAGATGCGTCCCGCCCTTGTAGTGGATGTCGTCGTTGTAGCGGTCGACGCTCGAGGCGATGGAGATCACCGCCTTCAGCGCCGGCGGTTTGAGGGCGGCCACCTGCAGGCAGTTGAAGCCGCCCCAGGAGATTCCCATCATACCGACGCTGCCGTTCGACCAGGGCTGGCGGGCGATCCAGTCGATCACCGCGCAGGCGTCGGACAGCTCGCGCTCGGAGTATTCGCCGTCGATCACGCCGTCGGACTCGCCGGAACCGCGGATGTCGACCCGCACCCCGGCGATGCCGGCGGCGGCGAAGAGCGGATATGTCGACTCGTCGCGCGGCGCCGTCCCGTTGCGCTTGCGATAGGGCAGGTATTCCAGCACGGCGGGAACCGGATCGGCCTCGGCGCCCGTCGGCATCCAGATCCGGGCGGCGAGGCTCGTCCCGCCCGCCAGGGAGATCCACTCATTCTCCAGGACGGCGTGGTCGCGCTGCGTCATCCAGATTTCTCCAGGGTCGGTCCCCTCCTGGAGGCGAGTCCTAACAGGGGATCAGTCGGCCGTCTTCGCCCAGTCGATCAGGTCGACCATGAAATCCACGCATTGCGCCATCTGGTCGACGGCGATGAATTCGTCCGCCTTATGCGCCTGGTCGATGCTGCCGGGACCGAAAATCACCGCCGGCATGCCGGCGCGTTGGAAGGTTCCGGCCTCGGTGCCGAAGGACACCACGCTCGACTGGTTGAGGCCGGTGAGCTGGCGCACCAGGGTCTCGGCGGCGGATTCATGCTCCGGGCGCAGGCCGGCGCTGTCGACCAGCTTGCGGTGCTCGAAGCCGGTATGCGGCGCGATCGCCTTCAGCGTCGGCTCCAGCACCTCGGTGCAGTAGTTTCTGATCCGGTTCTCGTAAACGTCGCCGTCATCGTCCGGCAGCACCCGCATGCCCCAGGTGATGTCGCAGAATTCCGGGATGATGTTGTGGGCGGTACCGCCGTCGATCACGCCGACGGTCAGCGTGGTGTAGGGCGGGTCGAACGGGCTGTCGGTCTGAGGATTGGCGGCGATCTCCTGGCCCAGGTCGTCGATGAAGGCGATCATGCGGCTGGCGGCGGTGATGGCGTTGGCGCCGTGGCGCGGGTCGCTGGAATGGCCCGGCACGCCGGTGACCCGGGTCTTGTAGATGCGCGTACCCTTGTTGCCGCCGATCAGCTTCATCGAGGTCGGCTCGCCGACGATCACGGCGCGGGGCAGCGGCAGGTTGGCAACCACGTCGTCGACGATGCGCTGCACGCCGATGCACCCGACCTCCTCGTCATAGGAGAAGGCGAAATGGATCGGCACCTTCAGGTCCGCCGTGGCCATCTCCGGTGCCAGCGAGAGCGCGATGGCGACGAAGGCCTTCATGTCGCAGGCGCCGCGCCCGTACAGTTTGCCGCCACGGCGGGTCAGGGAGAATGGGTCCGTGGTCCATTCCTGGCCGTCGACCGGCACCACGTCGGTATGGCCCGACAGCACGATGCCGCCCCGCTCCTCCGGCCCGATGGTGCACCAGAGATTGGCCTTGCCGCCGCCGTCGTCGTAGGTCAGCCGCGAGCCGATGCCGAGACCGTCGAGATAGGCCTTCACGTCCTCGATCAGCGCCAGATTGGAGTTGCGCGACGTGGTGTCGAACGCGATCAGGCGCTCGGTCATGGCAATGGCGCGTTCAAGGCGCTCGGGCGAGGTCGGCATGCGGCGTCCTTACTGTGAGGTCCCCCACAGATATACGCGATCCCGCCGGCGGAGCGACCCTTTTGCGTCCGATTGTCTTAGTGCGGCGCCGCGGCTTGGCCGGTGCGCTGCCGGCGCGGCCCGATCATGCAGGCGAGGCCGAGCTGCAGGCCGGCGACGGTGGCGATCATGCCGGCGGCGCTGACCGCATCGGCGGAGCCAAACCACAGCGGTCCGTACCCGGCGAACACATAGCCGGCGATCGCCGAGGTGGTGGCGAACAGGACGCTCCAGGCGATCTGCCGGCCGAGCCGGTCGGTCATCAGCCGGGCGGTCGCCGGCGGGCAGACGAACATGGCGATGACGATGATCGAGCCGACCGCGTCGAAGGCGGCGACGGCGGCGATCGCCGAGGCGACGACCAGGGCGAAGCCGACCGCGCCGGTGCGGATGCCGAGCGCCTGGGCGAAGCCGGGATCGAAGGTCGAGATCGCCAGCTCCTTCCAGAATGCGACAAGGAAGACGACGATCACCGCGAGCACGATGGCCAGGCGGAAAAGCTGCGGCGGCAAGCCGGCCAGGGCGGCGGGATCGGCGAGCGAGGACCAGCCGACCGCGTCGAACCAGATCAGGCTTTCCAGGTTGCCGTAGAGCGCATGCTCGACATCGATATGGACGCCGCTCGTATCGGACTGCTCCAGCAGCAGGACGCCGGCCGCGAACAGGGTGGTGAACACCACACCCATGGCCGCCCCCGGCTCGACCCGGCCGAGCCGCTTGATCAACTCGATCAGGGCGACCGCGACCACGGCGGCACCGGCGGCGCCAATCATCATCGGCCAGGTGGCGATGGTGCCCGTGACCAGGAAGGCGACAACGATGCCCGGCAGCGCCACATGGCTGATCGCGTCGCCGATCAGCGCCTGGCGGCGCAGCAGCAGGAAATTGCCCGGCAGCGCGCAGGCGATGGCCGCCAGCGTTCCGATCACGATCGGCGCCAGACTGAGCTGGACGAATTCGGCTCCGACTTCCATCAGCGGGCGTCCATCACGTCGATTCCGGTTTCGGCAGCAGGCTGTCGAGATGGGCAACCTGATCCGTGGTCAGGATCCGATCGATCGGCGTCAGTCCGTCATAGCGCTCCAGCACCGGGTCGTCGGCCCGCAGCCGGCGGGCGGTGGTCCAGCGTGTCTCGTCCAGCTGCGCCCGTCCCGCCGCCCCGCGTCCGTCCTGCGTCACCACCCCGTCACCGCGGATCAGCCCGCGGCGGCGCAGGATGCGCAGCGTCAGCCGGTCGTAGATCGCCTCGCCGCGGGCCAGGGCCAGCAGCCCCTGGCGCAAATGGACGCGATGCTGGAACCGCCGGTGGCGCAGGGCCGAGGCGAGCACGCCGCGCAGCGGCGAGAAGGCAAGCGACAGCGCGAACATGGCAAAGGCGATCAGCACGATGATCGGCCCGGTCGGCATGTCGGCCGCGGCGGCGGAGAGGGCCGCCCCGGTATAGCCCGACACCCCACCGATGGCGGCGGAGATCAGGATCAACCGGTCGACCCGGTCGGTCCAGAACCGGGCGGCGACCGGCGGGATGATCAGCAGGGCGACGATCAGGATCAGGCCGACGATCTTGAGGCCGATCACGGTGACGATCAGCGCCAGCCCCATCATCGCGAGGTCGGTGCGACGGACGTCGATACCCAGCGTGGCGGCGTATTCCGGGTCGAAGGCGACCATGGTCATCGGCCGGCGCAGGGCAACGACCAGGGCAACCGCGACGGCCCCGGCGGCGGCGATCAGCACCGCCTCGCCGATCAGCATGCCGGCGGTCGACCCCAGCAGGAACGTGTCGAGTCCGGCCTGCTTGCCGTGATCCATGGTCTGGATCACCGTCAGCAGCACGATGCCGAGGCCGAAGAAGACGGAGAGCACCGCCCCGATGGCCGCATCCTCGCCGAGCCGGGTCTTGGCGCTGATCCATTCCACCGCCATCAGGCCGATGGCGGCGGAGGCCGCCGAGCCGAGGATCAGCCCCGGCAGCCAGCGTCCGTCGCCGCCAAGCAGCGCCATGATGATGAAGGCGATGGCCACGCCGGGCAGGGTGGCATGGGTGACGGCGTCGGAGACCAGGGCACGCTTGCGCAGGAACACGAAGGCACCAGCGCCACCACCGGCGATCCCGAGCAGCCCGGCGCCAACGGCAACGAGCGCGGAGTTGTAGCCGCCTTGCAGCGTCAGCGCCTGGAGGAAGAAATCAAGGGTGGTCATCGTCCACCGCCCCGCCGTCAGGCCGAGCCCAGGCGCAACTCGTCGATCTGACTCGCGGCGAGGCGGCCGCCATAGGTCGCCTGCAGGGTCTCGGGCGTGAAGGCTTCCGCGATCGGGCCCTCGGCCTGCTTGCGCATATTGATCAGCATGACCCGGTCGAAATAGGCGCTGACCGTCGACAGGTCGTGGTGGACGCAGACCACGGTCTTCCCCGCCGCCTTCAGCTCCTTGAGCACGGTGACGATGGCATGCTCGGTGGCGGCATCGACCCCGGCGAAGGGCTCGTCGAGCAGGTAGAGTTCGGCGTCCTGCGCCAGCGCGCGGGCGAGGAACACGCGCTGCTGCTGGCCGCCGGAGAGTTGGCCGATCTGCCGGTCGGCGAAGTCCTGCATGCCGACCCGCGACAGACACTCAATCGCGCGGGCACGGTGGCGCGATCCGGCGAAGCGGAACAGGCCGACCTCGCGGTACAGTCCCATCATGACCACGTCGATCACCCGGGCGGGGAAATCCCAGTCGACCGAGGCGCGCTGCGGCACATAGGCGACGTCGCGGCGGGTTTCCTTGAACGGGCGGCCGAAGAACCGGATCTCGCCGGCGAGGCACCGCACAATGCCGAGCGCGCCCTTCAGGAAGGTCGACTTGCCGGCGCCGTTGGGGCCGACGATGGCGGTCATGCTACCGGACGGGAAGCGCGCATCCACCGAGAACACCGCCGGCTTCTCGCCGTAGGACACGGTCAGGCCGCGCACCTCCAGCGGGCAGGGCGCGCTCTCGGTCGAGACCCGCCGGCCGTCGGCGGTAACCAGTTCGAGCTGTGCGTCGGGGGTCATGCCTTACCTTTCTGCGTCAGGATCCGGCCGCGAGCCGACCCAGCATTCCCTGCGCCGGGGCATCGCCGCCCAGCGCCCGGGTGATGCTGGTGACGTTGTGGTCGATCATGCCGATATACGTGCCTTCATAGGTACCGGACCGGCCCATGGCGTCGGAGAACAGCTCGCCGCCGATCGTCACGGCATGACCGCGCGCGGCCGCGCCCTCGATCAGGGCGCGGACATTGCGTTCGGACACCGAGCTTTCGACGAAGACAGCCGTGACGCCGCGGGTGACGAGGGCGTCGACCAGTTCCTCGATGCGTCGCAGCCCGGCCTCGGACTCCGTCGAGATCCCCTGGATGCCCAACACGTCGAAGTCGAAGGCGTGGCCGAAATAGTTGAAGGCGTCATGGGCGGTGACCAGGACGCGCTGGTCCGGCGGCACCGTGGCGAGCCGGTTGGCGGCATAGGCGTTGAGCGCCTCGATCTCCGTCAGATGGCGCTCTGCGCCGGCGGCGTAGCTCTTGGCGCCGTCGGGGTCGATCTCGCTCAGCGCATCGCGCACGGCGAGCACGACCGGCTGCCACAGGGACGGATCCATCCAGATATGTGGGTCGAACCGGTTGGCATAGGTGTCATGGGCGATCAGCCTGTTCCTCGGAACGGCCTCGCCGACGGCGAAGACCCGCCGGCGCTTGCCGAGATCGAGCAGGAACTCCTCAAGCTGCGCTTCCAGGTACAGGCCGTGCCAGAGCACCGCGTCGGCGCGCAGCATTGCGGCGATGTCGCTACGGGTCTGGCGGTAGGCGTGAGGATCGACTCCGGGGCCCATCAGGGCGGTCACCGCGACTCGCTCGCCGCCGACCTGGCGGGCGGCATCGGCGATCATCGATGTGGTGGCTACGATGGTGACCGCGGGTGCCGCGACGGCCGGCATTGGCTGCGAAATGCCGAGTGTCGCCGCAGCGACGAACGCCGAAGCGGACAGGGATTTCAATAAGTTGCGTCTGGTCGATGTCACAGGCTCAGCACTCCGATCCGCAGGAGAATGCAGCGGTGTCTGATAAAAGTTGGGGTGCCTGTAAAAGTTAGTCAAGCCTAAATTGCCAGATTCCTTCTCCCGTCGTACTGTCGCCCTCGATTTTGGTGCCGAGGACGGGATGACGGACGAGGACAGCCTCCGGTCGGTTGAGGATCACGCACAGACATTCAAACGTCTGCGGGACGAGCATGCCCGCGAGGTAACGGAAGACTATGTCGAGATGATCGCCGACCTGATCGATCAGGATGGCGAGGCGCGGGCGGTATCGCTGGCCGAACGGTTCGGCGTGACCCCGGCGACCGTCAACAATACGGTCAAGCGCCTGGAGCGTGACGGCTTCGTCACCAGCAAGCCGTATCGTGCGATCTTCCTGACCGACGAGGGTCGGGCGCTGGCCGAGATGTGCAAGGAGCGCCACCGGCTGGTCTGCGAGTTCCTGATGGTGATCGGCGTTGACCGCGACGTGGCCGAGGCCGATGCCGAGGGCATCGAGCATCATGTCAGCGAGGCGACCCTGTCTGTGTTTCGCGCCTTCGTCGAGAAGCATCCCGGCTAGTTTCGCCTTTGATCGGCGGCGAGCGACCCCCATGTTGCGGGGATCGATAGCCAACCCCGCAGGTCGCCCGTGAGTGATGTCGTTTCCGCCAAGCCGGACCGCCCCGACACTTCCCGGGCTCATCCCCAGGACCGGCCAAAGGGGCGCGATCTCGCCGTTCTGAAGCGGGTGATGGCCTTCGTTGCCCCCTATCGCTGGCGCGTCGCGCTGGCGGCGGTCGCCCTGGTGGTCACGGCGGCGGCGACGCTCGCGGTCGGGCAGGGACTGCGGATCCTGGTCGATGACGGGTTCGCCGGTGGCGACCCGGGTCAGCTCGACCAGGCGCTGGCCGCCCTGATCGGTCTCGCCGTCGTGATGTCCGTCGGCACCTATTCCCGGTTTTACCTGGTCTCCTGGCTCGGCGAGCGGATCGTCGCCGATCTGCGCAACGCGATCTTCGCCCGGGTGGTGTCGCTGCATCCGGGCTTCTTCGAGGTCACGCGGACCGGCGAGGTGCTGTCGCGGCTGACGACCGACACCACGCTGCTGCAGTCGATCATCGGCTCCAGTGCCTCGATGGCGCTGCGCAACCTGCTGGCCCTGGTCGGCGGGCTGGTCATGCTGTTCATCACCAACGCTAAGCTGGCGGGCTTGCTGATGCTGGTCGTGCCGGTGATCGTCGTGCCGATTCTGGTGATCGGCCGGCGGGTGCGCAAGCTCGGGCGGGAGTCCCAGGATCGGGTGGCCGATGTCGGCGCTTTCGCCGAAGAGAGCTTCAGCGCAATCCGCACGGTCCAGGCCTTCACCCACGAGGAGGAGGATCGACTGCGCTTCGGCGGCGAGGTGGCGCAGGCCTTCGCCACGGCAATCCGCCGCATCCGTCTGCGCGGCCTGCTGTCCTCGGTGGTGATCCTGCTGGTGTTCTCCTCCGTCGGCTTCGTGCTGTGGGTGGGCGGCAACGATGTGATGGCCGGGCGGATGTCGCCGGGCGAGCTGGCCGCCTTTATCTTTTACGGCGTCACCGTCGCCTTCTCGGTCGGCATCATTTCCGAGGTCTATGGCGAAGTGCTCCGTGCCGCCGGCGCGACCGAACGACTGATCGAACTGCTGGAGGCGGAGCCCGAGATCCGCGCCCCGGCGCATCCGGTGGCCCTGCCCGCGCCGCCGGAAGGACGGGTGGCATTCGAGGGCGTGACGTTCCGCTATCCCTCGCGGCCCGACACATCGGCGCTGAACGACCTGACCCTGTCGGTCGCACCGGGGGAGACGGTGGCCCTCGTCGGTCCCTCCGGCGCGGGAAAGACGACGGTGTTTCAGCTCCTGCTGCGGTTCTACGATCCGGCCTCTGGGCGGGTGGTGGTGGACGGTGTCGATGTCTGCGCCGCCGAGCCGACCGATCTGCGCAGGCGCATCGCGCTGGTCTCCCAGGACCCGGTAGTGTTCGCGGAAAACGCGATGGAGAATATCCGCTACGGCCGACCCGGCGCTACGGACGCCGAGGTGATCGCCGCCGCCCGGGATGCCGCCGCCCATGATTTCATCACCGCCCTGCCGGACGGCTATGACAGCTTCCTCGGCGAGAAGGGGGTGCGGCTTTCCGGCGGCGAGCGCCAGCGGATCTCCATCGCCCGCGCGCTGCTGCGCGATCCGGCGATCCTGCTGCTGGACGAGGCGACCAGTGCCCTGGATGCCGAAAACGAGCGCCTGGTTCAGAACGCGCTCGACCGTCTGATGCAGGGCCGCACGACCCTGGTGATCGCGCATCGCCTCGCCACCGTGATCGAGGCCGACCGGATCTGCGTCATGGAGGGCGGGCGCCTGGTCGCCGAGGGCCCCCATGCGGCCCTGATGCAGTCGAGTCCGCTTTACCGTCGACTGGCGGAACTGCAATTCGGCCCATCCCCGGCGGCCGCCCAATAGATCGGTAGACGGGAGCCCGCGCTATTTGCGCCAGAAGGTCGGGGTGATCAGCACCAGCACGGTGAAGAGTTCGAGCCGGCCGAGCAGCATGGCGAAGCAGAGCAGCCATTTCGCCGCGTCGGGCAACGGGTCGAAATTGCCGGCTGGCCCGATGATCTGACCGAGGCCGGGGCCGACATTGCTGATTGACGTCGCCGCACCGGACAATGCGGTGACGATGTCGAGACCCATCGCCGCCAGCGCCATGGCGATCAGCCCAAAGCACAGAATGTAGAGGAAGAAGAACCCCATCACCGCCTCCGAGACGGCCTCGGGAATGGGCTTGCGGTTGTAGTAGGGGATGAACACGCCGTGCGGACGCAGCAATCGGGCGAGCTGGACCTTGGCGGTGGCGTAAAGCACCTGGAAGCGGAAGATCTTGATGCCGCAGGTGGTCGATCCGGCGCAACCGCCGATGAACATCAGGATCAGCATCATGGTCGCCACGAACCCGCCCCAGGCGCCGAAATCCGTGGTGGCGTAACCGGTACCGGTAATCACGGAGACAACGTTGAAAGCGGCGTAGCGCAGGGCGTCGTGGGTGCCGAGGCCGATCTGGGTCAGGATCCACAGCGCCACCAGCGCGACACAGATGCCCACGATGCTCAGGAACCAGCGCACCTGGCTGTCGCGCATCAGGCCCCGGCTGTCGCCGCGGGCGATGCGCAGGTAGTGCACGAAGGGCAGGCTACCGACGATCATGCCGGCGGTGATGATCCAGTCGATCGCCGGCGTGTTGAAATAGCCAACCGAGGCGTCCTTGGTCGAATACCCGCCGGTGGCGATCGTGGTCATGGCATGGGCAACGGCGTCGAACCCCTCCATTCCGGCCAGCCAGAGGGCGACCGCGCAGGCGAAGGTCAGCAGCAGATACATGCCGCCGATGCCGCTGGCGAGCTGGGCGGCGCGGGGCAGGACCTTGTCCGGTGTGTCGAAGGCCTCGGTGGCGAAGAGCTGCATGCCGCCGACGCTCAGCATCGGCAGAACGGCAAGCGCCATGACGATGATGCCGACCCCGCCGAGCCATTGCAGCAGCGCGCGCCACAGCAGGATGCCGGGCGGGGCGCCGTCCAGGTTGTCGATGACCGTGGAGCCGGTCGTGGTGACCCCGGACATCGATTCAAAGAACGCGTCCGCCACACTCATCTCGAGTTCGGAGAAGGCGAAGGGCAGGGCGCCGAAGGTGGCGATCGCGACCCAGCTCATGGTGGTCAGAACGAAGGCTTGGCGCAGGCCGAGTTTCGCGCCTCGAACCGTGCGGGTGGACAGCATCAGGGAGATGCCGATGAACAGCGTGATGCCGGCTGCCCCCAGGAACACCTGCCAGTCCGGATGACCGGTCGCAAGGTCGACGGCGGCCGGGACACACATGGCAACCGCCAGGAACGTCAGCAGCATGCCGATGATAAAGAAGACCGGTCCAAAATCGATCACGCGGGTCCCGCCGGAAGGGTGGTCATTCCGGCGGGATGATCGGCCATCGCCGCCGGACTGTCCACCGGAGGCGCGGACCGCCCGGTCAGCCTAGCGGTTCATGGCGCGCCACTGCGAAAGCGGCATCGTGCCGAGGTCCGGACGCGGCGCGTCCGGCAGCATGGCGATGAACTCGAGCGCGTGGCCGTCGGGATCGTCGAAGTAGACGCTGGTCGCCGGCATCCAGCACAGGGTGATCGGCTCGTCGATCGGTTCCTGGTTGAAATGCGGCGTGAGGCCGGCGGCGCGGAGGGCCTCGACGGAGTGCTCCAGGTCCAGGAGGTCGACGGTGAAGGCGATGTGGAGCTTCATGCTCATCGGGGCTGTGCCCACGCCCCACAGCCCGAGCATCGCGGTCTCGGCCTTGGGAACCCAGAAGAACGCGACATTGCGTTCGGGAATGAAATGGGCCAGCGGCAGGCCGAGGACATCGCGGTAGAATGCGATGGAGCGGTCGAGGTCCCTGACCGTCAGATGCGCTTCATACAGGCTCTTGATCGGAACGGCCATTGGCGGGCTCCATATTTAACAAGGTATAGCTTGGAAAATATGGAGCCCGCAGACCGTTTGCAAGCTGTCTTCCGTCAGGAGGACCTGCCGATGAGCTGGTAGAATTCCCGGCGGCGCTCGGCGTCTTCCTTGAAGCAGCCGAGCATCCGGGTGGTGATCATGCCCACGCCCGGCTTGTGGACGCCGCGTGTGCTCATGCAGTGATGCTCGGCCTCGATCACCACGGCGACGCCGCGCGGCTCCAGCACGGTCTCGATGGCGGTGGCGATCTGCGCTGTCAGCCGCTCCTGGATCTGCATCCGCTTGGCATAGGCGTCGATCACCCGGGCGAGTTTGGAGATGCCGACCACGCGGTCGTTCGGAAAATACGCCACATGCGCGGTGCCGATAATCGGCAGCATGTGGTGCTCGCAGAAAGATTCGAAGCGGACGTCGCGCAGCAGCACGATCTCGTCGTAATCGGCCACCTCCTCGAAGGTCCGGGCCAGAATGTCGGCCGGGTCGTAGAGGTAGCCGGAAAACAATTCCTCATAGGACTTTACGACCCGTTTGGGCGTGTCGAGCAGCCCTTCGCGGTCCGGGTCTTCGCCGACGAATTCGATCAGCGTGCGCACCGCGCGCTCGGCCTGCTCGCGTGTCGGGCGAGCCCTTGCGGGCGTGACGGTTCCGGCCTCGTCCACCGCGAGGGCTTGGTCATAGGGGGTCATGCGGGGGTCCTTTGCTTCGGGAGGGGTTATCCCCGATTGCCTTGCCTCCCAAGGCAGGGCGGAGGGGACAGAGCCAGTTGCCGAATGTCGTCCTTCGACGTGCGGTACGCAGAGTTATACGACGAAGCCGGTGCTCGGATCAAAGCAACGCTGGAAAACTTGGATAAAGCGTGCGTGATCGCGCCGCGAGCGGTTCGTCAGTTCGGCCGCACCGTTTCGTGCGGGCTGTCGAGCGAGAAGGCCGGGATGGCGACGTCGAACATCGCGCCGTCGGCATCCTCCATCGCGTAACTGCCGACCATCAGGCCTGACGGCGTCGTCAGCGGGCAGCCGCTGGTGTACTCGAAATGCTCGCCCGGTCCCAGGACCGGCTGTTCGCCGACCACGCCAGGGCCGCGCACCTCTTGGGTGTGGCCGGCGGCGTCGGTGATCCGCCAGTGGCGGGTGCGCAGCCTGACGGTTTCACCGCCGGTATTCTCGATCCGAACCTGGTAGGCCCAGACATAGTGGTTCTCCTGCGGGCTGGACTGCCCGTCCAGATAGACCGGTGTGACGGTCACCTGAATGTCGCGTGTGGTCTCGCTGTACATCGCCCGCCTCCTGCCGCAAGCCCGCTAAGGTGCCGTCATGCGGGGTGCGAAAGCAACACCGCCCGACACGAGGCCGGGCGATGCGGGCTGGGAGGGCCGGTCAGCGGGTCATTCGATGGTGATCGTGACCCGGCGGTTGAAGGGGTTGCGCGTGGCGTCCGGGGTCTGTTCCAGCAAATCCTGCTCACCGACTCCGCGGGCGATGATCCGCACGTCCGCGACGCCGGAGCGCTCGAAGGCGGTCTTCACGGCCTCGGCCCGCTTGCGCGACAGGATCATGTTGTAGGCGGACGAGCCGGCGGTATCGGTGTGGCCGACCACGACGACCGGCGTGCTGTACCGCTTGGCCGCGGCGATCGCCTTGATCAGACGGTCCTGGGCGATCTCGGTGAAAGCCGTGGAATCGAAGTCGAAATGGATGGTGAAGGTCTTCGATTCCGGTGCGGCGGCGGGTTGCGGGGCGGGAGCGGCCGGAGTCATCTCCGCCTTGACGATGCCGAGGGCGGCATAGAAGGCGTCGCGGCAGGCGGCGATGTCGTTGGGCTGATGGTTCTCGGTCTGCTGCTCGACCCAGCAGTCGAACTTGCCCTGGGCGTCGGCGGCGGCGGCCGGCACTTTGGCACGTGCCGAGGCGTTCAGGAGTTGCAGCAGCGTGGCCCGGCTCTCGGTCATCTCGCCGACCCGGTCCCGCGGCAGATCCCAGTCGGACAGCTCGAACGGCAGCACCTGTTCGCCCTGGGCGGCGGCCAGGCCTTTGCGGGCGTACAGAACGGCACTCGGCCAGTCGTACATCTCGTCGGCTTCGAAGCGGGCGAGCTCCTGATATTCGCGGGTCAGCGCGTTGTTGAACGCCGAGGCGCTCGGCTCTACCGTGCGCACCGCGTCGACATCGGCGACGCCGCAGCCGGCAAGCGCCAGCAGACCGCCGAGGGTAGCCAGTTTCTTCAACATCTCCGTCTCCTTCCCCCCGCCTTCGCGGGCTTGCATGAGGATTGCAATCGCGGCCCGAGGACACCCCATCCGGCCCGCGGACCCGTAGTGACAGCCGGATCGGACGATACGAAGGCGGCGGCCGCCTGAATGTGACGGGCGGGTGAAGTTTTTTCGGCACGATGGTTGCCGATGCGGCGCAATCCGTCAGGCGGGTGAGAGCTCGATCCGGGTGCCGCCGGCCGTGACTGCGTCGTCTGGGTCGTGGGTGACCAGCAGAACCGGCAGGTTGCGGCGGGTCGCGTGGTCGAAGACGAAGCGGCGGATGCGGTCTCTGAGCGCATGATCGAGGCGGCTGAACGGCTCGTCGAGCAACAGGGCGCGCGGCTGCGCGAGAAGGGTGCGCATGAGCGCCACCCGGGTCCGCTGACCGCCCGAAAGGGTGGCGGGGTCGCGGTCCCCGAAACCCCCGAGCTCCGCTTCCTCGAGGGCTTCCGCCACGAGGCCCCTGCGGGTCTCCGACGACAGGTCGGGCGGCGCGCCGAACAGCAGGTTGTCGCGTACCGTCAGGTGCGGGAACAGCAGGTCGTCCTGGAACAGCAGTCCGATCCCGCGTTTCTCCGGCGCCAGGCCGAGGAGCGACTGCGGTCCGATCCGCACGTCACCGGTCGCGTCGATGGCCGGGTCCAGGAGGCCGGCGATCATCGACAGCAGGGAGGACTTGCCCGATCCGCTCGGCCCCATGACCACGGTCACGTCGCCGGGC
>JARGOG010000152.1 GCA_029212785.1 Thalassobaculaceae bacterium
TCCATGCCCAGAATGGCGATGATGTCCTGCAGCGACTTGTACTGCTGCAGCACTTCCTGCACCCGACGCGCGACATTGTAGTGCTCGTCGCCGATGACGCGCGGGTCGAGCATACGCGAGGTGGAGTCGAGCGGATCGACGGCCGGGTAGATGCCAAGCTCGGCGATCGAGCGGTTCAGCACCGTGGTCGCGTCGAGGTGGGAGAACGACGTGGCCGGCGCCGGGTCGGTCAGATCGTCGGCCGGCACGTAAATCGCCTGCACCGAGGTGATCGATCCCTTCTTGGTCGTCGTGATGCGCTCCTGCAACTGGCCCATATCGGTCGACAGGGTCGGCTGATAGCCCACCGCCGACGGGATACGACCGAGCAGCGCCGACACTTCGGAGCCGGCCTGGGTGAAGCGGAAGATATTGTCGACGAAGAACAGCACGTCCTGGCCTTCCTCGTCGCGGAAGTACTCAGCGAGCGTCAGACCGGTCAGACCGACGCGCGCACGGGCACCCGGCGGCTCGTTCATCTGACCATAGACCAGGGCCGCCTTGGAGCCCGGACCGTCCTCGACGATAACGCCGGACTCGACCATCTCGTGGTAGAGGTCGTTGCCCTCGCGGGTACGCTCGCCCACGCCGGCGAACACGGAGTATCCGCCATGCGCCTTCGCGACGTTGTTGATCAGCTCCATGATCAGCACGGTCTTGCCGACGCCGGCGCCACCGAACAGGCCGATCTTACCGCCCTTGGCATAGGGCGCGAGCAGGTCGATGACCTTGATGCCCGTAACCAGGATCTCGGCTTCCGTCGACTGGTCGATGTATTCCGGGGCCGGGCGGTGGATCGGATAGCGCATCTTGCTCACGACCGCCGGACGCTCGTCCACCGGATCGCCGATCACGTTCAGGATCCGACCCAGGGTCTCCGGGCCGACCGGCACGGTGATCGGGGCGCCGGTATCCTCGACCGGCGCGCCACGGACCAGACCTTCGGTCGCGTCCATGGCGATGGTCCGCACAGTGCTTTCGCCCAGATGCTGGGCCACTTCCAGAACCAGCGTGTTACCGCCGTTCGTGGTGTGCAGGGCGTTCAGGATTGCAGGCAGGTCGCCTTCGAACTTCACGTCGACGACGGCGCCGATGACCTGCTGAATTTTGCCGGTTGCGTTGTTCGCCATGCTTTCAGCTCCTCGGTTGGGCGGCGGGCGCGGGCTCTGGGCCCTTAGAGCGCCTCGGCGCCCGAAATGATCTCGATCAGTTCTTTGGTGATGTAGGCCTGACGCGTCCGATTGTAGGTCAGCGTCAGCTTATTGATCATGTCGCCGGCGTTGCGGGTGGCGTTATCCATCGCTGTCATCCGCGCACCGTGCTCGCTGGCGGCATTCTCCAGCAAAGCCGTGAAGATCTGGGTCGCCACATTCCTCGGCAGAAGGGCGGCCAGGATCGATTCCTCGTCCGGCTCGAACTCGTACAGCGCCTTCAGTTCGCCGCTGTCTTCCTCTTTGCCTTCCGGCAGACTCGCCGGAATGAGCTTCTGCTCGGTGACGATCTGCGTCATCGCCGACTGGAAGCGGTTGAAGAAGATCGTGGCGACGTCGAACTCGCCGTCCTCGAACCGCCGGATCAGCTCACGGCCGATCTCGTCGGCAACTTCGAACCCGACCACGGTCCGCGCCAGATTCTCCTTCGAGGAGATGATCTTGTCGCCATGCAACCGGCGCAGCTGATCCCGGCTCTTGCGGCCGACGGTCATGACCTTGACCGTCTTGCCCTGGGCCACCAGCGCCTCGATCTTACGGCGCGCGGCACGCACGATCGACGAGTTGAAGCCGCCGCACAGGCCGCGGTCGGCCGTGGCGACGACGATCAGATGAACGTCGTCCCGTCCGGTGCCGGTCAGCAGCTTCGGGCCGTCGCTACCGGAGACCTTGGCCCCCAGCGCGGCAATCATCCGGTCCATCCGCACGGCGTAGGGACGCGCGGCCTCGGCCGCCTCCTGGGCACGGCGCAGCTTGGCCGCCGCGACCATCTTCATGGCCGACGTGATCTTTTGCGTCGACTTGACGCTGTTGATCCGGACTTTCAGGTCCTTGAGATTGGGCATCGTCCCGTCCGCTTATCGTTGGGTCGCGTGGCCGATCGTCCTGCGCTTACGCGAAGGTCTTGGCGAAGTTCTCCATGAACGAGGAGAGCTTGGCCGTTGTGTCGTCCGACAGCGCCTTCTCTGTGCGGATGGCGTCGAGGATGCCCGACTCCTTGCTCTTGATCTCCGACATCATCGACTGCTCGAAGCGGCCGATATCGCCGATCGCGATCTTATCCAGGAAGCCCTTAACGCCAGCGAAGATCGACACGACCTGCTCTTCGACCGGCATCGGGCTGAACTGACCCTGCTTGAGCAGCTCGGTCAGACGCGAACCGCGGGCCAGAAGGCGCTGGGTCGAAGCGTCCAGATCGGAGGCGAACTGCGCGAAGGCAGCCATCTCGCGATACTGGGCCAGCTCCAGCTTGATCGAGCCGGCAACCTGCTTCATCGCCTTGATCTGCGCGGCGGAACCGACGCGCGACACCGACAGACCGACGTTCACCGCCGGACGGACGCCCTTATAGAACAGCTCGGTCTCGAGGAAGATCTGCCCGTCGGTGATCGAGATCACGTTGGTCGGAATGTAGGCCGACACGTCACCGGCCTGGGTCTCGATGACCGGCAGGGCGGTCAGGGAACCGGCGCCATTGTCGTCGTTCAGCTTCGCCGCACGCTCCAGCAGGCGCGAGTGCAGGTAGAACACGTCGCCCGGATACGCTTCGCGGCCCGGCGGGCGGCGCA
>JARGOG010000006.1 GCA_029212785.1 Thalassobaculaceae bacterium
TCGACCGGCACCAGCTCGTACTCCAGCCCCTTCTCCTCCAGGCAGAGCCTGACGGTGCGGAGATAGACGCTGAAGGGGCGGCCGTAGAGCTTCATTGGAGCCGCTTACTGCCCGGTGAAGGTCGGGGTGCGCTTCTCCATGAAGGCCTTGCGCCCCTCGGCGTAGTCGGCGCTGTTGAAGCAGCGGTCGACCATCGCCTGAATTCCGGCCTCGTCGAGATCGCCGCGCTTCTTGGCCAACTGGTCGATGGTGAATTTCGACGCCTCCATGGACAACGGCGCGTTGATCGCCATGCCGGCGCAGATCTCGGTCACGGTCGCCTCCAGGGCGTCGGCCGGTACCACCTGGTTGATCAGCCCCATCGCCTGCGCCTCCTCCGGGGAGTAACGCTTGGCGGTGAACAGGATTTCCTTGGCCCGGGACGGACCGACCAGGCTGACCAGACGCATCAGGTTGATGGTGTCGTAGGCGATGCCGAGCCGGGCGGCGGGGATGCCGAAGACCGATCCCTCGGCGGCGATCCGCAGGTCGGCGGTCATCGCGATGCCAAGGCCGCCGCCCATGCAGAAGCCGCGGATCATCGCGATCACCGGCTTGCGGAAGCCGATGATGGTCTCGCGCGCTTCGCGGGAGATCTTGGCGTAACGCTCGGCGGCATCGGCATCGGCGCGGTTCTTGTCGAACTGCGAGATGTCGGCCCCGGCAGTGAAGGCCTTGTCTCCCGCACCGGTCATCACGACGGAGCGAACCTCCTCGGCGGCATCGAAGGCGTCGAAGGCTTTCTGGATCCCCTCCCACATCTCCAGCGAGATGGCGTTGCGCCGCTCCGGCTGATTGATGGTCAGCCAGCCGGTGGCGTCGCGGATCTCGGCCAGGATCTTCTCGGTACCGGTATCGACCATGTCTGTATCCTTCAGCTAGGGCCGGTCTTCAGACAGTGCCGGCGGAATGGAAAGCGGCGATTTCGTCGTCGGAGTATCCGGCATCGCGCAGGATCTCGTCGGTATCGGCGCCGAGCGCGGGTGTGGTGCTGCGCATCTGGCAAGGCGTGCGGGACATCTTCACCGCCTGACCGACGACCGGAGTCGTCGACCCGTCCGGGGCGCTCACCGTCGGGTCCATGTTCAGGGTCTGCACCTGCGGATCGGCGAAAGTCTGGTCGACCGAATAGATCGGCCCGGCCGGCACACCGGCTTCGGCCAGGATGTCGATCCAGTCCTGGGTCGTTCGGGTCCGGGTCCGAGCCTCGATGGCGGCGTTCAGCGCGTCGCGGTTGGCGAGGCGGCCCTTGGGATCGACATAGTCCGGATGGTCGAACAGCTCCGGCGCGCCGATGGCGTCGCACATGCGCTTGTACAGGTTCTGCGCCGAGGCCTGGATGATGATCGCCCCGTCGGAGGTCTTGAACACGCCGGTCGGGATATGGACCGGGTGGTTGTTGCCGGCCTGCTTCGGTACGTCACCCTTCATCAGATAGCGGGCGGCCTGCAGGTCCATCATGGTGATCTGCGCTTCCAGCAGGGAGGTCTGCACCCACTGGCCCTTGCCGGAGCGTTCGCGCTCATGCAGGGCGATCAGCACGCCCATCGCCAGATTGAACCCGGCCGACAGGTCGGCGATCGGGATGCCGACGCGCACCGGACCGTGGCCCGGCAGGCCAGTCACCGACATCAATCCGCTCATCCCCTGGGCAATCTGGTCGAGGCCGGGGCGTTCGCGATAGGGGCCCTCCTGACCGAAACCAGAAATGCTGCCATAGACGAGGCGCGGGTTGATGGCCGACAGGGTCTCGTAGTCGATCTTCAGGCGATGCTTCACGTCCGGGCGGAAGTTCTCGATCACCACATCCGCCGTCTCGACCAGCCGCAGAAAGATGTCGCGCCCGGCCTCGGATTTCAGATCCAGGGTCAGGCTGCGCTTGTTGCGGTGCAGGTTCTGGAAGTCGAACCCGGCTCGGTCGCCGCCCAGGGAGTCGGTGCCGGAAGAGGGCGGCAGCTCGATCTTGACCACGTCCGCGCCCCAGTCGGCGAACTGCCGCACAGCCGTCGGTCCGGCCCGGGCGCGGGTGAGGTCGAGGACGAAAAGGTCGGAAAGCGGTCCGGAACGCATGCCTGTCTCCCTGGTGTCCCGGTGTGCTCCCCGGGTGATCTGGTCGTCGCCGGCGGATTGTATACCAGGGAAGCCGGCCGCATCAGGGTCGGGATTCGGCTCCTGCTCAGGCCGTCACCGCGACCATGTCGACGGATTGCGAGGTCTCCTGCGATCCCGCCGTCCGCAGCGCACCCTTGACCGGGGCGACATCGAAATAGTCCCGGCCGACGGCGACCACCACATGGTCCTCGCCGGCCATCATGTCGTTGGTCGGATCGTACTCGACCCAGCCCATCTCCAGTCCGCACCAGGCCCGGACCCAGGCATGCATGGCGTCGGCGCCCTCCAGGCGGGCGGCGCCCTTGGGCGGGATGGTGCGCAGGAAGCCGCTCACATATCCGGCCGGGACTCCGATGCTTCTGAGGGCGGCAATGGCGATATGGGTGAAGTCCTGACAGACGCCGTGGCGGGCGCGGAACGCCTCCTCCAGAGGAGTGTCGATCTCGGTCGCTTCGGGATCGAAAGCCATCTCGGCGTGGAGGGTGCGGTTGATGCGTGACACGGCATCGAGGGTGGTCGGGCACCCGGCGACCACGTCGCGCGCCCAGGCGGCGATTTCGTGCGAGGGTGGGACCCAGCGGGACAGCCCGCGGCAATGGTGCGGAGAGGCCGCCGCCACCGAGTGCACGCTCTCCAGTTCCACTCCCAGGCGTTTCAGGTCCGGCGAGACGTCGAACAGCGCGTCCAGCGGGCTGCGGTCGACGCGGGCCTGCATCAGGAAGGCGGTCTCCTCCACGGCTTCGTCATAGGAGATGCTGATGCAGCGGTTGTCGAAGAAATCGAAGCTGAAGCTACGCTCGAAGGGGACCGGAGCGACATCCAGATTGGAGGCGATCACGCGCTGGCGGTCGGGCAGGGTAGCCGGCATCAGCCGCAGGATATGACGGCCCGCATCCGCCAGGCTGTCGTAGGCGTATTCGATCCTGAGGGTGATGTCGTAGAGCATGACAGTGGCTCAGCGCAGATAGGTTTCGGCCAGCAGGCCGGAGAGGGAGGCCGTATCGTTCGACAGCTCCGCCAGCTTGCCCGGCGTAATCTCCCGCGGTGCCGCGGTGGTCAGTGCGGTTTTGATTTCGAGCACCTTGCGTTGGAACGGCGTCATTCGGACCTCCTCCACCGTGATCGGCAGGAAGGACGCGTGCTCGTCGATGGCCATGAGCTGGTGCAGGACCGAGCGCGGGTTCATGTCGTCCAGCAGTAGCAGGTCGATCACGGTGTCGCGGCTCATGCCGGCGGCATAGCGGCGGCGGTGGGTCATCACCGAATCGCCGATCTCGATGGCGAGGTCGAGCGCTCCGTCCGGCGCATCAGTGTCCGTGGCGAGCTGAAGGAAGCTTGTCATGCCGCCAGCGCGCTCGACCGCGCGCCCGATGCCGAGGAACCGCCAGCCGGTGAACCTGTACATGTTCTCGTGCACGAGGCCGGCGAACCCGGCGATCTTGCGCAGCATGACGCTGAAAGCGCGCGAGGCGTCGTCGCCCGGCTGAACCCGTTCGGCGAACATCTCGGTTGTTCGGCTCAGATCGACAAGGGCGTTCCAGGCATCGGTCGAGAACCGGTCGCGCACCTGGCCGGCGCTGCGCAGCGCGGAATGAAGGTCGTCCAGGATGCCGCTGAAAATCGAGTCCGTGGCATCGATGTCGAGCATCTCGAGATAGTCGGACAGGAGCGTCGCCAGCGGATATTCGCCACCGGTTTCCGCCAGCCGGACGTGGAACGCGCGCAGCAGGCGGATCTTGAAGTCGGCGCGTTCGACGTAGCGGCCCATCCAGAAGAGATTGTCGGCGGCCGTGCTCGGCAGGCTCGCGTCCTGGGTGCGCTTGTTGATCCCGCCGCTACCGGACTCCAGCAGCGTGTCGACCGGCCCGGCATCGTCGGAAACCACCCAGACGTCGGAGACGGCGCCGCCGCGCTGCATCGATATGTCGGCGCTCTCAGCGGAATTTCCGATCCGTGCGAAGCCGCCCGGCATCACCACCCAGCCCGCACCGGAGCGCGCGACGAAGACCCGAAGACTCATCGGACGGGCCTCGAGCTTTCCGTTCACCAGGGCAGGTGCCGTCGAGAGCGACACCACCTCCTGGGCGGCCAGCAGCGGTCCCTGCTCGTCGATCCAGGCCGGGTCGACGGGCGTGCCGTCCGTCCGACGGCCGCCGATCACGATGTCGGGCCCGTGATCGAAGGGCAGCCGCGTCGACATCGCATTATCGATGGTCATGCGCTTCATGTTGGCTTTGACGTAGTCCCGCTCCGCCGCGTCGCCGCACCACCAGGTGGCGATGTTCGGCATCGCCAGGGGCTGACCGGTGAGGTGTTCGCTCATACCCGGCATGAAGGCCATCAGCGCGCGTGCCTCCAGGGCGCCGGAGCCGAGCGAGTTGATCATGGTAAAGGAACCGGACCGCAGGGCACCCAGCATGCCCGGCGTGCCAAGCCGCGAGGATTCGTTAAGTTCCAGCGGATCGGTCCACTCCGCATCCAGGCGCCGCCAGACCACCGAGATCGGCGTCAGCCCGCTGACCGTGCGCACCATCAGTCGGTTCTCGCGCACCGCCAGATCGGCGCCCTGAACCAACATGAAACCGAGATAGCGGGCGATGTAGGAATGTTCGAAATAGGTGTCGTTCAGCGGGCCGGGGGTGAGGATCGCCACCCGACTGCCGTCGTTGTCGCGCATGTCCAGCAGTGTGTCGCGGAACCGGCGGAAGAACCCGGCGAGCCGCATCACCTTGGCGCTGCTGATCATCGTCGAGAAGCTGCGCGAGGTCGCCATACGGGTTTCGAGCGCGAAGCCGGCGCCCGACGGCGCCTGGGTCCTGTCGCCCAGCACCCACCATTTGCCGTCGGGGCCGCGGCCGATATCGAAGGCGATGAAGTGCAGGTAGTGGCCATGACGCGGCTGCACGCCGACCATCGGCCGCAGCCACTCCGGATTGGAGGCGAGAAGGCGGGCGGGCACCACGCCGTCGGCGACCAACGTGTTCGGTCCGTAGAAGTCGGCCATGGCCGCTTCCAACACGTCGGCACGCTGCATCAGCGCGGTAGCGATGTTCTGCCACTCGCCGGCCTCGATCAGCATCGGCAGATGGCTCAGCGGCCAGTCGCGCTCGGTCGAGTCGGTGGGGCCGTACTGGCGGAAGAACACGCCGGCATCGTGCAGGTACTGACTGCCGCGGGCCAGGGCATGGTCCAGGGCCTCTTTGTCGAGGCCAGCGAGGTCGCGCAGGAAAGGCTGCCAGACCGGCCGGACCCGTCCTTCACTGTCGAAAAGCTCGTCGGCGACGCCCGGCAAGGTGCGGTAGGCGTCGAGTAGGCTGCCCCAGTCGGATCTGTTCGCAGCCTGTTGCGGCTTATTCATGTCAGGTTCCGGCTGCCCGCCTCAAATCAAGCGTCATTGGAAATTCGGGGTGCGTCATCTCGGGGGTCGGCATATATCCGCCCGGCGTGTGGCCATGATACTCGAACCGCGACAGCCTGCGCGCTTCCGCTTCGTTGGCATTGACCGGGAAGGTCTCGTAGTTCCGCCCGCCCGGATGGGCAACATGGTAGACGCAGCCGCCGAGCGCCCGTCCCGACCAGGTGTCGAAGATATCGAAAGTCAGCGGCGCCTGTACCGGGATGACCGGGTGCATGGCCATCGCCGGCTTCCAGGCCTTGAAGCGCACGCCGCCGACCGCTACGCCGCTGGTTTCCGTGCGGTGCAGAGGCATCCGGCGGCGGTTGCAGGTGACGATGTATCGGTCCGGGTCGAGGGCGGTCAGCTTGACCTGCAGGCGCTCGGTGGAGCTGTCGGTGTAGCGGGCGGTGCCGCCGATCGCACCGGTCTCGCCGAGCACGTGCCAGGGCTCCAGCGCCTGTCGCAGTTCCAGATGCACGCCCTCGTACTCGACCTCGCCGCAGAACGGGAATCGGAACTCGGCCTGGGCCTCGTACCATTCAGAGCGGAAGTCCAGGCCGTTCAGGCGCAGGTCCTGCAGCACGTCCATGAAGTCGGTCCACACGAAATGCGGCAGCATGAACCGGTCCAGCAGGGTGGTGCCCCAGCGGGTGAAGTTTCCGCCGACGGGCGCCTTCCAGAACCGCGAGATCAGGGCGCGCAGCAGCAACTGCTGGGCCAGGCTCATGCGCGGATCCGGCGGCATCTCGAAGCCGCGGAACTCGACTAGGCCGAGGCGGCCGGTCGGACCGTCCGGAGAGTACATCTTGTCGATGCAGATCTCGGATCGGTGGGTATTGCCGGTCACGTCGGTCAGCATGTTGCGTAACAGCCGGTCCACCAGCCACGGAGCCGGCTGTGCGCCCTGGTCCGGATGCGGAATCTGGCTGAGCGCGATCTCCAGCTCGTACAGCGTATCGTGCCGGGCATCGTCGATACGCGGCGCCTGGCTGGTCGGGCCGATGAACAGGCCGGAGAACAGGTAGGACAGGCTCGGGTGGCGCTGCCAGTGCAGGATGAGCGAGCGCAGCAGGTCGGGGCGCCGCAGGAACGGGCTGTCGGCGGGGCTGGCGCCGCCGACCACCACATGGTTGCCGCCGCCGGTGCCGGCGTGCTTGCCGTCGATCATGAACTTGTCGGCGCCGAGCCGGCACTTACGGGCCTCGTCGTAGACGCCTTCGGTGATCGACACGCACTCGCGCCAATCCGTGGCGGGGTGAATATTGACCTCGATCACGCCCGGGTCGGGGGCGACTCGGATCACGTTCAGGCGGGGGTCGGTCGGTGGAGCATAGCCTTCGATATGGACTTTGACACCGATCTCGGCGGCCGCGCGTTCGACCGCGTCGAGCAGTTCCAGGTAGGCGTCCGCCCGCTCGAGCGGTGGCATGAACACGCAGAGCCGGCCGTCGCGCGGCTCGACGGCGATCGCGGTGCGCACGGCGCCACCGAGTTCGCCGATTTCCTGGGCGATCACATTCTGGACGTGACCGCCGGGCGTGAAACGCGCCCGCGCCTGTTCCGGGGCGGCCTCATCGGCTGCCGCCTCGCCGGGGATCGCGACCGGGTCGCCGCCGAATTCTGGGAGCGGGCCCTTCTCCTCCCACGGGTCGGCGATGTTCACATACGGATACTGGGACGGCGGCACATAGGGCAGGGCGCCGAGCGGCAGACGGAAGCCGACCGGACTGTCGCCGGGGACCAGGAAGACATGGCCACGCCGCGGCTTCCACTGCTCCGAGCGCCAGCGGCGGGTCTCGCGGGACCGTGACTGCCAGCTCTGCACCGGCAGCACGTATCCCGCCGGTTCGGTCAGGCCGCGGCTGAACACGCGGGCGATCCGGTGGCGTTCCTCGGCATCGCGCAGCTTCGAGTTCTCCGGCGTGACGTTCTCTGGAAGGTTGGCCTCCTTCAGCACCCATTCGGCAGGATCCTCGAAGGCCGGGACGACGTTTTCACGCTCGATCTCCAGGTGCCCCGCGATGGCTTTGAGCAGGGCCTCGGCCTCCTTCGGGCCGGCATCCAGCGTCTCTGTCTCGCCGGCGATCAGGTCGGCGTCGCGCCACAGCGGCTTGTCGTCGCGGCGCCAGTACAGAGAAAAGGTCCAGCGCGGCAGGGTTTCGCCCGGATACCATTTGCCCTGGCCGTAATGCAGGAAGCCGCCCGGCGCGAATCGCGTCCGCAGACGGCGGATCAGCACGTCGGCGAGGCCGCGCTTCATCGGACCGACGGCGGCGGTATTCCATTCCTCGGATTCGAATTCGTCGATCGACACGAAGGTCGGCTCACCGCCCATGGTCAACCGGACGTCGCCCGCGTTCAGGTCTCGATCGACCTGTTCGCCCAGGGCGTCGAGCGCCTGCCATGACTCCTCGGAGAAGGGCATCGTGATGCGCGGATGCTCGGCCACGCGCTCGACCGACATGTCGAAGGCGAAATCGACATTGGCGGCGCTGGCCGCGCCGGAGATCGGCGCGGCGCTGCGGTAGTGCGGGCAGGCGGCGAGCGGGATGTGGCTCTCGCCGGTCAGCAGGCCCGAGGTCGGGTCGAACCCGATCCAGCCCGCGCCCGGCAGATACACCTCGACCCAGGCATGCAGGTCGGTGAAATCGTGGTCTGTTCCCGCCGGGCCGTCCAGCGCGATAAGGTCCGGCTTGAGCTGGATGAGGTATCCCGACACGAATCGCGCGGCGAAGCCCAGATGCCGCAGGATCTGCACGAACAGCCAGCTCGAGTCCCGACAGGAGCCGCTGGCCAGTTCCAGCGTCTGCTCCGGAGTCTGGACGCCGGGTTCCATGCGGATCAGGTATTTCACCATCTCCGAGACCTGGCGGTTGAGGTCGACGACGAAATTGACGGTGCCCTTGGGCTTGTGGTCGATGGTCGCCAGGAACGCCTGTACCCGCGGGCCGGTTTCCTCCGGACGCATGTAGATCGACAGATCGTCGCGCAGATCCTCGGGATAGGTGAACGGCCATTCGTCGGCCGTCTCCTCCACGAAGAAGTCGAACGGGTTGTAGACCGTCATGTCGGCGATCAGATCGACTTCGATCTTCAGCTCGCGCACCGGTTCCGGGAACACGAAGCGGGACAGCCAGTTGCCGTACGGGTCCTGCTGATGGTTCACGAAGTGGGTGTTCGGGCTGACTTTCAGCGAATGCGAGATCACGCGCGTCCGGCTGTACGGCGCTGGTCGCAGACGGATGATCTGCGGGCCGAGCGTGACCGGCCGATCATACTGGTAATGGGTGAGGTGATGGATCGCGGCCTTGATCGACATGACTATCCAGGTAGTTGCAGCGTCCGAAGTTACCTGTTCACCTTATATCGCATTGACGAAACCTATTGCGAGGATCGTATCCCGCCGGATGCGCGCGGGTGTCGGCCGCGCCGACGCCGATCGTCCGTCCGGCCTGCGGTTCTGCTTGTGGTTTTGCTTATGATATAGGGCGCGATGGCGTTGCGCTCAGTCCGGGGAAGGCGGCGACGCGGTGTCGAGGGGACGGTCGAGGGTGTGGGCGACGACATGGCGGATCCAGCGCGCCGTTTCGGCGCTCGCCGGGTCGCGGGCGGTCCTGGCCCCGCCGAGGCAGCCGATCAGCCAATCGCCATGCAAAGCGTCGAGGAACATCTTGGCGGCATAGGCCGGGTCCGCGACCGGCGCCCGCCCACTGTCGCGGACGGCGGTGAGAAAGGCGGTCAGCCGGCGCTCCAATCTAATTGGGCCGTTGTTCATGAAGGCGTCGATGACCTGTGGGAACCGATCGCCCTCGGTCAGGAAGCTACCGAAGATCCGCATCGCTTCCGGCGTCCAGATATGGGTGACGAGATCGGTTGCCAGCGAGGTCAGGGCGGCGGCCGGGTCGGAACTGTCGTCAAGCATCTCCATCATCCGCTCGGCGAAAGCCGAACAGCTTTCGCCGACCGCGGTCTCGATCAGTCCGTCCTTGTCGCCGAAAGCGGAGTAGATCGTGGTCCGCGATCCGCCGGCCCGGGAGATGATCTCGTCCAGCGTGGTCGCCTCGATGCCCCGCTCCTTGAACAGCGTCCAGGCCGCGTCGACAAGGGCCCGACGCCGGGCTTCTCCGCGCGACAAGGCTTTACCGTCTCCCGTGCGACAGGGCATGCCGTGGCGATCCTTTTTGGTACAACATTTATCGCACGCAGTTCTTGTTGTGCAGTGCAATATGTACTAGGTAGTACACAACTGGCCCACACTGCAAGCCCGGACACTGGGACAGGCCCGTCCGTGGGGCTGCAAGTTTTCGTACAAGGAACCCGACAGTGCCGAAGGTTTTCCTGACCCGTCTCTGTGCCGTCGCGATGGCGACGTTCGCCCTGGTCGCCTGCAAGGAGGAACAGCAGGCCTCCGCACCTGCGGCGCGTCCGCCGGCGCAGGTTGGCTTCACCACCGTTTCGGCGGAGTCGGTCGACCTGACCGCACGCCTGCCGGGGCGCGTCGTCGCATTCCGCATGGCTGAAGTGCGCCCGCAGGTCGACGGTATCGTTACCCGCCGGTTGTTCGAGGAAGGCTCGGCCGTCGAGGCCGGGCAGCCGCTGTATCAGATCGACGCGGCCACCTATGAGGCCAAGGTGAAGATCGCCGAGGCCGAACTCGCCCGGGCGACGGCGACGCTGAACTCCACCCGCACCAAGCTGAAACGCTATGAGAGCCTGGTGAAGACCAACGCCGTCAGCCGCCAAGCCTATGATGACGTGGTCGCCGAGGAGCAGGAGAACCGAGCCGGCGTGTCCGCCGCCAAGGCGTCGCTCGACGCCGCCAAGATCAGCCTCGGTTATACCGAGGTCCTCGCCCCGATCGGCGGTCAGATCGGCCGCTCCTCGATCACAGAGGGCGCGCTGGTCACTGCTGGACAAGCGGCGGCGCTGGCGACGATCACCCAGCTCGATCCAATCAATGTCGACTTCACCCAGTCGAGCGCCTCCCTGCTGCGCCTGCGCCAGATGTTCCGCACCGGCGAACGGTCCAAGGGGACCAAGGATGCGCTTCCGGTGACCCTCAACCTGGATGCCATCGACCTCGAATATGGCAAGCAGGGGACGCTTCAGTTCTCCGAAGTGACCGTGGATGAGACCACCGGCTCGGTGCGTCTGCGCGCCGTGTTCCCGAATCCGGAGCGCGAACTGCTGCCCGGCATGTTCGTGCACGGCGTGGTCAATCAGGGCGTGATCGAGCGCGGCTATCTGGTACCCCAGGCGGCGGTGAGCTTCGACCGTGTGGGCGACCCGTTCGTCTATGTCATCGGCGCGGACGAGACTGTCATCCAGACCAAGGTTCACCTTGTCGATGCGGCCGGCACCAGTTGGCTGATCGACAAGGGGTTGAGCGACGGTCAGCGGGTCGTGGTCGATGGGCTGCAGCGTATCCGTCCGGGCGCCAAGGTGACCCCCGTCGAGGTCCAGCGGCCGGCCGCGAAGACCGATGAGACGGCGCAGAAACTGAGCGCCCTTAACTGAGCGCCCTGAACCGAGAGCATCCTAATGGCCAGTTTCTTCATCGACCGCCCGGTCTTCGCCTGGGTCATCGCCATCGTGATCATGCTCGCGGGTGGTCTCTCGATCCTGCAGCTGCCGATTGAGCAGTATCCGTCCGTGGCACCGCCCTCGGTCAAGATCACCGCGACGTATCCCGGCGCCTCGGCGCAGACGCTCGAGAACACCGTCACCCAGGTGATCGAGCAGCAGATGACCGGGCTCGACAATCTCCGCTACATGTCGTCAACCAGCGACAGCAGCGGCACGGCTGAGATCACGCTGACCTTCGATCCGGAGGCCAACCCCGACATCGCCCAGGTGCAGACCCAGAACAAGCTGCAGCTTGCCACCCCGCTGTTGCCGGAATCGGTGATCGAGCAGGGCATTCAGGTGGCCAAGGGCAGCGGCAGCTTCCTGATGGTTCTGGGTTTCGTGTCGGACACCGACATGTCGCAGACGGACATTGCCGATTTTGTCGCCGACAACGTCCGCGACCCGATCAGCCGGGTGAACGGCGTCGGCGCGGTTCGCCTGTTCGGAGCCCAGCACGCCATGCGAATCTGGCTCGATCCCGACCGGCTGCTGAGCTATGGCATCACCACGGCCGAGGTCCGCGCGGCGATCGTCGCCCAGAACGCTGAGATCTCCGCCGGTCAGATCGGTGGCGCACCATCCGTGCCGGGGCAGCAGATCAATGCGACCTTGATCGCGCAGACCCGCCTGGAGACGCCGGCGGAGTTCGGCAACATCCTGGTGCGCGTAAACACCGACGGCTCCCAGGTGCGCCTGAAGGATCTGGCGCGGATCGAGATCGGCGCGGCATCCTATGAGACCGTCGCGCGATACAATGGGCAACCGGCGGCGGGTGTGGCGATCAACCTCGCGTCGGGCGCCAATGCTCTCGATACGGCCGATGCCGTGCGCGCCAAGATTCGTGAGTTGCAGCCGTTCTTCCCCGCCGGGCTCGACGTGGTCTATCCCTATGATACGACGCCGTTCGTGCAGATCTCGATCAGCGAGGTCGTGCGCACCCTGTTCGAAGCGATCGCGCTGGTTTTCGTCGTGATGTTCCTGTTCCTGCAGAACATCCGCGCCACCCTGATCCCGACCATCGCCGTACCGGTCATCCTGCTCGGGACCTTCGGTGTGCTGGCGGCCTTTGGTTTCACCATCAACACGCTGACCATGTTCGGCATGGTGCTGGCCATCGGCTTGCTGGTGGACGACGCCATCGTCGTCGTCGAGAACGTCGAACGGGTGATGCACGAGGACGGGATCGGTCCGCGGGAAGCAACCAAGAAGTCGATGTCGCAAATCACGGGCGCGCTGGTCGGCATCGCCATGGTTCTGTCGGCGGTATTCGTGCCGATGGCGTTCTTCGGCGGTTCCACCGGGGCCATCTATCGCCAGTTCTCGATCACCATCGTCTCGTCCATGGTGCTGTCGGTGGTCGTCGCCATCGTGCTGACGCCGGCACTGTGCGCCACCATGCTGCGAGCCAAGGACGGCCACGGCAGCAAGACCGGCCCGTTCGGCTGGTTCAATCGGGGCTTCGACTGGACCAACCGGTTCTATCAGAACAGCGTCGGCCATGTGGTCGGGCGCCGGTGGTACTATGCCGTCGTCTATCTGCTGATCATCGGTGGCCTCGCCTTCCTGTTCCTGCGGCTGCCGACCTCGTTCATTCCGAACGAGGACCAGGGCATCATGTTCGCCCAGGTCTCCCTGCCGGACAACGCCAGCCAGGAACGCACGCTCGAGGTGCTCCGCAAGGTCGAGCATCACTTCCTGGAAACCGAGAAGGCGAATGTGAACGGCCTGTTCACGGTTGCCGGCTTCAGTTTCAGCGGGCGTGGTCAGAACGCGGGCATCGCCTTCATCAATCTGAAGCACTGGGACCAGCGGCAGGGGCCGCAGAACGCGGTCTCGGCAATTGCCGGGCGGGCCTATGGCGCGCTGTCGCAGGTGCGAGAGGCCCAGATCTTCGCGTTTACGCCTCCGGCGATCATCGAGCTCGGCAATGCCACCGGCTTCAATTTCCAGCTCGTCGACCGCAGCGGCGTGGGACATGCCGTGATGATGCAGGCGCGCGGCCAGATGCTCGGCATGGCATCGCAGGATGCCCGCCTGACCGGTGTGCGACCTAATGGGTATTCGGATTCGCCGCAGTTCCGCGTCACCGTCGATCACGAGAAGGCGAGCGCGCTCGGCCTGTCGATCTCCGACATCAACGCAACGTTGTCGACCGCCTGGGGCGCGTCCTACGTCAACGACTTCATGGAGAGCGGCAAGGTCAAGAAGGTCTATCTTCAGGCCGACGCACCGTTCCGCATGATGCCGCAGGATCTGGACCGCTGGTATGTGCGGAACGCCTTTGGCGAGATGGTGCCGTTCTCGGCCTTCGCGACCTCGCAATGGACCTACGGCTCGCCCCGGCTGGAGCGGTTTAACGGCTCCTCCTCGGTGCAGATCCTCGGTCAACCGGCGGCGGGTGTGAGTTCCGGCGTCGCCATGCAGGTGATGGAGGAGCTGGCGCAGAAGCTTCCCGACGGTGTCGGTTACGAATGGTCGGGCCTGTCCTACGAGGAGCGGCTGTCCGGGGACCAGGCGCCGGCGCTCTACGCGCTGTCGATCCTGGTGGTGTTCCTGTGCCTCGCCGCGCTTTACGAGAGCTGGAGCATTCCGGTCTCGGTCATGCTCGTGGTGCCGCTTGGCGTGTTCGGTGCGGTGGCCGCGGCCTATCTGCGGCTGCTACCGAACGACGTCTATTTCCAGGTCGGGCTGCTGACCACGGTCGGCTTGTCGGCAAAGAACGCGATCCTGATCGTGGAGTTCGCCCGCGAGCTCTACGACGATGGAATGAGTTTGCTCGACGCGACGGTCGAGGCGGCGCGCCAGCGTTTCCGGCCGATCATCATGACCTCCATGGCCTTCACGCTGGGCGTGCTTCCGCTGGCGATCAGCACCGGCGCCGGCGCGGCCAGCCGCCAGGCCATCGGCACCAGCGTCATGGGCGGGATGATCTCGGCGACCGTGTTGGCGATCTTCTTCGTTCCGCTGTTCTTCGTGGCGGTGATGCAGCTCTTCTCCAAGCGCCGCGAGCAGACACCGAAGACACCCGAGACTCCCGACACCCCGAAGACGGCCCCCGCCGAATAGGGTGGGGCCGTCCGGCGATCCGGATGCCAGTCCGACCTTGCGGTCAGCCGGCTTTCCTGTGAGCCGGCGGGGTGCCGTGGGTGTGGAAGGTGTCGATGGTCTTCAAGCCCCAGGCCTGACCCTTTCGGCGCTCCGTCTCGGTCCACACCACGGTTTCCCAGTCCGGCTGCAGGATCAGCCGGGCGCCGGCATTGGCCAGTTCCACCCGGTTGCCCGCCGGCTCCCAGACATACAGGAAGAACGTGCCCTGGATCGCGTGCTTGTGTGGCCCGGTCTCGATATGCACCCCGTTCTCCAGGAAGACGTCGGCGGCCCGCAGGATATCCTCGCGCTGGTCGGTGGCGTAGGTCACATGATGCAGCCGTCCCGCGCCGCCGCCATGTTCCTCTGTGCAGGCGAGGTCGTAGGTCTTGTTGTTGACCGTGAACCAGCATCCGCCGACCCGGCCGTTGTCGAGCTGGATCATCTCGGTGACGCGGGATCCGAGGCAGGTTTCCATGAAGCTGCGGAAGACCGCAACGTCCTCGGCCAGCAGGTTCACGTGGTCGATCCGACGCGGACAGCAGCCGCGGCCGTGATAGCGCTGGGCGATGTTCTTCAGCGCCGGCCGTTCGGCCTCCGGCGCCTGATAACGCACGGTGTCCCAGTACAACTCGAACACATGACCAAACGGATCCTGGAAACGGTAGGCGCGGCCATGGCCCTTGTCGCCTTCGACCCAGCCGAGGCCGTATCCCGCCTTTTCGATCACCGCCACCCGGCGCTGCAGCGCCTCGGGTGACGCGGCCCGGTAGCCGATATGCCCGACGCCCGTTGTGTGATGACGGGTCAGCTTGAGGGACTGGAACTCGTAGTCGTCGAACGCCCGGAGATAGGCGCTGGTCTCGTCCCGCCCGCTCTCCGTCAGCCCGTAGACCCGGGTAAAGAAATCGAGGCTCTCGTCGAACTTATCCGTATAGATCTCGACATGGCCGAGATGGGCGACGTCGACGTTCCGTTCCATGGCGTGTCTCCTCGCTGCTGGGCGTCCAGTCGTTCGCTGCCGGGGCCGCTTGGCGACGGCCGCAGGTTGCCGGATTTGCCATGCGCCGATGATATCGGCCGGGCACGGGGGAGCCATTCGAAAACATCCGGCATGCTATAAGGTTTGCTATCGCCGGTGTGTCGGTGGCGACCCAGGCGTGGGCAAAGCCGGGTCGCGATTTGTGGGGGGGGGGCGCTGTATTTCCGCGAGACCACCGGCATGTTCACCACCGAATCCGGGTCCCGGCTCCCTGGTAATGAAAAACAGAATGGCCGTCAGGCCGGGTTGGCCGGTCGCACCGGCGCTGGTCGGTTCTTGGTTGACTTTCATTCCAATAATGCGAATGACTTGCAATATCAGTGATAGAGACGCAACCTGACCGAACTGGCGGCGATACAGTGACCCGGACCCTGCATGCTGAACTTGCCCTGACGGTGGATCAGGCGCGCATCTGGCTGGACGGCCAGGTCGCGCATCTTGCCGAGCATGATCTCCAGCCGGTCGTCCGTACCCCCGATACCGCTGAATTCTGCACGGATTACGGCACGTTCCGGGTCCAGGTCGCCGGGCAGGATCTCCGAATCCAGGTCGAGAGCGGTGATGTCGGCGGGCTTGAGGTCCTGCAGGAATCGATTTCCCACTACCTCACGTCCCATGACGGGGCCCTCGCCGACAGGCTGGCATGGAGCGGCCATCGACCGGCGGGGCGGCCGACGAACTTCCGGGAAATGCGCGTGTCCGGGCGTAGTCTTGTCTCTCCCAGGATGATCCGCCTGACCCTGACGGGAGAGGATATCGATCACTTCGCCGCGCGCGGCCTTCACGTCCGCCTGCTGCTGCCGCCGGCGAACAGCAAGCGACCGGTCGTCTGGCCACGACGGTCGGGTTCCGGCGCGGTGCAGCTTCCCGAGGGCGCGGATGCGCTGACGGTTCGTGTCTACACCATTCGCCATATCCGCCCAGACCGGGGTGAGATCGATGTGGATATCGTGCGCCATGCCGGTGGCGTCTTCGCCGATTGGGCCGAAACGGCGGAGACCGGCGCGTTGGTCGGTGTCATGGGCCCGGGAGGCGGCTTCTATCCCGAGGGCGACTGGCTCCTGATCGGCGGTGACGAGACGGCGCTGCCCGCGATCTCCCGCATCCTGGAGCATCTACCGGCCGATGCGGAAGGTCACGCCATGATCGGTCTGCGCCATGGCGACGGGCGGATGGAGATCGCGGCGCCGGCCGGCGTGACGGTCGACTGGGTGACCGGGGACGATACTGCGCTCGTCCGGGCGATGGAGGCGGTTCGCCCGCCGCTGGCGACCGACGTCGCGGTCTGGTTCGCCGGCGAGGCGGAGGCGGCCCGCCGTCTCAGGCAGTTTTTCAAGGAGCGACTCGGGTTGTCCCCGGACCGGGTGACCAGCGCCGTCTACTGGCGGCGCGGCGGACCAGGCTGATCGGCTGATCCGGTCGGGTACCGGTCGGCGCGGCATGGTCTGGTGATCCATCGAATCCGGTGCCCGTTCACTTAATGAAAATTAAACATCCTTGCGCCAAGCTCGCCGGACCAATCGCGTCCACGTACATTTGGAGACGGTAGAATGAGCAGCGCGGAGATGACCGAAACCCTGTCGGCGGAGGATCTGATCGACGCGATGCTTGCGGGCAATGAGGATATCGTTGCCCGTCTCGGTGGCGAGATCGGTCAGAAGCTGCTGCGCCTCAAAGGAGCTGGCGGCGGTGCCGAGGCCGAAGGGCGCCTTGAGCGTTGGGTTGATATGTCGGTCGCGGCGAGCAACGGCGTGCGCAAGACCGCGGAAATGATGACCTCCCTCCGCGAGGTCGACAACCGGGCCCAGTCCATTGCCGCGGCGGTGGAGGAACTGACGGTCACGGTGCAGACCATCGGACACACCACCGAGGGGGTCACCAGCGAGGCGGCCGAGGCGGCAGCGGTCTCCGATAGCGGCCGGACGGCGGCGGGGCAGGCGGTCGACGCGATGGAAGGCGTCTATGAGGTTGTGCAGTCTGCGGTGCAGAAGGTCGATGCGCTGGCTGAAGCATCGGTCGCCATCGGTGACATCGTCTCGACCATCGAAACGATCGCCAAGCAGACCAATCTCCTGGCGTTGAACGCCACCATCGAGGCGGCGCGCGCCGGCGAGGCGGGCAAGGGCTTCGCGGTGGTCGCCAGCGAAGTGAAGACTCTGGCCAACCAGACGGCGACGGCGACCGTCGATATCCGCGACCGGATCTCCAGCATCCGCAGCGATATGGAGGAGATTGTCGGTGTGATGCGGTCCGGAGCGGAGCGTGTCGAGGCGGGGCGCGGGACGATTCAGACGGTCGGGCAGGAGATGGAAAGCCTGGCGGAGCGGATTGGGTCGGTCACCCGCAGCATGAGCGAAGTCTCCCAGATTCTCGGTGAGCAGCAGTCGGCAACGGCGGAAATCTCCGAAGGCGTGACCGTCATCGCCGATATGAGCGCGCGCAACGTCTACATGATCGACTCGACGATCGAACTCCTGGAGAAGACCGGACCGACCATCGCCGAAGCGGTCGACGGTTTCGTCAAGGAGGGCGTGCGGAACGGCACGATCCATGCGGCAAAGTCGGATCACATGATCTGGATGCGGCGCCTGGCCCAGATGCTGGTCGGTCGCGCGGTTCTGCGGCCGGAGGAACTGGCCGACCATCACAGTTGCCGCCTCGGCAAATGGTACGATGCCCAGACGGATCCACGCCTCGTCGGCCACCCCGCCTGGACCGCCCTGATGGAGCCGCATCAGCGGGTTCACCGTGCCGGTATCGATGCGGCCAAGGCCTTCGGCGCCGGCGATCTGGAGCAGGCGACCGCCTTTGTCAATGAATCGGCCGACGCCTCGCGGGACGTGATGCGTCTGCTGACCGAGCTGTCCGACCACCTGAAGACATAGGCGGCGCGGCCCGGTGGCTGCCGGCGGTCGGGGGCGCTTAAAGTAAAAACCGGCCGCCGACTCCGTTGCGAGCCATGCGGCCGGTTCCTGAAGGTCTCCACGGGCAGGCCTGAACCGGCCCGTGGAGAATTTGCCCGCCAGTTACTCGGCGGCTTGGCGGCTGTTGGCGTCGAATGCGGCCAGCACCGTCGGCGGTGACAGCGGCAGATCGTCGATCCGAATCCCAAGCGCGTCGAACACGGCATTGCGCACCGCGGCCGGACCCGGCACGAGCGGAACCTCGCCGACGCCCCGCACACCCTGGGGATGCTTCGGATTCGGGATCTCGATGATGCCACAATCCAGCATCGGCAGGTCGGAGCAGACCGGCATCCGGTAGTCCAGGAAGCCCGGATTATCGACCTGACCCTTCTTGTTGTAGATGTACTCTTCGTTGATCGCCCAGCCGATGCCCTGCGCCATCCCGCCCTGGAGCTGCCCCTCGACGTAGCTCGGGTGGATCGCCCGGCCGACATCCTGGAAGCAGGTGTAGCGCAGCACGCGGACGATCCCGAGATCGACATCCACCTCGACGTCGCAGACATGGGTGGCGAAGCCGCCCTCGGCGCCCACCGTATTGCTCTGGCTGCCGGCCCCGATCGGACCGCCGGTCGCGTTCGCCTTGGCCGCGAGTTCGCCCAGGGTCATGGACGGGAAGTTACCGCTATGCTCGCCCATCGGGCGGGCCTCGCCGCCTTCCCAGACGACCTGCGACGGGTCGATGCCCCAGATTTTGGCGGCACGTCCCTTGAGCTGCTCGATCACCTCGGCGGCGGATTCCGTGACGACCATGGCCGAGGCGAACAGGACGCGGCTACCGCCGGTCAGGTTGCTGTAGCCGACACTCGCCGTGTCGCCGATCTGAACCGAGACCTGATCGTAGTCGATGCCCAGAAGCTCGGCGGTGATGTTGGCGATAGACGCGCGCGAGCCGCCGATATCCGGATGGCCGGTGGTCACCACGACGTTGCCGTCCTCGGTGATGTTCACCTGCGCACTCGACTCGCCGCCGGCGTTGAACCAGAAGCCGCTGGCAACGCCGCGGCCCTGGAACTTACCGGTGAGCGGCGTCTTGTAGTGATCGCTGTTGAGCGCCGCCTCGAGGGTCTCTACGTAGCCGATCCGCGGGAAGGTCGGGCCGTGGGCGGCTTTGGTGCCTTCCTTGGCGGCGTTCTTCAGGCGCAGTTTCAGCGGGTCCATGCCGATCTTCTCGGCCACTTCGTCCAGTACGCTTTCCACGGCGAAGGCGCCGATCGGGGCACCGGGAGCACGGTAGGCCGCGACCTTGGAGCGGTTCGACACCACGTCGTAACCGAAGGAGTGCACGTTCTTGATGTCATACGGCGCAAAGGCACAGCCCGCGGCCCCGCGGATCGGCGAGCCCGGAAGGCAGCCGGCCTGCAGGTAGAAAGTGCCCTCGCCGGCGACGATGGTGCCGTCCTTCTTGGCGCCGATCTTCACCGTGCTCTTCGAGCCCGAGGTCGGACCGGTTGCCCGCATGACCTCTTCGCGGTTCATGACCATCTTCACCGGGCGGCCGGACTTCTTCGAGAGAATGGTGGCGACCGGTTCCAGATAGACGATGGTCTTGCCGCCGAAACCGCCGCCGATCTCCGCCGGGATGGCGTTGATCTTCGACTGCGGAATTCCGGTCAGAAAGGTGGTCATCGCGCGGACCATGAACTGGCCCTGGCTCGAACTCCAGATCGTCGTGCGGTCGTCGGGGGCCACGCTGACGACGCAGGCATGGGTCTCGATATAACCCTGGTGCACCGGTTTGGTGGTGAAGCTGCGTTCGACGATCACGTCGGCCTCGGCGAAGCCGGCATCGACATCGCCCAGCGTGTGCTCCAGCGTGCCGGCGATGTTCGACGGCTTACCCTCGAACTGGATGAAGTCGTGCAGGATCGGCGCGTCCTTGGCGATGGCGTCGTCGATCTCGATCGCGAAGGGCAGCACGTCGTACTCGACCTCGATCAGCGCGCAGGCCTCGGCGGCGATCTCCTCGCTCATCGCGGCGACGGCGGCGATCGGGTGGCCGTGGAACAGTACCTTCTCCTTGGCCAGAATGTTGCGGCTCATCCACCGCATATCCTGGATGCCGAGGGGAACCGGCGTGTCGGTCGGGAAATCGACGAAATCGGCCGCGGTCGCCACGGCCTTCACGCCCGGCAGGGCTTCCGCCTTCGAGGTGTCGATCGATTTGATGACGGCATGGGGATGCGGACTGCGCAGCACCTTACCCCAGATCATTCCGGGCATGCTGGCATCGGCCGCATAGGCGGCCCGGCCGGTGACCTTGTCGGCGCCGTCGGGACGGACAGTGCGCTTACCGATCCACTTGTTGCTTTGGTCGTTCATCGGGCAGCCTCCCGCATGTCGGCAGCGGTCTCCATGACCGCGCGGACGATCTTGTCGTATCCGGTGCACCGGCACAGGTTGCCGGCAAGCCAGAAGCGAACTTCAGTTTCTGTCGGATCCGGGTTGCGCTCGAGCAGCGACTTGGCGGCAATGAGCATGCCCGGCGTGCAGATGCCGCACTGCAGAGCGGCGGATTCCAGGAACTTTTGCTGCAACGGATGCAGGTGGTCGGACGCCATGCCCTCGATCGTCTCTACCTTGTGACCGTCGGCCTCGGCCGCCAGCATCAGGCACGAGCAGACCAACCGGCCGTCGAGCGTGACGCTGCACGCGCCGCAGTCGCCCGTGCCGCAGCCTTCCTTCGAACCGGTGAGGCCGAGCGTGTCGCGCAGGGCGTCCAGCATGCTGTCGCCGGCGTCGCACAGGAACTCGGTCGGCTCGCCGTTGATGGTCGTGGAAACGTGAATCTTCGCCATTGGTATCAGGCCCTCCCGGCACGTTCGGCGGCGATTGCGGTCGCGCGTTTGAGCAGCACGCCGGCCACCTTTGTTCGGTATTCGATGGTTCCCCGCTTGTCGTCGATCGGGTTGCAGGCGGCACTGCAGGCGGCCGCCGCCGCTTCGATCGCGGCATCGTCCAGCTTGCTGCCGATCAGCGCCTTGGCGGCATCCGCGACCAGCAGGACGGTTGGGGCGACGGCGCCCAGACCGACGCGGGCGGCGGTGCACGTGCCGGCGTCCAAAGTCAGGCTGACGCCGACGCCGACCACGGCGATGTCCATCTCCGTGCGCGGGATCATCCGCAGATAGGCGTCGCTCGACCCTTTGGGGCGGGCGGGGAAGGTGAAGCTCACCAGGATCTCGCCCGGCTTCAGGTTGGTCTTGCCCGGCCCCGCGGGGACGTCCTCGACCTTCATTTCGCGGGTACCGTTCGGCCCCTTGATCGTCGCCACGACGCCGGCCGCCACCAGGGCGGGGACGCTGTCGCCGGCGGGCGAACCGTTGCACAGGTTGCCGCCCATCGAGGCCCGGCCCTGCACCTGGGTGGAACCGATCAGGTTCAGCCCCTCCAGCACGCCCGGCCAGACCTTGCCGAACTTGGCATGCTCTTCCAGTGCTGCGCCGGAGACAGCGGCGCCGATCCGGAAGCCGCCGTCGGCGGTCTCCTCGACCGCCATCAGCTCCGGGACTTTCTTCACGTCGACGATGGTGCTCGGTTTCAGGACACCGGAGCGCATCTGGACCAGAAGATCTGTGCCGCCGGCAAGAATGCGCGCAGCCCCATCGGCGGCGGCGTATTGGGCGATCGCATCGTCAAGCGTATGCGGTGCCAGATATCGGATGTCGGACATGGCCCTTCCCATATTCATTTCCCGAGCCCGCTTCCCGATGAAGCAGGCCGCCCCTCTTATCCGGGGGATTGCATACAAAAACTCTCGTCGCGCGAGGCTACGACGGCGCGCGAGAAACGAACACCCCCCAAAGCTTCTGGGAGGATTCGCTCATCGCTGGTGGATGATTCTACCGCCAATCACAGTCATGTCGACCTGCACTTCGCGGATCTCTTCCGTCGGAATCGAGAAATAATCGCGGTCAAGCACCGCGACATCCGCCAGCTTGCCGATTTCGAGCGATCCTTTGAGATGCTCCTCGCGGCCGGAATAGGCGCCGAGCCAGGTATAGGCGTGCAGCGCTTCGGTCGGTGTGATCGCCTGGGAAGCGTCGAGATCGCCGCCGGTATCCGACTTGCGGTTGACCATCGACCAGAGAGCCAGGAACGGGTTGGCCTGGCAGACCATCGCGTCGGAATGGCCGGGGGCGGGGACGCCGGCATCAATCATCGCGCGATGCGGCCACATGGCCGCCATGGCGGCCTGCCCGCGATTGGCGATATAGGCATCGCCGAGGTCGTACATGAATCCGGTCGCCGAACTGTCGATCACGCCCAGTTTCCTGATTCGCTCCACCAGCGGCGGCGTGGCGTAGCAGCAATGCTCGACCCGCATGCGGTGATCCTCCATCGGGTGCTGCTGGAGGCAGTGCTCGATCGCGTCCAGCGCGAAGTCGATGCCACGGTCGCCGACCCCTTCGATCATCACCTGCAGCCCGGCCTTGTGGGCGGCGAGGGCGCGGCGCTTGAGGTCTTCCAATTCGTAAAGCAGGACGCCGGTATTGGGGTCCGGCTCCCCCTCGATCTTCTTGCCGATGTAGGGATCGTAGTAGGCTGCGGTTCGCCCGGAGGTGGAACAGTCGGGGCACCACTCGACGCCGATGATCCGCACCCAGTCATCGCCGAAACCCGAGCGGATGCCGGCCGCCGTCATACTTTCCACCAGACCGTCCTCGCGCCCGGACACGATGATGCCGACACGCATGGCGAGGTGGTCCCGGTCCTTCATCAGCTGATAGGCCCGGATCCCCTTTGACGGGGTCAGCGAGTTGTAGACCGACGTGATGCCGTAGGACGTCCATTCCGCGAACACCTTCTCCAGGCCGGTGGCAATGCTGTCAGGCGTATCGCCGTCATGCACCCGGTCAAGAAAGATGTGCGCGGCCGTTTCGCGTACCACGCCGGTCAGCTTGCCGGTCTTGGGGTGCTTGTCGAAGGAGCCGAAATCGGGATCGGGCGTGGTTTCGTCGATGCCGAGTTCGGCAAAGGCGCGGCTGTTGGCGAGACCGATATGCCCGTCGGTGCGCAGGATGAACAGGGGACGGCCCTTGGCGGCGGCGTCCAACTCCTCGATCGTCGGATAGCCGCCGGACTTGTTCTCGTTCAATCGGTAGCCGGCAACCCAGTCGTCCGGCCCCTTGCTTTCGGCGACATCGGAGAGGCGGGCGAGCAGTGCCTCGCGGCTCTGGATCCGGTCGGGGCTCAGCAATTCCCAGGAGGCGAGGCGGGCGGCATAGGCGTCGGGGTGGTTGTGGCTGTCGACGATGCCGGGAATGGCGGTCCGGCCCGCCAGGTCGATCACGACGGTTTCCGGCCCGATCAGCGGCGTCACGTCGTCGTCGCTGCCCAGCGCCACGATCTTGCCATCCCGCGCAGCCAGGGCCTCCGCGGTGTGGCGGGTGGCGTCCATAGTGGCGATGCGCCCGGCGGTCATCACCAGGTCGGCAGTGAGGCGGCTCATGTAAGTCTCCGGCTGTGCTTGCGCGGGAAGGCGGGGCATGCTGTGCGCCCGTCAATCCTCGCGAGGATCGGAGTGCCAGACAAGCTCCCTTCCGCGCGGCCCCCGTTTTTCGCCAGATCAGGGAGACAGCAATGCTGCCAGGCCCCACCTTCGACCGCATGCCGACCGCCGACAACTGGTTCGCCGTTGAGTGGCTGCCGCTCGGTGTGCTGAGGATATGGGAGCCGCATGTGTCCCGCCTGCTGCGAGCCAACATGTTCCTGGTGCGCGGCCGTGACCGCGACCTGCTGGTCGATGCGGGAATGGGGGTGTGCAGCCTGCGCCGCTTCCTCGACCCGTATCTGGACAAGCCCGTGGTGCACGTCCTCAGCCACGCCCATGTCGACCATATCGGCTCGGCCCACGAATTCGCCGACGATCTGGTGATGCACGCGGCCGAGGCAGACGTGATGCGCGACCCGCCGGCCGACCTCGAACTGTCCTTCGACGGTTACACGCCCGAGCGCAAGGAACGCCTGCGCCGCTCCGGTTTCGACGTCTCCGGCGCGCTGATCGCCGCGTCGCCGTCACCGTCCTTCGATCCCGCCCGCTGGCACATCCCGGGGGTTGAGCCGACCCGTCTGGTGGGCGAGGGCGACACGGTGGATCTCGGCGATCGCAGTTTCGACGTGCTGCACACACCCGGTCATAGCCCCGGGTCGATCTGTCTGCTGGAGGCGGCGACGGGGATGCTGATCGGCGGCGACACGATCTACGACGGGCTGCTGATCGACACCCTGCCCGACAGCGATCCGCAAGCGTATGCCGTTTCTATGCGCAAACTAAAACAACTTAAGGTCTCGACCGTGCATGGCGGACACCGCGAAAGCTTTGGATTTGAGAAATTTCAGTTTCTGATTGATCAATATTTAAGCTGACATTGCTTAATATATAGGCTTGCACTGGGAATGCTCAAAAGTGCAGCATACCGGTCTCGCTATTCGGTGAGTAAGGGACATACATATGCCGGAAGGATCGACCGGGGCACGGAGCGGCCATGCCCTGTCATTGCGGAACCTTTCCAAAGTCTACGGTTCGCTCGCGGCGGTGGACGGGGTCGACCTCGACGTCCCGCGCGGGTCCTTCCTGACGCTGTTGGGACCGTCCGGGTCGGGTAAGACGACGATTCTGATGTCGATCGCCGGCTTCGTGGAGCCGAGCGGTGGCAGCATCCTGCTGGACGACACGGACATCACGCGCTTCCCGCCGGACAAGCGGAACTTCGGCATGGTGTTCCAGGGCTATGCCCTGTTCCCGCACATGACGGTGGCGGACAATATCTGGTTTCCGCTCAAGGTCCGTGGCGTGTCCAAGGCGGATGCCTCGGCGAAGATCAAGAACGCGCTCGAACTCGTGCAGATGGGTCATCTCGCCGAGCGCTATCCCTCGCAGCTGTCCGGCGGGCAGCAGCAACGTGTGGCGCTGGCTCGGGCCATCGTGTTCGAGCCCGACCTGCTGCTGCTGGACGAGCCGCTCTCCGCGCTCGACAAGAAGCTGCGCGCCGACCTGCAGTGGGAGCTGAAATCCCTGCACCAGCGCCTTGGCACGACCTTCATCTACGTGACCCACGACCAGGAAGAGGCGCTGTCCATGTCGGACACGATCATCATCCTGCGTGATGGAAAGATCGAACAACAGGGCGTGCCGGGCGAGCTCTACGAGAAGCCGGCGACTCGTTTCGTGGCCGACTTCCTCGGCAAGTCGAACTTCCTCGAAGGCACGGTCGGCGAGGTGAAGGACGGTGCGTTCACCTATGTCTGCGGCGGCCAGCCGCTGGTCCAGGCCGGGGCTGCGAAGCACACCAAGATGAGCGGGCAGGTGCTGATCGCCCTGCGTCCGGAAAAGATCGCCCTGACGACGGAACGCCCTGCGGCGACCAACGCCGTATCGGGGCAGATCACCGCCTTCAATTACTACGGTTCTGCCTACCATTTTCAGGTCAAGACCGAGGCGTTGGGCGATCTGATCGCGACCACGCCGGCCTGGACCTGTGCGATCGAACCGTCGATCGGCAACACGATCTGGCTCGGTTGGGAGCCGGATGCGTCGGTGGTCGTGCGCGACCGCTGATTTTCAGAATTCGCGGCCGGCAGGGGGCTGGCCGCCAACGTGAGGAGCCTGGCATGACCCTGACCAAGACCCTGTACGAGAAAGACCTGTATCCGGAGATCGAAGACGCCGGCGACAGCGACTTCGCGCGCGATTGCGTGGAGATCGCGGCCAAGCGCCTGGAGAAGGGCGAGATCAGCCGACGGACGTTCCTGCAGGCCGTGGCGATGCTGGGCGCCAGCACTTCGGTCCTCACCCTGGGCGGCGGTTCCGCCAAGGCGGCCGAAGAGGTCGTGGTGGTGAACTGGGGCGGCCCGGCCGTCGAGGCTTATGCCAAGGCGTTCGGCGATCCGTTCGAGAAGGCGACCGGCGTGAAGGTCGTGATCGACGGCACCGGCCCGCTTGGTTCCAAGATCAAGGCCATGGTCGACGCCGGCGCGGTGACCTGGGACGTCTGCGACACCGGTACCGGCACCACGCTGGTCCTGGAGAAGCAGGGTGTGCTCGAGCCGATCGACTACTCGATCGTCGACAAGGCCAAGATGCAGAACATCTTTGCCTACGAGTATGGCTGCGCGAACTACATGTTCAGCTTCATCCTGGCGTACAACAAGAAGTCGGTATCCGCCGAGCCGACCGGCTGGAAGGACCTTTGGGATCTCGAGAAGTTCCCGGGCAACCGCACCCTGCGCAAGCAGCCGAACGGCATGCTCGAGGCCTGCATGATGGCCGCCGGCAAGTCGCCGAAGGACGTCTACCCGATCGACATCGACCTCTGCGTCTCCAAGCTCAAGGAGATCAAGGACAGCGTCATCGCCTGGGGCTCGGGTTCGCAGAGCCAGGAGTTGTTCCGCACCGGTGAGGTCGTGATGGGCGACATCTGGCACACCCGCGCGAACCTGCTGAACCAGGAGACCAACGGCGACGTCACCTGGACCTGGAACGAGGGCATCGTGACCGCTGGCATGTGGAACGTGCCGAAGGGCAACCCGGCCGGTTTGGAGACCGCGATGAAGTTCATCGCCTCGTCCCAGGATCCGGACCAGCAGCTCGTGCTGTTCGATGCCATGGGCAACGGTCCGGCCAACCCGGCCGCCGCCGCCAAGGTCCCGGAGGACAAGAAGTACATCGATCCGGGCCAGCCCGAGAACCTCGCCCTCCAGGTGCTGCAGAACGGCCCCTGGTATCAGGAGGACAGCGGCGTCCGGAATCTGACCAACGACGAGTTGTCGCGCGAGATGTGGCTCGACGCCCTGTCGTCGTAGTCCGAACGGTCACAAGCAAAGGGCATTGGCAGGCCGCACATGCACGCATCACTTCGCCGGGTCTATTGGTGGCTGATCGCGCCGGCGGTCCTGCTTATGCTCGTCTTCTACATTTATCCGCTGATCCAGGTCCTCTGGATCAGCGTGACCGACCCGGTTCCGGGTCTGGGCAACTACAGTGAGTTGATCGACCGGGCGTTGATCCACCGGATCTGGATGACCACCATCCGGGTCTGTGTGATCACGACGGCCATCACCGTGGTCGCCGGCTACATCGTCGCTTACACCATGGCGCAGGTCGGCGAGCGTCAGCGCACCTGGATGATGTTCTGCGTCCTGCTGACCTTCTGGCTCAGTGTGCTGATCCGCGCCTTCGCCTGGGTGATGCTGCTGCGCACCCAGGGGCTGATCAATACCGGCTTGCAGGAGCTGGGCCTGATCGACCAGCCGCTGCGGCTGGTGCGCAACGAGTTCGGCGTGATCGTCGGCATGGTGCATTTCATGCTGCCGCTCGCGGTGCTGCCGATCTATTCCAACATGACCGGGATCCAGGAGCGGCTGGTCAGCGCCGCCCGCGGCCTGGGCGCCTCGCCCTGGGTGGCGTTCAAGGACGTCTACCTGCCGCTGAGCAAGCCCGGGCTGATCTCCGCGACCATTCTGGTCTTCGTCTTTTCCCTCGGCTTCTTCATCACGCCGGCGCTGCTCGGCGGCGGCAAGGTGGTGATGATCTCCGAGTACATTCAGGTGAGTTTCGAGGAGACCCTGCGCTGGGGCCAGGCGACCATGCTGGCATCGACCCTGCTGTTCTCGGTGTTCCTCTCGCTCGCCCTGGTCGCCCGTTTCGTCGATTTGAAGAAAGTGTTTGGTGCGCGATGAGGAGCGCGGTTTACGGCATGAGAGCCCGGCGCATGACCTATCGGGGGCGGGCATGAAGAAGGATCCGCGCGTCGTCTTCGGCCGCTGCGTGGTCTATGGCCTCGCCTGGACCGTACTGGCGTTTCTTGTTCTGCCGATGATCATCGTCGTGCCGGTGTCGTTCACCGACCAGTACTATCTCTCGCTGCCGAAGGAAGAGCTGTCGCTGCAGCACTACGCCGCCTTCTTCGAGAAGGAGATCTGGCTGGCGGCGACCCTGGACAGCGTGATCGTGGCCACCTTCTCGACGGTGATGGCCCTGCTGCTCGGCACGCTCTGCGCCATCGGCTGCTGGCGGCTCGCCAGCAACGCGGCGGAGTCGGTGCGCACCTTCATGCTGACGCCGATCATCGTGCCGACCATCGTCCAGGCGCTGGCCATGTACCGGTTCTGGATCGATCTCGGGATCATGGACACCTATTTCGGGCTGATCCTGGCGCACACCCTGATCGCGATTCCCTATGTGGTGATCACCGTCTCCGCGTCGCTGGCGAATTTCGACGTCCGCCTGGAGCAGGCGTCGCGCAATCTCGGGGCGTCGACCTCGCAGACGATCCGCTGGGTGATCCTGCCGAGCATCGTGCCGGGCATGCTGTCGGGCGCGCTATTCGCCTTCACGATCTCCTTCGACGAGATCGTCGTGGCGCTCTTCATCACCAGCCGCAACGTCTACACCCTGCCGAAGCGGATCTGGGACGGCATTCAGGATCACCTCGACCCGACCATCGCCTCTATCGCGACGATGCTGATCGCGGTGACCCTCGCCCTGCTGCTGACCGAGCTGTGGGCCCGCCAGCGCCGCCGCGCACGGCTGACCGCCCGCATCGAGGCCGGCGAGGGCTGATCTTCATCTAACGGCGGCGGCCCGGTCCGGTCGCCACCACCCCCCGGCGCCGGCGACGACCGGCGGCCACGACACACCGACGGAGACGACCATGACCGCGGAGCTGACGCCCGCCAAGCGGACCGCCCTTGACTGGGTTGAGGCCAATGCCGAGCGCCTCTCGGCCGACCACATGACCATCTGGCACCTGCACGAGCCGTCCTGGCGCGAGTACAAGTCGGCGGCCTGGTATGTCGAGCGTCTGCGCGCCGAGGGCTTCGAGGTCGAGCCGGGCTCCGCCGGCATGCCGACCGCGTTCTGTGCCACCTGGGAGCAGGGGAGCGGCGGGCCGACGATCTGCTGCTATGCCGAATACGACGCGGTCGTCGGCTCCAGCCAGGAGGCGGTGCCCTACCGCAAGCCCCGCGACGGCGTGCATCCCTATGCCGCCGGCCACACCGACCCGCATTCGGCCCTCGGTCTTGGCGGGCTGACCGGTGCGCTGGCCATGCAGGCGGCGATGAAGGAGCACAACATCGCCGGCCGCATCAAATTCTTCGGCGAGCCGGCGGAGAAGATGTGTGGCTCCAAACCGGTGCATGCCAGCCACGGCTATTACGACGATATCGACGCGCTGATCAGCTTTCACCCGACCTCGCTGCCGGACCTGTCGAATACGGTGATCTGGGAGACCCATTGCGGCTGCTACTGGTCCAAGGTCTACACTTTCGAGTCGGTCGACCCGGAGACCTGGGGCTCGGCCGGCGAGCGCAAGGGATCGCAGAACAGCCACGCAATCGCCCGCGCGCCGGCGGCGCTGGACGCCATGTGCCTGATGTACACGACCACCAAGTACACCAAGGAGAACATGCTGCCGCATCGGGGCTCCTGGACCCTGAACGAGGCGATCCTGAACGGCGGTTTCGCCACCGCAGACAACCTGCCGCCGCGCTTCTCGCAGATCCAGTATGCCTGGCGCTGTCCCTCGATCGAGATGGCCGAGGCGATCGAGCGCGTGCTCGATAACAACGCCGAGCATGTCGCCGGTCTGACCCACTGCCAGGTGCGCTCCGAATGGGTCACCAAGACCCGTCCGGGCCTGGCGAACAACGCGCTTGCCGAGGTCACCTATTCGAACTTCGAGCTGGTCGGCCCGCCGAAATTCACCGACGAGGCCAAGGAGTTCGGCCGCGAGATGATCAGAAATCTCGGCTACGAGGCGCCCGAAGAGCCGTTCCCGGCCATCCTGGAGCAGCTTGTCGACCCGAAGGACGGCGAGGCGATCCTACGCTCGCAGATTCCGTCCTGGCAGAAGAACTACACCTCCGACGACTATACCGACATGACCTGGCACACGCCGACCGTGCGCCTCTACGTCGGTCGGGCGGCGTTGAAGAACCCCGCCCCCGGCGTGAAGGTGCCCCACTGGTGTCACTGCGCGCTCGGCGGCGTGCCGGGAGCGATGGATCCGATGTTCCTGACCGCCGGCAAGGTGATCGCCACGACCGGCCTCGAGTTGATGCAGAACCCGGACGCACTCGCCCGCTGCAAGGCCGAGTTCGACGAGCGCACCGGCGGCGGCATCGGCGGTACGGCCTGGGTCCCGCCGCTGCTCGGCAAGAACTGTCCGGCGCCGGTCCACTTCCCCTGGCCGGAATATGTGGAGACGGCGCGCGGGTCCGAATGGGTGATGCCGACGCCGCCCGTCCAGGATTGAATTTAGACGACCAAGAGGAGCAACCCCGCCATGGGCGCCGTCAGCGAATTCGAATACCGCTACAACATGACCATCAAGACCTTTCCGAGCCATGAGGAACCCGGCTTCGAGAGCGTCGAGCAGCAGGAGACGGTCTGGGGCCGGCGCTGGGGTTGCGACAACGATGTCGGCCGGCTCCGCATGGTGCTGATGCACCGTCCGGGCGAGGAAATGAAGATCCTCGATCCGACCAAGCGTCTGGAGCATCTCGGCTCCTACGGCGACGCCGAGGGCCAGACCTGGTACTGGCGCGGCGACAAGATCCACACGATGGAAGAGCAGCAGGAGCAGCATGACGGTCTGGCCGACGCCCTGCGCGCCGAGGGGGTGGAGGTCGTCTACCTGAAGCGCTGCGCGCCGGGTAAGCACAAGTCGATCTACACCCGCGACAGCTGCATCGGCGTGAAGGGTGGAGCGATCGTCACCCGTCTCGGCCCGATCGTGCGCCGCGGCGAGGAGGCTCCGGTGACCGAGACCCTCGGGGCGCTCGGCATGCCGATTCTGCGCACCGTCCACGGCACCGGCCTGATGGAAGGCGGAAGCTTTGTCTGGCTGAACTCCAAGACCGCGGTCATCGGCCGGTCCTCTCGCGTGAACGAGGAGGGCACGCGCCAGGTCGAGGAAGTGCTGAACGCCCAGGGCGTTGAGCTGCTGCGGGTCGACCTGACCGGCTATCGCCTGCATATCGACGGTGCGTTGGTGATGATCGACGTCGACACCGCCATTATCAACCCGACGCAATTGCCGTTCTGGTTCCTCGGCAAGCTGAAGGAACTCGGCATCCGCACCATCGAGGTGCATCCCGACGATCCCTCGGGCGTGGTCAACTGCATCGCGGTCAAGCCGGGCCGGGTGATCATGGAAGCGGGAGCCTCGAAGCACACCGCCGACGCGCTGGACAAACTCGGCATCGAGATCGTGCCGGTGGACTACAGCAAGGTGTTCCAGGGCGGCGGCGGCATCCACTGCTCGACCTCGCCGCTGATCCGCGACCCGGTCGACTGATCCGGTGTCTGACCACGCTTCGTCATCCCACGGGCCTGACCGAAGGTCGGCTGGGATGACAGGCTGGGGCCGGAGATCCGGCTAGAACGCGGACCCCGCGCCGGGCTGAGCCACGGCACCTGTGTCGCGCCACACGACGATAAGATTCTCCTTCCAGGCAAATCGCGTGAGGTGATCGTCCACCACGTGCTTCAGGGTCCCCAGGGCCTCCGGCTCCGTGGCCTTGCAGATCATGGTGAGTGTTTTGCCCTCCACGGACATCCGGCATTCCCCGTAAGGGAACTCTGCAAATCCGGTGGCGTCGTCCCAGTTCACCGGGATCTTGTGGGCGAAATGTTTGCAGAGCTGGACCAGATAGCGGCTGGCCAATTCGCTCTGCACAGACGCGGCGGCTGTCACCATGGTCTCTCGATCTCCGGGGGGCGGGGATAAGTTCGGGGTGTGTGGCGCGCTGCCCGCCGAAGTTGTGACTGAGCGAGTTTTTCCGATAGAAACTGGGTGTACGTCTGCCGGCGCTTCCTCGGGTAAGGATTATTTGCAATCATTAGGAGGCTTTTGGGCAACGTAATGCCGTCGAGGCAGAAATCATGAGGTTTCATATATTGCGACTGCGAACTATTCGCAATACAGTGATCTTTGAGCAAGAGGCAAATCTGTTTGAGGGTCGCCAGAGATGGGTCACGTGAGTCGCCGCGAAGGTCGCCGCTCCAGCGAGCGCAGTGGGGGGGCGCGTGAGCGTCTGGAAACCGTCGGTCATCTGGCCGATCCGGACTACGCGCTGAAGACCCGGCAGGTATCGGCGCCCGGGGATCCTGTGGAGGGGCGCGTCATCCATCAGAATTTCGCGTCCGGGATCAGCTTGCATGTCACCGACGCCATCGAGATGGCGGACCTGCAGATCCCAGTGACGCTGCAACCGGGGCTGAACATCCTGCTGTTGCTGGAAGGCGCCGTCGACTCGACCCTGGATGGCACGGCGCTGCGGTTCAACGCGCGGCGCGGTCCGGTCGGGCGGATCTGGTCGCTGACCCGGCCGACGACGCGGGTGCGTTCGTCGGCCCGAGGCCGGTACGTCCGCAAGGTCAATATCAACATTCCTCTGACTTGGTTCGAGGAGCGTTTCGGCGCCGACAAGGCGAGTGCGGCGTCGCAGGAGCTTGAGGCGTTTCTGCGTGCCCAACTGTCGCTGAAGGAATGGGAACCGTCGCCGAGCGCGATTCGCTACGCCGAGGATCTGCTGGCGTTGGAACAGAAGGACGGTGTCCTGACTCACATCGCCGCCGAGCGGGATTTGCTGGGAGTCATGTACGACGCCCTGTCCCGCTTCCGGTCCGAGGAGGCGCGGGCGGTGCCCCGCCACCTGCGCTCCCGTGATGTCGTCCGGGCCCAGACCGCGCGGGAGCTGATCCTGCGCAACCTGGATGACGGTCTGCACTTGCCGGATATCGCCAAGCAGACGGGCATGAGCGTCAGCACCCTGCAGCGGGTGTTCCGTGACTGTTACGGCCAGACGGTGATGGAGTTCGCGCGGGTGCACCGGCTCGAGCGGGCGCGCGATCTGCTGGAGCGCGACGGGCTGTCGGTTGGCGAGGCGGCCCATCGCGCCGGGTATTCGAGCCCGGCGAACTTCGCCACGGCGTTCCACCGGGAGTTCGGCTACCCGCCGTCCCAGGTCAAGGAACGGGCCCGGCGCGCGGCTCTGATGGAGAGCGGGCAGCACTAGCAAGGAGGGATCGGCCGAACGGGGCCCGATCCTTCACGACACGCTCGACCTTCGGTGCCCTGACGTCGAACACGGTCATGTCCCCGGCTAATGGCGATGGAAAGCGATGGTCTGGGCCAGGCCGTCGGCGAGGGTGGTGTGCGGCAGCGCGCCGAGCACGACCTCGATCGGGCTGGGGGCGATGACCGGATGCAGCGGCAGCGGCGGTCCAGACCAGTCGATCTCCGCGCCTGGGACATGGGCCCGGATGCCGGCGGCGATGGCGCTGACGTCGGCCACTTCGCCGACCAGGGAAAACGCATGCGCGCCGTCGAAGACCCGCGTCGCCGCGGCCTCGAAAACGGCGGCGACATCGTCGACGAAGATCATATCGGCGCGCCCGGAATAGCCGATGGTATAGGGCCGGCCGGCAGCGGCTTCGCGGCAGGCGATCGACGGTCCCGCGGTCAGCCCGGTCTCGCGTCCTGGACCGTAGACGATAGCGGGACGGAAGCCGACGCTGGAGAGGCCGGCATCCTCCCAATACGCCCGCCCGCACCCTTCGCAGGCGAGTTTGAAGGCGCCGTAATGGGTGGTGGGGAAGGGGATCGCCCCGTCATCTGGGCCGAAAACCCCCGCGCTGCTGGCATAGGCCACGCCCCGCATGCCGCCCGACTTCGCCGCCTCGAACACGTTGAGGGTGCCGATCAGATTGACCTGGGCGCCGAGGATCGGGTTCTCGGCACAGGCTGGCGTCAGCAACGCGGCCAGATGGATCGCAAACTCGCAGCCCGCCGCCGCCCGCGCAACGTCGTCGGCCGACGCGACATCGCCGGTCCGCCAGTCGATGTCCTCGGCGACGTCGCCGGCGATGGCGCGCACGATGCTGCGGTCTTCCCTGCGGTCGAACACCCGGATATCGATGCCGCGCGCCGTGAGCCGGCGGATAATCCAGGCGCCGAGGAAACCGCCCCCGCCGGTGATCAGGACCGTCATGCGCCGCCCCCGGTCGCACTATTGGCCATGTCGATCGCCGTCAACTGGTAGGCGAGGTTGTAGACGATGGTGGCGGGCGCGCCGATGCCGGCACCGCTCGCGGCGATGACGGCTTCCATGTCGGCGACCGAGGCCTCCAGTTCCGGCAGGCCGCTGCCCTCGACCAGGACGATGGCGTCGAACTCCTTCTCGCTCATGCCCGGGCGCAACTCGGTTTCGCGGGTCTTCACCCCGGAGATCTCGCGCCGGGCCAGTCCGATATGGGCACCGCTGGCGCCGGTTACCGCGAGCAGCGATTGAGAGAGCGCGGCCGCCTTCCCCAGAAGGTCCGCCTCGCCGGCGCCGTCCTGGAAGTCGAGGCGGATGGTGGCCATCGCCCCGCCTTCGCCGACACCGGCGGACGCCACCCGTTCGCAGGCGACCCGCAGGAAGTTTCGGAAGGTCGGCTGGACTTTGTTGCTCCACTCGGTCGGGTTGTTCAGGCGCTCTAGATAGGCCGGCGAGCGGAACACCTCGGCCGTCTCTCCGCCATAGACCGTGCCGTAGCGATACCGCGGAATATCGTGGTTGATCAGCCGCTTGCCGACGGTAAAGCCCGGAATGGAGAGGCGCTCCGGCATGTGCTCGCGGGTGTGCCACTCCATGTATTCGGTCCAGGACGCGGGGTCGATGTCGTGGAAGATCGCCAGAAAGGCGGAGCCGGTCAGGGCCATGGACGGTTCCTCGTCGGTTTTCGGGTGGGCGGCTCAGTCGCCGAGCAGCAGTTTGGTGGCGTCCAGCGAGCGGCGCGCCACTTCGGACGCGCCGATCCGGGCCGTCAGGTCGATGTTCGGCACCTCGACGCTGACGGTCATGTCCTTGGGGATATGCGCGGCGATCGCCGCCAGGTCGATCCCGCCCGTGCCGGGGATCAGGCGGGCGGTGCGGGCGACCGCGATCAGCCCCTCGTCGGAGGGATCGTAGGGAACCGGTCCGTCGCAGATCTGGACGTAGTTCATCAGCGCCGGAGGCAGGTCGATGAGTTCCTGCAGCGTCGCCCCGCAGCGGTCGAAATGCAGGGTGTCGAACAGCACGGCGGCGGCCGGATGGCCGGCGGCCTCGACCAGCGCGCGGGCCCCGGCAATGTCCTTGCAGCCGGTCCAGGGCATGAACTCCAGATCGGCGGTCAGACTGTAGGTGCCGAGCAGATGGCAGAGTGCGGTGTAGTTGTCCTGGGTCCGGGCCGGATCGGTGTCGTCGATGGCGACCAGCACATGGCGTGCGCCGAGTTCGGCGATGCGGTCCAGGAACGGCGTGAAGGCGGCGAGTTCGGTCTCCGGCTTCAGGCGGATCATCTCGGCGTCGGCCATGGTGACGCCGGTATCGCGCATCGCCGATTTTACCTCGGTGAGCAGCGTGGCGTCGTCCAACAGCGGATGCAGTGTCTCGCCGCCCGCCGGGAGCAGGCGGAAACTGACCATGTCGTATCCGTGTTCGGCGGCAATCTTCACTGCCGTCACCGGATCGGCGCCGTTGCCGGTCAGGTAGCCGAGGGAATAGAGACGGGGCGTCTCGGTGGTCATGCGACGGCCTCCTGCTGAGCAAGTTCCGACAGATCGACGGTCCGGCCGGTCGCCGAGGACCGCTTGATGGCGGCGACCACATGCATGTTGCGAATGCCGTCGAGACAGGTGACCAGCGGCTCGGCCTCGCCGCGGATCACGGCGCCGAAATGCTCCATCTGGGCGAGGTAGGTGTCACCGGTGCCGCGCGCGAGCGCCCGGTGGTTCAACCTGTGGGTCCAGTCGCCGCCGGGCCCGTAGGTCCACAGCGACAGGTCCGGCAGGCTGAGCCCGCCGTCGCGACCGGCATAGAGATGGGTGGTGGTGTCGTGCTTCGGGAAGCGCCCGGGATTCTCGCCGGATGACAGCTCCCAGGCCCAGGGTCCGACCGCGGCATCGGACAGGGTGACGGTGGCCAGCCCGCTGTCCTCGAAGCTCAGGATCGCCGCCGTCGTATCCTCCACCTCCAGGCCACGTGTCTTGTTCGAGGCGGTGCCCTGAACCGTCGAGACCTCGCCGAAAAAGTGGCGCAGCAGGTCGATGTCATGGATCGCGTTGATCAGCAGCGGACCGCCCTGGTCCGGATCGCGGCGCCAGGCCACATCGAAATAATCCATCGGCTTCAGCATGGCGCAGGTGACGGTGGCCATGACCAGCGGGCCGATCGCTCCCTCGGAGATCGCCTGCTTGGCGGCCTTGATCAGCGGGTTGTGGCGGCGATGATGGCCGACCAGAAGCGGTACCCCGCTGCGCGCGACGGCGGCGGCGAGGGCGGCACCTTGCGGCAATGAGCTGGCGACCGGCTTCTCCAGCAGCACCGGCAGGCCGGCGCCCAGCATCAGTTCGGCGATGGCGACATGGGTGTCGTTGGGGGAGGCGATGACCACGGCGTCGCAGATCCGCGCATCCAGCAGGTCGCCGGCATCGGCGAAGTAGCGCACCTGACACGCCCCGGCGAGCTCGCGGGCGGCGGGTGTGGGATCGACGATCGCCGAGAGCGACAGCCCTTTGGTGTTCGACAGCGTGTCGATATGGGTGCGGCCGATCACGCCGGCCCCGATCACGGCGACCTTGAGGTCGTCCATTGTTTCCTCCCTTTTCGGGTAGCCTACACCGCGCGGCTCGGTGGGTGGAACCGGGGTATGGACGCGGGTATGGAATTGAAAAGCCGGACCAGTCAGTTACGCTCGCCCCTCCCTGACCGACGCGTGACATCCAGATGAGCAAACAGCTGCCTTCGACGACCGAGCCCCTGGCCGCGGAATGGGATGTCATTGTGCTGGGCGGCGGTGCCGCCGGCCTGGCGGCGGCGACCTATGCGGCGCTGGACGGCGCCCGGACAGTGCTGATCGAACGCTCCCAGTATGTCGGCGGCAGTTCGGCGCTGTCGGCCGGCACCGTGTGGATCCCCAATACAAGGCACGCCGATACCGGCGACAACGAGGACACGCCCGAGCGCGCGGCGGCTTTTCTGGATGCCGCCGTCGGCAACCGCGCACCCAAGGCGATGCGCGATGCTTTTCTGGCGGCCGGCCCCGAGGCGGTGCGGCGCCTGGAGGACGAGACGGTCGTGCGGTTCCGCGCCCGGCCGTTCCATCCCGACTATCTCTACGAGTTGGAAGGCTCGATCTCCGGTGGTCGGGCGTTGGAGGCGCAGCCCTTCGACGGCGGCACGCTGGGCCGGGCGCTTCGGAAGCTGCGGCCGCCGATCCCGGAATTCACCTTGCTCGGCGGGATGATGGTGGACCGCGACGATATCGGTCATCTGATGAACCTGACGAAATCCGGCACGTCGTTCCGTCATGTCGTGCGGATGCTGGCGGGCTATGCGGTCGACCGGCTGCGTCATGGCCGGGGCGCCCGGTTGGTCATGGGCAATGCGCTGATCGGCCGCCTGATGCGCGCCGCGCTCGATGCCGGGGTGACGGTCGTCACCGAGGCGGAGGTCGCCGACATCGCCGGCGATGCCGTGTCCCGGCGCGTCATCCTGCGGCGCGGCGGCCGGGAGGAGGCGCTGTCGGCCTCCGGCGGGGTGATCCTGGCGTCCGGCGGGTTCGCGCGACACCCCGAGCGCCGCGCGGCGTTCCTGCCGGATCCGCTGCCGGAATACAGCCCGGCCGCACCCGGCAATACCGGCGCGTTGCATGACATCGCGCTCAGGCTCGGCGCGCGCTACGGCGAAGGGGCGGAACAGCCGGTGTTCTGGGCGCCGGTCTCACGGCGCGAACGCCGCGACGGGTCGATGGCGGTGTTCCCGCATTTCGTCCTCGATCGCTCCAAGCCGGGCATCATCTCGGTCGGGCGGGACGGGCGCCGCTTCGTCAACGAGAGCCTGTCCTACCATCAGTTCGTCGCCGCCATGTACGCCGCCAACCGGGACGGATCGACCATCCCGGCCTTCGAGATCACCGATGCCGAGGGTCTGCGCAAATACGGGCTCGGCATGGTTCATCCAGGCGGGCGCGGTCTGGTCCCGTTCCTGGCCGACGGCTATCTCGTGCGAGCGGATTCCCTCGGCGAGCTGGCCGGGATGTTGGAGATCGATGCGGCGGGGCTGACGGAGACGGTGGCTCGGATGAACGGCTTCGCGCAGACCGGCGAGGACACCGACTTCCAGCGCGGGACAACGGTCTATCAGCGCGCCAACGGCGATCCGAAGCACGGCCCGAACCCGACGCTCGGGCCGATCCGCACTCCGCCATTCTACGCCATTCGGCTCTGGCCCGGCGATATCGGCTCGGCGATCGGTCTGGTCACCGATACCGATGCGCAGGTTCTTGACGGTGAGGGCGAGCCGATCGGCGGGCTCTACGCCTGCGGCAACGACATGCATTCGGTGATGGGCGGGGTCTATCCGGCGCCGGGGATCAACCTCGGTCCCGCCATCGCCTTCGCCTACCTCGCCGCCCGCCACGCCGCGGGTCGGCGCCAATGACATAATAAATTTCCGGAGGAACCCGATGTCCGCGCCCATCATTCACATCATCAACGGCCCGAACTTGAACACGCTCGGCTTCCGCGAGCCGGAGATCTACGGCAGCACCACGCTGGCCCAGATCGAGAGCTGGTGCCGTGACGCCGCGCGCGGCCCGGTCGAGTTCAAGCAGTCGAACATCGAGGGCGAGATCGTGAATATGCTGCAGGCGGCCCGCGGCGTCGCCGATGGCGTGATCCTCAACCCGGCCGCCTACAGCTTCTATTCGGTGGCGATCCAGGACGCGCTGAAGATCTATGGCGGCCCGATCATCGAGCTGCACATCTCCAACATCCATGCCCGCGACGAGGATCACCGCCACTCAATCCTGTCCAAGGCGGTGACGGCGGTGATCGCCGGCCTCGGCGCGCGGGGCTACGTCACGGCGCTGGAGGCGATGTACGAGCTGATCGACGCGAAGTCCTGATACCGTCCTCAAATATCACTCCCCGGCACAGGGCCGTGGAGGTGCGAGGCCTGGCTACTCGTCGGTCGGCGGCGTGGTGATCACCAGAAAGACGAGGTCGGCCAGCCCCGAGTTGTAGATCGCGTGCTCGACCCCCGGCGGGATGAAGATGTGGTCGTGCGGCTTCACCACATGGCGCTCGCCGGAAATCTCCATCAGGCCTTCGCCCTCCAGGATGTAGTAGATCTGCTCCTGAATCTTGTGGCTGTGCGGGGCCACGTACCCCTTGGGCTGGTAGCTGGAGATCCGGAAATCGAAACGCTTGGTCGCGTGATCCTGGGGGGTGATCAGCAGCTTCGAGTGGGCGTCGTAATGCGCCGGCATGGTCTCCCAGAGCGTTTCGACGATGTTGGCGATCTTCGCGCCGTTTCGTTCCAACATGGCGGTTCCCTTTCCTGGTGTTATCCGTAGAGCACGCGGCGCAGATCATGCTCGGCCTGGAAGCCGAGCCGCTCGGCCGGAGCGGTGAGGTCGTAGAGCGGGGCATGCGGTGAGGTTTCGTACAGTGCCGGGTCGCGGATCTCGGGGGCGGTGCCGGTCTTCTCGCGGAACCGCCCCACCGTCGGCTCCGGCGCCAACGTGGTCGGCCCGCAGATGAAATAGGGGCCGAATCCCGGATCCGCTGCCTCCAGGGCGCAGCGATAGGCCCGGCCCATGTCGCGCGGATCGACGTAATGCCACATCGGTCCACCGCCGGCCGGCTGGCGACCGCCCGCGGCCGGCCCCTTGTAGCCTTTCGGGTCGGCGGCGCGCGCCTTCACCTCACCTTCGAATTCCGGATAGAGCACGTAGACCGGCCGCAGCACGGTGACCGTCAGCGTGCCGCGCTCGGCGAAGCTGCGGGCCATCTCCTCGCAGAGCTTCTTGCTCAGCGCATAGGCGTCGGTCGGTCGGCGCGGGTGGTCGGCGTCCACCGGCAGGTAGCTCGGCGGGATCATCGTGCCTTCGAACACCGTGAAGCCGACGACGCTGTCGCTCGAAGTGACGATCACCCGTTTCACCCCGGCTGCCTCGGCCGCCTTCAGAACGTTCCAGGTGCCGACCACATTGGTCTGGACGATCTCATGGCCGTCGCCGCTCCAGATGTTCGGGCGGGCGGCAATATGCACGACGGCATCCTGACCGGCGCAGGCGCGGCGCACGGCCTCCGGATTCTCGATGCTGTCGGTGATGTGCGGGATGTCGTGCCGGGCCGGCAGCAGGTCGAGGCCCGACACCGCGTAGTGACCTTGCAGCGCCTCGACCGCGTAACCGCCCAGCAGGCCGCCGGCGCCCGTTACCAGCACCTTGTCGAACCCCATTCCATCCTCCCGAAAACTCGGTTTATTTTGTCAAAGTTTCGCAGAAAGAAACTTCTTGTCAATTTATGAAACCAGGTTTTTAATTTGTGCTTAATCGAACATCATCAGGGAACGCTGGCCGTGACCGAACCCGACCGGGATCCCTACATCATCGCCTCGCTCCGCAAGGGGCTCGACGTGATCGACTGTTTCGGGGAGCGCGAGAGCTGGAGCCTGACGGAACTGTCGGCCCATCTCGCCCTGAACAAGGCGACGGTGTTTCGCATCCTCCACACGCTGCAGGAGGCGGGATATCTCGCCCGCGACGAGGACAGTGGGCGCTATCAGCTCGGCATGCGTTTTTACTCACTCGGTCACACCGCCGTGCGTCATGAGCAGCTCAAGTGGCAGGCACTGCCGCCGCTGATGACGCTGGCCGAGACCACCGGCGAGACGGTCTATGTCGGCATCCTCTACGAGGGCGACGCCGTGGTGGTGCAGATCGTCGACGGAATCGAGTTGGTGCGGATGCATTCCTTCGTCGGCAAGCGCAGCCCGGCCCATGCGAGCGCGCTCGGCAAGGTGCTGCTTGCCTACATGCCCGACGCCGAGGTCGACGGCTATATCGCCCAGTACGGACTCAAGGGCTTCACCGAGAACACCTTCACCGACCCGTCGGCGTTCCGCGAGGAGCTGCGGGCGATCCGCGACCAGGGCTATGCGCTGGACCGCGAGGAGATGGCCCGCGGCCTGCGCTGCATCGGCGCGCCGATCACCGACCACAGCGGCCGACCCTTCGCCACGGTCAGCCTGTCGGCTCCGGTCGACCGGATGACGCCCGAGCGCATCGGCGCGCTGGTCCCGCAGGTCAAGGACGCGGCGTTCGACATCTCACGCATGCTCGGCAGCCCGAGCCTGCACCGGCGGTCCTCCGGCACCGCCGCCTGATCATTCCGCAGATATAGAGAACCTTGGAGGAAACCATGGACGGGCACTCACGCGCGCTGCAGAACGGCGCCGACATCATCGTCGACCAGCTGACCAAGGAAGGGATCCCGTATCTCTTCGGCGTGTGCGGCCACGGCAATGTCGGCTTCCTCGATGGTGCCTACAAGGCGGCCAACCGGATCAAGACGATCTCGGTCCATCACGAGCAGTCGGCCGGCTACATGGCCGACGCCTATTACAAGGTCCGCCACGAGCCGGTCGCGACCTTCACCTCCTGCGGGCCGGGTTCGGCCAACCTGGTGGTGGCGCTGGCGGCGGCGATGATGGACAGCTCCGCTTTCCTGGCGATCACCGGCAACGTGCCGACCAGCCAGTTCAACCGCAATCCGTTCCAGGAGACCGGCCAGTTCTATCAGGGTGATTTCCCCTCGGTGATCCGCCCCTATGTGAAGCGCAGCTACCAGCCGACCCGGGCCGATATGGTGCCGCTCGCGGTGCGCCAGGCCTGTCAGCTCATGCGCAGCGGCCGGCCGGGGCCGGTGAACCTGGACGTGCCGCTGGACGTCTTCGTGGAGGAGACCGATGTCCGGCTGCCGGACGCGCCGCCGCACAAGCTGCGCGAGGCGTCGCCCGGTCCGTCGGACGCGCTGGCCGAGGCGGTGGAGATGCTGCTGTCGGCCGAGCGGCCGGTGATCATTGCCGGTCAGGGCGCCATGCTGAGCGAGGCGACGGCCGCACTCACCGCCTTCGCCGAAACGGCACGGATCCCGGTCGTGACCAGCCCGAACGGCAAGGGCTCGATCGACGAGCGCCACGACCTGTCCTTCGGCTCGATCGGCCGTAACGGCACCTATGCCGGCAACGAGGCGTCCAGCAAGGCGGACGTGATCCTCGCCATCGGCTTCAGCTTCGACGACCGCGCCACCAGCGCCTGGCTCGAGGGCTACACCCTGGCGATCCCGCCCTCGCGGCTGATCCAGATCGACATCGACACCTTCGAGATCGGCAAGAACTATCCGGCCGAGCTCGGCATCGTCGGCGATGCCAAGGCGAGCCTGGAGGTGATGACCGAGATGGCCAAGGCGCGGCTCACCGGCACGCCGGAGAAATCCGCACCGTGGCTCGCCAAACTGCAGGACGATCGGGCGATCTGGAAGAAGTATCAGGGCCAGTTCGCCGGCTCCGACCAGATGCCGCTGCGCCCCGAACGGCTGATGGACGCGATCTCCAAGGCTGTGCCGGAGGAGGCGATCATCGCCTCCGACGTGGGCGTGCACCATAATTGGGTGATTCAGCTGCTGGAGGCGCGGCGGCCGCGTCAACTCATCCATTCCTGGGGCTTCGCCGCCATGGGCTTCGCCACCTCGGGCATTCTCGGTGCCAAGCTGGCGGCCCCGGACCGGCCCTGCGTGGCGGTGGTCGGCGACGGCTCGTTCCTGATGACGCCGCATGCCCTGCTGACGGCGGTGGAGTACGACATCCCGGTGGTCTGGATCGTGTGGAATAACAACGGCTATTGCTCGATCCGCGACCTGCAGGTCGGATTGTTCGGCGGCCGCGAGCTGGCGACCGGCTTTATCCACGACGCCAGCCAGGAGCTGTTCAGCGCCGATTTCGCCATGATGGCGAAGTCCATGGGGGTGGAGTCGGCCCGGGTCGACAGTGCCGCCTCGGTGGAAGACGCGATCGACCACGCAATCCGGGCGAACAAGCCGTATCTGCTGGAAGTCCCGGTCGACCGCGAGATCCGGCCGATCGGCACCGGGAGCTGGGAACTCCCGCCGCTGCCCAATCCCGAGCCGAACTTCCGTCAGGCGCTGCAGAAGGCGGGGATGCTCTGACGCCTGCCGCAGCCTTCCTCGCCACTCCATTGTCCCGGACCGTCATCGGCGGACCGGGATCCGGAGCCGCCGGAAGCCGCCGGAGGGATCGGGACCCGTCCGCTGTCGGCGCACGGTCGATCCACGGTCAGACGCCCACGGCCGCCTGGGCTGCTTTCAGCGTTGTGTCCGGATCGCCGCTGGCGTCGATGCGGTACCAGTCGAGATAGCCGAGATCCCGTTCCGCCTGGGCGGTGACGACGGCGCCGTCGGCATCGGAGGCGTCGCGGGAGCGGGTATCGGCGCGGGCGACCAGGGTTTCGGTCGGCGCCTCCAGCCATAGGCCGGTGAAGTCGATATCCATGTCGGCCGCCAGGTCGGCCAACGCCTCGCGCTCCTCGGGGCGCTGGTTCACCGCGTCGACGATCACGCTCTGCCCGGCGCGCAGCGCGGCCGATGTTTCCTCCAACAGGGTTGCGTAGACCTTTTCGGTGACCTCCCAGGCGTAGCCGTCATCGCCCAGCCGCGCGTATTCCTCGACACCCATCAGGCGTTTGCGGATGACGTCGCTGCGCAGGTGGATGGCACCGGGAAAGGGTCTTACGCCGACGGCCAGCCGGGCGGCGAGCGTGCTCTTGCCGGTGCCGGAGAGGCCGCCGACCGCGACCATGCGTGGCGGGTAGGGGACCAGCACCGCCTCGGCGAAATCGAAATAGCGTCGGGCGTCCTTCTCCAATCCCGGCCGGGCGTCGGCGTCGGCGCTCCCCAGTGCCGCGGCCGTCACCTTGGCGCGGATGGCGGCGCGGACACTGATGAAAAGCTGCAGGGCGGCGAGCCCGGCGGTCTGGCCCGGATCCCGGCCCTCGGCAAGGTAGCGGTTGAGGATCAGGTTGGCTTCGGCGTTCAGGCCCCGCTCGCCCAGATCCATCAGCAGAAAGGCCAGGTCGTAGAGCACGTCGGTGGTCGCGAGGTCCTCGTCGAACTCGATGGCGTCGAACAGGGTCGGTCCGTCGTCCAGCGCCACGATGTTGCGCAGATGCAGGTCGCCGTGGCAGCGCCGCACCCAGCCCTGGCGCTCCCGGGCGTCCAGCGCGGAGGCGACGGATGTCAGGATTGCCTGGGCGCGTCGGGTGACGCCGTCGACCCGATCTCCGGCGAACAGGTCGGGGCTCTCTCCCAGGCTTTCGCCGTTCTCGTGGATAACGGCGGCGAAAGCTTTGGCGAAACCGGTGCCCTCGCGCACTGGTGCGCGGGCATGCGAGGCGGCGATCGCGGCGGCCGTTCGGCGCAGCAAGTCGTCGGAGAGCCTCTCGGTTCCGGCGAGCTTGTCGAGGGTGCGGTCCTCATCGAACCGGCGCATATGGACGCACCAGTCCACGACCTCGTCGTCGCCGCCGAGGGCGAGCCCGTCCGCGTTGCGGGCGATCGGCACGGCACCGAGATAGATGTCGGGGGCGTTCGCCCGGTTGACCGCGATCTCGGCCTCGCAGGCGATCCGGCGCTTTTCCAGGGTGGAGAAGTCCATGAACGGGAACCTGACCGCCCGCTTCACCTTGTAGGCGTCGTCGCCGGCGAGGAAGACGGCGGCACCATGGGTGTCGATGCGCCCGACAGCCTCGTTCAGGCCGTGGGTCGTCGGATCGGACAGGAAGTCGAAGACCGCGCTCTGATCCTCGACCACATGGGAGGCGGTCGCCATTTCGGGCTCCTGGGTCCGGTGAGCGGGCAGCATCGAATGCGCTGCCTCTTCCGAGATGGGCGACGCCGACGCCCGGCGCAAGACCGCTCAGGCGGCGATCGCTCCCCGCGCTGCCAGACGGCGGTGGCCGATCACCCGGTACAGACATTCCGGGCCGTCATAGTCGATGTAGCAGCCCTGCAGGTATCGGGGCCCGTCCTCGGCAAAGGCGGTGCGGCCGTGCAGCGTGCGGTGGTTGTCCATCATCAGACAATCGCCGGGCGCGAGCTTGAAGCGGATCTGGAAGGCCGGGTCCTCGGCATAGGCGGCGAGCCGACGGCGCCCGTCGTAAAACAGGTCGAGCACCTCCGGGTCGGCCGCCGGAGGAAAGTCGAGGCGGGTGGAAAGCCGGATGGCACGCAGCCGGCCGTCTTCATCCACGTCCAGAACCGGCGCCTGGCCGCGATCGTCAACCGCCGCCGAACGGTAGCGGAAGGAGACCGGCAGCCGGGTCATCACCGCGTAGACGGCCGGTGCGTCGCGCCGCAGGGCATCGGCGATGGCTGCCCCGTCGGCCAGCGTGCTGTCGCCGCCGGTGGCGCCGTTCTCCAGACAGTGCAGGAACTGGATCGCCGGCACGGCACGACGATAGGGATTGTCGGAATGGGCGGTGAGCGCCATGCCGGTATAGGCGAGGTCGGTTGCCTGCGCCTCGGTGCGGACGTTGAACAGCACCCCCCAGTTGGTCTCGCGAAGGGGGCCGAACCGCCCGGCGATGGTCTTCAGGCTGCCCTCGGTGCATGGCGTGTCGCGCAGGATGGCGAACCCGCTGGTGAAGAATCCGGTCAGCAGATCCCGGAGACTGTCGGGATCGTCCAGCGCCGCCCAGGAGGCCGTCGGCGGGATCACGCTGTCGGCCGTCCACGGGGCCGGCTCCGGCAGGGCGACGGGATCCGGCGCCAGCCCCGCCTCGACCGCCAGCCAGTCGAGACCGAAGCGGCAGCAGTGGCCGTCGGAGAACTGGATCGTGACGCCGGAGCCGTCGAACTGTGCGTCGAGGATCTGCAGATCGGCCGGAAGCCGGGTCGGGTCGTAGGTCCGCTGGTGGCTGTTCAGGTCCATCTGGTCGGGTGCTTCGCTGCGTTCCCGCAACCAAAGCGCCACCAGGGCGAGCCGTCGACCCTGATGCTCGATCCAGAGCCGGCCGGTCCCTGTGTCCAAACCGCATGAAGGCATCGGGTGATCCTGTTCCAGAGTCGCGACACAGATCAGTCTTCCCAAGAATTCGAATGCGTTACAGACATCAAATCCCAATGAGGCCTATAATCTGATGTTATGGCTGAGATGCGTCACAGACTGCCGTCCCTCAATGCGCTCGCGGTGTTCGAGGCCGCCGGCCGCTTGGGCGGATTCAGCCGCGCCGCCCGCGAATTGCGGATCAGCCAACCCGCCGTCACCCGTCATATCCGGGGATTGGAGGCGGCGGTCGGCCACAGCCTGTTCGAGCGGGCCCATAACCGTGTGACCCTGACCGAGGCTGGATTGCGGTTGTGGCAGGCGGTCAATGCCGGGTTCGGCGATATCGCGGCGGTGGTCGACAGTTTGCGGACGGCGGAGGAGGGGAGCGCGCTGATCCTGTCGACCCATGCGGGCTTCGGTCAGCAATGGCTCATGCCGCGCCTGGAAGGGTTACGCCAGGCTTTGGGCGGCCGCTCGATCAGCCTGTCGATCGCCGACCGGTCTGTCGAGTTCGACCGTTCGGATTTCGATATCGGCGTCCGCCACGGCGCGCGGGACGACCTCGGCCGAAACGCCATCCTGCTGGCGCCGGAGACGGTCGTTCCGGTTATCGGCGGGCGTCTGGCGGAGGCCCGGCCGGAGCTGCTTGGTTTCTCGCCCGACCAGCTTGTCGACGCACCGTTGATCCACATGGACGAGGGAGACCGGCCCTGGATGACCTGGGCGCAGTGGTTCCGGCTCGCCGGCGTGCGCCGGACCCCGCCGCCGGCCCGGGTGCGGCTGAACCACTATCCGCTGGTGATGTCGGAGGTGTTGTCCGGCACCGGCATCGGGCTCGGCTGGCGTCCGCTGATCGACGAGATGCTGGAGACCGGGGTGGTCGCCGCCGTCGGGCCGGAAGTGGTGCGTTCGGGCTGGGGGTGGTGGTTCGTGTGGAGCGAGCGGGCGGAAGCCGAGGATGTCGCCCTGGCCATGGCCTGGTTCCGCACCTGGTTCGTCGCCGCCGAGCCGTTGACGGTGCGGCCCTGAGGAGGGGCTACGCTGAGGTCAGGACCCGCTCGCGCAGACCGGTGACCACCCGGTCGGCCACGGCTGAGACCCGCTTGAGCCGGACATCGGTCTCATGGCGGATCAGATAGAACGACCGCTTCAGCGATATGGCATCGCCGCGCACCGCCTTGAGCTCCGGATAGGCCCGGGCGATGAAATCCGGAAGGATGCAGACCCCGGCACCGGCGCGCAGCCAGCGGAGCTGGATCAGCAGACTGGTCGAGGTCAGCGCGGGGCGCACGTCGCTGACCACATGCGGGATGTAGTCCAGCGACGGGTCGAAGACGAGGTCGGAGATATACCCGATCCACCGGGCCTGCCGGAGCTCCCAGTCCCGCTGGAACCCGTCATGACGTTTGATCACCGCGTCGATCGCATAGAGTCGCAGCCGGTAATCGGTGATCTTCTGTACGGTCAGCCGCCCGCTTGGCGGTGGCGACACGGCGATCGCCAGGTCGGCCTCGCGCTGGGACAGGCTGAATACCCGGGGCAGGGCGACGACCTCCAGGTCCAGATCCGGATTGTTGTCGCAGAGCTCCACGCAGATATCCGACAGCAGGAAATTGGCGACCCCCTCCGGCACTCCGATCCGCACGGCTCCGGTCAGCTTTCCGGCCGCCTGTCCGACCTGCTCCCGCGCCGCCTCCGCCGCCAGTTCCATGGCTTCGGCATGATGCATCAGGGCGTGGCCGGTCTCGCTCAGGGCATAGCCTTTCGGACTGCGCTCGAACAGCCGGGTCTCCAGGTTGCGTTCGAGCGAGGTCATCCGCCGGCTCAGGGTCGCGACGTCGAGGCCGAGACGGCGTGACGCGGTGGTGAGCTTTCCCAGGCGACCGATGGCGAGGAACAGCTTGAGGTCGTCCCAATTCATCCGTCGGCCACCTTATTCGGCAAAAATGCAAAATGATTTTGTCGTCTATCCTATTCGTTACGGCACAATTGCAAAATAAGAATCGCCACCAATACCGATCCGCCCTCGAAAAGTCTCCCCATAAGGGACACATGGGGGAACTATGGCCGTCCGACACTGTTGCTGGTGGAGTGGCCGTCGAGAGGAGGGAGCATGAGCGAGAAGACCGCGTCTGGATCTGCGCTGAGCCTTCACGTACCGGAGCCTGCCGTCCGACCCGGCGACACGCCGGACTTCTCCAACGTCACCATTGCGCGGGCGGGCACGGTGCCCCGACCGCCGGTCGATGTCGCCCCCGACGACATCCGCGATCTCGCCTTTTCGATTATTCGCGTGCTGAACCGCGATGCCATCGCCGTCGGTCCCTGGGCCGACCTGCTCTCGGCCGACGACCTGCGTGCCGGGTTGCGGCACATGATGACGCTGCGCGCCTTCGATGCCCGGATGATGATCGCCCAGCGTCAGGGGAAGACCTCGTTCTACATGCAGAATCTCGGCGAGGAAGCGATCGCCTGCGCCTTTCAGAAGGCGCTCGAACCGGGCGACATGAATTTCCCGACCTATCGCCAGGCGGGCCTGTTGATCGCCGCCGGCTATCCGCTGGTCGACATGATGAACCAGATCTATTCGAACGAGAAAGATCCGCTCAAGGGCCGGCAGCTGCCGATCATGTATTCCTCGCGGGACCACGGCTTCTATTCGATCTCCGGCAACCTCGCGACCCAGTTCATCCAGGCGGTCGGCTGGGGTATGGCGTCGGCGATCAAGGGCGATACACGGATTTCGGCGGGGTGGATCGGCGATGGATCGACGGCGGAGTCGGACTTCCATGCCGGCCTGGTCTTCGCCTCGACCTATAAGGCGCCGGTGGTCCTCAACATCGTCAACAACCAGTGGGCCATCTCCACTTTCCAGGGCATCGCCCGCGGCGGTTCCGGCACCTTTGCCGCCCGTGGCCTCGGCTTCGGCATTCCCTCGCTGCGGGTCGACGGCAACGACTATCTGGCGGTCTACGCGGTCGCGAAATGGGCGATCGAGCGGGCCCGGCGCAATCTCGGACCGACTTTGATCGAGCACGTGACCTATCGGGTCGGCGCCCATTCGACGTCCGACGATCCCGCCGCCTATCGTCCGAAGGCCGAGAGTGATGTCTGGCCGCTCGGCGATCCGGTGATCCGGCTGAAGAACCATCTGATCGCCATCGACGAATGGTCGGATGAGCGCCATGCCCAGGCCGAGGCCGAGATCCGCGACGAGATCATCACCGCCCAGAAGGAAGCCGAGAAGCACGGCACCCTGCATTCCGGCCAGCATGCCTCGGTGCGCGACATGTTCGAGGGGGTCTATGCCGAAATGCCGCCGCATCTGCGCCGCCAGCGGCAGCAGGCGGGGTACTGATCGATGACACGGCGTACAATGATCGAGGCCATCCGCGATGCGATGGACGTCGCGATGGAGCGCGACGACAATGTCGTGGTGTTCGGCGAGGATGTGGGGTTCTTCGGCGGCGTGTTCCGCTGCACGGCCGGGCTGCAGAAGAAGTACGGACCCTCACGCTGCTTCGACACGCCGATCAGCGAGGCCGGCATCGTCGGCGCCGCCATCGGCATGGCCGGCTACGGCCTGCGACCCTGTGTCGAGATCCAGTTCGCCGATTACGTCTACCCGGCCTACGACCAGATCGTGTCCGAGGCGGCGCGCATCCGCTACCGGTCGAACGGACAGTTCACCGCCTCCATGGTCGTGCGCATGCCGACCGGCGGCGGCATCTTCGGCGGCCAGACCCACAGCCAGTCGCCGGAGGCGCTGTTCACCCATGTCGCCGGTCTGAAGACCGTGGTGCCGTCCAATCCGCATGACGCCAAAGGCTTGCTGATCGCGGCGATCGAGGACGACGACCCGGTGATTTTCCTGGAGCCGAAGCGACTCTATAACGGCCCGTTCGACGGCTATCACGACCGACCGGTTAAGCCCTGGTCGAGTTCCGATCTCGGCGATGTGCCGGACGGCCATTACACCGTGCCGCTCGGCCAGGCGAAGGTGGTCCGCGAGGGAGCCGCCGTCACCATGCTGAGCTACGGGACCATGGTGCATGTGAGCCTGGCGGCGGCCGAAGCGAGCGGCGTGGATGCCGAGGTGATCGATCTGCGCACCCTGGTGCCGCTGGATCTGGAGACGGTGAAGCGCTCGGTGCTGAAGACCGGACGCTGCGTCGTCGTGCACGAGGCGACGTTGACCTCGGGCTTCGGAGCCGAATTGGCGGCCCTGGTGCAGGAAGAGTGCTTCTTCCATCTGGAAGCGCCGGTCCGTCGGGTCGCCGGCTGGGACACGCCGTATCCGCATGCCCAGGAATGGGACTACTTCCCGGGACCGGATCGGATCGCCCGGGCGCTGCAAGAAGTTCTGGAGGTCTGAGATGGGTGCTTACACCGTCAAGCTTCCGGATGTCGGCGAAGGGGTCGCGGAGGCAGAAGTCACCGAGTGGCATGTCGAGGTCGGCACCATCGTGCAGGAGGACGACATCCTCGCCACGGTGATGACCGACAAGGCCGCCGTGGAGATCCCCACGCCCGTCGCGGGCACGGTCCGGTCCCTGGGCGGCGAGGTCGGGGAAATCCTGTCCGTCGGCGCGCCGCTGGTGACGCTGGAGGTGGATGGCGACGGCAATACCGCGCCCGAACCTGAGGCCAAGGACGCTGACACTGAGCCGGGTGCGACACCGGCGCCCCAGCGGAAATCTGAGACGAAGGCCGAAAAGCCGCAACCGAAGCCCCCCTCCAAGCCCGCACCGGCAGCCTCTGCCGGCCCGGCGCGCGGCGAGCATGACCGACCGGTCGCAGCCCCCTCCGTGCGCCGCCGCGCCAAGGAGGCCGGCGTCGACCTGCGCCAGGTGCGCGGCAGCGGGCCGGCCAGCCGCATCACTCACGAGGACCTGGATCTCTGGTTCGCCGGCTCGACCGACGCGCGCAGCGGCGGCGGACGGGTCGCCAACACCGCCGTGGAGGAGATCAAGGTCGTCGGCCTGCGCCGCCGTATCGCCGAGCGTATGGCCGCCGCCAATGCTCATGTCGCCCATATTACCTATGTCGACGAGATCGACATGACCGAGTTGGAGCGGCTGCGCGAGACCCTGAACAAGGAGCATGCGGGCGAGCGCCCGAAGCTGACCATCCTGCCGTTCCTGATGCGGGCGATGGTCAACGCCATCGCCAAGCAGCCGGCCATGAACGCCCATTACGACGATGATGCGGGTGTGATCCATCAGTATGGCGGCGTGCATATCGGCATCGCCACCCAGACGCCGGGCGGGCTGACCGTGCCGGTGGTGCGCCATGTGGAGGCGCGCGGCCTGTGGGACGGCGCATCCGAGCTTTCCCGTGTGGCGGATGCGGCGCGGACGGGATCGGCCAGCCGGGACGAACTCTCGGGCTCGACCATCACCATCACCTCGCTCGGCGCGCTGGGCGGCATCGCCACCACGCCGATCATCAACCGGCCGGAGGTCGCCATCGTCGGCGTCAACAAGATGCAGATGCGCCCGGTCTGGGACGGCACCCAGTTCGTGCCGCGCCGGATGATGAACCTGTCCTCTAGCTTCGATCACCGGGTCATCGACGGTTGGGACGCGGCGGTCTTCGTGCAGGCGATCCGCCGGCAACTCGAAAACCCGGCCACCCTGTTCGTGGAGGACTGAGCGATGCGCGACGTCACCTGCAAGGTTCTCGTCATCGGCGCCGGTCCCGGCGGATATGTCTGTGCGATCCGCGCTGGTCAGCTCGGCCTCGACACGGTGATCGTCGATGGCGGTCCGCTCGGCGGCACCTGCCTGAATGTCGGCTGCATCCCGTCCAAGGCACTGATCCATGCCGCCGACGAATTCCACAAGTTGGGCGAGGCGGCGGCGGGGGCGACGCCCTTCGGCCTGTCGGCGTCGTCGCCGAAGATCGACTTTGCCAAGGCCAACGCCTGGAAGGACGGCATCGTCGACCGCCTGAACCTGGGGGTCGGGGGGCTGCTGAAGAAGGCCGGCGTGAAGTCGATCCGAGGCTGGGCCAAGTTCATCGACGGCAAGACGGTCGAGGTCACGACCGATACCGGAATCCAGACCGTGCGGGCGGAGAGCGTGGTGATCGCCACCGGCTCGCAGCCCGTGGAATTGCCCGATCTGCCCTTCGGCGACCGGGTGATCTCCTCCACCCGCGCGCTGGCGCTGAAGCAGGTGCCGGCCTCGCTGGCGGTGGTTGGCGGCGGCTATATCGGCCTTGAACTTGGCACCGCCTTCGCCAAGCTCGGCTGCCGGGTGACTGTGGTCGAGGCGGCGGACCGCGTGCTGCCGCTCTACGATGCCGAGTTGGTGCGGCCGGTCTTGGCGCGGCTGGAAGCGCTTGGCGTCACGGTGCTCACCGGGGCGAAGGCCGGCGGGCTGGACAAGACGGGGCTCAAGGTCGACCACGGCGGCGAGAGCAAGACCGTCCCGGCCGACAAGGTGCTGGTCACCGTCGGGCGTCGGCCGAAGACCGAGGGTTATGGGCTGGAGGAGCTGGATCTCGACCGGTCCGGCCGCTTTATCCGCATCGACGACCGCTGCCGCACGTCCATGCGCGGCGTCTATGCCGTCGGCGACGTGTCCGGCGAGCCGATGCTGGCGCACCGGGCCATGGCCCAGGGCGAGATGGTCGCGGAGATCCTGGCCGGCGAGCGCCGGTCCTGGGACAAGGTGGCGATCCCGGCGATCTGCTTCACCGACCCGGAGATCGTCACTGTGGGGCTCAGCCCGGCCGAGGCGGAATCGGAGGGCCACAAGGCGATCTCCAAGCTGTTTCCCTTCCAGGCGAACGGCCGTGCCATGACCACGGCGCGGGAGGACGGCTTCGTGCGCGTCGTCGCGCGCCAGGACAATCACCTGCTGCTCGGTGTGCAGGCTGTCGGCGCGCATGTGTCCGAGATGGCGGCCGGCTTCGCCTTGGCGCTCGAGATGGGCGCGCGGCTGGAGGATATCGCCGCCACCATCCACGCCCACCCGACTCATGGCGAAGCGTTCCACGAGGCGGCCCTGCGCAGCCTCGGACACGCGCTGCACATCTGAGTAGTGACGGTCTCAGGGGGCCTGGAACTCACCGGGGTCTGGAAACGAAAAAGGCGGCTGGAGTATCCAGCCGCCTCTCGTTGTTTGCGTGTCGCTGGAATCAGCCGAAGCTGAACCAGTCGGACTGGAGCTCCGCGGTGGTCACGCCCACCAGGGTCAGTGTGTTGCCGCTGCCGAGATCGAAGACCACGGTGCCGCCGGTATCCGTCGCCGCCGCCGCCAATTCTGCAAAGGTGTCGATCGAGGTGCTGTTCAGGTTCGCGGTGATTTCGATGCGGTCGCTCTCGGCGCCGCTGAAATCGGAGATCACGTCGTTGCCGGCATCGTTGCCGATTACGAACGTGTCCTGTCCGCTGCCGCCCGCCATCGTGTCGTTGCCGAGACCACCGATCAGCCTGTCGGCATCGAGGTTGCCGAAGATGACGTCGTCGCCCTGACCGCCGTACAGCGCGTCGTTCTGCTGGCCACCGTACATCGTGTCGTTGCCGTTGTTGCCGTAGACCAGGTCGTCGGCGAGGTTGCCGTAGACGACGTCGGCATCCTGGCCGCCATAGACCGAGTCTTCATTCTGCCCGCCGTACAGCGTGTCGTTCGACTGGTTTCCGTAGACGACATCGTTCTCGGTGTTTCCGTAGACCACGTCCCCGTCGGCGCCGCCCCAGACCGTGTCGTTGCCGCTGCCGCCGAAGACGGTGTCCAAGCCACCGTCGCCGAACAGGGCGTCGTTTCCGGAGCCGGAGCCGATCGTGTCGTTGCCGTCGCCGCCATAGAGCGTGTCGTCACCAACGCCAAGCGAGATGAATTGGGCGCTGTCGTCGCCGACGGCGAAGTTGTTGCCCTCGCCGCCGTTGACCGTGGCATTGCCGATGATCGAGGCGAACTCGATGTTGTCGAGCTGCAGGGTTTTGCCCGTGGCCGAGCGCATGTCGATGACGAAGGCCTCGGACTGGCCCGACAGACCGGTGCCCGTAATGATGATCGGATCGCTGGTCGTGATGCCGGCATTCTGGGTCGGTACGATGGTCCGGATGTCGAGCACCGAGGTCGAGGCCAGTGAGTTCAGGAAGGTCTGGGCGTTGGTCTCCAGAGCCGCCTGACCGGTCGAGCCGCGGGCCTCGATCGCGGTGATCAGGGTCGTAAGGGCCTCGGTCTTGACCTGCGCGGTGCTCGGCCCTTCCGATGTCAGCGAGATCGATCCCGGCAGGGTGGCCGTGACCACGTTGCTGTTGTTGCCGGTGTTCTGAACGATCGCCGCCGAACCGGACGTTCCGCCGCTATTGTTGGCCAGCGTGGTGGTCTGGACGGTCTTGCCGCTGCTGTCGGTGGAGGTGGATTCCGACGTCGACACGGAGCTTGAGGAGCCGCTGTCGGAGCCGCCGCCTCCGCCGGAGCTGACCGGCGCGACCAGGGTGATGTCCGTGTTCGAACCGTTCAGCACCGCGCTGAAGGTGCCGCTGGCCGAGGTGATGCCGGTCAGGGTCAGCGTACCGCCGCCGACACTGATCGTGCCGCTGGCCGCGGTGCCGTTCAGGGACGTGAGATCGGTACTGGTGACGGTGATTTTGTCGCCGACTGCGAAGTCGGCGATCGTATCACCGTTGTGGTTGGCGGCCGTTCCGGTGAAGACGTCGTTGCCGTCGCCGCCCGACATGGTGTCGCCGTTTGCGCCGCCGCGCAGAACGTCGTTGCCGACACCGCCGAACAGCATGTCGCTGCCGCTGTAGCCGGACAGCGTGTCGTCGCCATCGTCGCCGTAGAGCGTGTCCGCGCCGTCGCCACCGGACATGGTGTCGTTGCCGGCGCCGCCGTAGAGGATGTCGTCGCCCTTGCCGCCCCAGATCCAGTCGGCGCCGCCTTCGCCATACAGTCGGTCGGCGCCCGAGCTGCCGATAACCGTGTCGTTGCCGGCACCACCGTACAGAGTGTCATCGCCGTCGGCGCCGGAGGCGGCGTCGTTGCCGTCGCCGCCGTAGATCAGGTCGGCGCCGGTCGCGCCGTAGAGATAGTCATTGCCGGTGCCGCCGGACAGCGTGTCGGCACCGCCGCCGCCATAGAGCGTGTCGTTGCCGCCATTGCCGAACAGCGTGTCGTCACCGTCGAGCCCCGTGATCGTGTCGTTGCCGTCGAGGCCGCTGATGTCGTCATTGCCGGCGGTGCCGGTGAGGGCGTCGCCGGTGCCGGTGCCGGTCAAGCTTGCCAGCAGTTCCGGAAAGGCAACCCGCGCCGCCGCCGTGAAGCCGATCTCGATCGGCGCCCCGCCGGCAACACGGATGTCCCAGGTTCCCCCAAGTTCGGCAGCGCCGACTGGGTCGCTCGAAGCGGCCACCCGGGCGCCGAGCGCCAGTTCCAGGGCCTCCACGAAGCGGCGGCCCTCGATGCCCTCGGAAACCGAGCAGCCGTAGAGGATGACCGTGGCATCGTGGGCCAGCGCACCGGAGATGGTCTCCAGTGCTGCACCATTGGCGGACAGGGCGTCCAGATCCACTTGCGCGCCGGCAAGCAGCAGGGCGCCCGGCTCGCCATGGCTCAGCAGGTGGAGTTCCGTGATCGCGCGCCGGGTCGACAGGACCTCGGCCAGATAGGCGAGGGCATTGCCCGACGCCGGCAGGCGCTGGACGGCCATCGTGTCGGAGAGACCTGACACGAGGATGTCGGCGTGCATGACGGCCGGGTCAACGAACAGCATCTTCGCTGGGGTGGTCACGTTGATCTGTGTGCGGGGCGACGCATACGTCATCTATTTGGTCTCCTAAACTGCTGCGGCCAAGCCGCTTGCCCTGAGGCAAAGTTCAGTGATCGACGGGCCGACGACGTCTGATCATCGGTTTCCAGCGTTCGATCGAGTGGACGGGAATTTGTGCGGGCAGATCCTAAACCTTCATGAAAATATAGAGTTAACGATAGATAAAAACCCACATATCGACGGTAACAGACGAGAACCCTGTTACGCGGCCCCAGGTTGCTGTCAGAGACTGAGTAAACGTTTGACGATTATGTTGAATGGCAATGGTATCGTTTTAAATGAATTTGCGGATAATTAAAAATAAAAGCCATCTAAAATCTTGAACGCCAGTCGCGTGTCATCGTCCAGATGTCTACAACGCGGGCGGGCAGGATCAGCGGCAGACGGGCCACCGATCCCAGAGTGGCCGTCGGAACCTTGCCGACCGCCTATAGTTCCGCTTCGCGCGCCCGGCGGTGGCGGGCCAGGATCCGCAGGCGGGACCACAACTCCTCGCGCTCGACGTAGCAGCCGCGCAGCGCCCGCCCGCCGGTCGTCGGATCGTAGGCGGTGCGGCCATGCAGGATCCGGCGGTTGTCGAAGCCGAGCATCTCGCCCGGCTTGAGGCGGACGGTCACCGTGTTGTCGGGGCTTTCCCCCATCTCGAACAGCCGCCGCAATCCCTTATAGACCTTGTCAGCGGTCTCGAACTTGGCGGTGAGCGGGGCCCGCAGCCACGGATTCCAGCGAACCTCCAGCGGCTCGCCGGTCGAGGGATCAAGTTTGATCATCGGCGTGGTCCAGCGGTAGTCGGTGTTGACCGCCTTGTTCGCCGAGGTCAGCGGCACGGTGGACAGGGCCTCGTACAGGTCCGGCGCCTCGCGGCGCAGCTTCTCGACGATGAAGAAGGAGTCGCCGAGCATGCTCTCGCCGCCGACGGCGCCGTTCTCGATGCAGTGCAGGAATTGCAGGCCCGGCATGTACTCGCGGGTGGCGAGATCGACATGCAGTGGCAGGCCCATCGAGGTGTAGGCGTTGGAATCCGCGTCCGGCTTCGAGATCACGTCAAAGATGCGGCCGAAATTATTGTCGCGCAGCGGGCCGAGCAGGGCGGGGATCGTCTCGACCACCGAGCGGTCGGTGCCGACCCCCTCGAGGATGGCGAAGCCGTAGACGTGCAGCGCCTCGCACCAGCGGGCGAGCTGCTCCTCATCCTCGAAAATGCGGGATCCGTCGACACGCACCCCCGACAGATCCAGATCCCCTCCCCAGATCACCCGGTCCGACATGCCCTCCATGTCGGGGTCATGGGCGTCGGTACGTGGGCGGCTGGCGTATAGCCAGCCCGGATGGAACCGGCTGTCGGTGCCATCCGACCAGCGGACGGACAGCGCGCCGGCGGCGTCGATCTCAGCGGTGGTGGCGGCGAGATCCGCGGGAAACTCGGTCAGCATTCTGGCCTGCTCCCGGGTTACCGGATGGATGGTCTCCGGATCGGGCGAATTCTCGCGCAGAACCATCGGGTGGAAGCGACTGCGACTGCCGTCATCCCATTCCACATCGACGCCACCCTTTTCCACGCGGGCGGCGACCGCCCAATGTCGGATCGGGTAGCTGTCGAAATCCGGTGTGCCGGGCAGACCAATGGACTCGGCGACGGGCTCCAGGACCTGGGCCATGCTGCGTTTCTCCTAGGTATCGAAGTGTCAGTCCGCAAACGGCGCGTCGTCACGCGCCTTCTCGGCGCAGTGTGTCTGAACGTATTCTCCAACGAAAGGGAAAGTGTGGTTGAACACGCATAGGTCGGTTCGGTTGACTTCATCAGGGGTTGGTGCATCGAATACGCCGCCTGGGCCGCAGGATGCGGATCAGGGATCGGGATGGTATAAGCCGGCCATGCCGATGACGGTGTCGGTGCCGGTGGGCAGTCCGGCCATCGCGTGAATCTGCCGGGCCCGGGGAGCGGGGCCTGTTGATTTTGGTGATCGCGCGGAGGGCCTGAGACATCGTCGGGAGAGGCTTCACAAGAGGGGATACCACATGACCAATTTTCTGCGCGGCGGCTTCAACCGTCGCCGGTTCATGCAGACGACGGCTGCCGCCGGTATCGCGGCCAGCCTGCCGTTCGGTGGCGCGTCGGCCGCGCCCAAGAAGGGCGGTACGATGAAGATGGGCCAGGCCCATGGCGGATCCTCCGATACCCTGGATCCGGGCCTGTCTGAAAACGGCTTCACTCTATCTCTGCTGTTCGGCCTTCATGGCTACATGACCGAGATCGGGACCGACGGCAGCGTGCAGCCCGGCGTCGCCGAGAGCTGGTCGGCGTCCGCCGATGCGTCTTCCTGGACGTTCAAGCTGCGCAAGGGCGTGACTTTCCACGACGGTCGTACACTGACGGCGCAGGACGTGGTGAACTCGATCAATCATCACCGCGGCGAAAAGTCGACCTCGGCGGCCGGTCCGATCGTCAAGGCGATCCAGGACATCAGGATCGACGACCCGTCGACGATCACCTTCGTCCTCGACGGCGGCAATGCCGACTTCCCGTTCGTGCTGAGCGACTATCACCTGGCCATCGGTCCGTCCAAGGACGACAAGCTGGATTGGAAGTCCGGTATCGGCTGCGGCTGCTACAAGCTCGACAATTTCGAACCCGGTGTCCGCGCGGACTTCTCTCGGTTTGACGGGCACTGGGCGGATGATCGCGGATGGTTCGACTCGATCGAGCTGCTGTCGCTGGTCGACCTCAACGCCCGCACGACGGCGCTGGTTTCCGGCGAGGTCCATGCGGCCGACCGCCTCGACCTGAAGACTACCGGTCTCCTCGGCCGCAAGCCGGGCGTCAACATTCACTCGATCCCGGGCACCCAGCACTACACCTTCGCCATGGACTGCCGCGCCGCGCCGTTCAACGACGTGAATGTCCGCCGGGCGCTGAAATACGCGGTCAACCGAGAGGAACTGGTCGAGAAGATCCTGTTCGGCTACGGCTCGGTCGGAAACGACGTGCCGATTGGCCGCGGGCAGCGGTTCTTCAATAGCGAGATGCCGCAGACCTCCTACGATCCGGACAAGGCCAAGTACTATCTGAAGCAGGCCGGCATGGACTCGCTGTCGGTCAGTCTGTCGGCGGCCGACGCGGCGTTCGCCGGTGCGGTCGACGCGACGGTGCTCTACCAGAACTCGGCCAAGGCGGCCGGCATCGACCTCACCCCGGTGCGCGAGCCGAATGACGGCTACTGGTCGGACGTGTGGATGAAGAAGCCGTTCTGCGCGGTGTACTGGGGCGGCCGTCCGATCGAGGATCTGATGTTCTCGACGGCCTATCAGACCGGCGTGGCGTGGAACGACAGCTACTGGTCCGACAAGCGGTTCGACGAATTGCTGGTCAAGGCCCGTGCGGAGCTCGACGAGGCCAAGCGCCGCGAGATGTATTACGAGATGCAACTCATCCTGAACCAGGATGGCGGCGTGATCATCCCGATGTTCGCGTCCTATGTCTTCGCCACGACCGATGCGATCGGTCATGACGCGTTCGGATCGAATTGGGATCTGGATGGTTCGCGCTGGATGGAGCGCTGGTGGTTCGCGTAATCCTGGCGCCAGGATTGTAGAACTTGTCGAACGGCGGGCCTTCGGGTCCGCCGTTCTGCTTTCGACTCCGTCTCCCGGCGGACCGACCAGCCATTTCTGCTGTCGGAGCCCGCGCTAGGTAGACGATTTCCGAAATGTCGGCGAGGAACGCGCCGTATTGGCTGCGCCGACAGTTCGGGGTATCGGTGGAGGAGTTCATCCCCGCCCCGACGCCAGGAGCCGTTCCATGACAGCCGCCGCCCTTCGTGAGGTCCCCGCCAACCGGACGCTGGACCTGCGCAGCGACACGGTCACTCAGCCGACGCCGGCGATGCGCGAAGCCATGGCTCGGGCCGAGGTCGGCGACGATGTGTTCGGCGAGGATCCGTCGGTCCGGGCGCTCGAGGCCAAGGTGGCCGGCATCATGGGAAAGGAGGCGGCGCTCTACGTCTCCTCCGGCACCCAGAGCAACCTGCTCGGCGTGCTCGCCCATTGTCAGCGCGGCGAGGAATTCCTGATCGGCGACTGCTATCACGTGTTCCAGTACGAGGCGATGGGCACCGCGGTGCTCGGCAGTGTTGCGGCCTATCCGCTTCGCACCGACGCGCGCGGCGGCCTTGAGCCGCAGCAGGTGCTGGAAGCGATCAAGCCGGACGATGTGCACAAGCCGATCACCCGGCTGCTGTCGCTGGAGAATACGGTCGCCGGCCATGTGCAGAGCCAGGACCGCATCGACGCGCTCGCCGATGCCGCCCATTCCCGCGATCTGATGGTGCATATCGATGGCGCGCGGCTGATGAATGCCGCGGTCAAGCAAGGGCTCACGGCCAAGGACATCGTGGCGAAGATCGATACCGTCTCGTTGTGTCTGTCCAAGGGGCTGGGCGCCCCCGTCGGGTCGGTGCTGAGCGGCCCGGCCGACTACATCAAGCGCGCGCGCCGGATGCGCAAGATGCTGGGCGGCGGCATGCGCCAGGCGGGCATTCTTGCGGCAGCCGGCCTGCATGCGCTCGAGCACCATGTGGATCGTATGGCCGAGGACCATGCCAATGCCAAACGGCTCGCCGAGGGCCTGGCGGAAGCCGGTCCGATCGGTGTGGATGTCGACGATATCGACACCAACATGCTGTTCATCGAGCCGTCGGCGGCGGATGTGGAACCGCTGCGGGCCTTCCTGAAGGAGCAGGGGATCGTGCTCGGCGCGCCCCGACCGTCAAAGATCCGGGTGGTTACCCATCTCGACGTCACGGCCGAGGATGTCGATCGTATCGTGGACGCGGTCAGGACGTTCTACGCCCGGCGTTGAGGCCACGGGGATCGACGGCGACGTCCGGTTCCGGTCGCGCCGGGCGTCCTATTCGTCGTGCGATTTGCCGTTCATATCTTCCAGGATCACCCGCTCGCGCAGCCGGCGCGACTGCTGGACGATCCGGTCCAGATCGGACAGGCGGGGACGGGCCTCGGGCACGATGCGAGCGATCCGCTTGCCCTTGCGGGTGATCACGATCTCTTCACCCCGCTCGACGGCATCGAGCAGTGCTGAGAGGCAGGCACGCGCCTCGCTTGTTGCGACTTCCTTCATCACGCCTCCAGGGAACTGGCGTTCAACGTAGACGGCGGGACGGACTGATTCAACGCTGGTCGATCTCTACCGCAGGTACCATATCCGCCTAGCCCACCGGTTCCGGAGTCTCCATGCAACCTGCGCCCGACACCCGCCCCGCCGCCAAGGGCGACTGGTCGACCATCCGAACGCTGATGCCGTATCTTTGGCCGGTCGGCCAGACGGCGATCCGCGCCCGCGTGGTCGCGGCGGTGCTGTGTCTCGTCGTCGCCAAGCTTGCCACGGTCTACGTGCCGATCCTCTACAAGGACGCGGTCGATCTGATCTCCGATGGCACCGATTTCGCCATCACCGCCCTGATCTCCATCGTCATCGGCTATGGCCTGCTTCGGGTGGCGCAGCAGGCCTTCGGCGAGTTCCGGGAATTCTTCTTTGCCCGGGTGGCCCAGCGCGCGATCCGCACCGTCGCACTCAAGACCTTCCGCCACCTGCACGCGCTGTCTCTGCGCTTCCACCTCGACCGTCAGACCGGTGGCCTGTCGCGGGCGATCGAACGCGGTGTGAAGGGCATCGAATTCCTGCTCTCGTTCATGCTGTTCAGCATCCTGCCGACGCTGATCGAGATCGCCATGGTCTGCGGCATTCTCTGGTACTTCTTCGACGTCTGGTACGCGGTCGTCACCTTTGTCACCATCGGCGGGTACATCGGCTTCACCATGGTCGTGACCGAGTGGCGCCTGAAGTTCCGGCGCCGCATGAACGAGCAGGACCAGAGCGCCAATACCCGCGCGATCGACAGCCTGCTGAACTTCGAGACGGTGAAGTATTTCGGCAACGAGCAGCATGAGGCCGATCGGTATGACGGGGCACTGCGTCGCTACGAGGATGCGGCCGTGGCGTCGCGCAGTTCGCTCTCGCTGCTCAATGTGGGGCAGGGCTTCATCATTGCCGGCGGCCTGATCGCGCTGATGGCGATGGCGGGCTACGGCGTGAAGTCGGGCGCGATGACGGTCGGCGACTTCGTCATGGTGAACACCTACCTGATCCAGCTCTTCCTGCCGCTCAATTTCCTCGGCTTCGTCTATCGCGAAATGAAACAGTCACTGGCGGACATGGAGGCGATGTTCCGCCTGCTCGATGTCGCACGGGAGATCGCCGACAGGTCCGAGGCGCCTGCCTTGAGCGCCGGACGGGGTCGGGTCGAGTTCGACGACGTCCGCTTCGCGTATCGGGAGGACCGGCCGATCCTGCAGGGGATATCCTTTGCGGTGGAGCCGGGGCAGACCGTCGCCATCGTCGGGCCGAGCGGTGCCGGCAAGTCGACGATCTCGCGCCTGCTGTTCCGATTCTACGACGTGTCCGACGGTGCCGTCAGGATTGATGGCGACGACATCCGCGACGTCACCCAACAGAGCGTGCGCGCCGCGCTCGGGATCGTTCCCCAGGACACGGTGCTGTTCAATGACACGATCTATTACAACATCGCCTACGGTCGACCCGAAGCCCCACCGTCGGAGGTCGAGGCGGCGGCCCGCCATGCCAGCATTCACGACTTCATCATGAGCCTGCCCGACGGCTATCAGACTTCGGTCGGTGAGCGCGGCCTGAAGCTCTCGGGCGGCGAGAAGCAACGGGTCGCCATCGCCCGCACCATCCTCAAGGACCCACGCATCTACGTGTTCGACGAGGCGACCTCGGCGCTGGACAGCCACACCGAGCAGGCGATCCAGGAGAGCCTGCGCGAAGTGTCCCGAGGACGCACGACCCTGGTGATCGCCCACCGGCTCTCCACCATCGTCGATGCCGATCAGATCCTTGTTCTGGAGGCCGGGCGCATCGTCGAGCGTGGTCGTCATGCGGCATTGCTGGCTCGCGGCGGGACGTATGCCGCCATGTGGCGTCGTCAGCAGGAATCGCGCGACGCGGGCGGCGAGGGCGCGGAACCGGCGGACGGGGTCGTCGCGGCCGTCTGACTGCGGCCGACGACACGCTTCGCTCGGCGCATTTCACATTTCTAAAACCTGCCATACACTCCTTACCTAATAATTTGGGGCAAATCCCATGGGATTGGGGAGGAGATGACCGATGCGTATTGCGACGATGGCGACCTGTTGCGCTGCCGGACTTTTGCTTACGCTGGCGGACGACGCTGCGGCTTCCGGCTTCCAGCTCAAGGAACAGAGCTCCAGCAAGCTCGGTAACGCATTCGCGGGGGCCGGTTCGTCCGGTGATGACGCGTCGATCCTATTTTACAATCCGGCCGGAATCGCATTGTTCGACACGCCGCAGGGTCAGGCCGGCATGTCGCTGATCAGTCCGCATTCGGAGATCGACATCTCGGCGGCGACGGACGGGACTGGTGGAACCATGTCGGGGGGCGAGGGCGGCGACGCGGGGAGTCTGGCGGGAGTGCCGAGCGCCTATCTGGTCGCGCCGCTGACCGACAACGTCAATGTCGGCCTCGCGATCAACGTGCCGTTCGGTCTCAGTACCTCCTATGATGACGGTTGGGCCGGGCGGTATCATGCGATCACCTCGGATCTCAAGACCGTCTCCGTCAGCGGTGTCGCGTCGCTGAAGATCAACGACAAGCTCAGCATCGGCGGCGGTCCCTACGTCACCTACGCCAAGGCGCGGCTGACCAACGCCATCGATTTCGGCACGATCTGCGTCGGTTCGATCGGTGTCGGCACCTGCTCCGCCCTCGGTGCCCTGCCGCAGCAGGCCGACGGCAAGGTCGACCTCCAGGGCGACGACTGGGGCATGGGGGCGACGGCCGGTCTGCTCTACGAGCCGGTGAAGGGTACGCGGATCGGTTTCTCTTGGCGCAGCCAGGTCAAGCTCAGCGTCCAGGGCGATGCCGATTTCGACGTGCCGTCGAATGCCAGCGTGCTGACCTCTGCCGGGACCTTCACGGACAGCGACGCGACCACCACGGTCACCCTGCCGGAGACAATCGGGCTCAGCGTCCACCATGACATCAACGAAGAATTCTCCGTCATGGGCGACGTGGTGTGGACCGCATGGAGTCGGTTCGAGGAGTTGCGCTTCGTCTTCGACAATCCGGCGCAGCCGGACAACGTGACGGCGGAGAACTGGAACGACACGTTCTTCGTTTCCCTCGGCGCGACCTGGCGGCCGGACGAGAACTGGACCCTGCGCACCGGCGTCGCCTACGACCAGTCTCCTGTGGACGACAATTTCCGCACCCCGCGCATACCCGATGCCGATCGCTACTGGATCGCGCTCGGCGCCGACTATGAGGTGGATGAGCGCTGGAAGGTCTCCGCCGGCTATACCCATATCTTTGTCGACAACGCCTCGCTGGATCAGTCCAGCGCGGCTGCCGGCACCCTGCGCGGCGAGTACGAAGGGTCGATCGACATTCTCACGCTCGGGGCGACATTGCGTTTCTGAGCAAGTCTTCCAACATCGTCTGAACGGCGCCCTGTGTTAGAACCGGGGCGTCAACCAGTGGAAAGGCGTCTACATGGCAAAGCGTGCGGCGAACTCGGTTCCCGGCGGCGGGTTGATTGATCCGCAGAAGCTCGAGATTCTGACGGCGCTGGAGCGTAAGGTCCTGTGGCTGGCGATGTGGACGATCCACAATGCCAACCACATCCGCGACAGCCGCGACGGGTTGAAGGTCGGCGGTCACCAGGCCTCCTGCGCCTCGCTCAACACCATCATGAGCGCGCTCTATTTCGACGTGCTGCGCCCGCAGGACAGGGTCGCGGTGAAGCCGCATGCAAGCCCGGTCTTCCACGCCATCCAGTACATGATGGGCCGCCAGTCGGTCGATCAGTTGCAGCGATTCCGCGGCTATGGCGGGGCCCAGTCCTACCCGTCGCGCACCAAGGATGCCGACGAGGTCGATTTCTCCACCGGCTCGGTCGGTCTCGGTGTGGCGATGACCCTGTTCTCGTCGATGGTGCAGGACTATGTGCGCATGCAGCACCTTGTCCAGGACCCGGAACGGGCCGCCGAAGGACCCGGGCGCATGGTGGCGCTGGTCGGCGATGCCGAACTCGACGAGGGCAACGTCTATGAGGCGATGCTGGAGGGTTGGAAATACGACGTCCGGAATCTCTGGTGGGTGATCGACTACAACCGCCAGAGCCTGGACGGCGTGGTGTCCGACGGGCTGTTCCAGAAGATCCGCCAGTTCTTCGGCACCGTCGACTGGGAAGTCGTCATGCTGAAATATGGCAAGCGCCTGGAGCGGGTCTTCACCCAGCCTGGCGGCGATACCCTGCGCAACTGGATCGACGAATGCCCGAACGATCTGTATTCCGCCTTCACCTTCAAGGGGGGCGCGGGCGAGCCCGGGGTCTGGCGCGAGCACCTGAAGAAGGATCTGCGCGGCGTTACCGGCATCAAGGCGATCCTGGAGGATCACGACGATGTCGAGCTGCACAAGCTGATGACCAACCTCGCCGGCCAGGACATGGAGGCGGTGCTGGAGGCGTTCCACGGCGTCGACGACGATCGGCCGCGCTGTTTCATCGCCTATACGGTGAAGGGCTACAACACGCCACTCGCCGGCCATAAGGACAACCACTCCGGCCTGATGACGCCGGATCAGATGGCCCGCTTCAAGGCCGATCACGGCATCGAGGATGGCGAGGAATGGGAGCCGTTCGCCAAGGCCGGGATGGACGAGGGCGCCCTGCGCGACTTCGTGCAGGTGGTCGATTTCAATGCACCCGGCTCGCGCGTCCACAAGGCCGACAAGGTCGAGCTTCCGACCTTCCTGCCATATCGGGCCCAGAAAACGACCTCGACCCAGATGGCCTTCGGGTCGGTGATGCACGAGTTGTCGCGCGGCAACTCCGCGCTGGCGTCACGGATCGTGACGACCTCGCCGGACGTGACCGTGTCGACCAATCTCGGCGCCTGGGTGAACCAGCGCGGCATTTTCTCGCTCGACGTGCGCAATGACGTGTTCCGCCAGGAGCAGGTGGCCTCGGCGCAGAAGTGGATGCGCCACGGCGGCGGTCAGCACATGGAACTCGGCATCGCCGAGAACAACCTGTTCATTCTGCTCGCCGCCATGGGCCTTTCGGGGCCCGTGTTCGGCACGCGGCTGCTACCGGTCGGCACGTTGTACGATCCATTCATCGCCCGCGGCCTCGACGCGCTCAACTACGCGGCCTATCAGGACGCCCGGTTCATGGTGGTGGCGACCCCGTCCGGTGTGACCCTGGCGCCGGAGGGCGGGGCGCATCAGTCGATCTCGACGCCGCTTGTCGGGCTTGGCCAACCGGGGCTGACGATGTTCGAACCGGCCTATGCCGACGAGTTGGCGCTGATCATGCGCTGGGGCTTCGAGCATATGCAGGAGGATGACGGCGGCTCCGTGTATCTGCGGCTGTCGACCCGTCAGATGGAACAGCCGGTTCGTCCTTTCGAGGAAGAAATGGCCGCCGACATCCTGGCTGGCGCCTATTGGCAGGTCGAGCCGGGCACGGGGTCGGAGCTGGCGCTGGTCTATAGCGGTGCCGTGGCCCCTGAAGTGATGGCGGCCTATGCGGAGATGGCCGACGACATTCCGGGTCTGGGCGTGCTGGCGGTGCCGTCGGTCGACCGGCTGTACCACGGCTGGCAGAAGAGCTTGCGCGGCCGCAATGGCGGCGGACCGGGCTCGAGCCATGTGGAGCGTGTGTTGTCCCGTCTGGCGCCGGGAGCGGCGCTGGTGACGGTGCAGGACGGCCATCCGGCGGCACTCAGCTGGATCGGCTCGGCCACCGGACGACGGGTCTATCCGCTCGGTGTGACCGGCTTCGGCCAGTCCGGCGACATCCTGGACGTCTACGCCCATTACGGCATCGACACCGCCGCGATCGTCGACATGGCGGCGACGGCGTGTCTGGGGCGGTGAGGCGGTCAGCGCCGGTGCGTTTACGGGGGTGAGGCGGCTCCGTCGTTTGCCTCAGGTCTTCGACATGTCAGGGCGGCGCGGGGAAGATGGCCTCTTACTTCTCCGGCAATGACCGCAGATAGGCGATGATCGCCGTCATGTCCGTGTCCGTCATGTTGGCATAATAGCCGTAGCCCATCGGCGGCATCAGCTTGCGGCCGTCCTTGCTGATGCCCTCGCGCACCGCGCGGGCGATCTCCGCGTCGCTCCAGTCGGCGAGGCCGAACGGGGTGAGGTTGGCGGACACGCTCTCGCCCCAGGGACCCTTGAACACCATGCCGCCGGCGCCGAGTTCGTTGACGAAATCCGGAGCGCCGCTCGGGCCGGGAGTCGAGTGGCACTCCATGCAATGGGCGACCGGCCCAGCGAGATAGCCGCCGTAGGCAACCTGATCCGCGGGATCGGGGGCGGATACCCGGCCGACCGGCGGTCCCCAACTCGGCGGGGTCGGCACCCGGTAGACGCTGGCCGGCAGGGCGCTCTTCACCGCCGGCACGCTGCGCAGATAGGCGACCAGCGCCTCGGCATCGGCATCGGACATGCCGCGATACAGGCCGATCGGCATCGGCGGGCCGATCACGGTTCCGTCGGGGCGCACGCCCTCGCGGGTGGCGCGGATTATCTCCGCATCGCTCCAGCCGCCGAGGCCGGTCTCGACATCCGGCGTCAGGTTCGGGGCGTAGACCGTCCAGAGCTCGGTATCCTCGACCAGCCGGCCGGACAGTGCCTTGCTCATGTCCGGGCCCTGCGGGCCGAAGGGCGTGTGGCAGTTGCCGCAGGCGGCGACCGCGTTCATCAGGTAGGCCCCGCGTTCAACCGCGGAGTCGCTTGCCGGGGAGGTCGCTGAGATCGACGCCAGACAGAACCCGGCCGCCAACGCGGCGACAACACTGTTACGCATGCCAACCCCCTGACGTGAATGATGGCGGCGAGCGTATCAGCGGGTTTGCGGGTGCACCAGTCGAATGGCGATCCGGCAAAAGCCGGGAAAAACGGACCCATACTATGAAAAAGTGTGAACTCCGCACTTGCTCTCGGACGGCGGCGGCGCTGCAATGGCGCACCCTGAAACCGGGGGATGCACCACACCAGACAGGAGGGGTGCCATGAACGAGCAATCGACCCGCATCTTCCGCGCCACCAGCCGGGCCAAATACAACGAAGGCTATATGCCCGGCTTCGGCAACGATTTCGAGACCGAGGCGATAGAGGGCGCGTTGCCGGTCGGCCAGAACTCGCCGCAACGCTGCCCCTACGGCCTCTATGCCGAGCAGTTGTCGGGCACGCCCTTCACCGCGCCGCGCGAGACCAACAAGCGATCGTGGCTCTACCGCATGCGGCCGACGGTGAAGCATATCGGCGACATGACACGGCTCGATCTGCCGCACTGGCGCTCGGCACCGACGACGGGCGAAAGCGATCTCCCGCTCGCCCCCATGCGCTGGGACCCGGCGCCGATTCCGGCGGATGCGGGAACCTTCCTGACCGGCATGCGCACCATTTCCACCGGCGGGGATGTTCACACCCAGACCGGCTTCGCCATTCATACCTACGCCGTGACCGAGAGCATGGACGCCGAAATTTTCTGGAATGCCGACGGCGAGATGCTGGTGGTGCCGGAGGTGGGCGCGCTGCGCTTCTTCACCGAGTTGGGGGTGATCGACATCGCACCGGGCGAGATCGCCGTTATCCCGCGCGGCATCAAGGTCAAGGTGGCGCTGAATGGCGATGGTCCGGCCCGCGGCTATGTCTGCGAGAATTACGGTCAGGCGCTGACCTGTCCGGAGCGCGGACCGATCGGGGCGAACTGCCTCGCCAACCGACGCGACTTCCTGACCCCCGTCGCCGCCTACGAACAGCGCGACGGCGTTGCCCACCGGGTCGTCGTCAAATGGGGCGGGACGTTCCATACCTGCGCGATCGACCATTCGCCGTTGGACGTCGTCGCCTGGCACGGCAACTACGCGCCGTACAAGTACAACCTGCGCCACTTCTCGCCGGTCGGCCCGGTGCTGAACGACCATGCGGATCCGTCGATCTTCACCGTGCTGACCGCACCATCGGAGACGGCCGGGACAGCCAATATCGACTTCGTGATCTTTCCGCCGCGCTGGCTGGTGGCCGAGGACAGCTTCCGCCCGCCCTGGTACCACATGAACGTCATGTCCGAGTTCATGGGGCTGATCGAGGGGGTGTATGACGCCAAGCCTCAGGGCTTCGTGCCCGGCGGCATGTCGCTACACAACATGATGCTGCCCCATGGACCCGACGCCGAGGCATTCTACGGCGCGTCCTTCAAGGATCTCGCGCCGGAGAAGCTCGACAATACGCTGGCGTTCATGTTTGAAACCCGCTTTCCGCAACAGCTCACGCGTTACGCGGCCGAACTGCCGACGCTGCAGGTCAAGTATCCGGACTGCTGGCAGGCGCTGCGCAGCCATTTCAACCCGGCTCGTCCGGTCTGGAACGGAGATTAGGGACCTTGGGGGAAAGGGCGCGGGGACTGCCAAAGGGGCGCATCCGGACGGCCGGGGAGCTGCAGCCGGAGGTGACGCCGGTTCGCCGGGATGCCGGACGGGTGTCCTATGGCGCTGAAGTCAGGGAAGGGGGAACGCCGGTCGAGTGGCGCTACACCATGTGCCCGCTGGACACCGACTTCCTGCACTTCGGCCCGTTCCGCGGCCTTGTTGCCCAATGGCGGATGCGGATCCGCAAGGGCGAGGCCCTGCCCCGGCGCGACGATTTCCAGTTCGAGGATTTCGCCGACTGGCTCGGCCGCATCTTCATCGCCAAGGTCGAGCGCGAGCCGTTCAACCTGCGCTTCACGCTCTGGGGCGTGAAGTTGGTCGAGTGGTGGCGGGTTGATTACACCAACCGGACGCTCGGCGAGCTGTCGAGCAATCCGGATCTCTGGCAGATGACCGAGATCCAGTATTTCGCCGAGATGGATCGCGCGCCCTTCATCGGCCTCGCGTCCGGATTTCTGTCCCAGCACGGCCGGGCGCATATCAAAGTGCTGGGCCTGGATCTGCCGTTCTCCGATGGAGACGGCCTGACCCACGTGATCTCGACCCATATGAAGATCGACCTCGGCGAGACGATCGAGGACGTGCTGCCCGATTGCCCGGTCACCGAATTTTCCCCGACCGTTTGATCACTCTTGTATTTCCATGCCTGGATTTCAGGCAATGAATGGCCAATCATTGGGCATCGGATGCGGTTGCCCGTTTCATGTGCGGACGGTCATTTGCCGAAAGCCGCGGCCGGAGCCCGTGGTCCCGTTTTTGCACTTGCGAACTGGCCTATGCGCTCTCCCGCGACGCCGTTACAGGCCCAGGGGATGGGAGAGACCCACCGCATGACGCAGCGAACCACCCGGCCCGTGTGACTGGGGGAATAGACATTCAGGAGAGAGAATCATGGGGATCTTTAGGAAAACGGTGATGTCGGCGGTTGTCGGCGCCTCCATCGCCCTGTCGGCCGGCTCGGCCTCGGCGGCGGAGTGGATCATGGCGTCCGGCTATCCGGACAGCAACTTCCTCACCCAGAACGTCAAGAAGTTCATCGAGGATGTGGAAGCCACCACCTCGCTGAAGATTCAGCTCAACTCCAATGACACGCTGATCAAGCTCGACGCCATCAAGACGGCGCTGCAGCGTGGCCAGATCCCGATCGGCGAGATCCGCCTCGGCGTCTATGGCAACGAGGATCCGATGTACATCCTCGCCGGCCTGCCGTTCATCGCCGCCAACTATACCGAGGCGTGGCTGCTGAAGGATCTGCAGAAGGAATACTTCAACAAGATCTTCGCCGAGCAGGGCCTGCGCATCCTGTACTACACCCCGTGGCCGGGTCAGGGCTTCTACACGAAGTTCCCGGTGACCAGCGTCGAGGACTTCAAGGACAAGAAGCTGCGCATCTACTCCACGGCCACTCAGCAGATGGGCGAGATGCTCGGCTTCAACGCCACCATCCTGCCGTTCGCCGAGATCCCGCAGGCCTTCTCCACCGGCCTGATCGAGGCGCTGTTCACCAGCCCGCAGACCGGTATCGACATCCAGGCGTGGGACAACACCTCCAACTTCACCTATGCCGGCGCGATCTTCTCGAAGAACGCGGTCGTCGTGAATGAGTCCTACTTCACGGCACTGCCGCTCGAGGAGCAGATGGCGATGCTCAAGGCTGCCGAGGCTGCCGAGCTGCGCGGCTGGGAGATGAGCGCGCAGACCACCGCCGCCCAGATGAAGACCCTGCAGGATAACGGCATGACCACTGCCAGCGCCCCGCCGGCCATCATCGAGAAGATGAAGACCATCGGCAAGGAGATGATGGCGACCTGGCGCAAGGACGCCAGCCCGGAGGCTGCCGCCATCCTCGATCGCTACATCGCGCTGCAGTAACGCAGATCCCGCCGCCGGCGCCCGAATGGGGGCCGGCGGTGCTTCTTTTATCCGACACCCCCCACCAGCAGGACGCGCGCCCATGCGCTATGCGCTTGATCGGCTCTATCTCTGGAGCGGCTATCTCTCGGCGATCTTTCTCGTCGGCATCGCCTTGACCATCATCGCCCAGGTGGTTGGCCGGTTTTTTCCGAAGGTCGTCGTTATCGACTCGACGGAGAGCGCCGGCTTCTGTCTGGCGGCATCGACCTTTCTCGGCCTGGCCTACACCTTCCGCCACGGCGCCCATATCCGTGTGACCCTACTCACCCGGTTGGCGACGGGCACGGCTGACCGCTTGGCGCATATCTGGAGCCTCTCGGTCTTCTCGATCACCATGGGTTTCATGACCTACTGGTCCTTCGACCTCGTCTATTTTTCATTCAAGTTCAACGACATCAGCCCAGGTTTGCTGGCGATCCCGTTCTGGATTCCGCGCTCGACCATGGCGGCCGGCGCGCTGATCCTGCTGATCGCGCTGCTTGACGAACTGGTCGGCGTGATCATGGGCAAGACCCCAAGCTACGTGGAGAACGACATGCCGGCCTATGAGGCCCATGACGACACGCCTGCGGTTCTGGAAGAGGAGCGGGGCTGATGGACGCCGGACTGATCTCCGCCATCCTCTTCGTCCTCCTGCTGGCGCTGCTGGCCTCGGGGCTCTGGGTCGCGCCGACGCTGCTTGCCGTCGGTTACGTCGCTCTTGAATTCTTCTCGCCGGCGCCGGCGGGATCGCTGCTCGCCGGCACCGTGTGGGACGCGAGTTGGAATTGGGCACTGACCGCGCTGCCGCTGTTCGTGTGGATGGGCGAGATCCTGTTCCGCACGCGGCTGTCCTCGGACATGTTCAACGGATTGGCGCCTTGGACATCGCGGCTGCCGGGCGGCCTGCTGCACGTGAACATTCTCGGCTGTGGCGTCATGGCGGCGGTCGCTGGCTCCAGTGCCGTGACCTGCGCGACGGTCGGTCGCATGAGCATGCCGGAGCTGCGCAAGCGCGGCTACGATGAGGGGCTGGCGATCGGGACGCTCGCCGGGTCCGGTACTCTGGGCCTGCTGATCCCGCCGTCGATCATGCTGATCGTCTACGGCGTGGTCGCCCAGGTTTCCATTTCGCGGCTGTTCATCGCCGGCATCGTGCCCGGGATCATGATCATCGCGATCTTCATGGGCTATGTGGCGATCCGCGCGTCCCTCAACCCCAGTTTGGCGCCGAAGCCGGACCGGCATCTGAGCTTCACCGAGAAGCTCTGGGCCTCGCGCTTCCTCATCCCGGTGATGGGGCTGATCTTCGTCGTGCTCGGATCGATCTATGGCGGGTTCGCGACGCCGACCGAGGCGGCGACCATCGGCGTCATCGGCGCGCTGGTCCTGGCGGCGATCAGCCGGTCGCTGACCTGGAGCTCCTTCATGGAGAGCCTGATGGGGGCGGTGCGGACGTCCTGCATGATCGCCTTCATCCTGGCGGGGGCGGCCTTCCTGTCGATCGCCATGGGCTTCACCGGCGTGCCGCGCGTGCTGGCCAGTTATGTCGACGCGTGGAACCTGTCGCCCTTCGCGCTGATCGCACTGCTGACGGTGCTCTACATCTTCCTCGGCTGTTTCCTCGACGGGGTGTCGATGATGGTGCTGACGGCGGCGGTGGTGCTGCCGATGGTGCAGAAGGCGGGGATCGACCTGCTCTGGTTCGGCATCTTCACGGTCATCGTGGTCGAGATGGCGCAGATCACGCCGCCGGTCGGGTTCAACCTGTTCGTCCTGCAGGGGATGACCGGCCGGGACATCCTCAAGGTGACGAAGGCGGCCATGCCGTTCTTCGCGCTGATGCTGCTCGGCATCCTGATCATCACCCTGGTGCCGGAGATCGTTCTGATGCCGGTGCAGCTGATGATCAGCAAGTAGGGACGCACACCGAAGGAAGCCCGCAGCGGCTGCGGGCTTCCCTCCAGTGCCGGCCGGCGGATCAGTTGATCGGCGCCGGGGTCAGCAGCATCTTGTCGGACCGTGTCGCGAAGGCCTTCGCCTCGTACGCCGACGCCGCCTTAAGCTGCTTCTCGGTATAGGGCACGGTGGCGAAGAGGCTGTCGCCGTCGTCGCGGTACAGGTCGACCTGCTTGAAGCTCATGGCCACCGGCTTCTCGCCGAGGCCGAGGAAGCCGCCGACATCGATGATCATGGCATCCAGCTTGCCGTCGGCGGTGACCAGCACGTCGCCGACCTCGCCGATGTGGTTGAAGTTGGAATCGTAGGCCCAGGCACCAACCAGCTTCTCCGCCTCGATCTGCTCGGATGTCAGCTTGGTCTTGTCCTCCATGAAGGAAGCGCGGCTGTTTTCCGGTGTCTTGGCGGTCGTGGTGGCTTCGGCCGTCACGTCGGCGACCGTCGACCCTTTCGGCAGTGTGGCGGCCGTCGGCTCCTTCTTCGCCATGGCCTCGGCCGATGCCTTGTCACCGGTGTTCATCGACGCCTTGTCCGGTGTGCGATAGGCGGCGGCGTTCTCGAGCTCCTCCTTGGACAGAGCGGAGACCAGCCGGTACTCGCCTTCGCCGGACTTCTCGACGGTCAGGCGGCCGAAATCGACGGCGACGTCCTTCTCGCCGACGCCGAGGAAGCCGCCGACACCGAGGATCACCGCCTTGATCACGCCATCCCGGCCGATCAGCGCGTCGTTCACTTCGCCGATCCGTTCGGCGTCCTCGGTAGCCGAGGCGTAGACCGAGTGGCCGATGAAGTTGGAGGCGAGGTAACCGTTCACCTCGGCCGCGTCGAGCGTGCCGAAACTCTCCATCGTCAGCCCGGACGCGGGCGTGCTGGGGTCGGAGGCCGACGCTGCGACCGCCGGCCCTGCCATCAGCGCTACGAGCGCCGTTGTGGCGAGCAATTTCCTAATCATTTCATCCCTCACTGACTTCGTGGCACGGCGTGTTGCCGTATGGCGAAGCAACGAGGAAACCCCACAACAGTTCCGGTGATCCGTAGGCGTCAGTGATGTCAGTGACGCATCCCCGGTCGGGAGCGGGGCGTCAGGCTGCCCTATCGTGCCGCCTGGTCGCCGGCGGTGCTGGCGAATCGGGCGGTGCGGTAATTCTGCACCGTGATCGGCTCGTACCGTGCCGGCCGGTCCTCGGAGGCGCAGCCGGGCAGGCAGGCGATCTCGGTGTCGTAGTTCGGGATGAAGAAATAGCCGATCGACAGACGCCGGCTTGTCGGCAGGCCCTGGCCGTCTGGCTGGGCCGGGTTCACCACCCGGTGCGGTGTGGAGACCCAGCGATTGTTGCTCCAGCGCATCATCAGATCGCCGATATTGATGACGAAGGCATCGTCGAAGAGCGGGACATCCGTCCAGTCGCCGCCGCGCGGTTTCACCTGCAGGCCGCCGATGTCGTTGTCGCTGGTGAGAATGGTCATCATGCCAAGATCGGTATGCGCGCCGGCGCGCAGCTGACCCGGCACGGGCGGGGTGGTCGGGGCCGGATAATGCATGAGCCGCAACTGACTGGTGTTGCGGTCGATCAGCGCCTCGAAATGATCCGGGGCGAGGTCAAGGCTGAGGGCGAATCCGCGGGCGATCGATTTCGCCAGGCGTTCGATCGAGCGCCAATAGGCCTGCATCGCCGGTCTGAGGGTCGCGGGGGCGTCCGGCCAGAGATTGGGAGCGAAGCTCGGGTAGGACTCCGGACCGGTGTGATAGGCATCGCCCGGATGGTCGAACGGACCGATGGCATAGATTTCCTTCAGATCGGGCGGCGTCTCGTTGCCGGCAAGCCGTGCCAAGGTCTCGTCGCCGGTGGCGATGTAGCCGCGATTCTGATCCGATCGCGGCCGTTTCACCCGCATCTTCTCGTCGTAGGGGCGATCGAAGAATTCATAGGCGGCGGACTGCAGGGCTTCGATTTCCGCGCCGGGAACCCCGTGCCCGGTCACGCCGAAGAACCCGGTGTGCTCGCAGGCGTCCCGCAGCGCATGGGCGACCTTGCGCATAGCCTGGGGGTCCGTTCCATCGATGCAGGGCTTGATGTCGATTAAGGGGATGCCGGACACGGTGGGGGCTCCTCGCGATTGGGTATGGGTCTGAACCCATCACAGAGGGTCAGGCCCGATCCGGCAATCCCTCCATTTTGCGCCAGTGCCGGGCGATCTCGTCGCGCCGGGCGATCCAGATGCCGCCCTTGCGACGAATATGCTCCAGTACCTGGGCCAGGCCGGCGATGCGGCCGGGCCGGCCGATGATCCGCAGATGCAGGCCAATCGACAGCATCTTCGGCGCCGTGCGGCCTTCCTCCCATAGCCAGTCGATGGCGTCGCAGCAGTAGCGCGCGAAATCGCCGGCGAAATGGAAGCCGCCGGCCCGCTGGAACCGCATGTCGTTGGTGTCGAAGGCATAGGGCAGCACCACGTGCGGGCTGCCGGCGACGTCCAGAATGATGGGAAGATCGTCGCCGTAATGGTCGCTGTCGTAGAGGAAGCCTCCTTCCTCGACCAGCAAACGCCTTGTGTTCGGGCTGGCGGCCGAGCGGGTGTGCCAGCCGACCGGGCGGGTTCCGGCCGCCGTCCGGATCTCCTCCACGCAGCGCGCGATCACCGCCCGCTCATGATCCTCGGCCATGTTGGCGTGGCGTTCCCAGCGGTATGAATGGCAGGCGATCTCATGGCCGCGCGCCACCATGTCCTGGGCCATCCAGGGCGACAGGGTGAGGGCGCGGGCGCAGCAGTTCATCTGCGCCTTGGCGCCGTGGCTGTCGAACAGATCCATGATTCGCCAGTAGCCGGCGCGGGTGCCGTAATCGAAATGGGTGTCCTTGGCCGGGTCGGGGACGCCGACGACCTCCTCGACGATCTCGTAGACCGCCTCGTTGCGCTCGTCGCCGAGGGAGACCGACAGTTCCGCCCCTTCCTCGACATTGACGACGAAGGATACTGCCAGCCGGGCGTCCTCCGGCCAGTGCGGATGGGGTGGCGTGCCGCCATAGCCCCGGAAGTCGCGGCCCGTCATCGGGCGGTGCCGGCGTCGATCGCCGCTTTCAGGGCAAGGGCGGCGGCCGGCACCGGCTCGACAATCGGCAGGGTCGCTTCCGCGCCGAGCAACCGTGCCGCCATTGCCAGCGGTCCGCCGCCGACGATCACCGCCGCCACGTCCAGGCGGTCGGTGGCGTCCTTCAGCATGGCGCGCAGGGTCGCCATCAGCAGGTCCGGGTCGCCCATTACCATGTACGGGTCGCCCTGGATTCGCAGAATGTCGACCAGCCGGTCGCCCTCGCCGTAGACGACGGCCAGTTCCCGCAGATGGGTGTTCAGGTCCGGGGTGGTCGACAGAATGGCGAAACGGCCGTGGCGCCCGGCCGCCTGCATGGCGGCCTCGGCGATGCCGACGACCGGTACGGCCAGTCGGGCACGCAGCTCGGCGAGGCCGGGATCGAGGAAGGCGGATAGAATCACCCCGTCGCAGGGATCCAGCCCGCCCTCGAACAGGCGCAGGAGCGAGTCGGTCGCGCGCGCGGCGCCGGCCGGATCGGTGATGATCGCCGGGGCGTCCGGGTTCGTGAACGTCACGACCGTCCAGTCGTCGCCCAGCACCTCACGCGCGACGCCGGCCATCAGGTCGGTCGAGGCCTGGGTGCTGTTCGGATTCACCAGAAGGATGCGGCGGCCGGCGGCGCCTGTTTTGCCGGATGGGGTGACCAGGGCTCAGCGCTCCTCGAAGGTGATCGGCTGCGCCCCTTCCCACAGGCAGAGCCGACCGAGTTCGGCCAGAGTCTCCAGGCCCGAGGTGATCGTGATGAAGTGGTTGCCGGCGAGCTGGCCCATCTTCGAGGCGAAATGCACGCCGCCATAGGCCAGAAGGATCTCGGTCTCGCTGATGCCGCCCGGATATAGAATGATCTGGCCGGGGGCGGGATAGCTGGTGTGGTTTTCGTAGCCGACGCCGAAATCGAGATCGCCGAGCGGCAGCCACACGCCTTCGCCGCTCCAGCGCACATGGACCGCCTTGCTGACGAAGGGCATCTGCGCTCGGAACGCGGCCACGGTCTTGGGGGCCGCCGCCGCCTCGAACCTGGCGTCGAAGGTCAGGGGGCCTGCGGTGACGGTGAGGGCGCTCGGCATCGCTGTGATCCGGTTCTGTGATTGTGCTGACGACAGCCTGCCGCGCCGGCCGCTGCACTGCAAGATGGCCGACACGCGCGGGACCGTGCGCCGGAAATATCCGGATCGCCCACAGGGCGCGGTGTGAGGTTTCCACCGGTGGACTCGTCCCTGGGGCTGGGTCAGACTTCTGCTGTGGAGGGGCGCAACCGGCATTGGGAGAGGCCCATGAACGAGATCTCGGTTTCTATCCGAGGCGCGGAGACGTCGGACGCGATCGGTCTGGCCCGCGTGCAGGTCGAGACATGGCGGGACGCCTATGTCGGCGTGCTGCCGGACGACGCGCTGATCGAACTCGACGAGATGCGGGCGGCGGTGCGTTGGACGCGGCTGGTCTCGACGCTTGAGGAGCCGGACCGGCTTTCGGTCGCCATGATCGACGGCGATCTCGTGGGTTTCTGCCATGGCGGGCCGGGGCGTCGGTCGGTGACGGTGGCGATCGGCGCGAATGACCGCATGGCCGAGGTGTACTCCCTGTATGTCGACCCGAACTATCAGGGGCTCGGTATCGGGCGCGCTCTGCTCGGCCATGTCGCCCATGGACTCGAGTCGGGAGGCTTCCTGTCGCTGACGATCCTCACCCTGGAGGCGAATCGTCATGGCCGACGCTTCTACGACACGCTTGGCGGGGTCTCGGGCGATGCGGTGCCGTCGGTGGTAAGTGGCGCCCCTGTCGAGCAGATTCCCTATGTCTGGCCGGACATCTCCGTGCTGGTCCGGCGCATCGAGACGGCGCGGGGGTAGGGCGCGCTGCAGTGCCGCAAACGGCCGCTTGCCGGACCCCCGGGCTTGCAGTAGCTTCCGGCGCTTCCTGAGCAAACCGCCTTGGGGGCACCAGATGACCGACCGCGTACTCATCCTGGACTTCGGTAGCCAGGTCACCCAGTTGATCGCCCGCCGGGTACGCGAGAACGGCGTCTACTGCGAGATCTTCCCTTTTAATGTCGATACCGACCGCATCCGCGATTTCGCGCCCGCCGGCGTGATCCTGTCGGGCGGTCCGGCCTCGGTCTATGGCGAAAACGCCCCGCGCGCGCCGGAGATGGTGTTCGAGCTCGGGGTGCCAATCCTCGGGATCTGCTACGGCTCCCAGCTTCTGTGCCACCAGCTCGGCGGCACCGTCGAGAAGAGCGATGAGCAGGAGTTCGGCCGCGCCGAGATCACGGTGCGCGCGTCCTGCGGGCTGTTCGACGGCCTGTTCACCGAAGGGACGGTGGAACCGGTCTGGATGAGTCACGGCGACCGGATCACCGCCATGCCGACGGGCTTCAAGATGGTGGCGGACACCCAGACCGCGCCGCTTGCCGCCTTCGCCAACGAGGAACGCCGGATCTACGGCGTCCTGTTCCATCCGGAGGTCGTCCACACCCCGCGCGGCGGCCAGCTTCTGCGCAACTTCACCCATAATGTGGTCGGCCTGCAGGGCGACTGGACCATGGCCGCCTACAAGGACCAGGCGATCGCTCGGATTCGCGAGCAGGTCGGCGACGGCAAGGTGATCTGCGGTCTGTCAGGCGGCGTGGACAGCTCGGTGGCGGCGGTGCTGATCCACGAGGCGATCGGCGACCAGCTCACCTGCGTCTTTGTCGACCACGGCCTGCTGCGCGCCGGCGAGGCGGAGGAGGTCGACCGCCTGTTCCGCCAGCACTACAACATCCCGCTGATCACCCGCGACGCCAGCGAGGTGTTCCTGGGCGAGCTCGAGGGCGTCGACGATCCGGAGGTCAAGCGCAAGACCATCGGCCGGCTGTTCATCGACGTGTTCGACGCCGAGGCCCATAAGATCGAGGGCGCGCGGTTCCTGGCCCAGGGCACGCTGTATCCCGACGTGATCGAGAGCGTGTCGCCGACCGGCGGCCCGTCGGTCACCATCAAGTCGCACCACAATGTCGGCGGTCTGCCCGAGCGCATGAAGTTGTCGCTGGTCGAGCCGCTGCGCGAGTTGTTCAAGGATGAGGTTCGTGAGCTCGGCCGCGAGCTTGGCCTGCCCGAGAGTCTGGTCGGCCGCCATCCGTTCCCCGGTCCGGGCCTCGCCATCCGGATCCCCGGCGCGATCACGGCCGAGAAGCTGGACATCCTGCGCAAGGCCGACACGATCTATCTCGACGAGATCCGCAAGGCCGGCCTGTATGACGAGATCTGGCAGGCCTTCGCCGTGCTGCTGCCGGTGCGCACGGTCGGCGTGATGGGCGACGCCCGAACTTACGATTATGCCTGCGCCCTGCGGGCGGTGACGTCGAGTGACGGGATGACGGCGGATTACTACCCGTTCCCGCACGACTTCCTCGGCCGCACCGCCACCCGCATCATCAACGAGGTGCGCGGCATCAACCGGGTGACCTACGACATCACCTCCAAGCCGCCGGGCACGATCGAGTGGGAGTAGGCGCCGAGCCTAGTCCAGGAACGCCCACACCCGCCGGACTTCTTCCTTCGCGCCGTGCTTCAGGCAGAGGCCGTGGGACAAGATCAGGCGGTCGAAGTCCCAGGCGAGGATGTGGTCGCGGGCGGCTCGGGCCATGTCGCGGTCGCGGAAGCCGAAGCGGATGTCCGGCGCCGTCCCGCCCCGCGGCCCCCATACACCCGCCAGCCGCTTGATCAGCAGCCAGACCCAGGCCTCGCCGGCGGCCATGTGCTTCTGGATCAGATCGGTCACGATCAGCGTGCCGGACGCCCTGTGCAGGAACACCACCTCGTCGAGCAGGGCATGGCCGGCGAAGACTCGCTGGTCGATATCCGCGGCCCAGCCCTCGGGCGGAGCATCGCTCAGGGTGCCGGTGAAGGGGATGTTCGGATGACGCTCGCGGAAGCCGGGGGAGACCCAGGTCTCCGCATCGGGCCACTCGTCCTGCCAGGGCGCGATCCCGCGGCTGTGGATCTTGGTGGGGGCGATCAAATAGCCGACCGGGCCCAGCGCGGCGATCTCGGCGCGCGTCGCCGGGGTCTCGGCGACCGGGGAATGCACCCACAGCCGGCCGTCCGACAGCCGGATGATGACCGAACGGGTCGGGAAGGGGACGCCGTAGAACGACACCCCGCCCCCGATCAGGGTCCAGATGTCGTCGGCGAACGGTTCGAGAGGAGACATGGCGGCGGCGTTACGGTGGCGCTGCCGTTGATGTGGGTATTGCCGACAGCCTTGCCAACGGCGACACCGGGCCCACTGCCCGCCGACACCGCACGCTCGGGCTAGTCGCGATATTCCTGGTCGATCCGGGTGAAGTCCACGGTCGGGTATTGGGCGTAGAGTTCGCGGACCAGGGCCTTTTCCTCCGCCGTGAAGCCGTGCGATTGGACCGGCGGCGCGATGGGCGCGCCCTGCATCGCGGTTTCCACCAGAGCGCGATCCGCCTTGGCGCCGCGCTCCTGCAGGATGCGCTGGGTGTAACCGGCCCAGTCGCCGACGATCTCCTCGTACACATCGACGCGCAGGAGACGGGGGTTCAGCTTTGCCAGAACCGACCACGATGCGTAGAAATCCACCAGATCCACCGCGTTGCGCAGCAACAGGATCCGCCGCTGCGCGGTACGGTCCAGCAGGTCGAAGCGATGGCCGAGGGCGATGTGATACCCGTCGCCGACATAGCTGGCGAGCGTGTCGAAGATGTCGCGCACGATCAGGACCGGGCGCAGGCGCAGCAGGTTCATGGCGGAGCGCAGGCGCAGACCCGCCGCCACATGCCCGCGCACCAGACGGCCCGACTGTAGATCGAGCCGTGCCTGAACCGGGTCGAATGCCGTCGTCCGCAATTCCCCGTGGACATGCAGGCCGCCGCGCTGCACGCGCAGCAGACGGATCAGCGCCACCTCGAGCGGCAGCGTCGGCACGCGCGGGAAGGTGTTGACCAGGATCAGGTTGGACGGCGTCTGGACCGGATACCCGAGGACCGCGCAGGCGGTCGGCATGATGCCCGCGGAGAAGCCGCGTTCCGCCGCCACCGTATCGATCCACAACGGGTCGAGCGTTTGCGTGATCGCGGCGAGCGCACGGTCGACCCAGGGGCCGATCTTCCCGGAACGGTGCCGTCCGTACAGATGGTTGACGAAGCCGTACAGGGCCTCGCGGTCACTCGGCTGGTCGATCAGCCGGCGGCGCCAGTCATCGTTGGGATAGGCGCGCTCCACCAACGTCGTCATGCTCCGACCATCAGCCAGCGTTCAGAGTGCGGCGAGATCGATATCGAGCACCGTCATGTTGAACTGGTAGCAGACTTCTCCGTCCTCATCGTCGCGGAAGATCACGCCGAGGAACTCGTCATCGAGCATGACTTCAACGGAATCGTCCTTGTTCGCGCGCGGGACGAGGGCGATCCGGTTGTTGGAAAAGCGGTTGCGCAGGTAAGCCTGCACCTGGGCGATTTCCTTCGGTGTCACGTCGGTCTCCTCGCTGTGCGGTGATTCTGGAATGTAGGGTCGTGCAGTCGGTGACGACCCGGCTTATCGCAGACCGTGGCGGTCGCGCAACCGCGATGGCGGTTTGGCGATGCGACCGGATCGCGTAGAAGGAGCGTGTCATCCCGTCGAGAGCCCGCTATGACCGAGCCCCAATCCGCGCCGTTCACCCCATCTCCCGCCGCCCCATCCACCGTCTCCCGCGATATCGTCATCGACTGCGATCCGGGGATCGACGATGCGATCGCTATTCTGCTTGCCGCCGCCTGTCCGGACAGGGTGCGCTTGTCGTCCATCACCGCGACCCACGGCAATGTCGGCCTGGCGCTTACCGCGCGGAACGCCTGCAAGGTGCGCGCGCTTGCCGGCCGGCCGGACGTGCCGGTCCATGCCGGTTGCCCGCGGCCGCTGACCGCCCGGGTGCACGACGCCGCGCATATCCATGGCGGTAACGGGCTCGGCGGCGTCGAACTGCCGGACGGAGAAGGTGGGATCGCTGCCGCCCATGGGGTCGATACTCTGATCGCCGAGGGCGAGCGCGGTCGGACCTTGGTCGCCGTCGGCCCACTGACCAATGTCGCGGTGGCGCTGATCAAGCGGCCGGACATGGCGACGCGCTGGCGCCGGCTGGTGATCATGGGCGGCGGCGTGGCGACGGGAAATGTCACGCCGGCGGCGGAGTTCAATATCTTCACCGACCCCGAGGCGGCCCGCACGGTGCTGACCACGACCGACTGGCCGCAGGCGGCCCGCCCTGTTCTGTTCCCCCTGGACGCCACCCACCAGGCGCTGCTGAGCCCCGACTGGATCGCCGATCTCGCGGCCTCGGGCGGGGCGGTGTGTCGGACGGTGGCGGCGATGCTGGGCGGCTACGAGACGCCGAGTACCGCCGCGCGTGGCGGCAAATGCGTGCATGACGCCATGGCCGTCGCCTGGACCATCCGCCCGGACCTGTTCGAGGCCCGGGCGGCGCGGATCGACGTCGTGACCGACAGCGGTGCGTCCCGCGGTCGCACTGTCGCCGATTTCACCTCCCGCGAGCCAACGGCTGATATCGTAACCGGCGTCGACGCGCCGGCGTTCACCGGCTGGTTGAAGGAGCGGCTGGTGTCGCTGGACGCATGACGACCGCGCGGAAACTTGGCATGGTAGGACAATGAACCTGACCGATCCTCTGATCGCCACCCTGGCCGTTCCCGTCCTTCTGACGGTCGCCGTCGCTATCCTGCTTCGGCTGATCGGCGGTGCCGGGACGGGCGCTCGGATCGCCGCCTTCGGCATTCCGGTCGCCCTGGTCGTATCGGTGGCGATCGCGCCGGGCCTGGCGCCGACCCCTCCGGTCACGGTGATGGAGAAGCTGGTCTGGCTGGCGGTGGGCGGCGGCCTGCTCGGGCTGTTGATCGAGATGGTGACCCAGACCCGGTTCATCGCGGCCATGAGCGGGTTTCTCTGGCCGTTCCTGGCGGTGGTGTGGACCTCGGGCATCGATGTCAGCGCGGTCATTTCCGGCGAGTCGCTCGCCCACCCGTTCCCTTACCGCGTGTTCGAGGTGTCGGCCGTGGCGGGTCTGATCGCCGGGCGCCTGCACCAGATCGGCGAGGTCGAACTGAACGCACCGGTCGCAGTGATCGTGATCGCCGCCGGGCTCGGCATTCTCGGTCTGGTCAGCGGCGTCGGCTATGCGGCGACGATCGGTCTGCCGCTGGCGGCGGCCGGTCTCGGCTGGGTCATCTGCAACTGGCCGAACCGGCGTCTGCCCTTCGGTGCGCCGGGAGAGATCGGCGGCGGCGCCTTCGCCATCGCACTGGCCGCCGTGATGATCTACCAGGCGCGCGTCCCCGTGGTGCTGGTGGTGCTGGTGCTCTCGGCATTGGCGGTCGAACCGCTGGCCCGCCGCTTCGTGGCGACCAACGCGCTGACCAAGTCCGAGGCGATCCGGCCGATCGCCCTGGCGGCGATCATCGCGCTGCCGGCGGCCCTGGCGGTGGTTCTGGCGGTTTTCGCGCCTGCCCTCGTGCCGGTGATCTACCGGCCGTAGCGCCCGACGCTTCCGGATCGCCCGCTCCCCGGCACCGGACCGGGGAGGGGCAGGACCTCGGTTCCGACGTCCCTACGCCAGCCCTTCCAGACCGGCATCGACGCTGAGCGACTGGCCGGTGATGTTGCGGCCGGCTTCCGAGCAGATGAACAGGATCTGGTTGGAGATGTCGGACGCGGTCACGAACCGCTTCATCAGGGTGACGTCGGCCATCTTGGTCCGCATCTCGTTCTCCGAGATGCCGCCGGCCTCGGCCTTCGCCCTGATCACGCGGTCGATGCGCGCGCCCTCGACCGGACCGGGCTGGATGCAGTTCACCCGGATGCCATGGGGGCCGAGCTCCATCGCGCAGGTGCGGGTAAAGCCGACGATGCCGAACTTCGCCGCCGAGTAGGGGCTGCGCAGCGGGAAGCCGAACTTGCCGGCGGCCGAGGACAGATTGACGATGCTGCCGCCGCCGGACTTGGTCAGAGCCGGCACCGCCTTCTGGGTACCGAGGAAGGCGCTGGTCAGGTTGACCGTCAGGCAGGCGATCCAGTCCTCCAGCGTGACATCTTCCACCGGTGCCGTCGGCCCGGCCGTGCCGGCGTTGTTCACCAGGATGTCGAGTCCGCCGAGCGCTTCGATCCCCTTGTCCATGAAGTCCTGGAAGGCGGCGGCGTCGCCGACGTCACAGGGTACACCCTGCAGGCCGGGGATCTCCGACTTGGCGGCTTCCAATGCGTCGACATCGAGGTCGCAGGTGTAGACGGTGGCGCCGGCGGCAGAGAACACCTCGGCGGTGCGGCGACCGATGCCTTGGGCGCCGGCGGTGATGATGGCGCGCTTGCCCGTCAGATCGAGCTTCATAGGGGTCCCTCCGGTGATCGGTTCTTATGCTCGGAGGACTATAGCGGCGCGCGGATCGGTGCGTCAGTTATCCAAATTCGCGTCGGATGAATCGCCGTCGGTCGGCCTTAGGTCGGGTCCTTCAGGTTCAGCTTCTGGCGGACCTCCTTGCGGATGTTCTCCACGTCCTTGCCGCTCAGCATGACGCCGGCGACGACGAAGGCGAGGGTGAGGCCAAAGGCCGAGGCCATCGCCCCGGTGCCGTAGGCGGGCCCGTAGGTGTCCCAGATGAACACGGTACCGAACCAGAACCCGCCGAAGGAGGCGAGTGCCGCCAGCAGCAGGAAGCCGACGCGCATGCAGAGCCCGCCGATCCGGTTGGCCGACATCAGTTCGCGGAACATGGCGGACGCCTCGGCTTCGGCGATCGCGCGGGTGATCTTCTTGCGGGCGATCTTCTGCCAGTCGCCGTAGGCCATGCCCGTGCTGCCGTCGAGGCGGCCGGGCTTGAGGATGGCTTCCTTCAGATCGGTGACGATGCCATCGGCGCGTTCCGTCGGCGTCTTGCGTTTCAGACTCGGAAAGATCGGCGCGTCATCGGCATTCGCCGGCGGCTCGCGGAAGACCGGCCCCGAGCCCGCATCGGAGCCCGGGCCGGAGCCGGTGAGCCCCCGACGGTTCGGGGACGTGGCCGGCGCTCGGCGGTTCGAAGGTGGTCGCATACGCTGATCCGCTCGCATCGACATCGGGGATGTCCGCGATCAGACGGTGCCGCGGAGCAATCTCTCGCGAAAATACCGATTCAACGTGTCGAAGGCGACTGAATCCAGTCCGTTGAACGCGAGACTGACGGAACCGTCCTCGGTGTCCTTGCGTCGGATTTCGCCGTCGGTGCGGAACAGGGCGCCGGGGCCGGCGGTCGGCACGAAGACGCGCATCGGGGTGCTGTCGCCCGGTTCCAGCGCGCCCGAATATTCCAGAACGCGGACACCGCCAAGGCTCCAGTCGCCGATGGCATATGGGGCATTGCCGATAACCACGGTCATGGGCGCGGAGATCCGGCGGTCGCGCCGACGATCGGACCGCCGGCTGCCTGAGGTGAGGGTGGCTGACATAAGGGGTATCTCCAGTCTGTGCTGCATCGTTATCTGACTGGATGCGATGTCCAGCGACACAGCTTCCATCGCTAACCCAGCAACCGGCGTGCCAGCGGGGGGAGTATTGAAAATCAACGATTCGCGTTGTCGCCGTATGCTCTGGCCGGTTCAGCGACGGCAGAATCTGCCCGGCCGGAAGCGCCCCTGTGGATCGCCTTTGCCCAGTGGGGGAACGGCGGCCGGCACGCTGCGGCGGCACTGACGTCCTAGGCCGTGTGCTTGGTGATTTGCCCCTGGCTCGGCCAGGCCGGGCGAGTCGCCACGTCCTTGGATCCGCAGGCGCTGCAGCGCATCCTGGCGCCAATCTCCGGCACCGGAAACTCGGGGCCGAGCTGCGCCACCAGCATCGCCGTCGCCGCCTCGGCGTTGTGGCCGCAGCGGTTGCACCAGCAGAACACACCGACCTTGGCGGACAGCAGGTCGCCCAACTGAGCCGCGCGCTGGGTGCGGTCCTTCTGATCCATCAACTCGCGTTTCAGCCGTCCCATGGCGCGATCATCCTCGTCCCGTCGCTTGGAATGAGAACATATCAGGAACATTTGAGGCGAACAATGTATGTATATTTTCAACCAGGTAGATAAACTTCAAAATCAGTAAAAATAATATGGATATTTGTTCAGGAGTGCTAGGTGGGAGATGTTGTCGCTATATTCACCCATAGATCGATCTAAATGATGATCCGACCCGTTGACCATCGGGCATTGATGGAGGTGTGGCAGCAGGCTCAGAAGCAGAACAATTGGCCGATCTTCTATTTCGAAGACAACATTGTAGATTGGGCCGAAGCCATCGAACGAGCCCTGTTGGAGACAGGGACGCCGTTCACGAAGGACGGCATTGCATCAGCCGTGTCCGACTACCAGAAGGCTAAGGATGAATCTCCGGAAGATCTTCGAATTTCCAAAGAAGAGCGAGAGACCGTCTCACACGATCTGATCGAGTTCGTTCATGCGCTGGCAGCGAAGTTTGCGAATCCCGGCCTCGACCGCCTCCTCGTTCCGCTCGCCGGTCCGTCGCTGGCAGACAATGTTGTCCTACCCCGGAACTGTGGCTGAGTGCGGTCCCCGAACGGGATGCAGCACCCGGTTCGGACGCAGGGCGTTGTGCGCTGAACGGCAATCGGTCTCAGCTCTGGACGAGGCGGGGGAGCTTGTCGAAGGTGGCAAGCACGTCGAGCAGGCTGGCACTGCTCTTCAGGCGCTTCGGCCCGGCGAACAGCGCGAAGGTCGGCCGTTTCTGGCCGCGGCGCTGGACCTTGGAGATGGAATAGAGCGGACGCTCGTGACTGTGCCGGAAGATCGAGAACACTGCCATGTCGTCGTGCCGGTCGAGAGCGTAGTCGCGCCATTCCCCTGCCGCGACGCGGCTGGCATACAGCGACAGAAGCTGCCCGAGTTCATGGCGAGTGAAGAAAAAATGCCGGACGGCCGTGCGTGTGCTCGGGAGACGGATGAGATTTTCCATCGGCCGGCGGGTGTCCTTGCGTTACCTAGTCTATCTGTCGAGAAGTGTTCCTGAATTTGCCTGCGGGGTAAACCCCCAGTGGACAACCGGGACGGCTGCGGGAAGGCAATCGGCTGCGGTCCGGCTCCGTACTTCGGTGCGCGTTGATTTCCGCCCGTCCCGCCGCTAGGTTGCGCCACCGCCGCTTGTCAGCAGGCGACCGTGTTCCGGAGGCGGCAGGCGAGCCGGACACCAGAGTGTGGAGAAAGATGCCGTGGCCGACATCTTCCGGGAAGTCGACGAGGAACTGCAGCAGGAGCGCGCCGCGACGCTGTGGAAGAAGTATGGCGGCTGGGTGATCGCGATCGCCGTCGGTATCGTGCTGGCGGTCGCGGGCAACGTATTCTGGCGCGAGTATCAGGCGAATCAGCGGGCTGAACAGGCCACCGCCTATGCCAGTGCGTCGGCGCTGCTGGGCGAGAACAAGCCGCGCGAAGCGGCCGACGCCTTCGCCGCCCTGGCCGAGAGCGGCGACGACGGTTATGCCGCCGTGGCCCGCCTGAGCCGGGCCGCCGCGCTGGTCGAGGCCGAAGACATACCGGCCGCCGCCGACGCCTACATGGCGATCGCCGCCGACGCGTCCGTTCCCGAACCCTATGGCGACCTTGCCCGGCTGCACGGCGTGCGGCTGCGGATCGGCACGGCCGATGCCGCCACCCTGCAGGGCGATCTGGCGCCGTTGCTGGTGTCCGGCAATCCCTGGCAGCCGCTTGCTCGCGAGGCCGAGGCGGCGATTGCGATCGAAGCCGGCGATACCGGGGCGGCGGTCGAGGCCCTGAAGCTGCTCGCCGACGACCCTGCCACGCCGGGCCGATTGCGCCAGCGTGCCAGCGAGCTTCTCCAGGCCCTGGGCGGGTGAGGCCAGCGTGATCGGCTTCAACGCCCGTTTTCCTCTCATCGCGTCCCTGACAGTCACCCTCGCGCTCGGCGCGTGCGGGGCCGGCGATTTCTTCGGCGAGGATGCGGAGATTCCGCTTCCGGGCGAGCGGATTGCCGTGCTGCAGATCGGCGAAGGCCTGAAGGCCGACCCGGATCTGGCCGATATGCCGGTGGTTCTGCCGCGCCCCTATGTCAACGCGTACTGGTCACAACCCGGCGGCAATGCCGCCAAGGCGCTGGGCCATGTCGATGCCAACGATGCGCTGACCCAGGCTTGGTCGGTCTCGATCGGCAGCGGCGGCGACGACGAGGTCTCGCTGTTGACCCAGCCGCTGGTCGTCGGCGACACCATCCTGGTGCTCGACAGCGAGGCGCATCTGCGCGCCCTGAATGCCGCCGATGGCAGCGAGCGCTGGCATCACGACCTGCGCCCGGACAACGAGGACGATGCGGTCTATCCGGGCGGGATCGTCGCCGATGCCGAGAACGTCTATGCGGCCACCGGCTTCGGCGAGGCGATCGCCTTCTCGATCGCGGATGGGGCCGAGCACTGGCGGGTGCGGTTGCCGGGCCCGGTCCGCGGTGCGCCGGCGATCGCCGACGGACGGCTGTTCGCGGTGACTCTGGAGAACCGGACGATCGCGCTGTCGACCACCGACGGCTCGCGGATCTGGGAACATCAGGGCATCACCGAGATCGCGTCCCTGCTCGGCGGCGCCGCGCCGGCGGTTCGGGGGTCGACGGTCCTGGTGCCGTACTCGTCCGGCCAGCTTTTCGCGCTCCGGGTCGAGACCGGCCGCGTGGTCTGGGTCGAGAACCTGTCGAGCCTGCGCGCGCTCGACGCGATCTCCCGGCTGTCGGATATCCGCGGTAACCCGGTGATCGACAACGATCTCGCCTTTGCCGTCAGCCATGCCGGCCGCATGGCGGCGATCGACATGCGCTCGGGCCGCCGGGTCTGGGAACGCGCGATCGGCAGCACGCATATGCCTTGGGTGGCCGGCGATTACGTCTTCGTCACCAGCCTGACCGGTGAAGTCGTCGCCCTGACTCGGCGGGATGGACGGGTGCGCTGGGTGCACCGCCTGCCGCCGTTCGAGGATATGGAGGACGAGGAGGATCCGATCCAATATGCGGGACCGGTTCTGGTGGGTGACCGGCTGCTGATCGGATCGTCGGACGGCTTCGTCTATGCGATCTCGCCGTATTCCGGCAAGCTGTTGGGCCGAATCGAGGTCGGTGAGCCGATCTACGTCGCGCCCATCGTTGCCGGCGGCACGGTCTACGTGCTCGACAACGACGCGCAACTCCGCGCGTACCGGTAGGGGACGGACATGGCGCTCAAGGTCGCCATCATCGGCCGACCCAATGTCGGCAAATCGACGCTGTTCAACCGGCTGACGGGGACCAAGCACGCGCTGGTCGACGACACGCCCGGCGTGACCCGCGACCGGCGTGAAGGCGACGCGCGGATTGCCGACCTGAACTTCCGCATCGTCGACACCGCCGGCCTCGAGGACGCGCAGGACGACAGCCTGGAAGGGCGCATGCGCCGCCAGACGGAAGCGGCGGTCGAACAGGCCGACCGGGTCTTCATGATGATCGACGCCCGGGCCGGTGTTACGCCGCTGGACGCCCATTTCGCCGACTGGCTGCGCCGGGTGAAGGTGCCGGTCACCCTGCTCGCCAACAAATGCGAGGGGCGCGGGGGGATCGCGGGTCTCGCGGAAGCCTACAAGATGGGCCTTGGCGAGCCGATACCGATTTCCGCCGAGCACGGCGAAGGCATGGGCGAGCTCTACGACATCATCCGGGCGCATATCGAGGCCGATCCCGTGCTGGCGGCCGAACTGGCGGCGGAATACGACGACGATCCGTTTCTCGAGGAAATCGGCGATGGCGTGGATCTCGACGAAGCGGAGCTCGAAGGCGACGAGATTGTGGTGGAGCGCGGGCCCAAGGGACCGTTGAAGCTGGCCATCGTCGGTCGTCCCAACGTGGGCAAGTCGACCCTGGTCAACCGCCTGATCGGTGAGGATCGGCTGCTGACCGGCCCGGAGGCGGGCATCACCCGGGACGCCATCGAGGTGCCGTGGACCTACAAGGACCGGGAAATCCATCTGATCGATACCGCCGGGCTGCGCCGCAAGGCGAGGGTGGTCGAGAAGCTGGAGCGGATGTCGACCACCGACAGCATGCGGGCCGTGCGCTTCGCCCAAGTGGTGATGCTGGTGCTCGACGCCGATCAGATGCTGGAGAAGCAGGACCTCGCCATTGCCCGCACGGTGCTGGACCAGGGCCGCGCCCTGATCATCGCCGTGAACAAGTGGGATGCGGTCGCGGACAAGGCGGCTGCGGGAAAGCGTCTGCGCGACCGCCTGGACACGTCGCTCGCCCAGGTGCGCGGCATTCCCTGGATCCCGGTCTCGGCCCTGCGCGGCAGCAATTTGGACAAGCTGCTCGACGCGGTTCTCGACATCTACGACATCTGGAACACCCGGGTCCCGACCAGCCGGCTCAACCGCTGGCTCGAGCGGATGGTCGAACTGCATCCGCCGCCGCTCTCCAAGGGCCGGCGCCTGCGCCTGCGCTATATGACCCAGGTCAAGGCGCGTCCGCCGACCTTCGCGGCCTTCGTCAGTCAGGCCGATGAGTTGCCGGAGAGCTACGTCCGCTACCTGATTGGCGGGCTGCGGGACGAATTCGGACTGGTCGGTGTGCCGATCCGGGTTAACCTGAGGAAGCGGCGCAACCCCTATGTGGACGAGCGCTGACTCTCGAATTACCACGGAGCCGCCATGCGAGGCCGCGGCAAGTCGAAGCTGGAAGCCAGGGTCTCGATCTCGGACCTCGCGCGCATGTATGACAAGCGCAACGACGGCAAGCCGGCGACCCACCGCTACAAGAACGGCGACCTGCCGATCGGGCGCGGATCTCTCAACCGGAATTATACCGTCAGTCAGGGCGACACGCGCCTGACGCGGCTGAAGGCGCGGGCGTCCGGCATCCGCTACGCCCTGCAGACCGAAGCCATGGACCGCAGCAAGAAACGGGAACTGGAGCAGACGCTCAGGAACCTCGAGCTGGCGATCCGCGGCATGGAAGACACCCTGAAGAACGAGTGATGGCATGAACGAAGGTATTCTCAGCCGGCTGATCGAGGATTGCCGCGGTGCTACGGACGCATCGGACCCGATCGCGGCGGTGCGGGTGGCGCTGGGACGGGTCGTCGCGAATATCGAAGCCGCGCTGGCCGAGGTGCCGGCGTTCGAGGGCGAGGACCATGTGCTGCATCGCGAGCCGACGCTGTCGGTCTTCCTGGTGCGGCAGTCGCCGAATACCGCCGGTCCGCCGCATGACCACGGCATGTCGGCGGTGATCGCCATGCTCGACGGCGTGGAGATTCACCGACATTACCGACGGGGCGCGGATGGGGTTGCGCTTGACCGGGAGCAGACGCTCGCGCCGGGCGAACTCCTCGCGCTGACCCCAAGCGATGTGCACGCGATCGCCAATCCGGACGGCACCTCGTCGATCGGGGTGCATGTCTATCTGGGAGATATCGTTGGTAATGAACGCACGCTCTGGGACCCGCAATCGGGGGCCGCGATGGCGTTCACAGTGCAGGATTATGAACGGATGGTGACGCCCTACCATTGAGCGCTCACCGTCGCTACCGAGGCGGTTCTGGCCCGGTTTCGGGCGGCGGGACGGCGACGCGTAGTCTCAGGACGCTTGAGCCGATCCGGCTTTCGGTGGCGTGTTGAATTTGGGCGGAGACCGTCGTCCGACGGCGCTATCCGCTGTACAGATCCGCTCCCGATGTTTGATCATTCGTTAAGCGATCGCCGATAGATCCGACGCAATGCCCGACGACAGGTCGTCGGAGTGCCTGTACGACCCTGATGGGCAGACGGTCTCATGCAACTGAAGTGGTTGGTCATTTTCGTTGTTGTCGGCGTCCAGATGCTGACCGCCGGTATTGTGGCCGTCACTACCTGGGCGGTCGTGACCGACTCCGTCGACGGCAATGTCGCGCGGACCACCCATGCGGTCGCGGAGACGGTCCGGCTGCGCTACGAACAGTTCGTCGATCCTGCCACGGACGCCGTCGATCTGGCGCAGTTCGTGCTGCAGCGCCACGGGCCGGTCGACGTGTCGCTGAAGACGTTCGAGCGGTTCCTGTTCGATCAACTCGGGACGCATCCAGTGGTGGACGCGCTTTATCTGGGCCGATCTTCCGGTGAGTTCCTCATGGTCAAGCGGGTCCGTGCGCCGGGGCCGCCGACCTTTCTGACCAAACATATCCGCATCCGCGACGGTACCAGGAGCGTGGAGTTCCGGCTGCGGGACCGTCAGTTCGAACCGGTGCGACGCTGGCGCGACGATGACGATCCGTTCGACCCGCGCACCCGCCCCTGGTACCGCGCCGCGCGCGAACAGGCGGAGGGCGACGTCCAGCGGTGGACGGAGCCCTATGTCTTCTTCACCTCCGGCGCCCCCGGGGTGAGCACCGCCAATGCCTTGATCGGCACGTCGCCCGAAAATTGGGGGGCGGTGTCGGTCGACATCGAAACGGGATCGTTCTCCCAGTTCCTGTCGACCCTGACATTGCCGGGCGGGGGCGAGGCTTTCATCGCCGACTGGCGAGGAGAGGTGATCGCCCTGCCGTCCAAGATCGGCGAAGCGGGGGCTGCGCTTTTCGCGCAACGTGAGGTCGACGGCCGGCCGGCCATACTGTCTGCCCTGATCGACGCCCATCCCGGTATTCTTCAGGCCACGCGGCGCGGAACCGTGCTGCGCGACGTTGTCGTCGGTGGACGGTCCTTCATCGTCCAGCTTCTCGGCTTCGAGGATGTTGGCATGCCGTGGAGCATTGTCGTTGCCGTCCCGGAGGATGCGGTCTTCGGGTGGATCTACCGTCTGCGCGACGTGATTGTCGCCGTCTGCCTCGGCTCCGGTGCGCTAGCGGTGCTGGCCCTGATGGCGTTCTGGGAGCGCGCGATCGAACGTCCGATGCGGACCATCTCCGACCGCCTGGCGCGGGTTGCCGCTGGCGGGAATGCCGTCGACGCGCCGGTCGCCGCTCCGCAGGAGATGCGCCGGATCGACGAAGCCGTGATCACCGCCGCCCGGATGATCGGCGACCGCGAGGCCGCGCGTGCCCTGCTGATCGATCGGCTCACGGAACTGGTCGAGGCGATGGAGCAGGCGCCGGTCGGGATCGCGATCATGGAGACCGACCGGCGGCTGACCTTTGCGAACCGGGCGGCCCGCAGGGCCCTGTCGGTTCCGCAGGGTGAGGATGTTCGTCTCGATGCCGGCGCGCTCGGCATGACCGCCGGCGAGTTCGCGGCAAAGATCGACCGTGTCGCCGATGGCCGCACCGTGCGGAGCGACGCGGTTCTGCCGTGGCCGGGCGGCGGGACGGTGGAGTACGGCGTGGTCATATCGCCGCTCGTCGAAGGCGAGGGCGCGCGGCTGGTCGTGGTCCTTGAGGATGTGACCGCCGCCAAGGAACTTGAGGCGGGGCTGGTTCAGGCCCGCGAGGCGGCGGAACGCAGTGACCAGGCGAAGACCTTGTTCCTCGCGCAGATGAGCCACGAGTTCCGCACGCCGCTGAACGCGATCGTCGGATTCTCCCAGCTTCTGGGCTCCGGCGGGATCGCGTTGGACAAGGTCGGGGAGTATGTCGGCCACATCCACGAAAGCGCGACCGTGCTGCTGACGATGATCGAGCGGATCCTGGAATATGCGCGCTACGAAAGCGGTGTCGCCGGGCGGGCGCCGCGGCCGACCGACGTCAAGCAGTCTCTGGAGGCTGCCGTCGCGGCGGTCGGTCCGATTGCCGCGTCGGCCGGCGTGACGGTTGAGCTGGAAGTCCATGGCCCGCTGGAGCCGGTTGCCGGCGACCCGGCGCTGCTGTCCCGCGCCTTCGAGCAGTTGCTGTCCAACGGCATCAAATTCTCGAAACCCGGGACGGTCGTCTCCGTCGCGGCCGCACCACGTCAGGGTGGGGAGCCGCGCTGCGTGACCGTGGGCATCGTAGACCGCGGCAGCGGTATCAACGTCGCCGACCTCTCACGGGTGTTCGAGCCGTTCTGGAAGGGGGCGTCGCATCTGCGCACCAATTCGGACGGCCCGGGCCTGGGCCTGGCGATCGCGCGGCGGATCATCAACGGGTTCGGCGGTCAGATCGAGGTCGATAGCGCCCCCAGGCAGGGCACGCGCGTGGTGGCGACGCTGCCCGTATTCTCCGGGCTCGGCAAGGAACGCTCCAACGACAACTGACTTGGGCACCCGGCGGGACCGGCTTCGCGACGGCCTGCCGCGACTTGGATCAGCCCTGGGCGTCGATCCGTTCGCCATGGGCGACACAGGCCGGCGACGCGAGGTCGAGAAACGCCGGTGCGATATCCTCCGGCGTCTTCAGGGTCATCGGATCTTCGCCCGGGAAAGCGGTTGCCCGCATCGCGGTCCGCGTTCCGCCCGGGTTCAGCAGGTTGACGCGCAGGTTGGTACGCCGGGTTTCGCCGGCATAGGCGCGGACCATGGCCTCGAGTGCCGCCTTCGATACCGCATAGGCGCCCCAGTTCGGGCGCTCGCCGACGGCGGCTCCGGAGGTCACGAAGATGGCCCGACCGGCATCCGACTGGCGCAGCAAGGGATCGAGGCTGCGCACCAGACGCTGGCACGAGGTCAGGTTGACCGCCATTACATCGTCCCAGAGTTTGGGATCGTAGTGGGCGATCGGGCTCAGCACGCCGAGGACGCCGTGGTTGGCGACCAGCACGTCGAGCTTGCCCCAGCGCTCGTAGATCGACGCACCAAGGCGGTTGATCGCATCGAATTCGGTGATGTCGAGGGGCACCAGCGTCGCTTCGCCGCCGGCGGCCCGGACGCGGTCGTCGGTCTCCTCGAGCCCTCCGACGGTCCGTGCGGCCAGGATCAGGTGCGCACCCTCGCGGGCGAAAGCCTCGGCGACGGCGGCGCCAATACCACGGGACGCGCCGGTGATGAGCGCGACACGCCCTTCGAGAATGCCAGTCATCAAGTCCTCAGGAGGCTTCGGCGAGCAGGGAGAGCTGACGAGTCCGGCCACCGGAGTAGTCGGTCAGCGCAATCGGATAGTCGCCGGTGAAGCAGGCGTCGCAGAACTGCGGCGCATCATTGTTGCGCTGAGCCTCGCCCATCGCCCGATACAGGCCGTCGATGGAGATGAACGCGAGGCTGTCGACGCCGATCTTCTTGGCCATCTCATCGACCGTCATCTGGGCCGCCAGCAGTTTCTCGCGTTCCGGCGTGTCGACGCCGTAGAAGCAGGAATGGGTGGTCGGCGGACTGGCGATGCGCATGTGCACCTCAGTGGCCCCCGCCTGGCGCACCATCTCGACGATCTTGGTCGAGGTGGTGCCGCGCACGATGGAATCGTCGACCAGGATGACCCGCTTGCCCTGGAGCTGGCCGCGATTGGCGTTGTGCTTCAGCTTGACCCCCAGATGGCGAACCTCGTCGGTCGGCTGGATAAAGGTCCGTCCGACATAGTGATTTCGGATGATGCCGAGTTCGAACGGCAGGCCCGAGGCCTCGGCATAGCCGATCGCCGCCGGCACGCCGGAATCCGGGACGGGCACCACCACGTCCGCATCGACGCCGCTCTCCTTGGCGAGTTCGGCACCGATCGCCTTGCGGGCGGCGTAGACGCTGTGCCCCTCGACCATGCTGTCGGGGCGGGCGAAGTAGATGTACTCGAAGATGCAGAACCGGCTCTGGCGCGGCCGGAACGGGAAGAACGAGCGAACGCCCTTGGCGTCGATCACCACCAGTTCGCCCGGATTGATGTCGCGCACGAACTCGGCGCCGATGATGTCCAGACCGCAAGTCTCGGAGCACAGGATAAACGCGTCACCGATCTTGCCGAGCACCAGTGGGCGCACGCCGTACGGGTCGCGCAGGCCGATCAGCGTGTCCTTGCTCATGCAGATCAGGGCATAGCCGCCCTCGACCTGATTCACCGCCTCGACCAGGCGGTCGACGACCGACGACCGGCGCGAGCGGGCGATCAGATGGACGATCACCTCGGTGTCCATGGTCGACTGGAAGATCGAGCCCTGGCGCACCAGTCCTTCGCGGACGTGCAGGGCGTTGGTCAGGTTGCCGTTGTGGCACAGCGCGAAGCCGCCGAACTCCAGATCCGCGAACAGCGGCTGCACGTTGCGCAGCGCCGTCTCCCCGGTGGTGGAGTATCGGGTATGGCCGATCGCGGCATGGCCGACCAACTGGTCCATAACCTCGAGATTGTCCTCACCGAAATTCTCGCCCACATGGCCGAGGCCGCGATGGGAGTTGAACGTCGTCCCGTCGGTGGCGACGATCCCGGCCGCCTCCTGGCCGCGATGCTGCAGCGCGTGGAGGCCGAGGGCGGTGTGCGCGGCGGCGTCGGTCGTGCCGAAGATGCCGTAGATCGCGCACTCTTCGTGCAGATGATCGTCGTCGTAAGGAGAGGTCGTGAGCGTCATGCGCGGGTCCGGTCCTCGGTCGAGGTGGAGAGATGGTCGGAACGGCTTCTGGCCGGCCCGATCAGCGGCAGCCCTCCAAAACGAAATAGCACCCACCTATTGGGTGCTTTGGATGGCGCGGTTCAGTTCCTGACGTTCTTTGTCAGTATACCCCTGATCGCTCGCGGGCGCACCGGGATTCGGGACCGTGGTCTTCGGCGTCGGGCTGAGCAGGCGTTCCTTCAGGGCCTCCCGGGCCTCGTCCTCGGCATCCCGGCGGGCCCGGGCAGCGGCGGTATCGGCCTGACTGCGCAGATGGTCGGGAACCAGCGTCACCAGCATGTCGGAACCGGCCACCACCAAGGGTAGAGACTTGGCTTCGGTCAGCCAGGTGGGATGATCCTGCGGATCCGGCTCGGCCCAGAGGACAAGCAGGTAGGCGACGCAGACGAGAACCGCTCCCCGGAGGAGTCCGAAGAGGAAACCGAGCGACCGGTCGACGGCGCCAAGCCCGACCATCTGCAGCGTTCCGCTCGCGAGTCTGGCGAGGATCATGAAAATGATCAGGGCGGCGATGAACAGCACGCCGCCCGCGATCAGTTCGCCCAGCGCGCCGTCGATGCCGGTCATATCCTCGACGATCGGGGTCGCTGGTTTGTAGCCATACACGCCAACGGCGAGCGCGCCGGCCCAGGCGACAATCGAGAATACCTCCGCGACAAAACCGCGCATCAGCGCCAGCAGGCCCGAAAGCACGAGCACGGTGATGACGGCGAGGTCGGTGATGTTGATCGGCAGCGAGTCCATGGCGGGCCCGTATCAGGAGGCGACGACTCGGCGGCCGATGCGCGCATCGTCGCCGGGATCGTAAAGGAGGTCGACCAGATCATGTAGCCGGGAGATTTCGACCAAATCGAGGCCGCCCGAGACCGCCTTGCCGCCTTTGCGGCGACTGGCTGGCAGCAGGGCGCGCTCGAAGCCGAGTTTCGCCGCCTCCTTCAGCCGCGCCTCGGCCTGGGCGACGGGGCGTATCTCCGCCGACAGGCCGATCTCGCCGAACACCACCGCGCCCTTGGGAACCGGCACGCCGGTCAGCGAGGAGACCAGGGCGGCGGCGACCGCGAGGTCGGCCGCCGGCTCGGAGACCCGCAGGCCTCCGGCCACGTTCAGGAACACGTCATTGCCGGCGAGCGAGACGCCGCAGCGCGCCTCCAGCACCGCCGTCACCATGGCCAGGCGGTTGGAGTCCCAGCCGACCACCGCCCGGCGCGGCGTACCGTAGGGCGAGGGGGCGATCAGCGCCTGGATCTCCACCAGCACCGGCCGCGTGCCCTCGACTCCGGCGAAGACACAGGCGCCGGAGACGTCGTCCTGACGGTCGGAGAGGAACAGGGCCGACGGGTTGGTCACTTCCATCAGTCCGCCCTCGGTCATCTCGAAGACGCCGATCTCGTCGGTCGGACCGAAGCGGTTCTTCACCCCGCGCAGGATGCGGAACTGGTGGCCGCGCTCGCCCTCGAAATACAGCACCGTGTCGACCATGTGCTCGAGCACCCGGGGACCGGCGATGGTGCCCTCCTTGGTCACGTGGCCGACCAGCAGCAGGGCGATGCCGCGCTTCTTGGCGACCCGGATCAGCTCCTGGGCAGAGGCGCGTACCTGGGCGACGGTGCCGGGGGCACTGTCGAGCGCGTCGACATACATGGTCTGGATCGAGTCGATCACCACCACCTCGGGGGCGTCGGCCGCTTCCAGGCTGGAGATGATGTCGCGCACGCTGGTCGCCGCCGCCAGTCCGACCGACGCGCCGGCCACGCCGAGGCGTTTGGCGCGCATGCGGACCTGGTCGACCGCCTCCTCACCGGAGACGTAGGCGCAGCGGCTGGTGCCGGAGAGGCCGGCCACCACCTGCAGCAACACGGTCGACTTGCCGATCCCCGGATCGCCGCCGATGAGGGTCGCCGATCCGGGAACCAGCCCGCCGCCAAGCACACGGTCGAACTCGCCGATGCCGGTGACGCGCCGCGGCGTCTCCCGGCTCTGGCCGGCCAGTTCGACGAAACTGATACGCCGTCCGCCGCCGGGCTTCATCGCCTTCGGCGCGGTCTCGACCACTTCCTCGACGAGGGTGTTCCAGGCGCCGCAGGCCTCGCATTTGCCGGCCCATTTGGCCGTCACCGACCCGCATTCCTGGCAGACGTAGCGGCTGGTCGACTTCGCCATTCCCGTCTCCTCGCGCCTAAGGCCGTTCAGCCACGCCGGACCGCCATCTGGATCGGTCCCTCGGCGCGGCCATGGATGAACTGGTCGACATAGTCATTGCCCGAGCTGTCGATCTCGGCGACCGGCCCGGCCCAGATGATCTTCCCCTGGTACAGCATGGCGACGCGATCGGCGATCTTGCGGGCGCTCGCCATGTCGTGGGTGATCGACAGGCCGGTCGCGCCGAGTTCGCGCGTGCATTTCACGATCAGGTCGTTGATGACGTCGGCCATGATCGGGTCGAGGCCGGTGGTCGGTTCGTCGAAGAAGATGATCTCGGGATCGGTCGCGATAGCGCGCGCCAGGGAAACCCGCTTCTGCATGCCGCCGGACAGTTCCGATGGCGACAGGGTGGAGACCTCTTCGTTCAATCCCACCTGGGCCAACTTGTCGACGGCGACCTTCCGGGCTTCCGGCCGGGGGACATGCTTGGCGGCCATCAGCCCGAAGGCGACATTCTCCCAGACCGGCAGCGAGTCGAACAGCGCGCCGCCCTGGAACAGCATGCCGAACTTGCGCATGATGGCGTCGCGTTCGGAGCGGGGCAGGCCGACCACGTTCTCACCGTCGATCTCGATGATGCCGGAATCCGGTTCCATCAGACCGATGATGCATTTCAGCAGCACCGACTTGCCGGTTCCGGAGCCGCCGATCACGACGACGCTCTCACCGTCGCCGACATCAAGGTCGAGGCCGTCCAGCACCACTTTGGAACCGAAGCTCTTGCGGAGGTCGCGGATCCGGATCTTCGGGGAGTCGCTCATCGTCCTGCCCCTCAGCCCGCGAAGAAGAGTTCGGTGATGATGTAGTTCGCCACCAGGATCAGGATCGACGCGGTGACCACGGCATTGGTCGTCGCCGCCCCGACGCCTTGGGCGCCGCCGCGGGAATTGAAGCCGTGGTAGCACCCCATCAGCGCCACCAGGAAGCCGAACACCCCCGCCTTGACCAGACCGGAGACCACATCGATCTGCTCCAGGTACTGCACGGTCGAAGTGATGTAGGTCGCGGCGTTAAAGTCGAGTTTGTAGACGCCGACCACATAGCCGCCGAACACGCCGATGATGTCGCCGATCAGCACCAGGATCGGCAGGCTGATCGTGGCGGCGATCAGGCGCGGGGCGATCAGGTACTTGAACGGGTTGGTCGAAAGCGTGGTCAGGGCGTCGATCTGCTCGGTGACGCGCATGGTGCCGATCTCGGCCGCCATGGCCGCACCGACCCGCCCGGCGACCATCAGGCCTGCCAGCACCGGCGCCAGTTCGCGGGTCATCGACAGCACGACGACAGTGGCGACAGCGCCCTCGGCGGAGAACCGGGCGAAGCCGGTATAGCTCTGCAACGCCAGCACCATACCCGAGAACAGCGTGGTCAGGCCGACCACGGGCAGCGAGTAGTAACCGATCTCCAGGAACTGCCGCAGGACCAGGCGCGGATAGAAGGGGGGGCGCACGCAGTGGCTGACCGCGGAGACGGCGAACAGCGCGATGCGCCCGGTCGTGGCCAGGATCGAAAGGAAACCTCGACCGATCGTCGCGAGAGGATTCATTCGCCGGGGCATCCCGATCCGTGAGTGTTGTGCGTGATCCCGGTCGTCATGCGGTGCTGTCGACGTAGTGGCGCACGTAGCGACTGCCAAGCGACGTGAGAAGCTCGTAGCCGATCGTACCCGCCGTATCCGCCATCGCATCGGGGGTGACCGCCGGCCCCAGGACCTCGACCATCCCGCCGGGGGATGCAACGAAGGGGGAGACGTCGGTCACGTCGACCGTGATCATATCCATCGAGACGCGTCCTACCACGTTGCAGAGCCGGCCTCCAATCGCCACGCGTCCGACCGAGGAGAGGGTCCGCAGGTAACCGTCGGCGTAGCCCGCCGCAACCGTGGCGATCCGGGTTTCGCGCGAGGCGCGCCAGGAGCCGCCATAGCCGACCGTCCAGCCCGGCTCGACCGTGCGGATCTGGAGAATTCGGCCCTCGATTCGGATCGGGCACACCATCGGGTTGTCGCGTCCGGCGGAGGGGCGACCACCATAGAGGGCGATGCCGGGGCGACCGAGGTCGTGATGGAACTCGGGGCCGAGGAAGACGCCGGAGGAATTGGCGAGGCTCGCCTTCATCGTCACCGGCAGGCGGGCGCGGATGCGGTTGAACCGCTTGAGCTGCGCCGCGCTCATCGGGTTCTCCGGCTCGTCGGCGGCGGCCAGATGCGAGAGCAGGTATTGCCAGTCGATGCCGCTCAGCACGGACGGCCCCTCCAGCACCCGATCGACTTCACGGGCGTCGAGGCCAAGCCGGTTCATGCCGGTATCCACATGCAGCATCGCCGGCAGCTTCCTGCCGGTGCGCGCGCAATGGGTCCGCCAGCGCTCGATCTGGTCGAAGGCGTTGATGACCGGGGTGATGTCATGCTCGACGAAAGCGGCTTCCGTATTGGGCAACACGCCGTTGAGGCAGGCGATCACGCCGTCCGGCAGGATCTGGCGCAATGCCACCGCCTCGTCGAAGGTGGCGACGAAGAAAGTCCGACAGCCCTCCTCGTACAGCACGGTCGCCACGTAGTCGGCGCCGAGTCCATAGCCGTCGGCCTTGACCACGCCGGCGCAGGGTACGCCACCGAGCTCCTTGCGGAGCCGTCTGTAGTTCTGCCGTATCGCGCCCAGATCGATCGTCAGGCGGGACAGGGCGGCATCGAAAGCGGATGTCGTCGTGACCATCAAGGTCCGATATCAGGCGGGCGGGATCGGGACAAGCGGTCCTTGCAGCCGGGTCCGCCAGAACCTGAAGGGGAAGGTTTCCAGAACCGGTACAGCGATGTTGGGTTTGAGCGCGTCGGCGATCGCGCCAACATACGCCGCAAACAGATAATCCGCGTCGGTTCCCGTGCGCACGCGCCGGGCAGCATCCATCATCGTCCAGCAGGCGTCGGTCGCCGCCTCGAGCGTCCTGACCTGAAAGATCATCACCCTGGTTTCAGCGACGGAGACGGCGAGTTTAACGAAGTCGTCGAGCCGGTCGTTGTCCGTGTCGAGCCACTCGGACTCCAGAGCCAGGGCCAAGTGTTCAAGCTTGTGCGGGTCATAGGTGCGATTGCCGGCCTCGACCGTGACCGGACACTCGTACCAAGTCTGGTCGAACAGCCACTCACCGTGGCTGCCGAGGCCCTCGGCTCCCAGCCCTGAGCCGCAGACGTAATAGCGATCCCTGTCCGCTTGTCCGGCAATCCGGCCCAGCATGAGCTTGGTCCATGCGGAATTGCATTTTCCCTCTCCGTGCAAGTCCTTGGTCGCTTCGACGATCGCCGCGACAACAAGAGGGATGATGTCCTTTCGGTCTTCAGTCATCGCGGCCTCCCCGGCATGATGCACACAACGTCGAACAAGAACGCTACCAGCCAGGCGAGGAAATATCATGACCGATACCACCCGGATCGCGCGCGTCGCCGATGCGTTGGCCGATCAGCACGCGACCCGCGCCCGATACACGCCGCTGGCGGGCGATCTGGCGCTGCCGGATCTCGATGCCGCTTACGACGCGCAGCGCCGGCTGATCGCGACATGGGAGTCGGGGGCGAAGGGCCCGATCGCCGGCTATAAGATCGCGCTCACCTCGAAGGCGGTGCAGGAGCTGTGCGGTGTCAACCAGTCGCTGGTGGGCGCGATCTTCGCCTCCACGGTCCATTCCTCGCCGGCGACGGTCCGGCTGAGCGACTTCGTGCGCGTAGGGCTGGAGTTCGAGCTCTGTCTGAAGATGGGGGCCGATCTGGCGGATCCGTCCGGGGGATACACGGCGGAGAGCGTGCGCGACGCGGTCGAACTGGCGGTGCCGGCCTTTGAGCTGATTGAGGACCGCGACGCCGATTACAGCCAGCTCGACGGCATCTCCATGGCCGCCGACAATGCCTGGTCCGGCGGCATCGTGCTCGGCGCGGCGACGGGGGACTGGCGGGCGCTCGACCTGGCCACCAATCCGGTGCGTCTGGAATACAACGACGACGTCGAGGAGGCGGTAACCGGGGCCGCCATGGATAACCCGCTGAACGCGCTCGCCTGGGTCGCCAACCTGCTGGCCGCCCAAGGCCGACCGCTGCGCGCCGGCCACTGGGTGATGACCGGCTCAACGGTGAAGACCCGATATCCCAAGCCGGGCGACAAGGCGGTCTATACGGTTGACGGGCTGGGGAGTGTCGAGGTCGAGGTTGCGGCGTAAGATCGCCGCGCCTCAGATGCGACCGGCCGCCGCGCCGCTTCAGGTCGACCTACTGGCTGGCCTTGTCCCGTAATGGGAGGTCGAACGAGATCAAGCTCTTGTCGGCGCCAAGCTCACCCAGTTGATTGACGATTGCGACGAAGAGGTGCGGGTTCTCGCTTCCGGGTTCGAGCGCTCTCCAGACTTCGGCGCTCGCCTCGAACGGGCTTTCGACAGCCAGGACCCGATAGGAGTCTCCATCCTGATAGGCCAGTCCGATCTTACCGTCGAGAACGAGCCGGGCGATCTCCTTGGAACTGATCACATCCTCGATCTTGGATCTGTCGTATCCGTAAAGAACCGCTGTGTGGCGCAACAGATTGCGGTTCAGGTATGACGCGGTCCCGTACCGAAACCAGTCCAGCGGCTTTGCCCGTTTATAGACGCCGTCCTGGATAGCCCCGGCGCTCAGGTTGTCAGCCGTAAGAGTGATCGCTTCGGGGCGGCCCTCGGCGACAAGCGGGGAACTGACCATGATCATTGCTGCGAGGCAGACGACGGATAAAGATGCAGATCGAATGGACATCGCGCTCCTCCTCAACTTTCTACACACCGAACTGTGCTCCAGCGGACAATCCGATCACTAGACCCGGAAATCCGGCGCCGGTTAGGAACGACTTTAATATGTGGTCTTCGGGCATCACCGTCGAGAAGAAAAGGCCTGTTACTAAACCAATCAATGGCGGTATCGATCCGCCAATTTGCGCTGGAACAGCTAAATCACCTAAGAATAAAATAGCTAACGGTCCAAGAGTGGGAATTAACGCGCCTAGCAATCCACTGAAAAATCTTAGTGGCATATTGGGATTTATTACGCAGTTACTGGATTTATTTTCTGTAATCATCAGTCACCTCTATGTGATAAAAATCACAAACATGGATTTTTCGATCGGCAGGGAAAATTATTAGTCGTGTTGATTGATAAATTGCAACAATTGAATGAGTGATGTTTTGTTCTTTCAATTCATCGTCCCTGCGCCAACCCCTGCGCCCAGGCGAGTGCCGTCGCCATATAGCCTTTCGGTATGATGTGCCCGCCGGGATGCAGGCAGAGTTGGACCTGCCGACCGGAGGTGCAGCCACGCCAGATCTGGCAGCGCAGATCGCCGACTTCGGTGACCTCATCCGGGTCGGCCGGGCAACCGTCCTGCGCGCGCCAGAAGGCGATGCCCTGCAGGACGTCGCCCTGGTGATAGGTCTCGCGGATCGGCCGGCCCTGCATCGGCACGACCGTGTCGCCGGTGCCGTGGACGTGCATCAGGTCGACCGGTCCCGACGGACAGCGCTCAGGATGCGGCCGCCAGAAGGCACCGGCCACCGGCATGAAGGCGGTGAACAGGTCGCCGCGGTAGCAGGCGAGGTGCCAGGTCATCGAGCCGCCGATCGAGAAGCCCGACGCCCAGACCCGCGCGGTGTCCACCGGCCAGCGTCGTTTCACATCCGCCAATACCGTGGCGACGAAGATGTCGTCGTCGCGCAGCCGCTCCCGGGCGGGCGCCCCCTGATGGGCCCAGCGCTTCTCCTGCCCGTCCGGAGCGATCACCAGAACGCCGGTCTCGTCGGCGAGCCGCATCAGGTTCGTATTGCCCATGACGACCCCACCCGATTGTCCGTAGCCGTGGAAGAAGACCAGGACCGGGAGTCGGGAGGTCCCGTCCCAGGAATCCGGCACGTGGGCCCGATAGGTGCCGGCCTCCGCTCCGGTGCCGACGGCATAGGGCGCGGGCGTGTCGGCCGCGGCGGTTCCGGCGCCCAGGAGCAGGGGGGCGCACAGAGCGGCCAGGATCGGAAGCAGTCTGCGCATGCGAACCTCGATGATGGTGCGACTGACTGCACCGTGGCGACGGCGCCCCAGCGGGTCCAATGACAAGCCGGTGACCGGATTCGCAGCCCGTCACTGCGTCGGGCGGTTCCGATGGGGCGCCCTGTAACCCGCGGATTCCCTTGGTTTTCGTCGATCGGTTGCCGAATGGCGACGGGGGCCGCACCATTTCCTTGGTCTTCAACCAACTTGAAAGGAGGTGATCCGGTGTCGAGTGATCTTGCGATGCGGGCTGAGCTCGTGTGTCTCGGCGGGATGTCGGAGCAACCTTCGGCGGTCGTCTGAAGCACAATAAGCCGAGTTCGAGCCTCATCAGCTCACGGAAAGGCCGTCCGCTTCGGGCGGCCTTTCTTCTTGCCGACGGCATGGCGGGGCTAGCGTATGGCGGATGAATGGTGGAACCGGCCGATGGTATTGGCTGCCGGCTAGTAGTGCTCCGGAACCCGGTCTTCGGCGACGTAGTTGGTGAACTTGGTCGTCGAGCCATCGAAATGCAGAGTGACCGCGCCCGTCGGGCCGTGGCGCTGCTTGGAGATGATCACCTCGGCCTTGCCGTGGGCGTACTCGCAGCGCTCCTTCCACTGGTCGTAACGGTCGTGGAATTTTTCCGCGCTTTCCTCCACCCGCTGAATCGGTTCCGCCTTCTGCAGGTAGTAATCCTCGCGGTAGATGAACATGACGATATCGGCGTCCTGCTCGATCGACCCGGATTCACGCAGGTCGGCGAGGACCGGGCGCTTGTCCTCGCGCTGTTCGACCGCGCGGCTGAGCTGGGACAAGGCGAGGACGGGCACGTCCAACTCCTTGGCGATGGCCTTGAGGCCCTGCGAGATCGCCGAGATCTCCTGCACGCGGTTGTCGACGCGCGCACCCGGAGACGGTCGCATGAGCTGCAGATAGTCGACCACGATCAGCGCCAGCCCGTGCTGGCGCTTCAGCCGCCGCGCCCGGGTGCGCAAGGTGGAGATTGGAATCGCCGGCGTGTCGTCGATGAACATCGGCGCCCGCTCCAGATCCTGGCTCGCCTCGACCAGCTTGCCGAAATCCTCGTTGTCGAGCTGACCGCGTCGCAGCTTCTCGGAGGCGATGCCGGTGCGCTCGGACAGGATACGGGTGGCGAGCTGCTCGGCCGACATTTCGAGCGAGAAGAAGGCGACCGGCTGCGGCGGCGTTCCCGGCTCGTTCATCGACGCCGTGGCGATGTGGAAGGCGATGTTGGAGGCCAGCGTCGACTTGCCCATGGCAGGGCGCGCGGCGAGGATCAGAAGGTCCGAGGGGTGCAGGCCGCCGAGCAGGTTGTCGATATCGATCAGCCCGGTCGAATAGCCGGCGAGGCCGCCCTCGCGCTTGTATGCCGCTTCCGCCATGGATACGGATTCGAGCAGGGCGATTTTCAGTTCCTTCAGCCCGTTCTCGCCCTCACCGGTCTCGGCCAGGGTGAACAACTGGTTTTCGGCCTTCTCGATCAGTTCCTGGGCGGCGGTGTCGATGTCGCGGTCGAAGGCGTCGTTGACCACCATCTCGCCGATATCGATCAGCTCCCGGCGCAGGAAGCAGTCACGAATTTCGCGGCCGTAATCCGCAGCGTTGATGACCGTGACGACGGAGGCGGCGAGCTTGACCAGATACTGGGCCCCGCCGACCTCGGCGAGCGCCTCGTCCTGGTCGAACAGGCCTTTGAGGGTGACTGGCGTGGCGATCTGGCCGCGGTCGATCAGCTTGCCGCAGGACGCGAAGATGCGGCCATGGACCGGATCGGCGAAATGGTCGGGGCGCAGGAACTCGCTGACCCGTTCATAGGCGCGGTTATTCACCAGGATGGCACCCAGCAACGCCTGCTCGGCCTCCAGATTGTGCGGCGGCTCGCGGTAGGATGACACGGGCGCGCCGTTCTCCGTGGGGGCGAAGGCGCCAACCGGGCCAGGGAAGGGGGCGATGCTGGACTCGGGATCGGACATGGCGAGGCAACTCGGCTTTGCTGTTCGTTTTCCCTCAGGACAGACTCTAACGCATAGCCCCTTCGACCCCCGAATGGCGAGCGCCATGCACGGTGTGATGAAGAAAATACCGGGGACGGAATCAGGGCTTAGCTGTGGATTGTTTGCCGTGGCCTCGGGCCGCTCTAGGATTATGCGACTCGGCGCATGTGAATGAAACGCGGGCGGAACGAGCGCCCGGAACGGAGGGGGCGATGGACGGACTGATCAGCCATGTCTCGCTGGGGGTCGACGATCTGGAGACCGCCAGCGCCTTCTACGACGCGCTGCTGACGGCGATCGGCGCCCGACGGCTGTACACGATGGACGCGGCGATCGCCTGGGGACGCAAGGTCCCGGAATTCTGGGTCGGCCTGCCGATCGACGGCAAGCCGGCCGGCGCCGGCAACGGAACCCATGTCGCCTTCCTCTGCGTGGGACCGGACCAGGTTCGCGCTGGCTACGCGGCGGGCCTGGCGGCCGGCGGCAGCAGCGACGGCGCCCCGGGGCCGCGTCCGGAATATACCGACGGCTACTATGCCGCTTTCCTGCGCGATCCTTTCGGCAACAAGGTCGAGGTGCATTCGCTCTAGACCGGGCGGGGAGGCGTCCGCTACCCCAGCCGCCGGCGCAGCCAGTCGGTCAGGTGCTCCATCGCCAGCACGATCACGAAGATCGCCAGGATGATGGCCGAGGCCTTGGGGTACTGGAACAGCTCGAACGCCGTCTTCAACTCCTGACCGATGCCGCCGGCGCCGACGATGCCGAGCACCACCGAGGAGCGCACCGAGAGTTCCAGCGCGAACAGCGAGGTGTTGATGAAGGACGGCATGCATTGCGGCACCACGGCGGCGGCCAGGATGTCGATCCGCCGCGCGCCGACCGCCTCCAGCGCCTCGCGCGGACGCTTGTCGCTGTCCTCCATCGCCTCGGCGAAGAACCTCCCGCAGAAACCGGCCGTGTCGACGATGATGGTCAGGGTGCCGGCGATCGCCCCGAGGCCGACGGCGGAGACGAAGAACAGCGCCCAGACCAGGTCCGGCACCGTGCGGAACAG
>JARGOG010000087.1 GCA_029212785.1 Thalassobaculaceae bacterium
CGCCACCGCCCGGCGCGAGATCGAGACCGGAGACGCCGCCGCCCGACGCGCGCTTGATGCCTATGCGGACCTGTACGGCCAGGACAATGTCTATCGCAGTGGGGGTGACGCCGAACAGCGAATCGCGGCGCTGTCTCGCGATCTGGCAAGGGAGATCCGCGCTGGCCTCCATGACGACGCGCTGCTCGGACCGGTTTTTGGCGTGCTGGAAACACAGGTCATCGAGCGGCTCGGTCTCTCGAACCCGCGTTTCCTCGTCTCCAGCGGCTACAGTCAGCCGGGAGCTGAGTAGATCAGGACGTCGCCTCGACCGGAACGGCGGCCCCATTGCCCTGGCGTGCGACGGCCGGCTGCACCGGCTCGAGCTTCGGCAGCGCCTTCTTTTCGCTCTCGTTCGGGAAATGACGGCAGTTGCCCTCGAAGAAGGCGCCCGGTTCGATCGACAGACGCTCCTGGATCACGTCGGCGATCACCCGCGCCGTCTTCGCCAGGGTCACGTGACGCGCCTTGATCTGCCCGGTCACATGGCCGGCGATCACCACGGTCTCGCATTCGATCGCGCCGCGAACCGTCGCCGTGGACGAGACGGTCAGCTTGTTGGACACAATGTCGCCCTCGACTGTGCCGTCGACCTGAATGTCGCCTTCGCTGGTCAGATTGCCGTTGATCGTCAGATCGGAGCTGATGATCGACGGTGCCGCCGGCGCCTTCGGAGCACCGCCGACATCCGACCTACTCGGCGTTTTCTGCTTGTTGCTGAACATGAGTGCCCGCTTTCATGAACTTGGACGGGTTGATCGGCTTGTCGTTGTACCGCACTTCGTAGTGCACATGCGGCCCGGTGCTGCGGCCGCTGGATCCAAGTAGTGCGATCGTCGTCCCGAGATCCACATGTTGACCCACCTTGACCTTGATCTTAGCGAGATGGCCGTAGCGCGTCACCAGTCCATGTCCATGGTCGATGTCGATCACTCGACCATAGGCGGTACGACGGCCGGCGAAGCTCACCACGCCCGGCGCGGTGGCCGTCACCCTCTCCTTATAAGGGCCCGCCATGTCGAGGCCGTTATGCATGGAATACCGACCGTTGATCGGGTCCTTGCGGCGGCCGAAATAGCTGGTGATGTAGTAGTTCGTCACCGGTTTGGCGAGCGGCAGTGAGGCATAGAAGTCGACCACCTGGCTCCAGCGCTGCAGCCGATGCTCGAGTTCGACGCGCAACGCGTCGTCCTCCTCACTGAGATTCATGTCGGGGGCAAGTTCCTGAAAGGGGCCGCCCTTACCGGTCGCCTCTTCCTTGCGCAGCGGCACCACCTTGTCCAGCTTCAGCCCGGTGCGTCGGATAACATCCTCGACCTGGGCGATCTGTCCATGGGTCCGGTCGGAGATCTCCCGGAGATCACGGCGATGGGAATCGCGTTCCGTCTCCAACGTCGACTCCAGATCGACGACCTGCGCCCGCAGGGTGTCGTTGTCGACGGCGACGGCGCTGCGCTCGAGGATCACGGTGCGCAGGTCCGTCTTCAACGCCCGGACGTTGCTATCCAGCAGCGCCACCTTGGCATTGGAAGCCTCAAGCTCGTTGTGCAAGGACCAGAGCCGGTCGTCCAGCGCCGCCCGTTCAGCCGCAATCTCCGCCTTCTCCGCCTCGACCACCGCGAGGTGCTGACGTAGCGTACCGATATGGGCTTCAAGCGCGTTGTTCTTGCCGGTGATCTGCCGCAGCTCGGACCCGAAAAGCTCGAGCTGGTCGTTCATCTGCTTGCGCGCGGAGGCAATCCGATTGCGCTCCTCTTCGGAACTCCGCAGCGCCACCTCGGTCGAGCTCAGGTCCTGTTTCAGTTCCTCGTTCTGGCTGAACAGGCCGCGCAGATGCGCTTCCGTTTCCTTGAGGTCGCGGGTGATGCCGACGATCGACAACTGATAGTCGGAAACCTGATCGAGCAGTTTGCGATAGGCCTGGCGCGACCGGGAGATCGCGTCGACCTTCTCAGCGATCATCTCCTGCTGATTCTGGAAGCCGACGGTCGTAAACCCGACCCAACCGGCCACAGCCACCCAGACGGTTATCGCCCCGACCTGCAAGGCCGTGCTCAACCGCAGATAACTCGTCTCACCCTCGGTGCGGATAATGATCTGGCGTTCGGGCAGGAGCCGCCGGATCTTTTGCACCGTCCGGTCCGTCCATCCAACGGACTCATCGGTCATGAAGTGTCCCCCGCAACATTTTGCGTAACCGGCTACCACCGGCCTGCCGTGTCCTTTCGCCGAGCGCCTCTCCCGAGCGGTCGCGGAAAGGTACATTTCGGGAGTAGGATTTAGCAAGGCAGTAAGCGCAGTGTCAGACATCCCGCGCGATCGAGAGACCCAATTGGACAAACCGGAACCCAATGAAGACCAGCTTCGCGGTATGGCGATGGCGTTGCGGCACTGGTTCGAAGTTCGCGACGTCGAGGCCGAGCAGCGGCGCCTCGGGATCCTGCCGACTCGCGCCGGCGACCGGAACTACGACAAGGGGCTGCGGCCTCTGGCCCTGACCGCTCTGCCGCCCCAGCTGGTCCGCCTCAAATCAGACGCGCCGATGGTCACCCTGCATTACATGCAGGACGTGTACGATGATGGCGAGCTCCGGGCCGACCCGTGGCGTTGGTGGTTCGCCTGGGTTGCCGTCGAACTGATCGCCCGCACCGGCCCCGACCCCCAGGGTCGAAAGGCAAGACGGTTCCTTATGGAAGACCCGTCGCTCGAACCGGTCCGCCTCCAGGCCGCCCGTTGGCTGGCGGCGGCACCCGTGCGTCTCTCGAAGGTTCAGGCGCGCCTCGCGGAGCTGGTCGATCACGCGCTCGACGAGGCCGATTCCCCGGGACGCACGATTGCCGAAAGGGTGCGCCGCAGCATCGAACACTTCGATCGCACCGTCGTCGAGGCCATGGCCGCTGAAGCCGGCCGGGTGTCGGCTGCAATTTCCGCGCGGTTGGCGGAACGTCTGAGTCGCTCATGACGAGAGTATTACAGCGCAAATATCCCGATTATCGAGAATACGGCGCTGTTACCAAAAATTCGTCCGCTTTCCCGCAGTCAAATAGCGAAACACAGGCGCCAATCGGCTTGCCGCGACTAGGGCAATGCATATACTGGCAAAACTGTGTATGTATTGAGTTAAATATCCATAATGTTGGTGGGTAATTGGAAACTATGTTGAATCGGCCTCTCCTGACCGTGCACGACGCGGCGACAATGCTCCAAGTGCAAGAAGCCACCGTACGGTCCTGGATCCGCGACAAAAGGATCAGAGCGATCAAGCTCGGTAAGGAGTGGCGAATAGCGCCTCAGGATCTCGAGGCATTTCTCAATGAGAACACAAACCTCGCCAACTGATCCGCTGCGGCAGCTGGGCTGCGTCCGCTAAACGGACGGCCCGGCAGCGAGGCCTCCGGGGCGGCGTGGATCCGACACGCCTCTGAAACCGTCCGCGGCGGACAGCACCGATTGGGCAGCACCGAACGCCCGCCGATATTCAACGGCATGGCCCATCGTGCGCAGCAGCTCGACCGTGTCGCCCGATACCCCCTCTTCGACCCAGATCCGATCCGGCAGCCACTGATGGTGGATGCGCGGCGCCGCCGTCGCCTCGGCCAGGTTCATGCCATGGTCGATAAGGTTGAGGATCACCTGAAGCACCGTCGTGATGATGCGGCTGCCGTCCGGGCTGCCGATCGCCCCGAGCGCCCGACCATCCGCCAGAAGCAGCGTCGGCGTCATCGACGACAGCGGCCGCTTGCCGGCCGCGACCGCGTTCGCCTCGCCGCCAACCAGCCCATAGGCGTTCGGCACCCCTGGCTTGGCGGAGAAATCGTCCATCTCGTTGTTCAGGAAGATGCCTGTACCTGCCGCGACGATGCCACTGCCGAACCCGAAATTGAGGGTCGTCGTCATCGACACCGCATTGCCCTGACGGTCCATCACCGACAGGTGGGTGGTGTTCGACCCTTCCGGCATCGGGGTCCCCGCCGACACCGCGTCCGATGGCGTGGCCCGCTCCAGGTCGATTGCCGCCCGCAACTGGTCTGCGTAGGGTTTCGACGTGATCCACGGCAGCGGCACATCCCAGAAGTCCGGATCGCCCAGATGTACTGCCCGATCGGCATAGGCGCGGCGCATCGCCTCGGTCATGCGGTGCAGCGTCGCCGCTGTATTATGGCCGAGAACCTTGAGATCCCAGCCCTCGAGAATGTTCAGCATCTGCACCAGATGCGCTCCGCCTGAACTGGGCGGTGGCATGGAGGCGACCTCCACGCCGCGATAGCTGCCGCGGGCCGGTGTCCGCCACACCGTGCGATACCGTGCCAGGTCGGCCCCGGTGATCGGCCCGGCGTGACGCGCCATCTCGTCGACGATCAGACCGGCGATCGTGCCCTCATAGAATGCCCGCGCACCCTGTCCGGCGATCAGACGCAGGCTCGCGGCGAGATCCCGCTGGCGCAGGATGTCGCCCGGTTGCAACGCCGTGCCGTCGGGACGAGCGATGACCGCCAGGGTCGCCGGCCATTTGCCGAGACGCTCCATGCGTGATGCGATATTGCGGTGAAGCGTCCGGGTCACCGTCACCCCATCCTCGGCAAGCCGGATCGCCGGCGCGATCACCCGGTCGCGCGGCCACGTCCCGAAGCGCTCCAGCAGATCGAGATATCCCGCCACCGAGCCGGGCACGCCGACGGCGTGATGGGAATAGCGCGAGCGGTGGCTGTCGACCGTGCCATCGGCGCCGAGGAAGACGTCCCGATGTGCCGCCGCCGGCGCCATCTCCCGGAAATCAAGGGCATGGGTCGCGCGGTCCGCCGCGTGATGCACCAGCGCGAACCCGCCGCCGCCGAGATTCCCCGCCTGAGGCAGCGTAACGGCGAGCGCGAAGGCGACGGCGACGGCCGCATCGACGGCATTGCCGCCGGCCGCCAGAACGTCGACGCCGACCCGGGTGGCGGTCTCCTCCCGGCTGGCGACCATGCCGCCGGCCGCTTCCGCCGGCGAGAGGCGATCGGCCGAGGACAACTCGGCCGGAACAAAAGCCTGGGCAAACGAGGGCGCCAGGATGCTTCCCATCAGGCCCGCGGAAATCCGCCGTCGCGTCAGCACAGTCCGTCCTCCTCCACTCCACAACCGGTGTTCGATATCATGCCAGAAACCATGCTGCCGTGGATCATCATTCGTTCCAATTGATGCATTAATTATGGGAACACGCACCCTTATCTGTTTCGAAACGGAACGAGACAGCAACTTGGAATGGAGAAGGTGTCATGAACCAGATGAGTCCTGCACACCCCCCGGCGCCGGTCGCGACCGGCCGCACGCTCACCGCCCCGCTGGGCTTCACCGTGCCGCAGGATGAGAAGCCTGTCTTCCACAGTTCGGCCCTGACCGGGGGCGCGCCGAAGATCTTCTTCCAGATCGAGGAAATCCCGGTCGCGTTGAACGACATGCGGCCGATCGCCGGCGAGCTGGAGCTGGACCGCCACGGCTTCAAGTTGCTGCAGGACGAGACGGCGGTCGATGACCTCTACGACGACGATGCGGTCACCACGACCTACTATGCCGAGGTCATCGAGTTGGTGAAACAGGCCGTCGGCGCCACCCATGTCGCGATCTTCGACCATACGCGCCGATCGGACAGCGGTGCGGGGGCAAAGAACAAGGACGGCAATCGTGGGCCGGCCGCGCGCGTTCATGTGGACTACACCGCGGCCTCGGGACCGAAGCGCGGTAACGACGCGCTGGGTGCCGGACAGGTGGAGGAGATCCTGGCCAAGGGCGGCCGGGTCGTGCAGATCAACGTCTGGCGCCCGATCACCGGCCCGGTCCAGCGCGCGCCCCTTGCCCTCGCCGATGCGCAGTCGATCGCCCCGGACGCCCTGCTGGCCACCGACCAGGTGTTCCCCGACCGGGTCGGCGAGATCTACCAGCTCGCCCACCAACCGGGTCAGCGCTGGTACTGGGCGCCGGAGATGGCGCGCGACGAGGTGCTGCTGATCAAGGGCTGGGATACCAAGGACGGCGTGGCCAAATACACCCCGCATGGAGCCTTCCAGATCCCGGATCAGGATCCTGCCGCCCCGCCGCGGGAAAGCATCGAGGTCCGCACCTTCGCGGTGATCGAGGGCTGATCGTCGCCAGTGCGTCATCCACCGCATCCTCGCCGTCTCGGAACCCCCAGTCGGCGAGGACGCGAATTTATTCTCTGGGAACGAACGGTTCCACCATCCAGGCTCCGCCGGAACATGCCGGTCCCGGTGTGCCGCCCTCTCGGAATGGCCGGGTCACTTCCAGCCAATCCGGGCCTCGCGGTTCCACCATTGGGCAGCGCCAAAGCGGCGCAGAGGCTTTGACACTGCCCCTATCCCCGCCTATCAACGCGCCATCCGCAACCGGGGACACGGGTTTCCGATGAATCATCTCGACTCGCTCGAGGCGCAGAGCGTCTACATCCTGCGCGAAGCATTCAACAAGTTCGACCGTCTGGGCATGCTCTGGTCGCTTGGCAAGGACTCCAACGTCATGCTGTGGCTGGCGAAGAAGGCGTTCTTCGGCCATGTCCCCTTCCCGGCCATGTTCTGCGACACCGGCAAGAAATTCCCCGAGATGTACGCCTTCCAGAAGGAATACTCCGAGAAGTGGGGATTGAACTTCATTCGCCGGGACTGCCCGCCGATCGAGGAGATCGACCCGACCCTGCCGCCGGCCGCCCGCTCGGCCGCGCGCAAGACCGAGGCGCTGAAGCGCCTGATCGCCGAGCTCGACCTGCAGGCGGTGATCGCCGGCATCCGCCGCGACGAGGAGGCAACTCGCGCCAAGGAACGGGTGTTCAGCCCGCGCGGTGAGAACGCCGAATGGGACTTCCGCGACCAGCCGCCGGAATTCTGGGATCAGTACAAGACCGATTTCGCGCCGGGCACCCATATCCGCGTGCATCCGCTGCTGCACTGGACCGAGCTCGATATCTGGCTCTACATCCAGCGCGAGGGCATTCCGCTGGTGCCGCTGTATTTCTCCCGTGACGGTAAGCGTTACCGTTCGCTCGGCGACATGGACATCACCAACCCGGTCGCCAGCGACGCCGATACCGTCGAGAAGATCATCGCCGAGCTGCGTGGCACCAAGGTGGCCGAGCGCAGCGGCCGCGCCATGGATCATGAGGCCGAAGACGCGTTCGAGCGCCTGCGCTCCGCTGGATACATGTAGGAAGACCGATCAGATGAGCGCCTCCCAGACGATCACCGATCTCGCCCCGCTGAAACTCGTCATCGTCGGCCATGTGGACCATGGCAAGTCGACCCTGATCGGCCGCATGCTGCATGACACCGGCTCCCTGCCCGACGGCAAGGTCGAGGCGGTGAAGGCCATGTCCGACCGCCGCGGCATGCCGATGGAATGGGCCTTCGTGCTCGACGCCCTGCAGGCAGAGCGCGACCAGGGCATCACCATCGACACCACCCAGATCTTCTTCAAGACGCCCACCCGGCCCTACGTCATCATCGACGCGCCGGGGCATAAGGAGTTCCTGAAGAACATGGTCTCCGGCGCCGCGTCGGCCGATGCCGCCATCCTGGTGGTCGACGCCAAGGAAGGCGTTCAGGAGCAGACCCGCCGCCACGGCTACATCCTGCAGCTCCTCGGACTTGAGCAGGTCGTGGTTGCGGTCAACAAGATGGATCTGGTCGACCACGCCAAGGGCCGCTTCGACGAGGTCGCCGGCGAAGTTCGCGACTATCTCGCCAGCATGGGCATCACCCCGGCGGCGATCCTGCCGGTCTCCGCCCGCCATGGCGACGGCCTGGCCGCCAAGTCCGAGAACATGCCCTGGTTCTCCGGCCCGACCCTGATCGCCGCGCTGGACGCGCTGGAACCGAAACCGCTGCCGGTGGAGCTACCGCTGCGCTTCCCGGTGCAGGACGTCTACAAGTTCGACGAGCGGCGTATCTTGGCCGGCCGCATCGAAAGCGGAAAGCTGAACGTCGGTGACACCCTGCTGTTCAGCCCGAGCAACACCCGCGCCAAGGTCCAGTCGATCGAAGCCTGGAGCGTGAACGGTCCGGTGCTGTCGGCCGCGGCCGGACAGTCGATCGGCATCACCTTGGACGACCAGCTCTTCGTCGAGCGCGGCCATGTCGCCAGCCACGAGTCCGAACCGCCGGTGCAGACCAACGTGTTCCGTGCCCGGATCTTCTGGCTCGGCCGCGCGCCGCTGGAAGTCGGCCGGCGCTACAAGCTGAAGCTCGCCACCCTGGAACACCCGGTCGAGGTCCAGGCGATCGAACGCGTGATCGACGTCTCCGACCTGTCGGAGCGCCCGGCCGACAGGATCGAGCGCAACGAGGTCGGCGAAGTGGTCCTGCGGGCCCGCGCCATGCTGTCGGTCGACGAGTTCACCGCCAACCCGCGCCTCGGCCGCTTCGTGCTGATCGACGGCTACGACATGGCCGGCGGCGGCCTGATCTCGATGGAGGGCTTCCACGATCTGCGCCGGGCCAACGCGCCGACATCGCAGAACATCACCGCCGTGGAGACCCGGGTCACCACGGATGCCCGCTGGACCGCCAATGGCCACAGGTCGGGTGTGCTCTGGCTGACCGGCCTGTCCGGCGCCGGCAAGTCCACCTTGGCGCTGGAGCTGGAGCAGGCCCTGTTCCGCAAAGGCTGGCAGGTCTATGTGCTCGACGGCGACAACATCCGCTTCGGCCTGTCCGCCGATCTCGGTTTCGCGCCGAAGGATCGCGAGGAGAACATCCGCCGGGTCGGCGAGGTGGCGGCCCTGTTCGCCCGCGCCGGCGTTCTGGTGATCACCGCGTTCATCTCGCCCTATCGCTCCGACCGCGACCGCGCGCGCGCCGTGGCCCCCGACCTGTTCCACGAGGTCTATGTCAACGCCGGCCTCGCGGTCTGCGAGGAGCGTGACCCCAAGGGCCTCTATAAGAAGGCCCGGAGCGGCGAGATCCTCGAGTTCACTGGTATCTCCGCCCCCTACGAGGCGCCGGACAATGCCGAGGTCGAGATCGATACCGGCGCGCTGCCGCTGCCGCAGTCGGTCGAGCAGCTTCTCTCCTATGTCGAGGCCAATTTCAGCACCAAGGGAAGCTGAGTTCCATGGCCGTCGAGATCGATGTTCTCGAGGCAACGGGCGATTCATTGGAGGCGACCCGTCGGCAAGCGCTCGACTGGCTGAGCGAGCATGCCGCCCTGCACGGCGTCGTGTGGAACCTTGAGGAGTTCGCCCTGCGCGCAACGCGGGATGGCGAACTCGTCGGGACCCTGATCGGCAGCACCAACCTTTCCTGGCTGCACATCTCCCTGCTGTCGGTCCGACCGGGCGAGCGTCGCAGCGGCGTGGGCAGCGCGTTGCTGGCCCGAGCCGAAGAGCTCGGCCGGGCCCGTGGCTGCATCGGCGTCTGGCTCGACACCTACGATTTCCAGGCACCGGATTTCTATCCCCGCTTCGGCTACGCGGAAATCGGCCGGATCGAGGACATGCCGCCGGGCCATGTCCGCCACTACTTCACCAAGCGCCTTCAGGCGGCCGCCGCGCCGCTTTAAGCCCTGGCTGTTCGGCACATATCGGCCGACCTGCGCGGATGTGACAGGTTGATGAGGCCGGCGACTGTGTCCATTTTCACCGATGCCGCGCCCGGAATGTGTATAGAATTATGCGTCCGGGGTGGTCGAGACGGGCTGGTCGTGGGGGCGATCGGCCGCTGAAATCTTTGGCGGGGCATACCTGTCGGGATCGCAAGCGGGAACGACCCGCGAGGAGACGGCCATGGATTACGAGACCTATTTCAGGGACCAGCTCGACCGGCTGCGTGGCGAGGGCAACTATCGGGTCTTCACCGATATCGAGCGGCAGAAGGGCGCCTTCCCCCGCGCCACCCGCCACACCCAGGACGGGACCGGCGACGTCACCGTGTGGTGCTCCAACGACTATCTCGGCATGGGCCAGTTCCCGGCGGTTCTCCAGGCGATGCACACCGCACTGGACCGCAGCGGCGCCGGCGCCGGCGGCACCCGCAACATCTCCGGAACCAACCACGACCATGTGCTGCTGGAGGCCGAGCTCGCCGACCTGCATGGCAAGGAGGCCGGGCTGCTCTTCACCTCGGGCTACGTGTCGAACTGGGCGGCCCTTGGCACGCTCGCCTCGAAAATGCCGGGTTGCGTGGTGCTGTCGGACGCCTCCAACCACGCCTCGATGATCGAGGGCATCCGCCATAGCCGGGCCGAGAAGGTCATCTGGGCGCATAACGACCCCGAGGATTTGAACCGCCGGCTGGCCGCGATCGGGCCGGGCCGACCGAAGTTGGTAGCCTTCGAATCCGTCTACTCCATGGACGGCGACATCGCGCCGATCGCCGAGATCTGTGACGTCGCCGAGGCCCATGGGGCGATGACCTATCTCGACGAGGTGCATGCGGTCGGTCTCTACGGCCCGCGCGGCGGCGGCATCTCCGAGCGCGAAGGTCTGGCCGACCGACTGACGGTGATCGAGGGCACGCTCGGCAAGGCGTTCGGCGTGATGGGCGGCTACATCACCGCCTCGGCGGCACTCTGCGATTTCGTGCGCAGCTTCGCCTCCGGCTTCATCTTCACCACCGCCCTGCCCCCGGCGATCGCCGCCGGCGCCCGCGCCAGCATCCGTCACCTCAAGACCAGTGCCGTCGAGCGCGACCGCCAGCGCGACCGGGTCGCGAAGGTGCGCGCCGGGCTCGACGCCGCCGGCATCCCCCATCTCGCGAACCCGAGCCACATCGTGCCGGTGATGGTCGGCGATCCGGTGCATGCCAAGCGGATCAGCGACGAGTTGCTGGACGAGTTCGGGATCTACGTGCAGCCGATCAACTACCCGACGGTCCCGCGCGGCACCGAACGCCTGCGCATCACGCCCTCGCCGATCCATTCGGACGCGGATATCGCGCATCTTGTGGCGTCGCTGGAGACCATCTGGACCCGGTCGGGGCTCGAGCGCGCCGCCTGAGGCCCCCTCCCACCCTGCCGCCGATCAGAGCCGGACAGTCTCAAGGTCCGCGACGTCGGTGATCCTATACACCGACGTGCCCGACCCTTCCGCTTTGGCGACCGCTGCCCGGATCTGGGGCATCACGTCGCGATCAACCGTCCACATGAATTCGAACAGCTCGCGCGTTTCCGGCCGCTTTCCGTGGCCGCCTGGCGTCTCCTGCGCCGTCCCCGCCGCCCAGGCGGCCTGACGCTCGGCGGCGAGCCAGTAGTGCTGCCAGAGCGGAAGATCGACCAGGATCACCGCCGTCGCCCGCTCGAACCGGGTGTCCAGCGAGCCGAGCCGCCCCATACCGTCCAGCATCCATCGTTCGCCGGCCAGCACCGCGCCGTGGCGGGCTTCGTACTCCGCCTCGGGCGTCAGTTCCCAATCCGGCGTCCACAGGAAGGAATCGACCTCCGCATAGGGCAGCCCGTGCTCTGATGCGAGCCGCCGTGCCAGCGTGGATTTCCCGCCACCCGCGTTGCCCAGAATGGCGATGCGCATACGCCGTCTCCCGGTCGACCTAAGCGGCCTTTTCCAGCCCGAACACCCGTCTGGCGAAGGCCGGATAGATTTCGGCGATCTCGCCGGCGATGCGGCCGCGCATCAGGGCCACCGTGTCGGCATCGGGCAACGCCGTCGTCGGCACCGCGTCCGGCACGTCGTAGTCGAACCCGGTATTCTCGGCGATGCTCTCGACCGTCTCGCCCGGATGCACGCTCTTCAGCACGAAACGCCGCCGCGCCTTGTCCACGTCGAACAGGCAACGGTCGGTGATCATCGCAAAGGGGCCGCCCGGCCGGTACACATTCGGCTCGCAGAAGCCGGGAGCGGAGATGAAATCCACCTGCTCGACCAGGGTGCGCTTGGTGTGCTCCAGGCGGAACAGGATCACCCGCGGCACCACGTAATACAGGTAACCCGAGCCGAAGGAGCCCGGGAACCGCGCCTTGGGCAGGTCCGGATCGCCGATGGAGACCAGGTTGATGTTGGCCTTGCCGTCGATCTGCGCGCCCGACAGGAAGAAGGCGTCGATCCGCCCCTGGCCGGCACAGTCGAACAGCTCCTTGCCACCATCGGTGAAGAAATTGTGATCCTCGGAGCCGAGCACCGAGACCCGCGTGGCCTCGCCCGACCGCGCGCGGGCCAGCAGCGCCGCCGCCCCCGGCACCGGCGAGGACGCGCCGACCGCCACATGGCGCAAGCCTTCCAGCATGCCCGCGATGGTGTGGATCAGGATCTCTTCCAACTGCACATCGGTTTCGGAAGATTGGGGTCCGCTCATTCCGCCGCCTCCCGGCCGGTCACGAATTCCGCCAGATAGGCGGCGAAGCCATCCGCCGTCTTCGCCATCTCGGCATAGCGCGCGAGATGGGCGTGGTCGGAGACGAGATCCGTGGCCGGCAAGCCCTGGGGCCAGCTCCCCTCCTTCGCCTCGGCCAGCGCGGTGACGTAGAGGCCGGGAATGGTGCCGGCCTTGGTCACCGGATCGGCCATGAGGTCGCCGTCGACGATCTCCTCCACCGTGACCAGGGTGTCGCGCGCCGCGTGGGCCATGACCATCAGCTCACGCCGCACGCCGATCCACACATTGCCGTGGCGGTCGGCCTTGGCGGCATGGAACACCGCGAGGTCGGGGGTCAGTGCGGGGATCGCCACCACCGGATCGTTGTCGCCGAACGGATTGTCGATGACCTTCCAGTCGGCGCGCCGGGCCAGGATGTCGGAGCCGATCAACCCGCGCATGACCGAGAACGGTGCCCCACGCTCGGCCGCCTGCAATCCGGCATGGATGGCGGGACAGGTGGCGTCCTTCACAATGATGCTGCCGGCCTTCACAGCGGCGGTAAAGCGCGGCGCCAGCCCATGCTCGCCCAGGGTGACGGCGGACGTTTCCGCCACCGCCACGCAGCCCGCACCGATCAGCAGATCACCGTGATAGCCGAACACCGGGACACCGACGAGGTGCAGGTCCCTCACCCCACGCCGAATCACCGCCCGCCAAAGCGCATTGGCGCATCCGGAATAGTCCGGCGGCAGGGCGATCTGCGCCCCGTCCGTCACCTTGGCGGCAAGTGCCTCCAGGCTGGTCACCATCTCGGTCATCGACTCCTCCCACGTCCAACGGGTCGATTATCGTCAAGTTTGCGCTTCCGGTCCCGCCCGATCAACGGTCGCCCGGGACCGGGGCGGGAGCAGGTTCACTGGCCGAACCCTTCGACCGGGGCGACGTAGCTGGAGTAGGTGGTATTGGCCGCCCAGCCGGCGTCGACCGGCAGGGTCACGCCGGTGATCGCCGCCGCCGCGTCGGACAGTAGGAAGGCGATCGGCTCGGCGATGTTCCGCGGGCGGACCAGAATCTTCAGGGCGCCGGAATCGCGGATCGCCTCGGGGTCACGGTGGCCGCTGTCGATCCGCGCCTGGATCGCCGGCGTGATGGTGTAGGTCGGGCCGACGGCGTTCACCCGAATGCCGTGGACCCCGTATTCCACCGCCAGGATCTCGGTCAGCGCCTTCACCGCCACCTTGGAAACGTTGTAGCTCGGGATCGGCAGGGCGGCGAAACTGTTGATCGAAGCGAGGTTGACGATGGCGCCGGCCTGGCGCGCCTTCATCCGCCGGCAGGCGGCGACGTTCACCGACCAGGTGCCGCGATAGTTCACATCCATGATCCGGTCCGCCTCGGCCCGGTCCATGCGCTCGGTGGTCATGGCGTTCTGCAGGATACCGGCGGCATGCACGACGGCGCCCACCGGCCCGATCTCACTCTCGACCCGGTCGAAGAAATCCTCAACCCCCTGGTCGTCGGCGACGTCCAGCGCCAATGCGTGTGCCGTCACCCCGGCGACCTTCAACTCCTCGGCGGCCCGGATCGCCCCCTCGGCGTCCCTATCGGCGATGACGACGATGTCGCCCTGTTCCGCCAGCACCTCCGCGGTCGCCCGTCCGATGCCGCTGGCTCCGCCGGTGATGACACTGATGCGGCTCATGATTTCCTCTCCCGGGGCTCCGCCCCTCGATGCTTTGTGTTGAGATTCTTGATTGCGACGATCATGGCAAGCGGCCGGGCGGGACGGCAATGGCAGAACTGCGGGGTCCGATGACGCGCCGCCATATTGCCTGGCGGACATCGACCTCAGACTGTGTTAGCCGAGATCGGCAACACATGCGCTCAATCCAGGACCTTGCTCCATGCCCCTTCCCGATCGCGTGCTTGATCACGCCCGCATTCCCGAACTCAGCAATCCCTATTTCGGAAAGGTCCGGGACTGTTACGACCTGCCCGGGAACCGGCGGATTCTCATCGCCTCGGACAGGATATCCGCCTTCGACCGGATCCTGGCCTCGATCCCGTTCAAGGGCCAGGTGCTGACCCAGATGGCGCGCTTCTGGTTCGAGCGCACCGCCGATCTCTGCCGCAACCATGTGCTCGAGTATCCGGACCCCAACGTCGTGGTCGCCCGGAAGCTTCAGATCCTTCCGGTCGAAATCGTCGTGCGCGGGTATCTGGCGGGCACGACCGGCACATCCATCCTGACGCGCTACAAGAAAGGGGAACGGATCCTTTACGGGCAACGCTTTCCCGACGGCCTGCGCGACCATGCAAAGCTGGCGGCCCCGATCATCACCCCGACCACCAAGGCCTTTGACGGCGGCCACGACGCGCCTTTGACGCCTGAGGAAATTCTGTCGCAGGGCCTGCTGACCGAAGCCCAGTGGGAGAGTGTGTCCTCGATTGCCCTGGCGCTGTTCGCCCGGGGCCAGGAAATGGCCGCGGATCGCGGGCTGATCCTCGCCGATACGAAATACGAGTTCGGGACCGATGAGGACGGAACAATCGTCCTGGCGGACGAGATCCACACGCCGGACAGCTCCCGTTTCTGGCTGTCCGAGGGATATGAAGACGCCTTCCGGGACGGCACGCGCCCGCCATCCTTCGACAAGGATGTCATCCGCGCCTGGGTCGACGCCCGATGCGACCCCTATCACGACGAGATCCCGGACATTCCGAAGGATCTGATCGACCGGACGGCCGCGGTCTATGTCGACGCGTTCCAGGCCATTACCGGACGGACCTTTGAGCCGGACGTTTCCGGGGAAACTCCTCTGGCGCGCATCCGCGCCAATCTCTCCCGCTATTCTACCACCCCGTAGGGGCCCGGCCGGAGCGGAGAAACGCCACCCCTAATCCCGAAAGGTCACGAACTCATCCAGCGGCACACGCTCGGTGATCAGGGTGTTCTCGACCCGGTCCCAGTCGGCATAGCCGAGCGACATACCGCAGACCACCGCTTCCATGTCGTCCAGGCCCAGGGTCTCGCGGATCACCTTGTGGAACGGCGCGAAGGCCGCCTGGGGACAGGTCTCCAGCCCATGGCTGCGGGCGACCACCATGACGTTCTGCAGGAACATGCCGTAATCGAGCCAGGAGCCGATCTCCAGGTCGCGGTCGATCGTGAAGATCAGGCCGACCGGCGCGTCGAAGAACAGGTGGTTCCGGCCGTGCTGGACATGCATCCGCGCGTGGTCGCCCTTCTCGATGCCGAGCAGGCCGTAGAGATCCCAGCCGACCTTGCGGCGGCGCGCCAGATACGGGTCGCGGAACCGCTTGGGATAATACGCCCACTCGCTCTTGTGCTCTTCCTCGCCGTCGAAGGCCGCCAGGATGGCGGTGGAGAGCGTGTCCTTGGCCACGCCGGTCAGGGCATGAACCTTCCAGGGCTGCATGTTGGTGCCGGACGGAGCGCGGGCGGCGACCTCGAGGATGCGTGCCACCGTCTCGCGGGGCACCGGATCGGGCTTGAAGGCGCGAACCGAGCGGCGCTGGCCGACGGCCGCCTCTACCGGGTTCAGGTCAGAGACGGGAAGCGGGATCGGGGGAGCTGCGTTTTTCATGCCGCGACGCTAGCGAGTTCCCGCGCGATCATCCAGATCCCCAAAAGCAACAGTGCCGTGAACAGGGCGCGCCGGAACGCGCGCTCCGACAGACGGCCCCGCAGCCTCCGGCCGACCTCCATGCCGATGAAGGCCGGCGGCACGCCTACCACCGCCGCCAGTGCCAGCGCCGTGCCGTCCAGCACCCCCCAACTGCCGAGCCCCGCCGCAAGCGCGAGCGTGGCGGCGGTGAAGGTCGCCCCCATCATCTGCACAAGTCGGTCGCGCCCAAGGCCGAGCGCCTGCAGATACGGCACCGAAGGGATCACGAAGGATCCGGTCATGCCGGTGAGGAGGCCGGTCAGCGCGCCGCTCACCGGCCCGAGCCAGGCCTCGTGGCGGCCCGGATGCGGCCAGGGCGGGGTTAGAAGACCGAGTGCGGCATAAAGGGTGATCGACGCGCCGAGGACCGTGACCAGCACCACCGTGTCGATCAGCGCGACGGCGCCGGACGTGGCGATTGTGCCAAGGACGACGGCGGCCAGGAACGGCCAGAACCGCTTCAGCAGGGCCGTGATGCCGCCGCCGGTCAGCGCCTGCTGGAGATTGGTCAGGAACGAGGGCAGCAGCATCGCCGCGATCGCATCGTGCAGACCGAGCGCCGGGGTCAGCAGCGCGAGGCTCACCGTCGGTAGACCCAGACCGACCACGCCCTTCACCGTTCCCGCCAGGAACAACACGCCGGCAATCACGATCAGGTTCGGTAAATCCGTCATGCCCCGACCTTAGCCGACCGGACGCCCGAACGTTACGGCGCTGACCGAAGCATCTCGTAGTGCGGGATGCCGTCCTCGTCATACGGCCCGTTCACGGCCACGTAT
>JARGOG010000007.1 GCA_029212785.1 Thalassobaculaceae bacterium
TTCAGCTCGGGGCTTTCCGCGACGAGGCAGCGGCACGCAGCGAATGGAACCGGCTGACCAAAAAGTACTCGAGTGTGTTGGGGGGTCTCAGCTTGCGGATCCAGCAGATCGATCTTGGCGCCGGCAACGATGTCGGGGTGTTCAATGTCGACGAGAACCGCAACACCCGCGGCACCGACGATTACCGTGGCGGGTCGGGCAGCGACACGCTGCGCGTCGAGGTCTCGTCCGACATGCTCGACGGGCGTGCCGGCGACGACGTCTTCGCCGTCAAGGACTACTTCCAGGATATCAAGGATGGCACCGCCAGCGCCGAGGCCACCAAGGTCTTCGAGGGGCTGGACCTGAAGGTCGACAGTTTCGAGAACGTCCAGTTCGTGGTCGACGGCGAGGTCACCGACATCAACCGTGGCCCGGTGGTCACCGGTGTCGAGCCGATCAGCCTGTCGATCAGCGAAGACGGCGGGCTCGACAGCGCCACCCTCGGCAGCGGCCGGAACAGTGAGGCCCTGGAGACGACGGCCGGCGCCGGCGAGGCCAGTCCGGGCAGCATCGCGCTGCTTTCCCAGGTGGCGGTCAGCGACGCCGACCGCGAGGACTCGATCAGCCGGGCCGAGGTCCGCATCGAGAACCTGGGCACGGCCGGAACCGTGACCGTCGGCGGCGGTGTCGCCGGGATTACCGCCACCGTGACGGCCCAGGAGGACGGCAGCGTCGTCGTCAGTTTCGAGGGCGATGCCTCTCCCGCCAGTTATACCGAGGCCCTGCGCTCGGTCTCGCTCAGCCTGTCGGAGACGCGATCGGGCGATGGCGAGGCCCGCATCAGTGTGGTCGTCGAGGACGAGCACGGTGCGTCCAACGAGGCGGTGACCGCCGATCTCGATATCGACGACGACCGCCCGGAAGTGATCGACGGCGAGGGGGCGGACAGCCTGAGCGGCGGCGCCGGAGGGGATACCCTGACGGCGAGCGACGACGGCAACGACCTGATCGTCGGCGGCAACGGGTCCGACCAGATCTATGGCGGCTCCGGCAGCGACACGCTGTCCGGCGGCGACGGCGATGACTATATCGACGGCGGTTCCGGTGCCGATACCATGGCCGGCGGGCGTGGCGGCGACACGTTCGTGGCGACCGATGGCGACGTGATCACCGACTACGACAACCAGGATGTCGTGCGTATCAACGGTTCCTTCGGCGCCGACAACATCGCGCTGCAATCCGACGGGACCACCACGGAGGTCACGATCGATCTCGACGGCGACGGGGCCGGCGACGGCGCCTTCTCCATGACCGGCAATTTCGACTCCGTGTCGGCCTCGAGCGATGGCGAGACGACGGATCTGTATTTCGGGTCGGGCCAGCCCAGCGGCTCGAACAATGGCGGCGGCGCCTCCAGCGGCGGTTCCGGCGGTGGGTCGAGCAATGCCAAGGCCGGCGAGACGCTGACCGGCACCGATGGCGACGATACGCTCAACGGCGGCCATGGCGACGACCTGCTCTCCGGCGGTGCCGGCAATGACGATCTGAACGGCGGCAATGGCAGCGACACCCTGTCGGGCGGTGCCGGCGACGACGATCTGGACGGCAGCCATGATCCCGACGTGCTGTATGGCGGCGAGGGGAACGATACGCTGAAGGGCGGCAATGGTTCCGACTCCCTGTCGGGCGGTGACGGCGACGACGTTCTGGAAGGCAGTCACGACGCCGATCAGCTCTCGGGCGGGGCCGGAAACGATACGCTGTCCGGCGGCAACGGTGCCGACACCATCGTCGGCGGCGAGGGTGACGATGCCCTGCGCGGCAGCCACGACAACGATGCGCTGTCCGGCGGTGCCGGCAACGACACGCTGTCAGCCGGCAACGGCAATGACACGCTCTCGGGCGGCGACGGCGATGACGTGCTGGAAGGCGGCCACGGCGACGACGTGCTGTATGGCGGAGACGGGATCGACGAGGACGCGGCTCTCTTCGCCGAGGTCGAGTCCGGAGACGCGGTCGACCAGGACCAGGACTGGGTGTCGATGAGCGAAGGCGCGGCCGAGGACGATATCGGTGTCGGCGACGACGGCGGTACCGGCGACGGCGGTGATGACGGCGGCGACGGGGGTGACGGCTGGAACGACGGCGATGGCGATAACAGCGATCCCGGGGACGGCACACCTCTGAGCGAGGACCTGGACAGCAACATGCAGGTCGCCGGCTTCGGCTGAAGCCCTCACTGACCAGGCCGCTCTCTCTCCCAAGCCAGAGACATCCCGGACGCCCTTCGGGGCGATCCGGGATCCGCGGCCGGCCAAGCGGCGCGCCCGGATCACGCTATGCGCGACCGGGACGCCGGACGGGTTCCCGCGACAAATCCCAGAGGTGTCTGGCGCCGCTACGCGGGCAGCGTAGCGATCCGGAGTCAGTGCTCGGTCAAGGGGTCAGCGCTCGGTGAAGCCGATCTGGAAGGCCCGGGTGATCGGTTTGGCGAGGTAATCCAGCAGGGTGCGGTCCGAGGTGCGGATATCCGCCTGCACGATCATGCCCGGCAGCACCATGTGCTTGCCCTGTTCCTCGCCGAAATGATTGTGATCGAGCCGGATCACCACGTTGTAGAAGCTACCGCCATTGTCGGTCGTGATGGTCGTCGGCGAGATCCGCTCCACCTTGCCCGGCATGCCGCCGTACTGGGCGAAGTCGTAGGCGGTGATGCGCACGGTCGCCTCCTGACCCGGCGAGACGAAGGCCACGTCTTTCGGGTTCAACAGTACTTCGACCACAAGATCGTCCTCGATGGGCACGATTTGCGCCACTTGGGCGCCCGGAGCGACGACCGCGCCCGGTGTGGTGAAGGCCAGGTCCTGGACGACACCGCGGATCGGCGACGTGATCTCAAGGCGTGCAAACCGGTCCTCGAAGCGGTGAATCGATTCCACCACTTCGGCACGCTCGGCGGAGATCGTGCTGATCTCCGCCAGCGCCTGGCTGTCACTTGTGCTTTCGAACGAGACCCGGCGCGCGTCGATCTCGGCGATCTCCTGGCGGGTCCGCGAGAGCAGGCCGTCAAGCTGGACCAGCTGGCCGCGCGTGCGGTTCAGGTCGCGCAGCACGTCGAGATAGGTGAAGCGCCGGGTCAGGCCCTTGTCGAGCAGCTCTTTGCGGAGCTTCTCCTCTTCCTCGATGAGTTTGATGCTCTCCTCAATCGTGCCGCGCTGGGACAGCAGGGTCGCGAGCTGGATGTTCTGGTCCTTCAACTGCTCGTCGAACAGCTGCATGCGGTCCTTGCGGGTCGCGAGGCTGGCGGCGAGCAGTTGGGTCTGTTCCTTGGTCAGGTCGGGATACGTGGCCTGCCAGGGGGCGAAATCCGGTTCGCGATGTTGGATCTGTGCATAGAGCCGCTCGAGGCGCATGGCCAGCGACGCGCCGCGGCTTCGAAGCTGGCGGAGTTCCGATCCGGCGCCGGTACCGCTCATACGCACAATGGTCTGACCGGGCTCGACGATGTCGCCGGGACGTACCATCACCTGCTCGATGATACCGCCCTCCAGGTGCTGCAGAACCGAGACATTGGTCGACGGTATGACCTTGCCGTCCGCACGTGCGACCTGATCGAGGCGCGCTGTCGCGGCCCAGGCGATCGCGCCGGCGACGGCCACGGCAAGCAGCAGGATGGTCAACCGGATCAGCCGCGGCGAACTGCTCTCCTCCAGATGGATCGACTGGGCGAGATAGGAGGTCCGGCGCATCGCGGGCGAGCCGGCGGCGCGGGTCTGACGGGCGGGGACGGCGGCATTGCTCATGAGCTTGGGGTCCCGGAGATCGAAAGGGAGTCGCGCTTCATCTCTGTGACGCGGCCCTGGTTGAGCTCGAACACGCGGTCGGCCAGGCGCATCGCGCTCGGCCGGTGCGTCACGAAGAAGATGGTGCGGTGGCCCTTGAGCGCCTGCAATTCGCGCGTCAGGGCCTCGTCGCCGCCGCCATCGAGATTCTGGGCCGGTTCATCCAGCAGCATCACCGGGCTGTCCTTCAGCCAGATCCGGGCGAGCGACAGCTTCTGCTGGAAGCTTTCCGGCAGGCTGATGCTCTTCTCGTCGCCGACCACGGTGTCGAAGGCATCCGGCAGGCTCTCGATCTCGTCGAGAACGCCGGCCCGGTCGCAGGCGTCACGCAGGGACTGGAACGGCGCGTCGGGACGGGCGAGGCGCAGGTTCTGGGCGATGGTGCCGTGGAACAGGTCGGTGGTCTGCGACAGGTAGCCGACATTGCGGCGATGCTCGACCGGGCCGAGGTGACGCATCTCCACACCGCCGAAAGAGATCGTGCCGGCCTGCGGGCGCAGCAGCCCGGCCATGATCTTGAGCAGTGTCGACTTGCCGGATCCGCTCGGCCCGATCAGGGCGACCATCTCGCCCGGCTTGACGTCGAGCGAGACGGCGAGCAGGGCCGGATCGGCATCCTGATTATAGCGGACCGACACACGTCGCACGGCGATGCTGGAGGTGAACCGGTGGTCGGCGACGCGGGTGTCGGTCGCGGTGTCCTCCGACTTCGCGCGCATCAGCCGGTCGACCTGGGCGATGGTACCGCGCATCTGCACCAGGCGCGGCAAGCTCTGACAGCCGATCTGCGCCGGCATCAGGATGCGCCAGACCAGTGCCATGGAGGCGACCAGGGCGCCGGTGGTCATGGATTGGTTGATCACCGCCTCGGCACCGAAGGACAGCGTCATCAGGCCGGTCGCCATCAGCACGCCGTGCAGCAGCGACTGCAGGGTGGTGTTCAGCCGGGCCGAGCGGTTGCGTTCCAGCGCGGTGCGGGCGGAAAGCGGACGCAGGCGCTCCATGAAGGCCGATCCCAAGACGGTGGCTCGGATGCCGCGCTGCTTGGAGATCACTTCGGTTGCCAACTGGTCTCGGGCCGCTCGGGCGGTCGACGACCGGCGCTCGGCCCGCTGGATCGCCGGCACGAACAGCGCGCCGATCAGGGCGATGAACAGAAGCCCGATCAACGGAACCAGCACGATCGGGCGAGCGATGATCGCGATCACCAGGATCGAGGTGACGATCAGCGGGATCTCCAGGATCAGCGTCATCACCGGGGAATTCATGACATCCCGCAAGCCCTGGAACCCGCGGAAGCGCGAGAGCTGGGCGCCGAGCGTGCTGCCTTCGGTGCCGGTCGGGGGCAGCGAGAGGATCTTGCGGAACAGCTCGGTCGACAGCAGGTAGTCGACGCGTCCGGCGATATGGGCGACCGATGCGCCGCGGATCTGGCGCAGGCAGAAATCCACGACCAGCGCCAGCGCCACTCCCGGCAGCAGCCAGTAGAGGCTGCTCGGTGAGGCGGCGGGGATCACGCTGTCATATACCGTCATCACGAAGATCGGCACGATCACGCCGAACAGCGACCCGATCACGCTGGTGATCGCCACCATGGATATCTCTCGGTGGAACCGACGGAATAGAGCGCCGACGAAGGACGTCTCCTGAGTCGCCCCGTCCTCGTCATCCTGGTTGCGGGCGAAGGTGTAGTAGTAGCCGATCACCCGCGACGCGCGGAATCGCACGACCTCTCGGGTGCGGCTGTCGAAGGCGGTGACTTCGCCGGCGGTGCGGCTCAGGATCACCAGCGGCACCCCGGAATCGGTCACGAACAGGCACGGCGTCAGGCGCGGGTCGATGTTCGCCGCGTTCCCTTTATGGCGCACGCTGACATAGCCGAGCTCGGCCAGAACGTTGCGGAAATCGATCAGGTCGATGCGTTCCGCCACGTGGGGCAGGGCGCGCAGCAGGGCATCGGCATCCGGCGCCCAGCCGAGCGCGGTGAGCAGCGGCATCAGACAGGCGGCAAAGTCGGAAGCCTGCTCGAAGCGGCCCATCTCCTCCTGGCGCAACGCCTCGGCGAGACCGTCGCGGACAACCATCGTGCTCAAAGCCCGCCCCCGCTGGCGGTGAGGATCCGGGCCTGGGCCTGGACGTCGACGGTCGGCGCTTCATCCGAGGCCGCCGCGCCAACCACGTCGCCGCCGATGGTGATCTCCCGATGGGCCAGCGCCTGAAAGGAAGGGCGTGGGGTGACCATCATGATCGTCGTGCTGGTTTGACGGCGCGCCAGGGCCGCCCGGAACCGGTCGTCCGCATCGCGATCGAGGTTCGAATTGCACTCGTCGATCAGGACGATGTCCGGCAGCCGCGCCAGCGCCCGGACGATCGGAATCTGCTGGCGGATCGAGGCCGGCAGCGTCTCGCTACCGGTGGCCCGCACCTCGGTCTGGAAGCCGAGCGGCAATTTCGAGACCGCCTCGGTCAGCCCGAGCTCTTCGGCGATGTCCTCCGCCACTTCGATATGCTCGGGTGAGGAATCGAAACCGGTGATGTTGTCGAAGATCGTGCCTTCGAACAGCGACGGATTCTGCCCCAGATAGGCGATGCGTGAACGCAGCCACTCGTCGTCGAAGGCCTCGGCCTCGATGTTGTCGTATAACACCGTGCCACTGTCCGGCAGCAGGATGTGACCGGCCAGCGCCAGCAGGGTCGACTTCCCGCCCCAATTGCCGCGCGAACTGACCAGAACCGTTTCCGCCGAATCGACCGCCAGGGTCAGATTCTCGAAGACCGCGCGGCCGTTGGTGTAGGTGAAGGTCACGTCGCGGAACTCGATGGTGCCATGCAGGGATTCCCGCACGATACCGCCGCCGGAGGCGATGGTCGGCATCGCCGCCAGTTCCCGGATCCGCTGTTTGGCGATCCGCACCGACTGGTACTGGCTCCACAGCATCGAGGCCCGGTTCAGCGGCTGCAGCGCCCGGCCGGTCAGCAGCATGCAGGCGGCGATCCCGCCGATCGTCATGCTGCCGTTCACCACGGCCAGACTGCCGGCGGCGACGATGGAGATCTGCGCCGCCTGGGTCACAAGGTTGGTCAATGCCTGGGCCGAGATGCTGCCCTGGATCAGTTTGGCGGTGATCGTGGCGCTGGACTCCATCACCCGCTCGTAGCGCCGCTTCATCAGCGGCTCCATGGCGTAGGATTTGATGGTCGCGATACCGGTCAGCACTTCCATCATGAAGTTGGCCTGGGCCGAATTGTTGGCCTGACGCGCCTCCATCCGGCTGCGCACGGTCAGGCCGCTGATGACGGCGGCAATCGCGGTGATCACGACGAAGCTCAGCAGCACGAAGCCCAGCGGCCCGCCGATCAGGAAGACCAGGGCGACGAACAGGATGAAGAACGGGAAGTCGACAATCAGCTGGGGCAGGTAGCCGGCGCGGGATTCGCGGATCGCGTCGATCGCGCCGAGCCGTTCCAGGTGCAGCGCCGTGGACTCTGTCTGGAAGCTGCGGGGGTCGGCGGCGAAGACCTTCTCCATCACCCCGAGAAAAGCGCGGTGTCCGTAGCGGGCGGCCCGGTGTCCGACGATCGCGCCGCGGGCAATGCGGATCATCACGTCGATCGCCACCGCGCCCAGCACCCCGGCGGTCAACAGGCTCAGCGTGTATTCGGAGGCGTTCGGCAGAACCCGGTCATAGATGATCAGAATCGCGATCGGTAGCCCGGTCGCCATCAGATTCGAGATAAGCGACGCCAGCACGATCGACGGTGTCGCCGCGTTCGGAATTTTCTCGATGTCCTTGGCGAAGCTGTTGTCGCTCGCGCTCATCATTTCGTCTCACGGGACCAGGGTAGTTCCGAAGTCATACCGCAGATCCAAGAAAATTGAACTAATTCTCATAGATCTTGCCGGAACCGGCGCAAAGCAGCGCGTTTCCAAGGCTCCGAACCGGTCATACCCGGTCGCGCCGGGATGTCCAAAAGCCGATTCGCATCGGATCGATGCTGTTGGTCACCAAGGCGCAGCCAAAAGTGTACCCTGTTCGCCGGTGATCAACAACGCGTAGCGTGCGGAGCTCATCTGGGCGCTATATATTGCGGCTGAGATCGACGAGTGGCCCGTCGGTCCAGACTGGTGCGAGGCCATGCGAGGGAAAACGAACATGCGGATTGTGATCGAGGACGAGGTCACGCCCGAGGCGAACGCCATGCTTCAGGCGCTGTACAGCCGTTCGGCGGCCAGCGTGGTCGACCATCTGGCCCGCGTCCAGGAGCGCGGGTTCCGCAAGTTCATGGAGAGCTATTACGTCGGCTACGGCCACGACTCGATCGGTGATTGCGGGTTCACGACGATCTTCATCGAGGACGTCTCGATCCTGACCTGCAAGGCCGTACAGGACACGCCGCTCTATTTCGGCCAGGAGACCTCGACCCGGTATCTGGATTTCTCCGCCCAGGGCTTCAGCGATCCGGTCGGCACGGCGGCTTCGGAGGCCGTCATCCGCGGTTGGCTCGATCTGTACGCCAAGATCAATGCCGAAACCCTGGTCGAGTTGCAGGCGACGAAACCCTGCCCCGAGGGGGTGAAGGAGGGGGTCTGGGCGAAAACGCTGGAGGCGCGTGCCTTCGACATCGCGCGGGGCTTCCTGCCGGCGGGTATCCATTCCCAGCTCTCCTGGACCACGAATCTGCGTCAGGCAGCCGATCGATTGCGCGACCTCGCCGCTCATCCGCTCGCCGAGACCCGCGGCGTCGCCGCCAGGATCCTGGCGGATCTGCAGGCGCGCTATCCCGGCTCGTTCAGCCACAAGGACTATCCGGCCCAATCGGCCTACCGCGCCATGGCCGCCGGCGGAGAGGCGTATTATCGCGGTCAGGACGACCATCCGGCCTTCGCCTATGTCTGCACCGCCGACCGGGACGGGATCGACCTGCTGGATCGGCGGATCTTCACCGACCGGCCGAAATACGAACCGCTGCCGCGCCGGGCCGGGTCCTACGCATCCTTCGAGTGCCAGTTCCTGCTGGATTTCGGATCGTTCCGGGATATTCAGCGCCATCGCAACGGGTTCTGCGAGATGCCGCTGCTGAGCTGGGACCACGGCTTCCATCCCTGGTACCTCGACAGCCTGCCGGCGGCGACCCGGGCGGCGGTGGAGCCTCGGATGGCGGAGCTTCGGACTGCGGCGGAGAGGCTGGCGACGACCGACGAGGAGCGCCAGAACTATCTCCCACTCGGACTGCTGGTGCCGTGCCGCGTGGTCTACGACCTGCGTCAGATGGCCTATGTCGCCGAACTCAGGTCGGGCAAGACGGTGCATGCCACCCTGCGGACAGTCGCCCACCAGTTGCATGACGCGGTCAAGGCCGAGTTCCCCTTCGTCGCCCTGCATTGCGATCTGGATGACAGCGGGTTGGACGCGCGGCGTGGAACCCAGGATATCAAGCCCTCCGCCAAAATCTGATAAGACACGCAAAGATAGTGTAATCTTCCCGATCCGGCAGTCCGTCCGGTCAAAAGAACCGGCGTCTGTCGGCATAACAAGAAAGTTCGGGAGGACATCATGATCAAGCGTGCACAGCCGCCGAGAAGCGGCGATACCCCTGATGTGACCGAAGCGACCGGCGGCAGCGGCTTCAACCGCCGCGCGTTCCTGTCGGCGGCGGCGGCGGTTGCGACGACCACGGCGATGGCACCGGACGCCTTCGCCCGGAATTTTGGGCCGAATGCCGAACCGGTGCGTTATCCGGAACCGGACGTGATCCCGTTGGATCCGCGCTTCAAGTACAAGCTCGGCAACACGCCGATCCAGCGGCTCTACACCGGCACGCTCTGGGCCGAGGGTCCGGCCTGGAACGGCGTCGGTCGCTATCTGATCTGGAGCGATATTCCCAATAACGAGCAGCTCCGTTGGGTCGAGGAAGAGGGGCAGGTGACCCGCCGCTTCCGTTATCCGTCGGGCAACTCCAACGGCAACACCTTCGACTATCGCGGCCGGCAGATCGCCTGCGAGCATGGCAACCGCCGCGTCGTGCGCTATGAGTATGACGGTTCGATCACGGTACTGGCCGACAGCTTCGAGGGGGCCGAGTTCAACGCCCCGAACGACGCGGTGGTGCATCCCGATGACGGCTCGATCTGGTTTACCGATCCGGGCTATGGCGGCCTGATGGAGTATGAGGGGCATCGCCTGGACACCGGGTCGGTTCAGCCGAACCGCAAGGAGGCGGTGTACCGGATCGACGTCAATAGCGGGGCGATCGCCAAGGTGGCCGACGAGCCGTTCAAGCCGAACGGGCTCTGCTTCTCGCACGACTACAAGAAGCTCTATGTCGCCGACACCGGCATCTCCCACTATCCGGACGCCAAGAGCCAGATCTGGCAGTACGACCTGGACGGCGCCAAACTGTCCAACCCGCGGACCTTCACCAGCATGGAGTGGGACGGCAGGATCGGCTTCGCCGACGGCATCCGCTGCGACGAGGACGGCAATGTGTGGTCCAGCGCCGGGTGGGTCGGCGACGGCTATGACGGCGTCCACGTCTTCGCTCCCAACGGCGACCGCATCGGCCAGATCAAGCTGCCGGAGATCTGCTCCAATCTTTGCTTCGGTGGCACCAAGCGGAACCGACTGTTCATGACGGCGAGCCAGTCGATCTACGCCGTCTATGTGGAGACGCGGGGCGCGCACATCACCTGACGCCGCTTAACGCCTAACCCCGTCATCCCGGCCGATCTCCGGGCCACGCCCGCAGCTCGCCGGGATGACGAGGGAAGGCGGACAGTGCATGCAGCTCTCCAACCCCCGCCGTTGCGTCCGGGGCGGGTTCGGTTCCATGCTGTTCCCAACAAACAAAAAACATCCACGGGAGGAACACGCATGGCCACGCCGTCGAGTGTGTATGAGTTGCTGCAGGTCGGGGCCGCAGCCGATCCGGCCATCGGGGCGCCGGGGCGCCAGGATCTCACCTACGGGGCCCTGCGCGATCTCGTGGCGGCGACGGGAAAGGCCCTGGCCGGGGCCGGGATCGTGCCGGGCGACCGGGTCGGCATCGTGCTGGCCAACGGCCCGTCCATGGCCGCTTGCTTCCTCGCCGTGGCCGCCCATGCGACGGCGGCGCCGCTCAACCCCGGATACCGGGCGGACGAATTCGACTTCTACATCTCCGACCTGCAGGCCAAGGCGGTCATCGTTGCCGCCGGCGACGACACGCCGGCCCGCGCGGTGGCCGAGCGCCACGGGGCGACTGTGATCGAGCTTTCCGAGGATGAGGGCGATCCCGCCGGCAGCTTCACCCTGGCCGTCGCCGCGCCGATCTCCGACGCCGCGCCGCTCGCGGGGCCGGACGACACCGCCCTGGTCCTTCATACCTCCGGCACGACGTCGCGGCCGAAGATCGTGCCGCTCTCCGGTGCCAACCTGGCGAGTTCCGCCGGGCATATCGCGGCCTCCCTGGCGCTGACGCCGGCAGACAGGTGCCTGAACATCATGCCGCTGTTCCACATCCACGGGCTGATGGCGGCGGTCAGCGCATCGGTGCGGGCCGGCGCCTCGGTGCACTGTGCGCCGGGGTTCAATGCCTTGCGCATCTTTCCGCAGTTCGAGGAGGTCCGCCCAAGCTGGTACACCGCCGTGCCGACCATGCATCAGGCGATCGTCGGCCGGGCGGCGCGCAACAAGGAGGTCATCGACAAGCTTGGTCTGCGGTTTGTGCGCTCGTCCTCCTCGTCGCTGCCGCCTCAGGTCATGGCCGAGTTGGAGCAGGTGTTCGGCTGTCCGGTGATCGAGAGCTACGGCATGACCGAGGCGTCGCACCAGATGGCGTCCAACCCGTTGCCGCCGGCATCGCGCAAGCCGGGCACGGTCGGCATCGCCGCTGGCCCGGAGATCCGGCTGATGGACGCGTCCGGCCGTTTCGTCGGGGCGGACGAGGCCGGGGAGATCGTGATCCGCGGGCCGAATGTCACCGCCGGCTACGAGGCCAACCCCAAGGCCAATGCCGAAAACTTCCCGGCCGATCCGGACGGGGGCGCGCGCTGGTTCCGCACCGGCGACGAAGGTCGCATAGATGCCGACGGTTATCTCTCCATTACCGGCCGGTTGAAGGAGATCATCAACCGGGGCGGTGAGAAGATCGCGCCGCGCGAGGTCGACGAGGTGCTTATGGACCATGACGCGGTGGCCCAGGCGGTCACCTTCGCCGTCGCCCATCCGAAGCTTGGCGAGGAGGTTGGCGCCGCCGTCGTGCTCGGCGAGGGCAAGACCGCCAGTGAGCAAGACCTCAAGGATTTCGTTTCGGCGCGGCTCGCCGACTTCAAGGTGCCGCGCAAGCTGGTGATCCTGGACGAGATCCCGAAAGGGGCGACCGGCAAGCTCCAGCGCATCGGGCTCGCCAAGAAACTGGGCCTGGAGGAATAAGGCAATGCGGGTCTGCATCTACGGCGCCGGAGCGATCGGCGGCTATCTCGGTGTGTCCCTGGCCGAGGCGGGCTGCGAGGTCAGCCTCGTGGCACGGGGGCCGCATCTGGCGGCCATTCGGGAGAACGGCCTGACTCTCCTGAAGGATGGAGAACGGCGCACGGTCCGGCTCAAGGCGTCCGAGGACCCGGCCGAGCTCGGTCCCCAGGACCACGTTATCGTGGCGCTGAAGGCCCATTCGGTACCGGCCGTGGCCGCCGGGATGACGGCACTGATCCATGACTCCACAACCGTCGTGACCGCGGTGAACGGTGTGCCATGGTGGTATTTCCACGGTCTCGGCGGCACCCTCGACGGTACCCGGCTGGAAAGCGTCGACCCGGGCGGGGTGCAATGGGATGTCCTTGGCCCGCAGCGGGCGATCGGCTGCGTGGTCTATCCGGCCTGCGAGATCGAGGAGCCGGGGGTGATCACCCATCAGGACGGCGACCGATTCACCCTGGGCGAGCCGTCGGGCGAGAAGACCGACCGGGTGACGGCCCTGTCCGAGGCGATGCGAGCCGGCGGGCTGAAGGCGCCGGTGCGGCCGCGCATTCGCGACGAGATTTGGGTGAAGCTGTGGGGCAACCTGTCCTTCAACCCGATCAGCGCGCTGACCGGCGGCACGTTGGAGGAGATCTGCCGCGATCCCGAGACCCGCGCCGTCGCCCGGGCGATGATGTTGGAGGGGCAGGCGATCGGCGAGGCGCTGGGCGTGAAGTTCGCCATCAATGTCGATAAGCGCATCGCCGGGGCCGAGGCAGTGGGCGCGCACAAGACATCCATGCTGCAGGACCTGGAGCGGGGGCGGGCGATGGAAATCGACGCGCTGGTCGCCGCGGTGCAGGAACTTGGCCGTCTGACCGGGGTTGCGACCCCGACCATCGACGCGGTGCTGGGCCTGGTGAAGCTGCGCGGCAGGACGGCGGGGTGCTACTGACGTCCCGCGTCCTCTCGGGTGTCGACCCCGGATTTGTCTCCATGATTCGGAAAAACGGAACGACACCGAAAAATTGTTTTCGACGTTTACCGAATCTTTAGATCGTTCGGCGATAGTCCCCTCGAACAAACGATAATGTGTTGAGGAGGACGTCCCATGGCGATCAGCGGTATCGGTGCCGGAACCGGGTTGGGCTATCAGGCCCTGAGCCAGCTTCAGGGCCTGCAGGCGGGCCAGGCGCTTGGCGGCGGTCAGGGTACCGGCCAGGGCGGCAGCCAGGCGGCGCAGCAGACCGGCTCCCAGGGTACGCGCATCCAGGGCCCGTCCCAGTCGGCCGCCTCCACCAACATCACCCCGAATGCCGTGGAAGAGGTCGAGACGGACAACTCCCGCACGTCGCAGACCGCATCGTCCACCGCCACCTCGCCGGCGCCGCCGGCCGGCTCCGGCCGCGGTCAGATCGTCGATATCTCCGCCTGATACAGGCCCGTTTTCCACGTATTGCGCGCTAGCCGCGCTCCGTACGATCCTTCGGCCAGTCCCCTCCCAAACGGCCGAAGGATCGTACGATGAATTCCCCAGCCACAGGCACGGCTCCAGGACAGCTCGACCCGGCACTCGCCAAGCGTATCACCGATGCGGTTGACGCGGCGTTCGACAGTCAGATTGCCTTCACCAAGGATCTAGTCTCCCGCCCGTCAATTCGTGGCCAGGAGCATCTCGCCCAGGACCTGATGGCCGAAGCCATGGCCAAGCGCGGCTACGCGGTCGACCGCTGGCTGGTCCGCGAGGACGATATCAAACACCACGAAGGCTTCTCGCCGATCAAGGTCGACTATGCCAACGCCTGGAACGTTGTCGGCACCCACCGTCCGCGCAACGAGACCGGCCGCTCGCTGGTGCTGAACGGCCATGTGGACGTGGTACCGGAAGGCCCGCTCGACATGTGGACGAGCCCGCCCTATCAGCCGCGCATCGACGGCGACTGGATGTACGGCCGCGGTGCCGGCGACATGAAGGCCGGCGTGGTCTCCAACATGTTCGCGCTCGACGCGCTCAAGGCGGCGGGTGTTCAGCCGGCGGGCCGGGTCCATCTGGAAAGCGTCTGCGAGGAGGAGAGCACCGGCAACGGCGCGCTCGCAACATTGGTCCGCGGCTACACCGCCGAGGCCTGCCTGATCAGCGAACCGTCCTCCGGTACCGTGAACCGGGCGGTGATGGGGGTGTCCTGGTTCCGTGTGCATGTGCGCGGCTTCCCGGTCCATGTGAAGGAGGCTGGCAGCGGCTCGAACGCCATCCTGGCGGCCTATGACCTGATGAAGGATCTGAAGGAGCTGGAGGCGCGCTGGAACGCCAAGAAGGGCGAGACCAAGAACTACAAGGACGCCAAGCATCCGATCAACATGAACGTCGGCAAGATCGAGGGCGGCGATTGGGCCTCCTCTGTGCCGGCCTGGTGCACCTTCGACTGCCGGGTGTCCTATTTCCCGGGCTTCAAGCCGCAGGAGATGGCCCGCGACATCGAGGATACGATCCGCAAGGCCGCGGCCAACCATCCGTTCCTGTCGAACAGCCCGCCGGAGGTCGAGTTCAACGGCTTCTTCACCGAGGGCTACGACCTGGAGCCGGGTACGGAGGCCGAATTGACGCTCGCCCGCCAGCACGAGATGGTGGCCGGCACGCCGCTCGAGGAGCGGATCGCGACCGCCTATATCGACAGCCGGGTCTTCGTGCTCTACGCGGGCATCCCCTGTCTGGTCTACGGGGCCCATGCGGAGAATGTGCACGGCTTCGATGAGCGGGTGAGCATCGAGTCGATCCGCGAGTCGACCAAGGCGATCGCCTTGTTCGTCGCCGACTGGTGCGGCACCGAACCGGTCGCGGCTTAGGGCGGCCACTTCCCCAAACCCCGCCATCCCGGCGGAGCGAAGTTTCGGCCGGGATCCGGCAGAGCCGCGTCCAACTCCCGAGCGGCGCCGAGGCGCTCTCGGGAGGACAGGACGACGGTCTATGCCGAAAGGCTGACCGGTCCGACCGGATGCGCCCGGCAGGCCAGCACGTAACCGTCGGGCGGCGGAGCGTCGGGTGTGCGGGCATACCCGACCGCGCCGGACAGCAGCTTCACCGCGCAGGTCCCGCAGCGTCCCGACCGGCAGGAGAAGTCGATCGGCACGCCTGCCGCTTCGGCGAGGTCGAGGAGGGAGCCGTTCTCCGGCGCCCAGGTCGCGGTCCGGCCGCTCTCGGCGAAGGTGACCTCGGCCGGATCGGCGTCGATCCTGGTCGCTGCGTCGTCTACCGACGGCAGCGATGACGGTCCGAAGAACTCATACCGGATCCGGTCCTCCGCCACGTTCAGGCCACGCAGGCCCGCGTGCAGCTCGGCGACGAAGGCGCCCGGTCCGCAGAGATAGAAGTCGTAGTCGCCGAACGCCAGCAGCCCCTGGATCAGTGCCAGGTCGACCCGTCCGGTACTGGCGTAGTCCCGGCCCAGGACGTCCTCCGGTCGGGGCTGGCTGAAGCGGATGTGCAGGCCGAGTCCAGGGGCGTTCGCAGCGAGGTGTCGCAGGTGATCGCCAAACGGCTGTTCGGTACCGTCGCGGGCACCGTGGATGACATGAATTTGTCGAAACCGGCCGCTCTTAACGCCGTCGCGGACCAACTCGTTCAGCATGGCGATCATCGGCGTGATCCCGACCCCGGCCGACAGCAGGACCACGGGCCGCTCGGAGGCGCCGTTCAGAATGAAGTCGCCGCGCGGCGCCATCGTCTCAATCGTGCCGCCGACCGCGAGCGCGTCGTGCAGGTGTCGGGAGGCGATGCCGTGCGCCTCGCGCTTCACGCTGATCCGAAGCGTGTCCGGCTGAGCCGCATCGGAGACGGTGTAGGTCCGCAGGACCGGCTTCCCGATCCCCGGAACCGTCAGTCGGATCGGCAGGTACTGGCCGGCCCGGTGCGGGGCGATGCCGCCACCATCGGCCGGTTTCAGATAGAAGGATCGGATCGTGGCGCTCTCGTCCACGATCCGGGCGATCGTGAAGGGACGATAGCGGTCGCGTTCCGTCAGGGCGGCACGGGTCTTCTCCGCCTCGTCCCAGGTGCCGGTCGCCACCAGCACCGGTGACGGCTGCCACGGCTCGAAACGGATGGGCAGGACGCCGTGGCGGAGTACGATCCGCGACGGCGAGAGGCGCACCAACCGTTCCGCTCCCCGAAACGCGGCAAGCTCCGGGCCGTCCCAGAGGATCTCCGCGGTGCCGGCGATCTGCAACAGGTCGCCGGTTTCGAAATCGGCGAACAGCAGGCCGGCATGCGGGTCGAGCGACAGATTGCCGAGTGTGTTGAAGTAGTTGTTGCCGGAGAATTCGGGCCAGAGCAGGGCTCCGTCCTCTGTCACCCTCACGAATCCCGGCCTCCCGCCCCGGTGCGAGACATCGACGCCAGCGGGCGCGGCGCTGGCGATGAAGAACGTGTCCGCCTGCGCGATGCGGTCCCGGATGGCTTCGGTGATCTGCTCGGAAGTTTCCGCCGGTGGCCGCGCGCCGACCGCCGCCGGGACCCGGGTGCGGGTGTGGATGTATTGCGGGCAGTTGCCGAAGCTCTGCTCGATCTCGACGGTGAAACCCTCGCCGCCGAGGCTTCCGACGCGTCCGTTGGCCCGGTTGCGCCGCCGGTTCTCCGGCATCAGGCCGAGCAGGCCGATCGGGGCGCCGTCACCCAGACCCGACCGGGCGGGGTCGTCCGCCTCGGGTAGCAGCGACACGGTCAGACGTGTGCCGGTCGGTGCGGCGATGAAACCCGGCTCCCCCGCGAGAACGGTCGCCCAGGGCTGTCCCGTCGCATCGATGCTGCCGAGGAATAGCAGGTCCAACTCGCCAAAGAACTGGCGGTGCTGGTCCGGCATGCAGCGTCGGATGTTGCGCGCGCCGACGGCGGCGATCCGCTCGCGCACGCCGGCGCGGTCCTGCACCGCAAGCTCGCCGTCATGGAACGGGGAGGCCGTTGGGGTGGATTCCGACATTGTGATCTCCCGGTGCAGGGTCTGACGTGGGATCAGCCGAGGATGTCGGCCGCGTGAACGAAGGGGGCGAAGCGCGGATGCGCCTCGATCCTGGCGAGCCAGTTCCGGACATGGGCGTAGGAGGCAAGGTCGACCTCGCCTTCCGGCGCCCGCGCGACATAGCTGTAGATCGCCACGTCGGCGAAGGTCAGGTGGTCCGACACCAGATACGCCCGCTCGGCCAGATGCGCGTCGAGCAGCGAGAGGATCTGGGCGGCGGTCTGCAGGCAGGCGGCGTGGTCGAGCGGGGCACCGAACACCTTCACCAGTCGGGCGGCGCCGGGGCCGTACTTGATCTCTCCGGCGGCGACCGAGAACCAGCGCTGGACCTGGGCGATGCCCACCGGGTCCCGTGGCATCAGGGTGCCGTCATCGTATTTGGCGGCGAGGTAGGCGAGGATGGCGTTGCTGTCGGCGATGACCGTGCCGTCGTCGTCGAGCACCGGAACCTGGCCGAACGGATTGAGGGCGAGGAAGTCGGGCTGCTTATGGGCGCCGGCACGCAGATCGACAGTCACGGACTCGAACGCCAGGCCGAGCAGCGAGAGGGCGAGGGTGATCCGGTGACCGTGACCGGATAGCGGGTGCGTATAGAGGGTGATTTTGGGGGGCATGACTGGATCCTGGATTAAAATGAACCGAACGATCGGTACATAATTTGTCCAACGGGAACGTCAAGTGGATTCGAGGCGCGAAATTATCGGATCAGCGTGTCGGGAAGTGTGTCGAGCGCGCGGCGGAACGGCGCGGTGTCGCCGAGGCCGCGGGAAACCACCAGTCCGCCATGGATCGCGACCATGGCCGCCTCCGCTCGGCGCGCGGCGTCCGGTGCGGCGTGCCCGGCCTCTTCGGCGATCCGCGCCAGGATCTGTGTCAGGGTGGTGAGCCGCTGGGCCACCCGGTCGCCGAAGACGTCGCGTGCATCGCCGATGGCGAACAGTTCGAGCAGACAGGACCGCTTGCCACCGCTGTAGAAATCGTCGAACGCGGCGACGACGCGGCGGGCCTTCTCCTCGGGGGCTGCGTCACTCGCCAGCACCGGGCCGAGCGTATTCGCACCCCAGGCCTCCGCCTGGTCGAGCACGGCTTCGGCCATGTCCTCCTTCCCGTTGGGGAAGTAGTGATAGAGGCTGGAGCGGCCGAGCCCGGTCGCGCCCGACAGCAGCTTCAGGCTCGCTCCTTCGTAGCCGTGGCGCCGGAACACCTCGCCTAGTCTATCTACAATCTCTTCGCGCGGGACGGCGGGGCGCGGCATCCATGGACCTCCAACTAGACCGAACGATCGATATAGAGTCCGGACCCTCTTTCGCAACCGGTTTCGGGCTGTGGGATCAGACGATCAGGTCGTAGAGATACCCGGCGGCGAGCGACCCGGCGACCGCCAGCGCGAGATACAGCAGGAACGGTCGAAGCCGGAGCACGGGCGCGATCGCCATGGCGCCCCAGATGCTGACCACCCCGCCGGAGACCAGAAACGCGAGGGCCGCTCCCGGTGACATCCCGTGGTCCATAAGGCTGCGGGTAAGCGGCAGGGCGGCGTAACCGTCGAGATAGGCGGGCGCGCCGACGAACACGGCGAGCGGGACAGCCCAGCGGCTGTCGGCACCGACATAGGCGGCGAGCGCATCCGGTGCCAGGAACTGCGCGAGCAGGTGTTCAGCGGCAAAGGCGGGGGTCAGGCAGAGCAGGATCAATCCGGTCATCGACCGCAGGTCGACCAGGAAATGCCGGCGCCGGGCCGGATCCCGCCAAATCGCCCAGACGACGTCCGGCGCCGCTTCGCAGGCGCCGCCGGCGCATGTGGAAACTCCCGGCCGAAGAGGCGCCGCGACCCATCGCCGACGCGCGAGAACCGCGACGACGGCGCCGCCGAACAGACCGATGAGGAAGGCGGCGAGGGTTTTGGCGACCGCCATTTCGATGCCGAGCAGGGCGGCCGTGGCGGCGATCATGGCGGGGTCGGTGACCGGTGAGGACAGCCAGAACGCCATCACCGGCGCCAGCGGCACGCCCGCGCCCAGCAGTCCCGTCATCAGCGGCAGCACGGTGACCCCGCAGACGGGGGTGACGGCGCCGATCGCCGAGGCCGTCACGACCGCCGCCGTCCTGTTCCGCGAGAATTTGTCGGACAGGTGTCCGCCGACGCCGCTGGCGGCGACCCATGCGGATAGCAGCATGCCCGGTATGACGAGCGGGGCGACGGAGACGAATCCGGACAGCACGAACCACAGGGTGCTGGCGGCCGGCTCGGGAAAGACGATGGCCAGGGCGACCGCCACCGTGGCAGCCATCCCCCAGAGCCATCTCCGGCCGACGCGCGCGCCGTGGTCACTTGTCGTCGCCATGCGTCCGGCCCTCGATCCGATCCTGCTTGCCGGCAGTTTCGGCATGGTCGTAGTATTTGTAAAACGAGTTAATTGGATAATTATCATGAGTTTTGTAAATGAATCGATGCTGCCATTGGACAGTGACCTGTTGCGCACATTCCTCGCCGTCGCCGCGGCCGGCAGCGTGACCGTCGGGGCGCGGCGGGTTCTGCGGTCACAGTCGGCTGTCAGTCTTCAGATCAAACGGCTGGAGGAGATCCTCGGCAGGCGTGTCTTCGAGCGGCGCGGCCGCGGGATCGCGCTCAGCGCCTATGGCGGGACCCTGCTGCCGGTGGCTCAGCGGGTGGTGGGGCTGCTTGACGGAGCGGTTGCGGACGCCCGCGCCGAGGGGCTACGCGGTCGGCTGCGGATCGGCGTGCCCGAGGAGGTGGGGGAGGACGGTCTGGCGACCATCGTCTCCCATATCGCGCGGGAGCACCCGGACATCGACCTGACCGTGCGATGCGGGATCAGCTCGGGCTTCCCCGATGCCGTCGCTGGCGGGGACTTGGATGCGGCGATCTGCGATGTCGAGGCGGTTGAGCCTGGCTGGTCGGTCCTGCGCCCGGTGGCGCGGGTCTGGATCGCTGCGACCGCTCGTGTCGCGGCAGACCGCGAGCCGCTGCCCGTGGCACTGTTCGATCGGGCATGCGCCTGGCGCGATCTTGCGCTAGAAGCCCTGAACGCGGCCGGGCGGGACTATCGCATCGTCTATACGAGCGAGTCCGTCGCCGGAATCCTAGCGGCGGTCCGCTCCGGGTTGGCGGTTGCGCTGATGGGAGAGTTCGGAAGGGAACAGGGGATCATGCGGCTCGACGGGCTACCGGTCGTACCGGACTCACAGCTTGTGCTGATGTGCCGCCCGGGGCTGGACCCGGAGGTCGGCGCGGCACTCGAAGCGGCGGCACGCACGGTGTTCCAGCCGACAGTGCGGCGATGAGCGGTCCCCGGATCGCGGTCGTCGGTGCCGGGATCGTCGGCGCGTCCCTGGCCTATCACCTCGCGGCGCGCGGTGCTTCGGTCACGCTGCTGGACGCGGCCGAGCCGGCGGCCGGGGTGACACGGCGTGCATTCTCCTGGATCAACATCGCCCATGCGGACCCGCATCCCTACGAGGCGCTGCGCCAGGCGGCGATTGGCGACTGGCACCGCGTCGAAGCGGAACTCGGCGGGGCCGTCCAGGTCGACTGGTGCGGAGCGCTGGCCTGGGAAGAGGACCTCGCCGATACCAGGCGTCAGGTCGCCCACCATGCGGCGGCGGGCTGCGACGTGCGGCTGCTGACCCGATCCCAGATCGCCGACCTCGAACCCGGATTGGTTGACCCGCCCCGTGTTGCCGCTCATGCACCGGGCGAGGGCGCCGTCGATCCGGTTGCGGCGACGCGCGCGTTCTGCGCCGCCGCGCGCGCGGCCGGAGCGGATCTGCGCTTCGGCGCGCAGGTGTCCGGTCTGATCGACGCGCGAGGCACGGTCGCCGGCCTGACGGTGGACGGCGAGGAGCTTGCCGCCGACATCGTCATCGCGGCGGCGGGAATGGGGTCGGTCGATCTGGTGCGTGGCGTCGGTGTGGATCTCCCGGTCCATGCCTCGCCGTCCGTACTGATCCGGATGCGGGTCGAGCACCCGCTGGTGCGCGGCATCGTTGCCGGGCCGGATTTCGAGGTGCGACAGGGCGGCGACACCCTGCTGCTTTCCGCCGCCAGCTATATCGACGACACACCGGAGAACGGGCCGGACTCCGTCGGGCGACGGGTTCTGAATGCCGTGCGCGCGGGGCTGCGTGGCGGGGAGAGTGCCACCCTGATCGACACCGAGGTCGGCTGGCGCCCAATGCCGGATGACGACGGTCCGATCATCGGTTTCACGTCCGATATCGGCGGACTGTATCTGGCGGCGATGCATGGCGGCATCATCCTGGCACCCGTGATCGGCCGACTGGCGGCGGACGAGATCCTCGGGGGTCATGCCGTCGACGCACTGCAGCTGTGCCGGCCGGATCGCTTCCACCTCTAGGCATGGCCCTGTCCGGCTCGCCATACTCCCTCGAAATCAAATGATAATCCGATGGGAGGGTGACGATGGCGGAGAATACTGGGGCCGAGAATACTGGGGCCGAGAAATATCTGGTGGGCGACCTCGTCGCCGACTTTCTGCAGCGCATGGAGGTGGAGACGGTGTTCGGCATCGTCTCGGTGCACAACATTCCGACCCTCGATGCCATCGGCCGTCGCAATGCCATCCGCTTCGTCACCGCCCGCAGCGAATATGGCGGCGGCCACATGGCCGATGCCTATGCGCGGGTGCATGGCGGCCTCGGTGTGCTGATTTCCAGCACCGGACCGGGCGCGGCGAACGCGGTCCCGGCCCTTGTGGAGGCCGGCTTCGCCTCGACGCCGCTGCTGCACATCACCGGCCAGACACCGACCAACATGCTCGACCGGGACATGGGCTCGGTCCACGACGTACCGGGCCAGTCCGCGATGCTCGCCTCGGTGTGCAAGAGCGCCTACCGCATCCTGTCGCCGGCCGCCGCCCTGGGCATCCTCACCCGCGCGGTCGAGGACGCGATGACGGCGCCGACCGGACCGGTCAGTGTCGAGATCCCGATCAACGTACAGCGCGCCGAGATCGAGCGGCCGGCCGAGCTGGAAACCCTGTCGCTGCCGCGCCCGGCCGCCATCGCGCCGGATGACGCGGCGTTCGAGGCGCTGGTCGCCAAGGTGACGGCCGCGCGTCGGCCGCTGCTCTGGGTCGGCAATGGGGCCAAGCAGGCGACCGGTGCCGTGCAGGCGATGGTCGATCTCGGCATTCCGGTGATCAGCAGCTGGAACGGCCGGGGGGCCGTTCCGGAGGATCATCCGCTGTCGCTTGCCGCCGGCGCGGGCCTGCCGGAGGTCCAGGGCTTTCTCGATACGGTCGACCTGCTGATCGTCGCCGGTTCGCGGCTGCGCGGCCACGAGACCCAGGATCAGTCACTGGCGCTTCCGGCGCAGCGGGTGCAGATCGATATCGACCCCAAGGCCCAGGGCCGGACCTATGCGACCGATCTGTTCGTGCGGGGCGAGGCCGGGGCGACCCTGTCGGCGCTCGCGGAACGGCTTTCCGGTGGCCTCTCGCTCGACCCGGCGCTGGCCGGCGACGTGGCGGCGGCGCGCAAGGCGGGGAAGGCGGCCTATGCCGCGTTCCTGAACGGCTACGCGGCGATGCCCGAGATCGTCCGCCGGGTGCTGCCACGCGACGGAATTTTCGTGCGCGATGTGACCCTGTCGCACACCACCTGGGGCCATCGGGCGTTCGAGGTCTACGGACCACGGGATACGCTGTACCCGGTTGGCGCCGCCATCGGGCCGGGACTGTCCATGGGCATCGGTGCGGCTATGGGAGCCGGTGGGCGCAAGACGCTGTGCATCAGCGGCGACGGCGGCTTCGCGATGAATCTCGGCGAGCTCTGGACCGCGGCGGACGAGCAGGCGGATGTGGTCTTCATGGTGATGAACGACCGTGGCTTCGGCGTGATCAAGCACATCCAGGACAGTCTTTACGGCGGCCGGCACCACTTCGCCGATCCCACGCCGCCGGATTTCGGGCGGCTGGCTGAGGGTTGTGGCATGCCCTACGCGGTCGTGCAGTCGATGGACGCGCTGGAGGCGGCGCTGGAAGCCGCGCTCGCCCATCCGGGACCGGCAATGGTCGAGGTCGACATGACCGCTGTCGGCCCGTATCCGCGCTACTACACGCCGCCGCCCTACGCGAAGGGCTGAGGGGCAGGGCGCTCAAAATACCCGTCATCCCGGCGAGCTCCCGGGCAGCCCCCCGGATCACGCCAGGGGGCACCTGGGATGACGGGCCTAGAACGCAAAAGACCGCGCCCTACAGCGCCAGCACCCGGTTGATGATCTCCTGCGAGGCGCCGAGATAATTGGCGGGCTCCGCGGCCGCGTCCCAGTCCACCGGGGCGTCGGTGCGCTCGCGCAGCAGGTCGGTGATGGAGCGCCCGGTCGAGGGCGCGTCCAGGCAGGCCCGCTTGACCAGCGCCTGGGCCTCGACCTTGCCGACATGGGCGGCCAGCGCGGTCGTCACCGCCTCGGCCATGATCAATCCAGTATCGAGGTTGAGATTGGCCCGCATGCGCGCGGTATCGACCGTGAGGTCGCTGAACACCTCGCCCGCGATCCGCAGAGCCGCGGCCGTGCCCAGCACCATCTGCGGCAGGTTGATCCATTCCAGCGTCCATCCGGGACCGCCGCGCTCGTGCTCCTGGATCGCCGCGTGATGCAGGCCGGAGATCGACGTGGCGTTGGAGCGCGCCAGGGTGACCAGCATCTCGACGCCGATCGGGTTTGCCTTCTGCGGCATGGCGCTGGATCCGCCGCCGGAGCCGGGCCGCACTTCGGCCACCTCATTCTGGCCCATCAGCAGCAGGTCGGCGCCGATCTTGCCCAGGGTGCCGGTTACCCCGGCGAGCCAGCCGCCGAGACCGAGGATGCCGTCGCGGCCGGTATGCCAGGGACTGTCGGCGCGCTCCAGTCCGAGCTCGTCGGCCAGGGTGTCGGCCACGTCCATCCCCCCGTCGCCGAGTGCCGCCAGCGTGCCCGCCGCGCCACCGAACTGCACGACCAGCAGGTCTTCGCGCACCCAGTACAGGCGTTGACGGTGGCGTTTCAGCGGCGCCAGCCAGCCCGCGACTTTGGCGCCGAAACTGATCGGGATTGCCTGCTGGGTACGGGTTCGGCCGGCCATAACCGTATGACGGTGATCGTCGGCCAGGGTCGACAGCAGGGCGATCAGGGTATCCATCTGCCCCTTTACCCGATCGGTCGCGGCGGCGAGGCAGAGCAGCTGTGCGGTGTCGTAGATGTCCTGGCTGGTGGCACCGGCATGAACATAGTCGCGCGCGGCGGCACCGACCTCGGCCCGCAGCTGGCTGACCAGGGCAACGATCGGCACGCCGGCGGCCTTCATGCCGTCGCCGAGTTTCTCCATGTCGGGGAAGAATCCGGTCAGCGCGCTGTCGATCGTCTCGGCGGCGTCGGCGGGGATGATGCCGAGTTTCCCTTGGGCCCGGGCGAGCGCACGCTCGACCTCGACCATCGCCCGGGTGGTCGCCGCGTCATCGATCAGGGCGGCGATCTCCGGGTCCGACAGGAGCGGAGCCGTCAGGGCGGAGTCGAAGGCGGTAACGGGCATGCCGGCAGTCCTTGATAGTGCATATTTCGGCAGCATAGCGCGGAGTGCTTGCCGGCTCGACAGATCGCCGCTGCCGTGCTCGCATTCCACGAAGCTGCACCCAGAGAAGGGCAGCATGGGAGGTATTGCTGATGCAAGGTTCAGACTCCGCCGTGGGCGACGTCGATTTCATTATCGTGGGCGCCGGTTCGGCCGGTGCCGTTCTGGCGAACCGGCTGACCGAGAGCGGCCGCCACAAGGTTCTGCTGCTGGAAGCGGGGGCGGCGAGCCATCCCTACAGCCGGATGCCGGCGAGCTTCGGGTTGCTGATCTCCGACCCGGCGGCCAACTGGTGCTACAAATCGACGCCGGAGGCGGCCACCGCCAATCGCGAGATCTCGGTACCCCGGGGGAAGCTGCTCGGTGGCTCGTCGTCGATCAACGGCCTGGTCTACGTCCGCGGACAGCCGCTGGACTATGACACCTGGGCACAGCGCGGCAACCGCGGTTGGAGCTTCGACGACGTCCTGCCGATCTTCAAGCGGATGGAGAATTACGAGCATGGAGCCGACGACATGCGAGCCCAGGGCGGCCCGCTGCATGTCTGCGAATCCTACGATCAGAGTCCGCTCTACGAAGCGATCTTCCGGGCCGGGGAATCCATCGGCATCCGGCGGAACCCGGACTACAACGGCGCCGATCAGGAAGGGTTCGTGCGGACCCAGACCACGATCAAGAACGGCTTCCGACAAAGTACGGCGGTGGCCTATCTCGCGCCTGTCAGAAGCCGGCCGAATCTGCGGATCGTCACCGGCGCCCTGGCGACCCGATTGATTCTGGAGGGCAAACGCTGCGTCGGTGTGGCCTACCGCATCGCCAACAGCGAAGAAGTCGAGGTCCGTGCCGGTCGCGAGGTCATCGTGTCCTGCGGCGGCGTCGCGGCACCGCAGCTCCTGGAACTTTCCGGCATCGGCCGACCCGACGTGCTGAAGCCGCTCGGCATCGAGGTGAAGCACGAACTGGCCGCGGTTGGCGAGAACCTGCGCGATCACATCAACGCCCGCATGGTCTGGCGCCTGAAGCAGCGCGGTGTCTCCTACAACGAGCGCATGGCCGGGCTGATCCCGCGCGGTTGGCAGTTCCTGCGCTACCTGGCGACACGGCGCGGGTTCATGGCGATGCCGTCGGCGCCGATCCTCGGGTTCCTGAAGACCCGCCAGGAACTGGAGACGCCGGATATCCAGGTCCATGTCATGCCCTATGTGATTCGCGACGCCACCCGGCGGCTGCTGCAGGATTGGCCGGGTATGACGATGACCTGCTACCAGCTGCGCCCGGAAAGCCTCGGCTCGATCCATGTCCGTTCCGCCGATGCCCGCGACCATCCGGATATCCGCTTCAACTTCCTCTCCGACGCCCTGGACCGCCAGACCATGATCGATGGCCTGCGACTGGTCCGCAAAGTGGCCGAGGCGACGCCGATGGATCCGTTGCGCGGCGAGGAGGTCGAGCCGGGTACCGGGGCGACCAGCGACGCGGACCTGCTGAATCATGTCCGTAATACCGCCAACACCGCCTTCCACCCGGTCGGCACCTGCCGGATGGGGCCGGGCGAGGACTGCGTCGTCGACTCCCGCCTGAGGGTGCACGGCATTGCCGGATTGCGGGTTGCGGACGCGTCCATCATGCCGACCATGGTATCCGGTAACACCAACGCCGCGGCGATCATGATCGGCGAGAAAGCCTCCGATATGATCCGCGAAGATCATCCGAACTGAAGGATCCAGCGATGAAGAGCACTCAGATCCGCCTCGCGTCCCGGCCCAAGGGCGAGCCCGTGGCCGGCGACTTCGAGAAAATCGAGGTCGACTTGCCGGAGATTGGGGAGGGCCAGGTCGCGCTCCGCACGATCTATCTGTCGCTCGACCCGTATATGCGCGGCCGGATGAGCGATGCGCGGTCCTACGCCACGCCGGTGGCGATCGGCGGCGTGATCACCGGTGGCACGGTCTGCCAGGTGATGGCGTCCAGGCACCCGAAATTCGTCGAGGGCGATTACGTGCTCTCGATGTCCGGATGGCAAAGCGCCGATGTGGTCGATGCCACGGGCCTGCGCAAGCTCGACCCCGCCGACGCGCCGATCTCCACTGCCGTCGGTGTGCTCGGCATGCCGGGTCTGACAGCCTATGTCGGCCTGCTGGATATCGGCCAGCCCAAGGAAGGCGAGACGGTGGTGGTCTCCGCCGCTTCGGGCGCCGTCGGCTCCGTCGTCGGCCAATTGGCGAAGATCAAGGGCGCCCGCGCCGTCGGCGTCGCCGGCTCGCCTGAGAAGGTGGCCTTCGTGACGGAGGAGCTCGGCTTCGACGCCTGCGTGTCGCACCGCTCCGAGACCCTGAAGGACGACCTGAAGGCGGTCTGCCCGAAGGGCGTGGACGTGTATTTCGAGAATGTCGGCGGCCCGACGCTGGACGCCGCCTTGTCGCAGATGAACCCGTTCGGCCGCATTCCGGTCTGCGGGATGATCTCGCTCTACAACGCCACCTCACTGGAGGGCGGGGCGAGCCGGGCCAGCCTGATGCGTCAGATCCTGACCGACCGGCTGCACATCCAGGGCTTCATCGTCACCGAGCGCTGGAACCGGTTCCCCGACTTCATCAAGGAGGTCGGCGGATACATCCGCTCCGGCGAGTTGAAGTACCGAGAGGATATCGTCGAGGGGCTGGAAAAGGCGCCCGAGACCTTCGTTGGCTTGCTTAAGGGCGAGAATTTCGGGAAGCAGCTGATTAGGGTGTCCGAGGATCCGACCCTTGGCTAGTCCGCGGGTCTTCGAGACGGTCGCGGCATTCGAGGCCTGCATCGGCGAGGAGATCGGTGTCAGCGGCTGGGTCGAGATGGAGCAGGCGCGGATCGACCTCTTCGCCGAGGCGACCGAGGACCGCCAGTGGATCCATATCGACCGGCAGCGGGCGGCGGCGGAATCGCCTTTCGGCACCACCATCGCGCATGGCTATCTGACCCTGTCGATGCTGCCGCGGATCACCGCCGAGGCGTTCGACCTGAAGCCACGCACGACGGGGATCAACTACGGGCTCGACAAGGTCCGTTTCGTCGCCCCGGTGCCGGCGGGGGCGCGTATTCGCGGCCGGGTCGCGCTCGACCAAATGGTGCGCCAGAAGCCCGACACGATCCGCGCGCACTTCACCGTCACAGTGGAGATCGAGGGCGGCGAGAAGCCCGCCTGCGTCGCCCAGGCGATTGCGGTCTATATCGTGGCGGAGTAGGCGGTGATGAGCCTGAAGGACATCCACAATCTCGACTATACCGTCCTGCTCTGCACCGACATGGCGGCGACCCGACGGTTCTACGAGGAGGTGATGGGCTTCGCGGTGGAAACCGACACGCCGAGCTGGGTGAGTTTCCGTGTCGGCGGCACGCTGCTGACTCTGCGTCCGCGGGACGGCATGCCGATCTGGCAGGACGGGCCGGTGGCCGAGGGGGCGGCATCGGTGCAGCTTGCCTTCCGAGTGCCGCCACCGGCGGTCGATGCCTGCTATCGGGAACTCGTGGACCAGGGCGTGGCAATCGTGCGCGAGCCGACCGACCTGCCGAGCTGGCGCCATCGCACGCTGTTCTTCCGGGATCCGGAGAACAACGTCATCGAGATCTATGCTGAATATTGAACGCGCGCTGCGGGGCTGACTGAAACCAAGAAGGCCGCACGCGTGGTGCGGCCTTCTGACGTCTTGGCGCAGGCCGATCAGAGCGTGTCGGCCCAGTCGTGCACGGCCTGTTTCGCTTCCTCGCGGGTCTTGCCGTAGCGCTGCTGGATCAGGCCTTCCAGCTCGGTCTGCTTGCCTTCGATCTTGTCCAGGTCGTCGTTGGTGAGGTCGCCCCACTGCTGTTGGGCCTTACCCTTGAACGACTTCCAGTTGCCTTCGATTTGATCCCAGTTCATGGCGTCTGCCTCGATAAGGTTGGGGGATGCCGGTCAAACGCCTCCCTGGCGGCGAGGTTCCCAACAACCGTAACTGACGCCAGTGATTTCGGCCGGCGTCCCGGAACCGTAGATTTCCGGGAACCGCCTGCGCGTTGCGTCGTTTCTTCGATCAGACGCAACCGCACGAGGAAGCACCCATGGCCGATAAGTCGAACCCGCCGGAGCATCCTGTCGATCCGTTGCAGCCGGGCTCGGTCCCGTTCTCGAAGCCGCCGCGCCCCAAGGCGCCGGACGCGGCCGGGGCGGACCATGAGGAGAATCACAAGGACAAGAAACCGCCGATCGAGCGGTAATCCGAGCGGTAACCACGGAAACCATGATCTGCCGAAGGGCGACGTGCCGGCGTATCTCCCACGCCGGCACTTCCTGTTTGCGGACCCTTTATTCGGCCGCCTGATCGCGGGCATAGGCGCGCAGGCCCTTGTCCCACTTCTCCAACCACCAGGCGTACTGGTGCGGCCACTTCTCGAAATCGGGATCGATGTCGAAATGCTGGACGGCGTGCAGCGGCCAGAACGGGTCGACCAGCGCTTGCCGGCCGATGGCGATCAGGTCCGCGCGCTCCTCCTGCAGGATCTGCTCGGCCAGGTCGGGCTCGCGGATCAGCCCGACCGCCATGGTCTGGATGCCGACTTCCTTCTTGATGCGCTCGGCGAAGGGCACCTGATAGCCGGGGCCGCGCTTCAGGTTGGCGTTGGTGGCGCCCTTCGGCGAGTTGCCGCCCGACGAGCAGTCGATCACGTCGACCCCACGCTCCTTCAGCGCCTTGGCCAGCACCACGCTCTCGTCCATCTCCCAGCCGCCGTCCATGCCGTCGACCGAGGAGATCCGCACGAAGAGCGGCTTGTCGGCGGGCCAGGCGGCGCGCACCGCCTCGGCGACCTCCAGCGGGAAGCGCATGCGTCCCTCCAGGTCGCCGCCAAAGCTGTCGTTGCGTTTGTTCGACAGCGGCGACAGGAAGGTCTGCAGCAGATAGCCGTGGGCCATGTGGATCTCGACGATCTCGAACCCGGCGTCCAACGCGCGCTTGGCGGCGTCGGCGAAGTCCTGTTTGGTCTGCTTGAGGTCGGCATCGTCCATCATCTTCGGCGTCAGCCAGCCGTCCGATAGGGGCAGGTCCGAGGGGCCGTAGGGGGTCCACTGCTTGTCGCCCTGGGCGATCTCCTTCGGGCCGACCGGACCGCCACCCTCCCAGGGGCGTTGCGTCGAGGCCTTGCGGCCGCCATGGCCGATCTGCACCGCAGGGATCGAGCGCTGCTGGCGGATGAAATCGGTCAACGGGCGGAAGCCGTCGACCTGCGCCTGGTTGTACAGGCCGGGGCAGCCGTTGGTGATGCGGCCGCGCTCCGACACGCCGGTTGCCTCGACGATCACCGCGGCGGCGCCGCCCATGGCGAATTTTCCGTAGTGGACGAGGTGATAGGTGTTCGGCACGCCGTCGATGGCGGAATACTGATCCATCGGCGAGATGACGATGCGGTTGTTCAGGGTCGTCGACTTGATGGTCAGCGGCTCGAACAGGCGCGGCGATGCGGTCATGGAACTCCTCCCGGTAGCTTTTTCACCGCGAAGGAGACCGCTTCGCAGCGGCGATGACAAGGGCACCATTGGCGGTGCCGCGGAACGAACGTGGTTCCCGTCGCGGCACGGTCCTGCTATCGATGCTGCAACCATATCGCGGCACCATCTATCGGCGTCGACGGAACAAACAGCAGGGAGGGCCTCATGCGCGAGGCGGTCATCGTGTCCACAGCCCGGACGCCGATTGGCAAGGCGTTTCGGGGCGCGTTCAACAACACCCATGGTGCCGTACTCGCCGGTCACGCGATCCACCACGCCGTCGCCCGCTCCGGTCTGGATCCGGCCGAAATCGAGGATGCGATCATCGGTTGCGGCCTGCCCGAAGCGGCGACCGGGCAAAACATCGCCCGCCTTTCCGCGATACGCGCCGGACTGCCGATCACGACGGGCGGGACGACGGTGAACCGGTTCTGCAGTTCCGGCCTGCAGACCATCTCGATGGCGGCCCAGCGGGTCATCGTCGACGGCGTGCCGGCCATGGTCGCCGGCGGGGTGGAGTCGATCAGCCTGACCCAGGCCAACCTGAACAAGACCCACCTGACCGAGAGCTGGCTCCTGGAGCACAAGCCGGCGCTGTGGATGTCGATGATCGAGACCGCCGATATCGTCGCCACCCGCTACGGCGTCAGCCGCGAGGCGCAGGACGAATACGCCGCCGAGAGCCAGCGGCGAACGGCTGCCGCCCAGGCCGAGGGCCGGGTTTCGGAGGAGATCGTGCCGCTGGAAAGCACCATGCTGGTCAAGGATAAGGAGACCGGCGAGGTCAGCGAGCGGACGGTGACGCTGGAGAAGGACGAGGGCAACCGGCCGTCGACCACTCTGGAAGGGCTGTCGGGGCTGGAACCGGTGCGGGGGCCGGACCAGTTCATCACCGCCGGCAATGCCAGCCAGCTTTCCGATGGGGCGTCGGCCTGCGTGATCATGGATTCCAAGGAGGCGGAAAAGCGCAACATCGAGCCGCTCGGCATCTATCGCGGTCTCGCCGTCGCCGGCTGCGAACCGGACGAGATGGGCATAGGCCCGGTCTTCGCCGTGCCGCGCCTGCTGGAGCGCGCCGGCCTGAAAATCGACGACATCGACCTCTGGGAGCTCAACGAGGCCTTCGCCAGCCAGGTCCTGTACTGCCGCGACACGCTCGGCATCCCGAACGACAAACTGAACGTGAACGGCGGATCGATCTCCATCGGCCACCCCTACGGCATGAGCGGTGCGCGCATGGTCGGCCACGCGCTGATCGAGGGTAAGCGGCGCGGCGCGAAATTTGTCGTCACCACCATGTGCGTCGGCGGCGGCCAGGGCGTGGCCGGCCTGTTCGAAGTCGCCTGATATCTGGGAACGAGGAGACCGGTCATGGACGTGGTTCTGTCGCCCGAAGAAGAGGCCTTCCGTCAGGATGTGATGGCGTTTCTCAAGGAGAAGCTGCCCGCCGATATCGCCGAGAAGACCGGGAACGGGTTCCGGATCTCCAAGGATGATCACGTGCGTTGGCAGAAGATCCTGCACGAGAAGGGCTGGATCGCCCCGAACTGGCCGGTCGAGCATGGCGGCACCGGCTGGACGCCGATGCAGAAGCACATCTTCGACGAAGAATGCGCGCTGGCCGGGGCGCCGATGGTGATCCCGTTCGGTGTCACCATGGTCGCCCCGGTGATCATGAAGTTCGGCAACCAGACGCAGAAGGACCGGTTCCTGCCGCGCATCCACAGTTCCGAGGACTGGTGGTGCCAGGGCTATTCCGAGCCCGGCTCCGGCTCCGACCTCGCCTCGCTGCGCACCAAGGCGGTGCTCGACGGCGATCACTACGTCGTCAGCGGCCAGAAGACCTGGACCACGCTGGCCCAGCACGCCGACTGGATGTTCACCCTGGTGCGCACGTCCGATGCCGGCAAGCCGCAGGAGGGCATCACCTTCCTGCTGATCGACATGAAGAGCCCCGGCATCAGCGTCCATCCGATCACCACGATCGACGGCAGCGCCGAGATCAACAGCGTGTTCCTCGAGGACGTGCGGGTGCCGGTGGAGAACCGGATCGGCGAGGAGGGCAAGGGCTGGACCTACGCCAAGTATCTGCTCGGCCATGAGCGCACCAGCATCGCCGCGGTCGGGCGGTCCAAGGCGCAGCTCCGCAAGCTGAAGGGCATCGCCCGCACCGAACTGGCCGGCGGCAAGCCGATCATCGAGGACCCGGACTACGCTCGCCGCCTCGCGCAGATTGAGATCGACCTGCTGTCGCTGGAAAGTCTGGTGCTGCGTACCCTCTATGCGGAGAGCGAGGGTCGTCCCGTCGGCGCCGAGCCGTCCTTTCTGAAGATCAAGGGCACCCAGATCCAGCAGGGTCTGACCGACCTGCTGATGGAGGCGATCGGCCCCTACGCGGCGCCGTTCCAGCCGGAGGCGTTCCGCGACGATGGCTGGAACGAGGAACCGGTCGGCCCGGATTACGGCCCGGCGCTGGCGCCGCTGTATTTCAACTGGCGCAAGGCCTCGATCTACGGCGGGTCGAACGAGATCCAGAAGAACATCCTGGCGAAGATGGTGCTCGGCCTATGAGTTTCACGTCCACCGACGACCAGCGCCAGCTGGCGGACAGCATCGCCCGTTATCTGGCCGACAAGTACGGGTTCGAGCAGCGCAACCGGATCTGCGCCGGCGAGGGGGGGTGGTCGCGCGCCGTGTGGGCCGAGTTCGCCGAACTCGGCTGGCTCGGCTTCCCGGTTGCCGAGGAGCATGGCGGGCTCGGCGGCTCCACCGTCGACCTGGCATTGATGCTGGAGGCGTTCGGCAAGGCCCTGGTGGTCGAGCCGTTCATCGCCACCATCGTGCTCGGCGCGGAGACGGTTGCCCGAGCCGACCCGGCCAGAGCGGCGGAGATCCTGCCGTCGGTCGTCGAGGGCAGGCGCCTGCTGGCCCTGGCTCATGGCGAGCCGACCAGCCGCTACGACCTCGCCCGGGTCTCGACCATGGCGACCGAGAACGACGAGGGTTGGGTGCTGGACGGCCACAAGGCGGTCGTTCTGCACGGCGACTGCGCCGACACGCTGATCGTCTCCGCCCGTACCGGCGGCCGCGACGACGACCGCAACGGCGTCACCCTGTTCCTGGTGCCGGGCGATGCGGCGGGGCTGACCAAGCGCGCCTATCCCACCATCGACGGTCTGCGCGGCGCCGATCTTGAACTCGACGGAGTGCAGGTCGGCCGCGACGCGGCCCTCGGACCCAAGGGCGGGGCGGTGGCGATCGTCGAGGCGGTGATCGACCGGGCCTGCGTGGCGTTGTCGGCCGAAGCGGTCGGCGCCATGGCGGCGACGGTCGCGCTGACCACCGAGTACCTGAAGACCCGCACCCAGTTCGGCAAGCCACTCGGCAGTTTCCAGGTGTTGCAGCACCGCGCCGTCGAGATGCTGTCGGAGACCCAGTTCGCCCATGCGCTCTGCTATCGCACGGCCAGCCTGATGGATACGGCGACGGGCGCCGAGCGGTCGCGCGCGGCCTCGGCCGTGAAGGCGGAGATCGGCCGCGCCGGAAAGATCGTCGGCGAGGAGGCGATCCAGCTCCATGGCGGTATGGGCATGACCGACGAGATGGCGGTCGGGCACTATTTCAAGCGGCTTCGGCTGATCGACGTGGCCTTCGGCAATACCGGGCACCATCTGAAACGATTCATCGACCTCGGCTGAGGAGACCTCCATGATTCCCGAGATGAGCGACAAGGCGGCCGAGCTGCGCAACCGCGTCCAGGCTTTCATGGACGAGCATGTCTATCCGGCAGAAGAGGTCTACGAGCACCAGGTCGCCGAGGGGCCGAGCCGGTGGACCGCTCCTCCGATCATGGAAGAGCTGAAAGCCAAGGCGAAAGCCGCCGGCCTGTGGAACATGTTCCTGCCGGAGAGCGATCTCGGCGCCGGACTCAGCAACCGCGACTATGCGCCGATCTGCGAGGTCATGGGGCGGTCCTCCATCGGCTCGGAAGTCTTCAACTGCTCCGCCCCGGACACCGGTAACATGGAGGTGCTGGTCCGCTACGGCACCGATGCGCAGAAGGCCAAATGGCTCACCCCGCTGATGGGAGGCGAGATCCGCTCCGCCTTCGCCATGACCGAGCCGGCGGTGGCCTCCTCGGACGCCACCAACATCGAGGCGCAGATCGCCCGCGAGGGCGACGACTACGTGATCAACGCCCGCAAATGGTGGACCTCCGGCGCGCTCGACGAGCGCTGCAAGATCATGATCTTCATGGGCAAGACCGATCCGAATGCGGACAAGTACCGCCAGCAGTCGATGATTCTGGTGCCGATCGACACCCCGGGCGTGACGGTGAAGCGGGCGTTGACCGTGTTCGGTTACGACCACGCGCCGCATGGCCATGCGGAGGTGACCTTCGAGAACGCGCGGGTGCCGGTGTCCAACGTCCTGCTCGGTGAGGGACGCGGCTTCGAGATCGCCCAGGGGCGCCTCGGCCCGGGGCGTATCCACCACTGCATGCGCCTGATCGGTCAGGCCGAGCGGGCGCTTGAGTCCATGAAGGCGCGCGCCCGGTCCCGCGTCGCCTTCGGCAAGGCGCTGTCCGAGCAGGGGGCGTTGCGTCACACCATCGCCGAATGCCGGATCAACATCGATCAGGCGCGGCTGATGGTGCTGTATGCCGCCCACAAGATGGACACGGTCGGCAACAAGGCGGCGCGCCAGGAAATCTCCATGATCAAGGTTATCGCCCCGCGCATGGCCTGCGAGGTGATCGACAAGGCGATCCAGGTTCATGGCGGCGGCGGTGTGTCCCAGGACTTCCACCTGGCCCATGCCTATGGCCACAGCCGGGCGTTGCGCCTCGCCGACGGTCCGGACGAGGTGCACCTGGAGTCGATCGCCAAGTCGGAGCTGCGAAAGAACGACTGACCGGCTCAGGGGGTCTGATGCCGCCGGCCGATCAGCAGTCTGGCGCCTTTGGGACCGGCGCCCTCGGTGTGCGGAACCCCGGCGGAGAGCTCGACGGTGTCGCCGGTGCGACAGTCGGACCGTCCGTCGGCCGTCGCCACGAAGAACGCGCCGTCCAATATCAACGCACGCACATCCCATTCGTGGACATGTTCGTCGAGATCGGCGCCGGGGGCGGCATCGCGGGTCAGGATCTCGGTGTAGCGGTCCCGGAGAGTACCGAATATCCACTGTAAGGGGGTGTACACGGTCCAGGCACGCCCCACACTCTAAGGTATCGAGCGTCCAAGTCTCGAAGTGCCGCAGGGGGAGAGCAGCCATGGTCCACACACCGGGGGCGACCCGTCTCGCCCAGCAATCCATGGCGTTCGTACTCGCCGGGGGCCGCGGCAGTCGACTGATGGAACTCACCGACCGGCGGGCCAAGCCGGCGGTCTATTTCGGCGGCAAGAGCCGGATCATCGATTTCGCCCTGTCCAACGCCGTCAATTCCGGCATCCGCCGGATCGCCGTGGCCACCCAGTACCGGGCCCACAGTCTGATCCGTCACCTGCAGCGCGGTTGGAGCTTCTTCAGGGCCGAGCGCAACGAGTTTCTCGACATCCTGCCCGCCTCGCAGCAGTCCGGTGGAGAGAACTGGTATCTCGGCACCGCCGACGCGGTGCTCCAGAACATCGACATCATCGACGGTTACGACCCGGAATACATCGTCATCCTGGCCGGCGACCATATCTACAAGATGGACTATGAGCTGATGCTGCGCCAGCATCTGGAGTCCGGCGCCGACGTGACGGTCGGCTGTCTGACGCTGCCGCGGAGCGAGGCGTCGGCTTTCGGCGTCATGGCGGTGGACGACACCGGACGTATCGTCGATTTCGTGGAGAAACCGGCCGACCCGCCGCCGCTGCCGGGTGACCCGGACCGGGCGCTTGCCAGCATGGGGATCTACGTCTTCGCCTGGTCGGTTCTGCGCGATCTGCTGCTGACCGATGCCGGCGACACGACCTCCAGCCACGATTTCGGCAAGGACATCATCCCGGCGGTGGTCAGGGGGGGGGGCGCCTACGCGCATTTCTTCTCGGATTCCTGTGTGATGAGCGGCAACGAGCCGGCGCCATACTGGCGCGACGTCGGCACCGTCGACGCGTTCTGGGAAGCCAATATCGACCTGACCGACTTCGTGCCCGGCCTCGACCTATTTCACGAAGATTGGCCGATCTGGACCTATGGAGAGGTCGTGCCACCGGCGAAGTTCATCCACAACGAGGAGAACCGCCGCGGCAGCGCCGTGAGCTCGATGGTGTCCGGCGGTTGCATCGTCTCCGGCTCGAATATCGAGCGGTCGCTGCTGTTCACCAAGTGCCACACCCATTCCTTCTCCGAACTCTTCGAGGTCGTCGCCCTGCCCAAGGTGGTGGTGAACCGCCACGCGCGTCTCACCAGGGTGGTCATCGACCGGGGTGTCGAGATTCCCGAAGGGCTGGTCGTCGGCGAGGACCCTGAGGAGGATGCGAAATGGTTCCGCCGAACTGAGGCCGGAACCTGTCTGATCACCCGCCCGATGGTCGAGCGCTGGTTGGAGGCTCGATGAGGGTCCTGTTCGTCGCCTCGGAATGCGTGCCGCTGGTGAAGACCGGCGGGCTGGCCGACGTGGTCGGTGCGCTGCCCAAGGCGCTGGCGGCCAAAGGGGTCGATGTTCGGGTCCTGCTGCCCGGATATCCGGGCGTGATGGCGCGGGTCGATGGGAAGAAGGGTGTCTGGCAGGCGGAGGACGTTTTCGGCAAGCGCGCGGTTGTCCGCCGCGCCGCCGTCGACGGGCTGGATCTGCTGGCCCTCGATATGCCGGACTATTTCGACCGCGACGGTCTCTACGTTACCGACGAGGGCGCGGATTGGCCCGACAATCCGTTCCGCTTTGCCTCTCTGTCATGGGTGGCGGCGGAGATCGCCCGCGACGGCCTCACCGATGGGTGGCGGCCCGACATCGTCCATGCCCATGACTGGCAGACCGGCCTGATCGCGCTTTACCTCGGTGCCTGGGGTGTCGGCGATGTTGCCACGATCCTCACCATCCACAACATATCCTATCAGGGACTCTGCGACGCCACGCTGCGCCGCGCCCTCAAGCTGCCGGAACGCGGCTTCACCTCCCAGGGCTATGAGTTTTACGGGCGGATCAACTTCCTGAAGGCCGGGCTGATCCATTCCGACGTGGTGACGACGGTCAGCCCGACCTATGCCCGTGAGCTGGAGAGCCCGGAATTCGGCTGTGGGCTTGAGGGCGTGCTGGCGGCGCGGCAGGAGCGGGCGATCGGCATCCTCAACGGCATCGACACCGAGCTTTGGGATCCTGCCCGCGATGCCGCGATCGAGACGTTCTCGGTGCAGTCCCTGTCCGGACGGCGGGCGTCGCGCAAGGCGCTGCTCAAGGCCTTCGCGCTCGACGGAAAGCGATCGGGGCCGCTGTTCGGCGTGGTCAGCCGGCTGACCGATCAGAAGGGACTGGATCTGCTGCTCGGGGTTTTGCCGGAAATGCTGCGGGCCGATGGATCTCTGGTCCTGCTCGGCAGCGGCGACCGGCGTCTGGAGGAGGCCTTCGCGGGGGCGGCGCGCGACCATGCCGACGCCGTCGGCGTGCGGATCGGTTATGATGAAACACTGGCCCACCGGATCTACGCCGGATCGGATGCGATCCTGGTGCCGTCGCGCTTCGAGCCCTGCGGGCTGACGCAAATGTACGCCATGCGCTACGGGGCGCTGCCGGTCGTCGCTCGCACCGGCGGGCTGGCCGATACCATCATCGATGCCAACGCGGCAGCCCTCGGCGCCGGGGTGGCGACCGGCTTCCAGTTCGACCCCGGCTCGCGCGAGGCGCTGTCCAATGCGATCGCCAAGACTTTCGCGGTCTTCGGCGAGACATCGTTGTGGCGGAAATTGCAGCGCAACGCGATGAAGCATCCGGTCGGCTGGAACGGTCCGGCCGAACGCTATGTCGACCTGTACGCCGAAACCCTGGCAACGCGTCGGGGATGAGGGGGAAGCTCGGTTCCGGCGCCCGGGGGTCGGCGGTTCAGGTCTCGACCTTGTAGGGGAGCGCCAATTCGTCGCCGATCCTGCCGCGGATGCCCCAGTTCGCCATCGGTGCCTCGATGATCGTGATCTCCACCGCCTCCACATCGATCCCGGCCGCCGCCGGCACGGCCCGCATCAGCCCGCGCAGGCAGGCCCGCTTGGCGGCGTCGCTGCGGCCCTCGAACATCAGGATTTCGATCACCGTGTAGCCGTCGCTCCGGTCGGCCGGGTGGATGAAGTCGGCGTCCTCCAGCGCGATGAACCGGTGGAAGCGCTTGTCCTCGGGCAGCCCGAGCGTCTCCATCATCACGCCGTGGATAGCGTCCGAGACCGCCTGGCGGTGTCGGTCGATGACGGGGCGCCGCGCGTGGATCTTGATCTGCGCCATCGCCTCAGGCCTTTCCGCTGGCGATCGCCCAGCCGATTTCGGCGAGCCTGGGAGCCTTGGCACCGACCTCGAGCGCGTTGTCGGAGCTCGCATTGCCCTGGAGGCCGCGGAAATAGACACCCTGGCAGATGGCGGCGAGGCGGAAGAAGGAAAGCGCGTGGAAATACGTCATGTCGGGCAGGGAGGCGCGCCCGGTGCGTTGACGGTACTTCTCCAGGTATTCCTCTTCGCTCGGGATACCAAGGCCCGGCAGGTCAAGCCCGACCATGCCCTTCAGCGCCTTCTCCGAATGGGCCATGCGGTAGGGCATGCAGGTATAGGCAACATCGGCCAGCGGATGGCCCAGCGTCGCCAGTTCCCAGTCGAGAATGGCGATTACCTTGGGCTCGCTCGGATGCAGCATCAAGTTCGGCAGGCGGTAGTCGCCATGGGCGATCGAGACCTCGTCGGGCACGCCCGGATGCGCGTTCAGCCACTCCGTCAGCCGGTCCATATCCGGCATGGGGTCGGTCTTCGAGGCCTCGAACTGCTTGGTCCAGCGTGCGATCTGCCGCCCGCAGTAATTCGCCGGCCGGCCGAAATCGCCGAGGCCCACGGCCTCCGAATCGACGGTGTGCAGCTTGGCGAGCGCCGCATTGGCGCTGTCCCAGGTCGCCGCGCGTTCTTCCGGGGTGTAGCCCTCGTCCAGGGACGGCTCGTCCGGAATGCGACCGTCGAGATGATCCATGACGTAGAACGCCGTGCCGATGACCGAGGCGTCCTCGCAGAGATGTCGCATCACCGGCACCGGCACCTCGGTCTGCGCCAGGGCCGCCATAACCCGATACTCGCGCTCCACCATATGGGCCGAGGGCAGCAGGTCGCCCGGCGGCTTCTTGCGCAGCACATAGGCGGCATTGCCGTCGGCGGTGTCGAGCCGGAAGGTCGGATTGGACTGCCCGCCCTGGAACTGCCGGACGGTCAGGCCGGAGGCGGCACCGTCCAGCCCCTGGTCCGCGAGGTAGCGGGCGAGCCTCGCTTCATCGAAGCGGTGGGCGTCGGTGACCGGGCCGAGATGCGCCATGACCGATGCCTCAGGAGGGGTCGCCGATGGTCCGGCCACCATCGGCGACGATGGTTTGGCCGGTAACGAAGCGCGCACCGTCGGAGGCCAGGTAGGTGGCCAGCCAGCCGATATCCTCCGGCTCGCCGATCCGCTGCAGCGGAGTGACGGTCTCCATCAGCGCGCGCCGCTTGTCGTCCTCCCACAGGGCGCGGGCGAAGTCGGTGCGGATCAGGCCCGGGGCGATGGCGTTGACCCTGATGTTCTTCGGCCCCCATTCGACCGCCAGGTTGCGCACGAGCTGCTGCTCGGCCGCCTTGGACACACCATAGATGCCGAGCTTGCGGTTGCCGTACATCGAGGCGATGGAGGAGATCAGGATCACCGCGCCGTCGCCGCGCTCGGCCATTTCCGGCAGCACCATGTTGCACAGCCAGAACGCGCCCTTCACGTTGGTGTCCATGATCTTGTCATAGGCCTCGTCGGAGACCTCGGTCATCGGGCCGAAGACCGGGTTGGTGGCGGCGTTGCAGACCAGGATGTCGATCCGGCCGAACGCCTTGTGGGTGCCGTCGACCAGCGCCTGGAGCTCTTCCTTGCGGCCGATGTTGCAGGGGATCGCCACGGCCTCGCCGCCGCCCGCCTTGATCTCGTCGGCGACCGCATTGCAGGCGTCTGCCTTGCGCGAGGAGATCACCACCTTCGCCCCCTGTTTCACCATGCACTCGGCGATCGACTTGCCGATGCCCTTCGACGAGCCGGTGATCAGCGCCACCTTGCCGGTCAGATCGAACATGAATGTGTCTCCCTCAAAAGAATGGGTCGGGCGTTACATCGCGCAGATGCCGCCATCGACCGTCAGTTCGGTGCCGGTGACGAAGGCGCTGTCGTCACTCGCCAGGTACAGGACCGCGCCGGCCACGTCGGCGGGCGCGCCCATGCGGCCCAGCGGGGCCGCCGCCTCGATCGCCTGACGCAGGCGCTCGGGGTTGTGATGGCCGTCGACCATGCGGTCGACCATGGGCGTGTCGGTATAGGACGGATGCACCGAGTTGCAGCGGATGCCGTAGCCCTTCTTCGCGCAGTGCAGGGCGACCGATTTGGTCAGCAGGCGCACGGCGCCCTTGGAGGCGGAATAGACCGGGATCGCCGGTGCGCCGACCAGGCCGGCGATGCTCGACATGTTGACGATGGAGCCGCCGACCGGATCCTGGTTCGGCTTCATGGCGGCGACGCCGAATTTGCAGCCGAGGAACACGCCCTTGCCGTTGATGTCCATCACCCGGTCCCAGTCGTCGACCGAGGCGTCCTCGATCGATCCGCCGGAGCCGCCGGTGCCGGCATTGTTCACCAGCACGTCCAGACGCCCGTGGCGGTCCAGGATCTCGGTGGTCACCCGTCGCCAGCCGTCCGCGCCGCGCACGTCGAGCAGCGCAAAGGTTGCACCGATCTCCGAGGCGGCCGCGTTGCCGCGGGCGGCATCGATATCGGCGATGACGACGGTCGCCCCCTGTTCGATGAAGATCTCGGCAATCGACCGGCCGATTCCCGAGGCGCCGCCGGTGATCAGCGCGGTCTTCCCTGCAAGCCTGTCCCTGCCGGCGGCCATGCGTCCTCCCCTGTATTCGGTCGTATGGGTCTTGGTCCCGTCTCGCGCGGGCTCGGTTCGCCTCAGTCTAGGACACCGTGTCCGGCGCATGCATCCCCAAAGCGTGCGGGTGCGCTGCAACAAGACGCTCGACTCCGGCGCCGCCAGCCTCTACCCAGGTGGATCGACACGCGACCATCCCGGCGGGGGCAGGGCCGAATGAGCGACTTCCTCCTGGAGGCCGTCCATATCACCAAGAAGTTCGGCGATTTCGCCGCAAATGACGACGTGACTCTGCGGCTCCGGCCGGGCGAGATCCATGCGCTGCTCGGCGAGAACGGGGCCGGAAAATCCACCCTGGTCAAGATGATGTACGGCGCGCTCCAGCCGAGCGAGGGCGAGTTGCGCTGGCGTGGCGAGGCGGCGCGGATCGCCAATCCGGCCGCCGCCCGTGCGCTCGGCATCGGCATGGTGTTTCAGCATTTCTCCCTGTTCGAGGCGCTGAGCGTCGCCGAGAACATCGCGCTTGCGTTGCCGGGCGATACCGACATGAAGGGGCTGTCGGCACGGATCGAGCGGGTCTCGCGCGAATATGGCCTGCCGCTGGAGCCGGGCGCGCTGGTTGCCGACCTCTCCGTCGGCCAGCGCCAGCGGATCGAGATCGTGCGCTGCCTGCTGCAGGAGCCGTCGCTGCTGATCATGGACGAGCCGACGGCGGTGCTGACCCCGCAGGAGGCGGATCAGCTCTTCGTCACCCTGCGCCGACTGGCGTCCGAGGGCTGCGCCATCCTCTACATTTCCCATCGTCTGGAGGAGGTGAAGGCGCTGTGCCACGAGGCGACGGTGCTGCGCCTCGGCCGGGTTGTGGCGCATGTCGACCCCAAGCAGGAGACCGCCGCCTCGCTCGCCCGGCACATGGTCGGGATCGACGTGGCCGCGGTCTCCACCCGCACGGCCCCGGCGCCGGGCGAGGCGATCCTGAAACTGGACCGGGTCTCGCTGCCGGCGGACGGGCCGTTCGGCACCGCCCTGCGCGACGTCTCCCTGGAGATCTCCGGTGGCGAGGTCGTCGCCATCGCCGGGGTGGCGGGCAACGGTCAGTCGGAGCTGTTCGACGCGGTGTCCGGCGAGCGGCTGGAGGGGTTGACCGGGATGATCTCCATTGCTGGACATGCCTGTGCCGTGCGCGGGATCAAGGCGCGCCGGGCGCTGGGGGCGGCCTTCGTGCCGGAGGAGCGGCTCGGTCATGGCGCGGTCCCGGACTTCCCCCTGTCGCAGAACGTGATCCTGACCCGCTTTGCCGTGGATGACGGGATGGTGCGGCGCGGGCTGGTCAATCTCGGCCTCGCGGGCGACGTGGCGGGGCGGGTGTCCGGCGCCTTCGATGTGCGTACTTCCCGCAATGACCCCGAAGCGCGCTCGCTGTCCGGCGGCAACCTGCAGAAATTCGTCATCGGCCGCGAACTCGACCGCAAGCCGCGCCTGCTGGTGGTCAATCAGCCGACCTGGGGCGTCGACGCCGGTGCCGCCGCCGTCATCCGCCAGGCGCTGATCGACCTGGCGCGTGACGGATCGGCCGTGCTGGTGATCAGCCAGGATCTGGACGAGATCTTCGCCATCGCCGACCGCATCGCCGTGATCTCCCGCGGCCAGTTGTCCGCGGCGACGCCCACCGCGAAGATCGACCGCGAGGCGATTGGTCTGATGATGGCCGGCGCGCATGAGGTCGACGACGGCGGGAGGGCAGCTTCGTGAGGCTGGTGCTCGAACGCCGCGCCGAGCGCTCGCGCCTGATGGGCTGGCTGTCGCCGGTGGTGGCGGTGGCGCTGACCCTGGCGACCGGCGCGGTGATCTTCTCGCTGATGGGGCTCGATCCGGCGCGCGCGCTCTATGTCTATTTCCTGGAACCGGTGCTCTGGTGGTGGTCGCTCGAGGAACTGGTGGTGAAGGCTGCCCCGCTGGTGATGATCGGCGTCGGCCTTGCCGTGTGCTTCCGTGCCAATGTCTGGAATATCGGAGCGGAGGGGCAGCTCACCATGGGCGCGCTGTTCGGCTCCGCCCTGCCGATCCTCTGGCACGAGTTCCAGAGCTTTCCGGTCATGGTGTTGATGCTGTTGATGGGGGCGCTGGGCGGTGCGCTCTACGCGGCGATCCCGGCCTTCCTGCGGACCCGCTTCGGCACCAATGAGATCCTGACCAGCCTGATGCTGGTCTATGTGGCCCAGCTCATTGCCGACTGGTTCATCCGCGGTCCGTGGCGCGACCCGCAGGGCTTCAATTTTCCGAAATCGGTCCAGTTCGAGGGCTGGCAGCTGCTGCCGACGCTCGGTGACGGCCGCATGCATCTCGGCGCCGGTCTCGCCCTGGTGGCCGTGGTGGTGCTCTATGTCGTGATGTCGCGCACGCTCAAGGGGTTCGAGGTGCGGGTGGTCGGCACCGCGCCGCGCGCCGGCACCTTCGCCGGCTTCTCCTCCAAGCGCATGGTGTGGTTTTGCCTGCTGCTGTCCGGCGGGCTGGCCGGGCTCGCTGGGATCTGCGAGGTGGCGGGGCCGAGCGGACATCTGCAGCCGGCGATCTCGCCCGGCTACGGTTTCACCGCGATCATCGTCGCGTTCCTTGGCCGCCTGAATCCGGTCGGCGTGTTGGTCGCCGGCGTGATGCTCGGCATCAGCTATCTCGGCGGCGAGGCGGCGCAGATCGACCTCGGGATCTCCGACAAGACCGCCCAGGTGTTCCAGGGCATCCTGCTGTTCTTCATCCTGGCCTGCGACACGCTGATCCTCTACCGGATCCGCCTGCTGCGCCCGCAGACGGCGTAGGGGAGGCGGGGCGGTGACGGGATTGGAAGCGGTCATCCTGACGATCATCACGGCCTCCACGCCGCTGCTGCTGGCGGCGATCGGCGAACTGGTGGTGGAACGCTCCGGCGTGCTCAACCTCGGGGTCGAGGGGATGATGGTGGTCGGTGCCGTCTGCGGCTTCGCCACCGCCTATACGACCGGGTCGCCCTATCTCGGCGTGCTCGCCGGCATCCTCGCCGGCATGGCGATGTCCCTGCTGTTCGGCTTCCTGACCCAGACCCTGGCGACCAACCAGGTCGCCTCGGGCTTGGCGCTGACCCTGCTCGGCCTCGGCCTGTCCGGGTTGATCGGCGAGAGCTTCACCGGTCTGCCGGGGGTGAAGCTGCAGCCGATCGACATCCCGGTCCTCAGCGAGATCCCGTTCCTCGGCCCGATCCTGTTCGGCCAGGACATCCTGGTTTACATCTCCGTCGCGCTGGTCTTCGTGGTGTCGCATGTGATGGCCCGGACCCGCACCGGCCTGGTAATTCGGGCGGTCGGCGACAACCACCACTCGGCCCACGCGCTTGGCTATAACGTGATCGCGGTGCGCTACGGCTGTATCCTCTTCGGCGGCGCCTGCGCCGGCCTGTCGGGGGCCTATCTCTCGCTCGCCTATACGCCGCAATGGATCGAGAACATGACCTCCGGGCGCGGCTGGATCGCCCTGGCGCTGGTGGTGTTCGCCACCTGGATCGCGCGGCGGGTACTGATCGGCGCCTATCTCTTCGGCACGGTCTGGATCATGGGACTGTACGCTCAGGCCTTGGGGATCGGTATTCCCTCCCAGGTCTTGTCGTCCTTCCCCTATTTGATCACCATTCTGGTCCTGGTCCTGATCTCTCGAAACAGGACGCTGACCAAGATCAACACGCCGGCCTGTATCGGACAGACGTTCGTGCCGGACCGTTGAACCAGGGCCGACAGTCACGGCCGCAAAACGTTATCCGAAAGAACAGGACAGGAGACGGGGACAATGAGGAAGATACTTAAGCTGGCAGTCGCGACGGCACTGCTTGCCGCCGGTGCCATGACCGCCGGCGCGGCCAACGCCGCCGACCCGCTGAAGGTCGGGTTCATCTATGTCGGCCCGATCGGCGACCATGGCTGGTCGTATCAGCACGACCAGGGCCGTCTGGCCATCGAGGCGGCGCTCGGCGACAAGGTCGAGACCGTCTATGTGGAGAAGGTGGCCGAGGGCCCGGATGCCGAGCGGGCGATCACCCGTCTGGCGCGCCAGGGGGCCGGCCTGATCTTCACCACCTCTTTCGGGTTCATGGAGCAGACGCTGGCCGTCGCCAAGAAATTCCCGGACATCAAGTTCGAGCACGCCACCGGTTACAAGCGGGCCGATAACGTCTCGACCTATTCCGCGCGCTTCTACGAGGGCCGCTACGTGATCGGCCAGATCGCCGCCAAGATGTCGAAGAGCGGCATCGCCGGCTATGTCGCCTCGTTCCCGATCCCCGAGGTGGTGCGGGGCATCAACGCCTTCCTGCTGGGCGCGCAGTCGGTCAATCCCGACTTCAAGCTCAAGGTCGTGTGGGTGAACTCCTGGTTCGATCCGGGCAAGGAAGCCGACGCCGCCAAGGTGCTGATCGGTCAAGGCGCCGACATCATCACCCAGCACACGGATTCTACCGCTCCGCTGCAGATCGCCGAGGAGCAGGGCGTGGTCGGCTTCGGCCAGGCCTCGAACATGATCAAGTTCGCGCCGAAGGCGCAGTTGACGGCGATCGTGGATGACTGGTCGACCTACTATATCGACCGGACCAAGGCGGTTCTGGACGGCACCTGGACGTCGACCGACACCTGGGGTGGCATGGGCGCGAAGATGGTCGGCATGTCCGAGTACACCAACATGCCGGACGACGTGAAGGCGATGGCCATGGAAACCCAGGCGAAGATCACGTCGGGTGCGTTCCATCCCTTCGCCGGCCCGATCTACAAGCAGGACGGCGAGCTAGCCGTCGCCGAGGGCGCGGTGCTGAATGACGGGACGCTTGCCGGCATGAACTGGTACGTGAAGGGCGTCGACGACACCCTGCCGCAGTAATCCTCTCCGTCGACCCCACTGCCGGACGATACCGACCCCTTCCTCGATCTCTCGAGGGAGGGGTTTTCTTTCGCGTCGGGCTCAAATGGGCGCGCGAGCGTTTCACCATCTGATCTGATCGAGGATTGGGTGATGACGGGAACCCGGCTCTCACCGGGGATTGCGACCCGTTGACTGAATTTCGCGGCCATACCAGTTAAATTTAGTAAATTTTAATTCAGTCTGTTGTTTCATGCGTAGGAGTATGGTTCGGGATATTCTGAGACGGTGGTGAACACTCACTGCCGTCCTTGGTGGGAGGATCGAGTGAGAATTCTGGTGACCGGCGGATGCGGGTTCATCGGCAGCCATGTTGTCGATGCGCTTCTGGCCGCGGGCGACGAGCCGGTGGTCCTGGACGACCTGTCCACAGGCAAGCGCACAAACATCCCCGATGCGACCGATCTCATCGAAGCCTCGATCGAGGATGGCGACGCCGTGCGCCGGGCGATGACCGGCTGCAAGGGCGTGATCCATCTTGCCGCCATCGCCTCGGTGCAGAAATGCAACGAGACCTGGGCCGACAGCCACGCGGTGAATGTCGGCGGGACCGTCAAGGTGCTGGAGGCGGCGCGCGATACCGGCCGGATTCCGGTGGTCTATGCCTCATCGGCGGCGATCTACGGCGACAACACCAACACCCCGCTCTCCGAGCGCGAGGCGGCGGCGCCGCTGACGGCCTATGGCGCCGACAAGTACGGCTCCGAGCTGCATGCGGGCGTTGCCGGTCGGATCCACGGGGTGCCGAGCTTCGGTCTGCGGTTCTTCAACGTCTTCGGTCCGCGTCAGGACCCGTCCTCACCATATTCCGGCGTGATCTCGATCTTTGCCTCGCGGTTCGCTCGCGGCGACGGTGTGGCGATCCATGGCGATGGCGGTCAGGTCCGCGACTTCGTCTATGTCGGCGACGTGGTGGCCCATATCCTGGCGGCGCTCAAGGCGGCGGATGCGGCTGCGCCGGTTGCCAATGTCTGCACCGGGAACCCGACCAGCGTGCTCGATCTCGCGACGTCCCTGAAGTCGATGACCGGCAGTTCGGCGGAGATCACCTTCGGTCCCGCACGGGCCGGAGACATTCGCGTGTCGGTCGGCAATCCAGGATTCGCCGGGGACCGTATAGGGGTGCGGGCGGAAATCACACTTGAGGAGGGCTTGCGACGTCTGTTGCGTGACGATTACGCAGTGGAACCGAGCGCCTAACGGACGGATGACGGGCATAATTGATATGACAGACCAAATGTCGCAACTGGGGGCGAGAATGGGATTTACCATCGACCGGGCGGATGACCATGCGGTGATTGTCTTCGGTGGCGACCTGGATTCGGCCGAGGTTCAGGAGGCACGCGCGGACGTTGAGGCGCTGATCGTCGAGGGGCGGTCGCTGGTGTTCGATCTGAGTCGGGTTGAATTCATCGACAGCTCGGGGATCGGTCTGATCGTCCACGCGTTCCGCGCCCTCAGCGCCAAGCGCGCCAAGGTGGCGATCTGCGGCGCGAGCGATCAGCCGCTCGAACTGCTGAAGGCGACCCAACTCGACCGTTTCATGGCGTTCTCGGACTCGGCCGACGAGGCGCGCGTCGCCGTCGGCGCCGCCTGACTACCCGTCCACCGCCCGTCTTCCGATTGCTATCAGACTGGTGTCGTCGTCCAGCGTGCGGGTCGAGGCCAAATGCGCGCGCAGCACTTCGAACGGCATATCCGCCACCGGAACGTCGGTATTGCGAAGCAGCAGGTCGAACAGGCGTTCGCCGGCGGCGGCCGGATCGCGGCGCACGGATGCGACCTCAGACAGACCGTCGGTATAGAGCAGGATGCGGCTGCCGGGTTCCGGCACCAGACGCACCGTCGGGAACGGCAGGTCCTGTTCCAGAGCGGGTAGCGGGCCGCTGATTTCGACCCAGCGCATGGCGCCGCCGGTAATCAGCACGGGGAACGGGTGTCCGGCGGAGCAGATCTCGATCCCGCCTTCCGGGTCGAGCGCGATGAGCTGGATCGAGACCACCGTGCGCTCGAATGTCGGGTCGGAGAACAGATTGTTCGAGAGCTGCGTCATCAGCTCGTCGATGCCGGCGGCGGGATCGGCGCCGAGAAGCACCGACCGGAAATAGGCGGCCACGCCATGGGCGAAGAACCGCGCGGCGAGTCCATGGCCCATCACGTCGGCAAGCAGGATGATCAGGCGCTCGCCGACCTGGCCGGACTGGATCAGGTCGCCACCGCCGAGCGACGCGGGTTTGGTGGCGTAACCGAGGTCGAAGCCCTTGAAGGCTTTCGGCAGGTTGACCTGGAGCCCGTCTGACAGATCCTTGGCCGACCTCGCGATCAGTGCCTCGCGGACCTTGCGCGATCGGGTGATCAGCCGCCGCGCGATCCGCAGCAACATGACGGGATCGATCGGCTTGGGGACGAAATCGTCGATACCGAGATCGCCGGCCTCGCTCATCGTCGCGTCGTCCCCCAGGGCCGAGAGAAAGACGAAAGGCACGATGTCGGTGTCGATATCGCGGGCCAGTTCCTTGCGCAGGGTGATCCCGTCCATCTCCGGCAGGCCGATATCCGACAGGATCAGATCCGGCTGGTAGCTGCGGATCAGGCGCAGGGCCTGGCTCGGTCGCTCGAAGTCAAAGACTCGGAACTCCTGGCGCAGGATCGCCTTGATCAGTTGGCGGGTGGCGGCCTCGTCCTCGATCACCACGATCATCGGCCGGATGATGAATTCCGCCCGGGGCGGGAAGCACAGCGAGAGCCGGTTCGGCCGGGTCAGGCCGTTGCCGGTGTCGTATTCGTAGTCGGCGAAGCGGGTGCCGATGAACTTCATGCCCATGCCGTGGGTGCGCGGACCCTTGCGTCGGTCGGCAAAGGTCGCCAGCGCCAGATAGGCGTCGAAATTCTGGAACGGTCCGCCGTCGTCGAAGATTTCGAGCGACCAGACCGCACCGTCATCATGCAGATGGACCTTGATCTCGGACGGCGCCGGGGCGCCGTGGTTCAGGAGGTTGGTGGTATGTTCCTGCAGGGCCAGTTGCAGATCCTGGGCGAGGCGGATCGGGATGTCGGTGCGGGCGAGGGCGTCCTTCAGCCCATGGCGCAAGGTCCGCAGGGACGCGAGGTCCGGCTCCCTGACGGTCGCCTCGAAGACGGGGGTGCTATGGGCCATCGACGGGACTTATTCCACTGTCACCGACTTGGCGAGGTTGCGGGGCTGATCCACGTCGGTGCCGCGCAGAACGGCGGCGTGATACGCGAGGAGCTGAAGCGGCACCGCAAGCACGATCGGCGCGATAAACGGGTGCGTCTCCGGCAGGGTCAGGCCGACATCGACATAGTCGTCGAGCTGCTTCATTCCCTTGGCGTCGCTGATCGCCAGCACGCGTCCCTTGCGGGCGCGCACCTCGGCGATGTTGGAGGCGCTCTTCTCGAACCACGGATCGGTCGGCGCCAGCACGACAATCGGCATCTTCTCGTCGATCAGCGCGATCGGGCCGTGCTTCATTTCGCCGGCGGCATATCCCTCGGCATGGATGTAGGAGATCTCCTTCAGCTTCAGCGCGCCTTCCATGGCCAGCGGAAACAGGGTGCCGCGGGCGAGGTAGAGGGCGTGATCGGCATCGGCCAGGAAGCTGGCGGCCTCTTCGATCTGGGGCTCGCAGGCGAGGGCGTCGGCCATCAGGTTCGGCGCGGTCAGCAATGCTTCTGTCAACTCCATCTCGCGGGCCGCGTCGATGGTGCCGCGGGTATGGGCGATGTGCAGCACCAGACAGGCCATGGCGATGAGCTGGCTGGTGAAGGCCTTTGTCGAGGCGACACCGATCTCGGGTCCGGCGTAAGTCCGCAGCGTGGCGTCGGCCAGCCGCGCCATGGAACTCGACGGCACGTTGACCAGGGAGATACAGATCTGGCCCTGGGCCTTGGCGTGCTCCATAGCTGCCAGAGTGTCGGCGGTCTCGCCTGACTGGCTGATGAAGATCGCCACCCCACCCTTGGGAAGATACGGCCGTCGGTAGCGGAACTCGGAGGCGACCTCGACGTCGCAGGTCACTTGGGCCAGATCCTCCATCCAGTACCGCGCCACGCAACCGGAATAATAGGAGGTGCCGCAGGCGACGATGGACACTTTGGAGACCACGGTGAAATCCGCCTCCAGGAACGGCATCACGATGCGCTTGGTCTCCGGGTCGATCAGCGAGCGCAGGCGGTCGCCGGCGACGGCGGGCTGTTCGTAGATCTCCTTGTGCATGAAGTGCCGGTGCCCGGCCTTGCCGATGGCCGCCCCGGTCAGATGGGTCGCCCGGACCTCGCGCTGCGCGGCATTGCCGTCGGCGTCGATCACCGTCGCGCCGTCGCGGGTGATCGTTGCGATGTCGCCGTCGTCGAGGAAGGCGATGCGGTCGGTCATCGGCGCCAGCGCGATGGCATCGGAGCCGATGAACATCTCCCCGTCGCCGTGGCCGATGGCGAGTGGGCTGCCCTTGCGGGTTACGATCAGAAGGTCGGGAGCATCGCGGAATATCACGGCGAGCGCGTATGCACCGTGCAGGCGGGCGACGGCGGCACGCACCGCCTCCATTGGCGTCTTGCCCTGGTCCAGGTAGTCGCTGACCAGGTGGACGATGACTTCGGTGTCGGTCACCGAGGTGAACGCCCGCCCGCGGCCCTCGAGTTCGGTGCGTAGCTCGCGAAAGTTCTCGATGATGCCGTTATGGACGACCGCGACTTTGCCGTCGGAATGGGGGTGGGCGTTGACCTCGTTCGGGGCGCCGTGAGTGGCCCAACGGGTGTGGCCGATACCGGTGGTGCCGGCCAGCGGCGCCTCGCGCAGGCGAGCCTCCAGGTTGCGCAGCTTGCCCTCGGCCCGGCGCCGGTCGATCCCGCCGCCGGTCAACGTGGCGATGCCGGCGCTGTCGTATCCCCGGTACTCAAGCCCCCTAAGGCCTGCGACCAGCCGGTCGACCGAGTCCTCGGTGCTGACGATGCCCACGATGCCGCACATGAAGTGTCTCCTATGCTCCGGTGACGGAGGGGTTGTTGCGCACGAATGAGAAGTAGGGGAGCTGGCGCAGCACGTTGAAGAGCAGCACCACGCCGACGGCGAACGACACCAGGGTCGCCGCGAAATAGCCGTAACCGAGATAGGCGAAGCCGAGACCGATCGTCGCCCAGGTGAAGCCGGCATTGGTCGCCAGGAAGATGATGTTGAGCAGCAACGCCGGGCGGCGGGCGTCGAAATAAATCAGCAGGATGCCGCAGAACAGCATCAGCACGTGGAACAGCGCGCCGAGCACACCGAAGCGGAACACGCCGATCTGCCGCGAGGCACCGCCCGTGATCTCCAGGATCGCCGGGGCGAAGAAGATCACCAGGACCGAAATGACGATCTGGATCACCATCACCGAGCGCAGGCCATCGGTGGCGGAATGCACCACGGCGTCCTGATTCTCGCGAATGGTGGCCAGCGTGGCGTGATCGCCGATCTGGCGGTAGAAGCGCTGGTAATCCTCGAAGAACCGGGTCTCGATCGACACCGTGAAGATCGCCAGCGCCGGCACGATCGTGAGATAGGCGAGGAACATCGCTCCGTCATAGAGCGGCATGGTCACCAGCGCGCCGCCGACCACAGATGTGTCGGGCACGGTTGCCCAGATCACCCATTTATCGATCCAGATGCCGAGATTGTAGATCAGCCCGCCGAGCGCCAGGTCCCAGTAATTGCGGAAATACCGGAGCAGGTCGAACGGGCGGCGCATCGGATAGCGGTACTCCGCCAGCACCGTCGCCATCAGCACCAGTTGGGTGATCGCCAGTCCGCCGGTGAAGGCGGCCATCGCGCCGTCGGCGCCATACCGAGCGCCGATGAAATAAGTCAGCGCAACCGAGCCCGCCATGCCGGCGCCGAAAGACAGGGTGACCCGGACATAGGCCTTGAGGGCGGACAGGAACAGCCCGTTAACCCAGATCGCCGAGATGACCGCGTAGTTCGCCAGCGCCAGCAGGGCGAGCGGGATCGGGATGGTACAGATGAAGAAGTAGAACCAGATGGCAAGCGCCAGGCCGGGCACGGTCCCAAGGATGGTCGCGACGACCATCAGGGCCGGCGCGGTGTCGACCTTCTTCTCGAACACCCGGTCGGCGAGATAGCGGGTGGCGATCAGGATCACCGGCCCGGTGATCACTAGGCTCACCGAGAAATTGTAGACGATGATCGAGCGGAACAGCTCCAGGCTCGCCCGGGGCATGGCGCCGGTCAGGATGACGTTGATGGCGATCAGCGCCAGAACGGTCAGCAGCCAGGGTCCGGCCGAGATGAAGACCGAATGGCCGTAGCCAATCACCGCGCCGATCAGATCGTCGCGCTGGGTCAGCCGGCGGAGCGTGAAGCCGATGCCCGCCATCAGCGTCTCCCGCTCGACGCCACGGGGGCCAGCGGGGCGGCGGCGCGACCGGACGGCTGGGTCGCGTAGGCCTGGGCAGTGTCGGGCGTCGCCATCATGCGCAGGTACATTTCGTTATAGACGCGGTCGATCTCGCGCTTGTTGTAATAGCGCTCGGTGCGGGCGCGGATCGCGTCGCTGCAGCGCTGCCACCAGTCGCGGTCGAGCAGCAAGCGGCCCATGGCGGCGGCGGCGGCGTTCGGCGAGGACAGGGACACGATCTCTCCCGCGGGACCGAGTACCGGGTCCTCGTCCGGCCGGCCCTCGATCATCTCCCGGCAGGCGCCGACATCGGTCGCCACCGTCGGCACGCCGGCGGCACCTGCCTCCAGGATCACCAGCGGCTGGGCCTCGGAGATCGAGGTCAGCGCGAGGACGTCGATCTTGCCGAGATAGTCGGCGATCTTCACCCGGCCGAGGAACTGGATCGTGTCCTCAAGCTCGAGATAGCGCACCAGTTCGAAGCATTCCTCGGCGTATTCCTTGTCCTCGTCCGCCGGGCCCATGACCCAGCACAGGACGTTCGGCACGGATTTCCGCAGCACGTCGGCGGCGCGGATATAGGTCTTGATGTCCTTGATCGGCACGACCCGGCCGATCAGGGCGACCGTCGGGCGCCGCTCGGAGGTGTCGCGGTGGATTGCGCCGTAGAATTCGGCATCGATGCCGTTCGGGATGATCCGCATCCGCTCCGGCGGGGCGCCGTCCGCCCGCTGGAGGATCTGGTTGCCGCCATATAGCGTGGTGATCTCGGTGCAGCTCTCGTAGCAGACCCGGGCATAGGCCTGGAACGCGGCCATCCAGAGCTGGCGCAGGTCCCAGCGTGGGGTCTCGATCTGATACCAGCTCTCGGCCGCGTCGTAGAGCCACTCGGCCATGGTGATCTCGATACGGCGCTCGTTGGTATAGATTCCGTGCTCGGTCAGCACCGAGGGCCGCCCGGTCTCCAGGGCCGCCCGCGCCGCCACCAGCCCCGCATAGCCGGTCGAGATGGTGTGATAGACCTTGGCCTTCGGCAGGTCGCAAAGCAGGGTGGCGAACAGGCCGCCGAACAGCGCCCGCCAGGTCCAGAAATACTCCAGGAACGAGCTCTCCGGCGCATCCTCCCGGTACATGGCGGTGATCATCTCCCAGGCAGCGGGCGAGTTCATCAGCATGCGGGTGCCGAGCGAGCTGCGCGCCTTGGAGATCAGAGCGACGGCCTGACGGAAACCCTGAAAGGACGTTTCGCCGCGCATTTCGATCAAGGCGCGGGTCAGTTCCCGGATCATTCGCGTCGTGCCGACCCGACCCTCCGATCCTTCGGCACGCGAGCGCAGCGCCACTTGGACGACACCGACCACATTCTCCGGCAGTTCGTAGCGCAGCTCCCGCGGCTGCTCGTCGGAGGTCAGCGCCACGATGGAGAAGGTCAATGGCGCCTGGGCCTTGATCAGATCATTGGCCCAGGTCGATACCCCGCCGGCCACATAGGGGTAGGAGCCTTCCAGGATCAGGCAGACATCGGCGTCCTCGATACGGCTCTGGGTCACGGCGAAGCGTCCATCGGATCGAGGCCGACAAGGGCGGAGATCTGCCAGAGATTGATCATCGGATTGATGCCGGAATACTCGTCTCTAAGGCCGAGTTGCGTCAGTTTCGGCTCGTTCAGCACCCGGCGCAGGTCGTCGAAGCGGCGTAGGCGGAACAGGCATTCCGCATGCCAGAGCAAGGGTCGAGGATCCTCGTACCGCAGGGTCAGGCCGGACATATGCAGTTCCGCCTCCTCGATCATGTCGAGGCGCAGCATCAGTCGGCCGACCGCGAGATCCACATCCTCGCGCGCGCCGAGCAATCGGTTGGCGGTCCGGTACGCGGTCAGCGCATCGCGCATCACCGCCTGCTGGCGGTCGTCGTCCAGCACACCGGCATAGGCGTAATCGTCGAGATGTTGGGCGAGCGCCAATAGGGCGTCCGGATCTTCGGGGGCTGCCTGCACCGCGTCCTCAAGGTCCAGGCGGGTGTTGTGATAACGCTCTTCGATGGCGCTGGCGGCGGTTGCCGCCTGCACCCGGATCGAGGCTTCGGGATCGGCCAGCGCCATCTGCAGGGCCGGGGCGAACTCGCTGCGGAACCGACGGGCAAGCAGCGCCACCACCGCCTGCTTCGCCCGGGTTGAGCCGGTGAACAGCACGTCGGTGAGGGAACTGACGGACCCTTCGGCCAACGCGTCCTCGCGGCCGGCCAGAAGGCGGCGGTAGAGCAGTTCGCTGCGGGTCTCGTGGTCGTCGGGGAAAAGGCTTTCGTACCATTCCTCGAACGGCCGGGCGGTGCGGGTGAAGATGAGCGTCATGACCGCCAGAAGGCCGGTCGCCACCGGTCCGGCCGGGCCCATGGTCAGGGTCAGCCAGGCAAGCCAGGTGAGCAGCCGGGTCTCGCCCCCCTTATGGCCGCGCCAGGTCGCGAGCAGCGCCAGCGCCAGGCTCAACAGCAGGTGTCCGGCGATGGCCGGGGGCCAGCCGACCAGTCCTCGCATGACGGACCAGACGAGTGCCGCTTCGACCATCAGGGCGACCGCGGCGACCGCGGCTTCGCCGCTAATGCGCACCGGATGCTCCTGCGGCAGATCGATGGCCTCTTGCCCGCTCATGGCGTCACCGCGTCGGGGGCCGGGGCCAAATCATTCTCGATCGTGCGTGCTTCGATCAGGATGGCCGCCGACGGCAGACTCGGCGGCAGCCGGCGTTCCAGGGCCGTCCGTAGCTTGCCGGCAAGCAACTCGGCATCGTCCAGGGGCGTGCCGGGCAGAAGGATGGCGTATTCGGCGTCCTCCCGTTCGCGCTCGAAGGCGAGGTCGGTGGCGCGGAAGGTCGTGCGCACCGCTTCGCCCAGCGCGAGGGCGAGGATCGAGTGCTGTTCGGGTCCGAGCGCGTCCGGGTCGCTCGGCCGCACGATGAGTTGGCTCGACGAGAAGCCCTTGCGGTGGCCGAGCTGGGCCAGCAGGGCGAAGACCCGCTCGGAGACTTCCGCGGACATCAGCAGATCGTTGGCCCCGGTCACCCGGTCGGCCTGCAACTGCCGCCACCGCCGGGCGCGCACACGGGCCGCGCCGATCCACGAGCAGATCACGTTGAAGTTCTCGAGGGTGTAGAGGTTGAAGTCGAGGAAGGCGGTCTCCTCGATCTTCAGCATGCCGACGATCTCGCCGCTGTCCATATCGATGAGCGCGCCGGCCAGCAGCCCCTGGCCGAGCAGCTTGCGCTCGTCGGCCGGCCGGGCGGCGCAGAGGGCGGGCTCGCGGCCGAGGATGTGTTGAACCAGCGGATGGGCGAGTTCGAGCCGGCGCTCGTAAGTGTCGGTTTCGGTCCATCCGACCGCGCGCTCAAACTCGAACCCGTCGGGACCGAGGGACCACAGGGAGTATTTCTGCGGCGACAGGATCGACTGGATCAACTGATCAAGGCCGCGGGACAGCCGCTCCTCGTCGGTGACATCCATCGACTGGGCGGCGCGGTAGGTGGTGATGACCGTGCGGAACTGCCGCGCGATCCGGGCTTCGAGCGCCGACTTCGTGCGTTTCAGCTCCTCGAAACCGTTGGCAATGAGTTGGTTCTGTTCCTCGAGATCGGTGATCCGCGTTCGCAGTCGTGCGCGGTCGACCAGTTCCCGGTCGCGCATCTGTCCCAGGATCTGACCGACGCCGATCCACAGCGCGGGGCGCAGCCCGACCCCGGCCCAATACTGGAACACGTCGGCGCCGAGTTCCGGCGTCGGCAGGTTGCCGGCGGTGAGGGCCAAGCTGGCGGTGAGCCCGGCGACCAGGCTGGCATTGGCGCCGTACTGGACCGCCACCAGGATGACAATCAGCCAGAACGGGTGCGGCCGGACGCTCCAGAAGCGGTCGCCGTCCAGGACAAAGAAGTCGATCGCCAACGCGGCGGCGATGAACACGACGATCTCCAGCCAGGCGACCGGGCGCACGCCTAGGATCACGCGCGGCGTGCTTGGCCCCTTCGGGGGAGGAGGCTGGATGGAAGGAGTCGGTTCGGTCACGGCGCGGCCGGAGCTGGTTGACCCAGGGTCAACGTTGCGTCAGTGGGGCGACCATCGCCGAGATCACGCGCTGGGCGGTGGCGTTGAGCGAGCCGCGCTCCAGATAACCGCCGCCAAGGGCCGAGTGGCTCGACGCCCAGAGCACGTTGCCGGTTGCGGCCTCAACCAGTCGGGCGTTCAGGCCGACCACCGGCTCCTCCCGCAATCCCTGCTGGTAGCCGAACTCCGACACGGTGCCGACCACGATGGCGTCGACCTCCAGCAGTCCGGCCGCCTGCTGAGCGGCGGCGACGGAGGTCAGATTCTCCGGGTCGATCTTCATCTGCGCCAGGGTCTGTCGGGTCTCGGTTGATTCCTGCAGTTGGAAAATGCCGCGCTCATACAGCTCGGTCGCCATCAGTTCGGCGGCGATCCGGCCGGCATTGGGATAGTTCGTCAGGTTTTCGAACGGCAGGACCGCGACCTTCATCTTGGTGAAATCGGCGGTCGGATCGAGGTAGTCGCGAGCCTGCCGGTCGCCAGAGGCGCAGCCGACCAGGATGAGGCCGAGGGCCAGGGTTGCCACCATGCGGGCGGCAGCCGCCAGCGGTGTTGCGATCGTCATCACTCATTCCCTCCTTTGTGCCGCGCGCTGCGCGGTCAGAACCGGGTTCTCAGGGACAGCCCACCATAGAAGAGCTGATTTTCGGTGCCCCGGGACTCGCTCAGGCTTGTCCCCAGGGTAGTGCTGATTTCCAGATCGACCAGCGGTTCGTATGTCAGGTTCACTTCGGCAAGCGGTCCGCCGCCGTTCAAGCGGTCGTAGGTGTAACCGGCCAGGCCTTGGGCGCGCAGATAAGGCCCGATATCACGTTCCGTGGTCACGTCGATCGTATGGCCCTCGCGTGAGCTCAGGGGCAGCAGCTCGGCACCGCTCGCGGGGTTGTCCTGGGCGTTCAGGATATATTCGGCGTCGAGCCGGTAGCCGATGGTCGACAGCATCCAATGCTCCGGCAGCCGGCGACGGGCAGCCAGGATAAACTCGGCACCGGCGCCGGCATGGTCGCCACCCAGGGTGTAGCGGTTCAGCGCGCTGCCCGCCGAGAACTCGTAGGTGTCGTCGTAGCTCCATTGCCAGTCCGCCCCGATCCGGTCGCGCGCGCCGCCGTCGATGATGCCTTCGACGAAATTGAATGTCGGCTCGGACCAGCGGGCTTCGACGCCGACCGTTCGATTGCCGTGATCGAGGTCGAGTGCGACCCCGGCGCCGACCACCTGATTGGAGGCGAACAGGCTACCGGCCACCTGCACGTCACCGTCGCGCGGCGGTGTGAGGGTGAGGGAGCCGCGCTGGCGGTCGCCCTCGAACCGTTCCACCGTGCCGTCGCGGCGGGTCACGGCGCCGGCCACCATGGTGCGGTTCTCCAGCGTGTAGCCGAGCGTCAGGCCCTCGCCGCCGGAGCGCTTGCCGTCGAGGGTGGTGATGGTCTGGGTCTCGCCGTTCTCGACATCCTGATAGAGAGTGGAGAGGTGGGCAGTGTCCGCCAGGTCGCGGGCGAGACGCTGGCGATCCCGGATCGCGCCCGGCAGGTTCGGATCGAGGGCGAGGGTGTGGTCGTAAAGCATCACCGCTCGGCGCGGCCGGCCCATCTGTTCCTCGGCGCGGGCGAGCAGCAGCATGACCTCGATGTTGCGCGGGTCGGCGCGCAGCAGGCGGACCAGGATCGCCCGACCGTCGGCAATGGCGCCGGACTCGATCAGCGCCAACGCGCGATAGTAGTCGAGGCGGACGCGCTGGGGATCCGCGCGGCCCGGGCCGGACGCTGCCACGGGGGCTTGCTGGACGACCGCGCGACTGGCGAAGATGGTGAGGCCTCCGTCGGCCGGTTCGATCAGAATCTGAACGGTCGGGGTGAAACGGATGACCAGGGAATCGTAGCCGTACTCGATCGTCTCGATCCAGGTGGGGTTGTCCCGGGCGGTCTCCTCCACCCGTCTTGGATTGATCGGCTCGGCGAACCGGACGACGACCTCCTGGCCGCTGACCTCGGTGTCCTGCGGCACGGCGCCTTGGATGGCCAGACTGAGCGCGGCCCCCGTGCCCGGGTGCGCCTGCAGCGTCACCGGTGTCTGGGCGGCAGCGGGATGAGCCAGGATCAGGCCGAGCAGGGTCAGGGCGGCAACGGCGCGCATTACCGGCTCACTTCAGCTTCAGGATCGTGCGGGCGCGTCGCAGATCGCCGGATTCAATCAGCAGATCGGCGAAGTCCGCACGCAGACCGTCATCTTCCGGGTGCTGCCGGATCAACACGTCCATCAGGTTCACCGCTTCGTGGATTCGGTCAAGTCGGCGCAGCAGGTTAGCGCGTGCGACCTCCTGGGTGAAATCGCGTTGCTCAATCTCCGTCAACTGGTCGTAGGCGCGTCGGTAGAACGGTGTCGCCTGCGCCGACCGATTGGTCCGCGCCAGGGTGTCGGCAAAGTAGTAATTCGCCTCGTAGTCCCCCTTGCCGTTGGCGAGATAGGCGCCGAGCAGTCGCTCGGCATCGATCAACCGGCCTTCGTCATAGGCGATCAGGCCGAGGGTGCGCTGTGCCTCCCGATCGGCCGGCGATGCCTTCAGGACCGCCTGCCAGGTCGCCGTGATCAGGCCGCGGTCGCGCGTGTTCTCGGCCGTGCGGGCGAGATCGCGCAGGGTCTCGGTATCATTGATCCGCGAGATCGCCTGGGTGATCGCATCATGCAGCTTCTGGCGGTCGTCGCCCAGGGCGTAGGCTTGAACCAGATTCAGCAGATCACGGTCGGTCTTCGCGCCGTCGATCCCGCCGATGATCGCGGTGACACGGTTGCCGGCCCGCATCTCGACCAGTTTGTCGAGCCAGGCTTGCCGGGCGCCGACATCGGCGGCGCGCGCTTTGGCCTCGATCCAGTCCAGGGCTTCCGGGCGCGGTCGGGGTCCCCAGAGGTAGAAGAGTTGGCGCACGCTGTCGCTGTCGGGGCCGGCATCGGCGGCGGCGCGTCGGAACAGCCGCTCGGCGGCACCTCGATCGCCGGCCTCCAGCGCCCGGAACCCGGTATCGCGGGCGTAGGCGTCACCGAACCGGCCGCTTTCCGCCGTCGAGATCTCGAAAGCCAGGGCCTTGTCGCGCTTGCCCGCGCGGCGCAGCAGATCGGCGTAGAGATCGGCGAAGAGCCGGCTCGATTGGGCACGGGTTGCGACGGCGGCGGCGGCAGCATCCGGATCCAGGTCGGCCAGTCCGTAGGCAAGCGAGAGGGCGCGGTCGGGCGCCTGCTCCTGGGCGAGCCGGGTGGTCGTCCAGTCGATCAGTTCCTGGCGGAGGCCGAGATCGCGCAGGATGCCGACATAGGCGTCGTCCCATTTGGCGGGCGCCCGGTCGGCCAGGGAGCGGAACAGTGGAAGCGCGGCCTGACGGTCGGTGTCGGCGACGGCGTAGACGATGGCGGTCGCTTCCTCGGAGGTCGGATCGGTGTCGGCGAGGCGTTTGCGCGCGGCCGCGACCAGATCGCCGACCCGTCCGAGGCGCCCGGCGGCACCGGCGGCCGTGTACCACCAACCGCCGCCCTGATCGACCGCGAGATCGAGCAGCCGGTCCCAGACCACTGCGTCGGCGCCGACCTCCCACAGATTATAGACCAGCCCCTCCCGGTCGGCCTCCGAGAGACCCGGCCGGGCAAACTGGCGCGCCCACAGCGCCGCCAGCTCCGTCGTGCGGCCGAGCGCGCGCAGAATGTCGGCATAGAGCGGCTCCATGTCCGGATGGCGCCCGATAACGGGTGTGATGACCTCCAGCGCCTCCTCGTTGGCGCCACGTTGGAACAGGGCGTAAGCCAGACGCTGAGCTGCGCCGTCTCCCGGGTCCAGTTTGATCAGGCGTCGTGCGGCGGACACCGCGACCCCCCAGGCGGCGCGCCGTTCGGCCAGGAAATAGAGATCGTTGACGGTCCCTGCATCCAGAGCCGACTCACGGGCCAGCCATTCCGCCACCATATCCGTGCGGTCGGTGGCCAACGCAAGCTGCGCCCAGATCCCCCGCAAGCGCGGCGTATTGCGTTGGGCGAGCAGAGCCGCCACATCCCAGAACCCGTCCTCTGCCCGGTCGAGCCGGACATAGAGCTCGGCCAGCAGGAGGGCGCCCTCCACCGGCAGGACCGGGTCGGCGACGTAGGGATGCAGGAGGTCGAAGGCCTGATCGTTACGATTCAGGCGGGCCAGCACCCCGGCCAGGGCGAGATGGTTGTCGATCGTGCTCGAGAGGTGCTTCATGGCGAGGTCGGCCAACCGTCCGGCCTCGTCCAACCGGTCGCGCTCGAGCATGATCTCGGCGCCGAGGATCGGCTCCTCCTCCAGGGCATCCTCGCCGAGCTCCGCGATCAGCTTGTCGACGGCCTGGGTGCGTCCCGCCCGGTGGAGTTCGCCGATCAGCGACAGTGCCGAGGAGGCGCCGACGCGATCCAGTCCGTACCGCGAGAAGACGCTGACGGCGGTATCGAGGTCGTTGTGCTGGACGGAGAGGTCGATGAGGCTCGCGGCGCTGTCGGGGTGTAGGTGTCCGGCATGCCACCAGGCGGTCAGCTTCCGCCAGGCCTCGTCGTTGCGGCCGACCGCGCGCAGAGCGCTCGCGTGGACGCGCCGCCAATCCGCATTGGTCTCCTCCAGATCCGAACGTTTGTGCAGCAGATCCAGCGCGAGGTCCGGGGCGCCTCGGTAGATCGCGATGTCGGCGAAGGTGATGGTCATGCCTTCCGGCGCGTCCGGTGTCAGGATCGCATCGGCGATCAGGGCGGCCCGGTCCCGCTGGTCCTGGTGCAGGCAGAGGTCGAAGAGTTGCTGGCGAAATGACGGGTCGAGGGCGTCGGGCGCTGTCTCGAAGATCCCGGCCAGGGTGTCGATCGCCGCGTCGTAGCGCCCGGTGGCGATTTGCAACTCGGACAGTTCGATCAGGCGTGCGACCGGGGCATCGCCGAACGACCGCCGCCACTCCAGCGAGGCGACCTGTTCTTCCGTCTTGCCGGCTTTGTAATAGGCATCGGCCAGTTCCTCGACCCGCTCCTGGGTCGGGTCGATGGCGGTGAGGCGGGCCAGCGCGTGCAGGTACAGACCGAAACGGCGGTCCTGGCGATAGAGCTCGACCAGACGCTGCAGGATATCGGGAGCGGTGCCGATCGCCTTTTCGTAGCTGCCGACCAGGTTGATGGCCCGATCGACATCGCCGTTGCGGATGTAGATCTCCAGCAGACCGGTGATCAACTGGGGCGAGGTGTCGCCGGCGGCGATCTGCTGCTCGAAATACGTGCGCGACTCCTCGTACTCACGGTCGCGCAGCAGCATGGTGCCGAGCTCTTTCTGGCTCGGCAGCAGTAGGAAGCTGAGGCCGAGTGCTACGATCACCACAAGGACGGTGATGGCCGCGAACTGTCGCATCAGTCGCCGACCCGGTCGATGCGGATGCGGGTCTCCACAATCGCGTCGGCGTTTTCGCCGGCATCGAACGACAGTTTTCTGTCCTCGCCGACGCTGATTTCTTTGAGCCAGACGTTGGAACCGTCCTGGGTGAGCCGGACCCGCCAGCGGCCCGGTTGCGGTACGATCCAGGTCATCGACAGGGGCCCATACCCTTGCGCCTGCACCGACAGCACGCCGTCGGGAGCGACCTCGACGCCGCGCATCGGCCAACGGCTTTCCAGCAGATAGGGCACAGATGCGGGGTCGAGGGTCAGCGGTTCGTCCCGGTCTATCAGGGCGACGACCGGTGTATCGACCGCCGGATCGAGCGCGACATAGAGGCTGCCGTGGAGCGGTCGCGCGCCGACCACGCCGGCCGAGCGTTCGAAATCAACTGCTGTGAGGCTTGCATGATCGAAGCGCAGGGTCTGCAGGGCCCCGCGGCCTTCGACCCGCCAGCGCCGGTCGCCGAGTGGAATGAAACGGGTCGTGTAGAAGCCTCCGGCGATCTCGGCGAAGCGCGAGGTCGTCACCGGAGCGATCTCGTGGTCGCGCATGGCCTCATGCGCCTGGATCAGCGCATTGGTCGAGGCGACCTTTTCGGCCGAATAGCTGTGATAGTAGAGGTTGATCGGCTTCACGCGGATCGGCAGGTTGGTCCGTCTCACGGTCTCCAGCACATGACGATAGCCGAAATACCGGCCGCTCCAGAGGTCGGTATAGGTGTTCTCGTTGCTCATCGAGGCGTAGATCTGACGCTCGGCCCCGACGGTGATGCTGATCGGAGCGACGAAGCCGTAGGAGCGGTAGTCGCTGTCGAAGCGGGTGTCGCCACCGTTGATGTTCGGGATGCCGGCCTTTCGGGTCGCCGCAACGGCGGCCTCGTAGGGCGAGGTGTCCCCCGACCACTGCAGGACCCGCACGGGCCTGCCGACGACCTCGGCGATCTTCTCGAGAGACCCGGCGATCTCCCGGTCCAGATCGTAGGGTTTGGTGAAGAACGCGCGGGGGACAGTGTAGTGCCCGAGATCGGCTTGTTTCTGACCTGAGGCGTCGGTGCCGGCCTCCTCGGCAACATCGGCATATCCCTGATGGATGTCGTGATCGGTGCCGGCCCGCAACACGATGGCGCGCTCCTGCTCAGCGTCGTAGTGACGGAAGTAGGACCAGTTGAACGGATGGCTGTAGGTGTGGGAACCGACCTCGACGTGAGGCTGCGCGAAGAACGCGCGGGCCACGTCGCGGGCCTCCGCCTCATCGACCCAGTCCGGATCCAGCTCGGCGGCGATCGGCGCGATCGTCACGGGCAGGTCCGGATACCGCTTCACGACGCGCTCCAGCAGGACACGGGCGGCGCTGACGGTTTCTTCGTCGATCTTCACTTCCGAAAGGCTTCGCCAGCCGTCGCCATCCACATGGCTGTAGAACATGCGGCGACCGACCAGCGTCGTCGTATCCGGCTTCGGCAGGTCGTCGGTGGCGAAGGCGATCCGGAAGTATTCGAATGGATTGATGATCCAACGCCGGATGCTGGAGCCCGGATCGACCTCCGCGGCGAAGAACGGTGCGACAATGCCGCCGTTAGGTCCGGTGACGACGAGATCGGCATGGACCGGGCGGGCTCCCGTAGCCTCCACGGTCAGGTGAGACACCGCTCTCGGGTCGACGACCGTCCATTCCTGGAATGCCGGAGGCAGGGGAGGTGTATGTTCGAACCCCCAGATCCGCGGGTCCCGGATGCTGTAGTTCATCCCGGATGTATAGGAGACGTATTGGCCCATGGTCCGGATGCCGAGCCGTTCGTACAGGCGGTTGATCCGGTTTAGCGGCAGGGGGGCGGCCGTGGGGTCGCCCGTGCTGTCGCCGGAGACGCCGAGGTCGCCGAAGACGACGAGCTTCTTGCCCAGATCGACCGTGCGCTCGAACCATGTCAGCAGCTCCAGGGCGTTGTCGTGGCTCGGCGAGAACAGCCAGGAGAAGACGCCTCGGACATCGTCGCGCGCGCTGAGGTCGGGCAGCGGTTCGTCGACCCGATGATACTCGACCACGAGTCCAAGCTGCTCCAGCGGCATGGTCGCCATCTGATGACTGCGGGTCTCGCGCAGACGTCCCGTCTCGCGGCCTTCAATCAGGGCGATGATCGTGCGCGGCACGGCCTGCGATTGCGGCGCCGATCCCTGTGCCCATGCCGCGCCTGTCACCCCCCAGAGAAGGATGGCGGCGAAACCGATACTCAGGCGGGTGATCATCAGTTGGCTGGCGGCGGGATGATGCGGTCGAGATCAATGGTTGCCACGTAGGGCGAGAACCCGTTCTCCCGCTGAACGCGATAGATTTCTGCGATCGTCGTCGGGTCGGCTGGATCCCAGTAGTCGAGCGTCAGGATACTCAGGTTCGGGTTCTTGGCGCCGGCCCGCTTCAGGATAGCCACCTGCTCCCGGTACAGGTCGTCTGGCACCATGCCATAGGTCTTTGTTGTGAAGTCGTAGTCGGCATAGACCGACTCGCCGAGAACGTAGTCGATGTCGAAGGCGACGGCGTCGAGCAACTCGTACCCGCGGTTCATGATGATCGGCACTTCCGGCCAATGGAGGTTCAAGGCCTTCACCAGGCGGGCGGCGGCCCGAGTCATACCGGCATTGCCGGTCGGATCCCGGCGTTCCAGCTCGGGCGGATTGTCGAGTGTATCCAGGAAAAGGCCGCGAAATCCCCGCTGCAGGATCGCCGGCACCAGCTCTTCTATTACCAGCGCCGTCCAGCGCGTATCGCGAACATCAATGAAATGACTGCCGGGCCAGTAGGGATTTTCTTCACCCAGTATGCCCCATTCCTGCAAGCGTTGAAATTCGTCTCGATCGTTACTCATCTCGCCAAGACTGATATAACCAAAGACTAACTTGCCGGCGTCGGTCAGCGGTTCTATGTCGGGATGCGCCGCTCGATCGAAGACGAGCAAATCGAATGGGGTCAGCGTTTCCAATGCTGCATCAGCCGTATACAGAACGGCCCATTTTTCAGCGGCGTCGGCGTTGCGGCTGCGCGCGGACGCGCCCTTCTCAAAGGCACCGAAAGCACCGAGGGTCATTGCCGCTATCATTGTTCGTCGTGTGAGCATGGCTAAGCATCTTCATTTTTATTCGAATGTACCAGAACAGGGAGAGCAGCGCAGTGCCGATCTGCCGATGTTTCCAGCCTGTCAGGGATATCGGCGAGATTGGCGAATGATCAACCGATGACCCTCAAAGGCCAGATCATCGGCGCGACACTTGGTCTCGTGATCGCCGTCGCCGCCGCCATCGCCTTCGTCGTCGGAGACCTGGCCTCGGAGCAGATCCGTGGGCGGATCGGCAACAGCCTTAGCGACCTCGCGGCCGAAATGGCGGACCGGTTGGACCGCGAGATGGCGGTGCGGGTCGCGGAGGTCGAAGTGTTGGCAAGTCTTCCCGCTCTTGGCGACCTCGACGACCGGCCGCGAATGCGCTCGGTGATCGAGCATCTGCAGACGGCGCTGCCCGAGTTCTCCTGGGTTGGCGTGCTGGACACGGACGGCAACGTGCTCGTCGGGACCGGGGCGATCCTGGAAGGCGTGAACATCGGCCACCGCCCGGTCTTCCAGAACGGCAAGGACGGTCCCTTTATCGGCGATGTGCATGACGCGGTCATGTTGGCCTCCTTGCTCGACAACTCGACCGGGGAGCCGATCAAGTTCGTCGACATCGCCCAACCAATCCTGGAGAAAGCGGGGGCCCCCGTCGGTGTCCTCGCCGCCCATCTGAGCTGGACCTGGGCCCGGTCGGTCGAACAGTCGCTGCTCAAGGGCCAGGGTAGCCGCCGCAATGTCGGATTGTACGTCGTCGCCCGGGACGCCACGGTCCTGCTCAGCCCGGACGGGATGCTCCACGGGCAATCCCTTGCCCTCAACTCCGTCGATGAGGCCGCCAAGGGCAGGGTCGGCTGGGCGATCGAGACATGGGCGGATGGCAACGACTATCTGACCGGATATGCTCGGGCCGACGGCTACGGCCCGTTCAAGGGGTTCGGGTGGGTGGTGCTCGCCCGCCAGCCGATCGGCACCGCGTTCCAGCCGATCCAAGATCTCACCTTCCGGATTGCGGCGATCGGGCTGATCTTCGCCGCGCTGGCCGCCGCGCTCGGATGGTGGGTCGCCAGTCGTATCGCCGGGCCGGTAAACGAACTCTCCCGGGCGGCGGACGCACTAATTGCGGACCAGACGGCCGCGTTCCCGAAAATCCGCGGACCGCGCGAGATCGAGGTCCTGTCCGAGGCCTTCGAGGATTTGATCGAGACCCTGATCTCGAAACAGACCGCCCTGGACGAGGTGACCGACAAGGCCTCCAAGGATCCACTGACCGGCCTCGGAAACCGCGCAGCGCTGGAGCGTTTCCTGTCGACCCGCCAGGCTTCGAGCCTGGCCTACGCCGTCCTCGCCGTCGATCTCGATCGCTTCAAGGACGTGAACGATACCCACGGCCACGACGCCGGAGACCGGGTCCTGCGGGAGGTCGCGGGGCGTTTGCGCCGATGCGTTCGGGCCGGCGATGTGCTGGTGCGCTCCGGCGGGGACGAGTTCCTGGCATTCCTCGTCATGATGGACCCCGGTCGCGACGGCCCCGCCCGCCGGGTGGCGGCGCGGATCGTCGATACCGTCGGCGCGCCGATCGACATTTCCGAGCCGGGGGCGGACGAGCCGGTACATATCAGTATCGGCGCCAGCGTCGGGGTCGCGTTCTATCCCCGCCACGGCGCACCGGTCGAGCAGGTCGTCAAGCTGGCCGACGGGGCGCTCTACGCGGCGAAGCGCAGCGGCAAGGGTCGGGTTTCGGTGCATCAGAGCGCACCATCCCAGCGGACCGTGAAAGCTTAGCCGAACAGGCGGCCCAGCAGGCTCTTCTTCTTCGGCTTGGGTTTCGGTCGGCGTGAGGTCGCGGTCAGCATGGCTTCCAGGTACTGGAAGGAATGTTCGCTCGGCGTGACGAAGTCGATACCGACGACCTTGCGGAAGATGTCCAGCCAGATGACATGGCCATACAGGAAGGCCTTGTCGGACGGTCGGGACTCGTGGAACAGGGTCAGGAATACCTTCCGGCCGGTTACGAACCCGAACCCGGCCTCGCCGATCAGCAGGCCGCCGGCGGAAAAGTTCATCACCGGATAGCACTGCCGATTTATCTCGACCTTCAGGCCGGACTTCGCTGCCCGCTTGTCCCGGCGTTGCTCGTTTCCCTGTCGCAATCGACCCATTTTTCCATGACTTCAAACGCTTCCAGCACAGTATTGATATTTCTCCATAAGAAGCGACGGATCGCAATTTAATTCCGAGAGCTTCAGAAATCGAGATGATGCTCAGGCGCCGGGCTGTTGCCGAACGGGATCAAACGATGGTTGGATGCCGGCTGACACGTTAACATTGTATGCAGTTCGGCAACCTGGGTTTTCCGGAGATCATTCCGCAAGGCAGGGGCCGCAGGGACGGGAGTCGGATCGGGGCCATGAACGCACGCGCCGCAAAACTGAAGAAGGCCTATCTGTTCAGTGATCTTGACGAGACGGTTCTGGATCGCATCAGTGACCTCTGCGACTGGCGCAAGTACCAGAAGGGCCGTCAGATCGTGGGCGAACAGGACCTGACCAATGTGGTGTACATCCTGACGGGCGGGCGGGTTCGGGCGAAGCGGTTCTCCACCAGTGGCAAGGAGGTTTCCTATCGGGACCTGGACGAGGGAGCGACCTTCGGCGAGTACTCGGCCATCGATGCGCGGCCGCGATCTGCGACCATCGTGGCACTTACCGATTGCGAGACGGCGGTCCTCGGTCAGGCCGAGTTCCTCACGCTGATCCAGGAACATCCGGCGGTTGCGATGCGGTTCGTCAAGGAACTGGTGCAGCAGGTCCGTAGCCTGAGCGAACGGGTGTTCGAATTCAGCACGCTTGCCGTCAACAACCGCATTCATGCCGAACTGGTCCGCATGGCCAGCGACGCGCCGGAGGAGGCGGGAGGCGTGCGACGGATCAAGAATCCGCCGACCCATCTGGAGATTGCCAACCGGATCAGCACCCACCGCGAGGCGGTTTCACGGGAACTCGCCTATCTCGAGGGCGAGGGGCTGATCAAGAAGTCGCGCCAGGTACTGGAGATCCTCGATATCGAACGCCTGCGCGCCATGATCTCCAATATCTGAGCGCGGCCGCTCAGCGCCAACCGCCGACAATCGCCTGTGATACCGCGGAATCGCTCTGCGTCAGCGGGTCGATGGCTCCCACCACGGCCAGCACGGCCTCTTTCGTGACGCCGGTATCCTTGAGGAAGTCGATCGCCTGGGCGACGCGACGCGGGCTCGGTGTCATCGGCGACATCCGGGCCTTTCCCGAGGTCGGCGCCGTGGCGAAGGTCGCGACCTGAAGCACGCCGGCGGCAATCCGCACGCCGAGCGGATAGGCACCGTGACGCAGCAAACTGTCGGTGTCGGAGACCCCGCGATAGGACGAAATATAACCGAGCGCCATCGCCTGACAGAACGGGCGCCGCCCAGTGATCCGCAGGGCGTTGCGGGTGAAGGGGATTTCCGGGCGCATGGTGACGGTCACCGATGGGGCCTCGACCCAGCCGTGCTCTACGGTTTTCACGGCAACCTCGACCGTATGGTCGCCGGCCATCGTGAAGATCGCTTCCCCGCCGCTGCTGTGAAGCTGCATGACATGGCGGTGGATCTGGCCGGGGGCGAGTTTCACCAGGCCCGTCCCCTCGCACATGGTCTGCGCGGTGCCGACCAGGCGGTTGCGCTCCGCGCCGGGGTTTCGGATGGCCACTTCGGTCAATCCGTCGGCGAGGGTCACCGATGCCGGCACGGTCATCGGCGCATCGGTGATGTTGCGCAGAGTCAGTTCCAGGAAGACCGGCTCGCCGAGGTCGAACGGCCGTTTGATCACCGGGCGGGCGTCCAGGGCTGCGAGCTCGTTCGCCGGGCGGACCGACAGCCGCAGGTCGAGCACCGGATCGGTCTTGAATGCGGGGGTGCGGCCGGTATCCGGCTGCAGGCCGATCTCGAGGCCCTTCGGCGGCACGCTCCAGTTGCCCCATCCAGGGCAGACCTCGGGATCCGGACGATGGCTGAGATTGCGGCTGTCCACGGCATCGAAGGCCAGGTTGGCGACGTCGGGAAACAGCGGTCCCGTCACCGGATCGACCAGGCGCAGCAGTTCCTGGATCTGATTCATGATCCCGCGGTTCGAGGCCCGGTCGATCGGGGAGTGCCGCAAGCCCAGGCTGTGCCCCATTTCATGGGCCATCGTGCGCAGGGTCACCTGGGGCGACCGGCCGATCGGCAATCCGCGGACCTGCTGGTCGATCCGGTCGTTCAGGTCTTTCACGGAACTCGCCAGATCGGCGTCGAGGAAGACCGCCGCACCCTGCCGGTGGCGGTCCGTGTCGTCGAACATCAGGCCGGCGATATTGCCGAACTGGCCGGTGCCGCCGAGGCCGGACCAGTTCAGCGAGGAGACCAGGAACAGGTGCTGGACCCACAGCGATCCGCTGGCGAAACGGTTGACCTGATCGGCCAGCAGGGCGTCGAGTTCGCTGCGGATCAGGCTGTCGTCGGCGGGGATCTTGTCGGCGCTGCGTAGGATGTGCAGGTCGATCCCGGCCTTGCGGTAGATCTGGGCGAGGAGTCCGGCGTTGTAGGTCTCATCTTCCGGCCAGGGGCGGCCGACCATCTCATGCACGACCAACCGCAGGCCGCGCGGCACCGTCGATGTCTTGACCGCCCACAGGGCATGCGGGTGGCCGTCGCAGAGCAGGGATCCGGACAGCACCGGCGCGGCCGTGTCGCATCCCGGCGCCAGGTGGTGCGATGGATGCAGGGTGAGGGCCATCACGCTGTCGGCGTAGGTCTCGAAGTCGCCCACCCGGTTGCTCGCCGCGCTTGCGACCGTCGGCTGCCAGGCGAAGGTCCGGGCGTTGACCGTCAGGGTCGGCCCGGCGAGCCGGCCGCCCATCGACCGCAGGTGACAGGCGTAGTCGCTGCGGTTCGGTTGACAGAACCACCCGCCTTCGGTCGTGAGCCGCTCATGGTCGCGGGGGAAATCGGCGGGGGTCAGGCCCGGCAGGGTTCTGTAGAGATCGCCGGACACGCAAAGTCCATCGGGTTCGAGCGAAACCCGCAGCGTGCCTTGATGTGCCGCATGACCGTCATCGGTGAGCGTGATCAGGTACCAGGATCCGGCGAACATCTCCGCCGTGGCGGGCGTTGCGGTGGCGCCCGGAGCGGCGGGCCAGGGGCAGGGTCCGGACGGGACGACGGGCGCGCCGTCGGCGGTGAAAGCGGCCGATTTCGGCGCAACAATCGACGTGACGTCCACAGCCTCGCTCCTCCGCCAATTCCGAGAAATACCTCGGCACCGTTCTACGGCGCACGACCGTCGTCAGTGTGAATACTCACACAGCTAAAGGGTGAAGCCGAGCGCCTGGATGGTGTTAGAATTTGGTCCTTAATCTGCGTGTTTTTGAGGAGTGGGGCGATGGCTGATGATGTCTGGAATGTCGGGATTTTCTACCAGGCGGACAATGGCGACTGGTACGAGATCAAGAAGGCCCGGTTGCTCGACCGGCTCGACAGCAATCCGAATTTCGAGAAGGTCCTGACCCGTGCGGGCGCCCAGTTTCCGAACAAGGCATTCGTGCTGCGCAGCGACGGCACGGCCGATCGCGACGAAAGCTTCAACTGCATGGATGGCATCGACGGCAGCTGAGTTGCTTTCGGCACTGTCTGGCTCCGGCCCCAGGAGGGCCCGGTGAACGACGCGGGACTGGTTACGTTCGCAGAGGTCGAAGGGACGACCCGTGTGTGCTCGCCACGGGAAACGGTCGACCGTGTCACCCCGTTGCTGCCGGTCTTCGGCATCACCCGGGTGGCGAACGTGACCGGTCTCGACGTCATCGGCATTCCGGTGGTCATGGTCACGCGCCCGAACGCGCGGTCGGTGTCGGTTGCGCAGGGCAAGGGCGCGACACTGGACGCGGCCAAGGCATCCGGTCTGATGGAATCGATCGAGATCCACCATGCCGAGCATATCCTCGCGCCGCTGCTGCTCAGTTCCTACAACGAAATCCGATTCCGCGAGACCGTGGTCGACGTCACGACCATGGCACTCTCCGCCCGGCAGAACCTCACGCCGACGAGCCGGTTGCTCTGGATCTGCGGCGCCGATCTGAAGACCGGAGCGCCGGTCTGGGTGCCCTACGAGGCCGTCCACACGGATTTCCGGTCGCCATTTCCCGAGGGAAGCGGCTACTTCCTGTGCACTTCCAACGGGCTCGCCTCCGGCAACCATGTGGACGAGGCGGTTTGCCACGGGTTGAGCGAGGTGATTGAGCGCGACGCCCTGGCTCTCTGGCGGGCAAGACCGCAAGCGGAGCGGGATGCGACCGAGGTCGATCTTGCCGGTGTGACCGACCCCCACTGCCGCTGGCTGCTGGATCGCTACGCGGCGGCCGGTGTGCCGGTGCGGGCCTGGAACATGACAACGGATATCGGAGTGCCGGCCTTCCATGTCTGGATTGCCCCGCCCGTCGGGGGTGTCCGTCTGGCGGTGACCGGTTTCAACGGGCACGGCTGTCATCCTTTCGCGCGGATCGCATTGTCCCGCGCCCTGTCGGAGGCGGCCCAAGGACGGCTGACCATGATCGCCGGTGTGCGCGACGATATCGATCCTGCCTCCTACGACGAGCGGTTGGACGAGGCTCCCGCGCCGCAGCACGCAGAAAGCCGCCCGTCCGTGGCTTTCGCCGACATTCCCTCGTTGCATGGGCGCAGCGCGCGGGTGCTGATCGAGCAAATGACGCGGCAGCTCGTGGATGCCGGAATGGAGCAGGTGATCCTGGTCGATCTGACGCGCCCGGAATTCGATATTCCGGTGGTCCGCATCATCGTACCGGGACTGGAGGGCAATCCGAACGCCCGACAGTATCGCCCGGGGCCGCGCGCCCTGAAAGCGGCGGGGGTGGCACTATGAACGCCATCGTATTCGGCGGCCCGTCGCTTCCGCCCGGCGCGAGAAGCCGGTTCGGCGGCGTCATCTTCAAAGGCCCGGCACGTCAAGGCGATGTGTATCTGGCGCTTCGGGAGTCGCCGCGGGCGATCGGCATCATCGACGGCTATTTCGATTCCGTACCCTCGGTCTGGCACAAGGAGGTGCTCTGGGCGATGGCGAATGGCGTGCACGTGCTCGGCGCGTCCAGCATCGGGGCGCTGCGCGCTGCGGAACTCGACATGTTCGGCATGGAAGGGATCGGCACCGTCTATGACGCCTATCGGACCGGCCGGATCGAGGATGACGACGAGGTCGCGGTCACCCATGGTCCGGCGGATCTCGGGTATCGGCCGCTGACTCTGGCGATGGTCAGCATTCGCGCGACGCTGGAGACCTTCTGCGTCGACCGTCTCGATCGGCTCGATAGTCTCCGGCTGGTCCGCAATGTCGCCAAGGCACTGGGTTATCGGGAGCGGACGGTGCCGGAGATCGTTGCCCGGGCGCTGTCGATCGGCGCTTGCGCCCGCGACGTGGAGACCATCGCGGAGCATCTGACCCGGCATGCGATCGATGTGAAGGCGGAGGATGCCGAACGGCTGCTGCAGGCCATCGGCGACCGGACCGAGGAATTCGCCGATCCCAAATCCGTTCGTTTCGAGTTCAACGATACGGCGGCGTGGCGAACCTTTACAGCTTGGGCCGACGCGCAACACTACGCCAGACTGCGTGCCGATACCCGCTCAGCCCGGCTGCAGACGGTTCCGCGTTCGCAGCACCGTGTCGCGCAACGGCGGGGAGCCGAAGGCGTCGGCGGTCGACAGGGCGGAGGCGAAGGCTTCGGCCCCCTCGGACCAGTAGCCCCGTCTGGTACGTGCTTCACCCAGCAGCCGCAGGCGTTCGGAATCGTAGAAATAGGGATGCTCGGACGCCAGCGCCTTGCCTGCTTGGAGCAACTCGGCTTCAGCATCCTCCACGGCGTCGCTGGCGAGCAGGCATTCCGCGAGCAGGGTACGGGCATAGGACAGATGAAGTCCGCCGCCGGCGCCCTGGTACGAATTGATCGCCTCCTGAATGTGGCCAATACCATCGCCGAACTCTCCGACATAGGTCATCGCCCAGCCGGCCAGGATACCGCCGCGGTCGATCCAGTATCGCATGCCCGACTTGTTCTCGCTGGCGATGGCGACGGATCGCTCCGCCTCGGCGAGCACCATCTCCGGGTTGCGTTCGGTCTGCCAGATCGAGGCCGACATGCTGTAGGCATAGGCGAGGCCGAAGGCGTGGCCGATTTCCTCGGCCCGTTGCTTGGCGCACTCGATCGTTCTGAGAGCGGTTTCGCGGTCGCCGAGGAACCAGGTGTTCCAGGCACTGAGGCAGAGGGCCACCACCCCCGGATCCGTCCCCGGCGCGCCGATCGGCCGGTTGCCGCCGGCAGCCGCATAGAGCCTGACCGCTTCGTCGAAATGGCCGCGGGCGTCCGCGAAGTTGCCGGACCACAAGCGGTAGGCGCCATTGGCATTGGCCGCGTCGACCGTCATGATCGGATCGCTGGACTGGGCCGCGATGGCGCTGAGCTGGCGGGTTAGAACGGCGACCAGGGGGAAGTTTCCCTGGATCATGTTGGCGTTCCAGAGGCCGCGCACGGAGTCGAAGGTGGAACGGCTCTCGTCGCTGGTGACGGTCAGCGACAGCGCCTTCTCGAACAGTTCCTGGCTGACCGTGTCGCCCCAGCCATAGAAGATACTCCGGGTGGCGCCGAGCAGGTTGTAGATCTTCACCAGCCATTCCCGACGCTGCGTGCCGTCCTCCAGCGTGTCCGCTTCGGCGGTGGCAAGCTCGAGCTGGCGGATGGATTCCGTCGCGGCAAACTGGCCTTTAAACTTGTCGGCGGCGGCGATCCGGTAGGTAAGGCACTTCGGAATGTTGTTCGCTTCGGCGAAATGCCACGCTAGCACCTCGGGCGGGGCGGCGAATCCGTCCTCTTCCGCGTTGGTCTCCATGACGTCGGCGATCTTGCCGTGCAGTTTGGCGCGGTCGACCTTCAGCAGGCTGGAATACCCGGCGTCGCGGAGCAGGGCGTGACGAAACCGGAATTCGTCGCCGACCGCGGCGCTGCCGGTCAGAATGCCGCGGGATTCGAGGTCGGAGAGGATCGCGATCGCCCGGTCGATGTCGGTCCCAACAACGCGGGCGACGAGGCGCAGATCAAACACGTCGCCGCATACGGCACAGGCCTGGATGAACCCTTTGCCCGAGCCGAGTTCGTCGATGCGCTCGTTCAACAGGTCCATCAGCGTGGTCGGCGCGTCGTCCGGGTCGACCGCCCGACCCGTGTCGCTGCCCTTTCGGGCCGCCATCCGGTCGATCTGGTGGGTGACATATTCTTCAATGAACAGCGGGATGCCGCCGACTTTCGTCAGCACAGCCTGGGCGTCGAGATGGGCGAACGGCTTCTCCGAGATCAGCAGGTCGACCATCGCGCGGGCATCGTCATGGGTGAGGCCCGCGAGCGGGATCTCCGTCACCTCCAGGCGCGTTCTGATTGAGAGGCTCTCCCGGCTTGTCAGAATGACCAGGATCGGGTGTCGGTCGACAACCTCGCTCAGCGATTCCAGCCACTCGGTTGAGGACTCATCGAGCCACTGGACGTCCTCGATCACCACGACGACAGGCGTATTCTCGGCGATCCTCTCGAGCCTGCGGACCAGGGCGGAGACGATCCTGGCACGTTCCTCGATCGGCCGGGCCGAGGCGAGGTTGGCGCGGCCGTCTTCGAGGATGCGCTGGATTGCCGTCGCATCCTCGCGGGCCTGCTCGTCCGGCGACGGCGAGAGTTCGCGCGCCAAAGTCTCCGCCCGGGAACCGTCCGCCGGAGTTGCTGCGTCCAGGTGGCGGGTCAGCTCGTCCCGCAGGGGCTGCCAGGGACTGTTGCGGTGGTGCGTGTTGGCCTGCATCAGCACCAGATGCGGCGCGTCCTCCGAAACCGAGTGGACGAACTCGTAGACGACCCGGGACTTGCCGATACCGGCCGGCCCGACGATGCCGACGGCGGCGCCCTGGCCCCGCATCGCCTCGTCCCACAGCCTGTGCAGGACGGTCAGTTCCTCGGTGCGGCCGACGAAGGCGCAGCGTTGCAGCGCGTCTCGGGCCAGGAACCGCAAGGGCAGCTCGCGCTGGCCGCGCACCCGCCAGAACATCTCCGGATTGCGGAAGCCCTTGAGGCGGATCGGCGGGTGAGGGGCACAGACGAAAAAGCCGCCGGCCTTGCGGTACACCGCGTCGGAAATCGAGACCTCGCCGGGATCGACCTGTTCCTGCAGCCGGCGCGCCACATGCGGCGCGCGGCCGATCACCTCGTAGAAGATCGAGCCGCTGGAGGTCCGGGCCTCGCCGACCAGGACCGACCCGGAGGCGATACCGGTCCTGCAGGCCAGATTGGTGCCCATCGGCGTGCGGATCTGACTGACGGCAGCGGATATTTCCAGGCCGGCGCGGACCGCCTGTTCGCTGGCATCCTCGCGCGCGGTGGGAAACCCGAAATAGGCGAGCACGCCGTCGCCCTCGATACGTGCGACGTAGCCGCCGAAATCAGATATGAGCCGGGCACACTTGCCCGAGAACGCGTCGAACACGTGCTGTGCGTCTTCCGGGTCGAGCGCATCGACAAGACCAGTCGATCCGACCAGGTCGACGAACATGACCGTCAGGTGCCGCCGTTCCTTCGTCGGTTGCCGTATTTCCTCGGACAACGCCTCTTCCCCCGAATGTAAGGCGCATTGATCAGATATTATTCAACCTGTGGGGTCCGCATCCGGTTATTCTATCACTACAAAAACCGGCGCACACCGACAGTACCCTCCGCTCCCAATAGATGTAGAGCGGGTAAGGTTTTTAGAACATCGACCACGAATAGAATTAATGATTAAGAAATTCTATCTATCAGCGGATGCCAGCAACCGCTCCACCAGATAGGGCGTCAGGATTCCGGTCGGGCGTCTGCCGACTGAGAGTTGATATTCCTCGATCATCGACCGAGTAACGGCGTCCAGGCGCCCATTGAGGAACCGTCCGGTCATGCCGAGGGCGCGTTGGATATCTTCGATATCGTCGCGGGTCAGGTCGGATGCCTCCAGGTCGCTTTCCGCCCGGTCCACCTCTCCGCGGCACGGGACGGGCGTTGTCGGGCCAGCCGTGTCCGCCCGCAGCGGCACCATGCCTGAGCGCGGAACCGGCACACCTCCAGCGGCCCGGAGCGCGCCCCGCTGGCGCAGCAGGGAGAACCACAGATCGGCGAAGATGGAAACGGCGACGGCGGTGATGAGGAAGCCCAGGATCTTGACCGGACTGTCCAGAATGGCGGTGACGGCGCCCGACAGCGTGCTCCAGCCGATTGGCATCGCCACATCGGTCTTCGGCATCGCGGCCGGCGCCATGTCCATATGCGCAATGTCCACCGGCGCCATCCAGACGGCCCGCGCGATCTGTAGGGTGTCGAGGTTCAGACATAGCGCGACGGCCACGGCGAAGAGGAGGATCCAGGCGCGGCTTCGGCGGCGATACCACCCTGTGGCGCGGTCCATCGCGTCCTCGTACCAGTCCTCGATCCGTGCGCGAAACCCCTGACGATCGAGATTGGCCTCGTCCGCGAACAGGGCCAGGGTGCGCCTGAGGTCCGGGTTCGGCGCTGCCGAGACCAGATCGGAAACATGCGGTCGCGCCGGGCCCGACGCCCGCGCCAACCCGGCAAGCTCGTCGATCAGGGCGCCGGTGAACAACCGGGCGGAAAGGTAGGAGGGGCCAGTCTTGCCCGGTGAACGGAGCTTGCGGATGGTCGGGTGTTCGAGGATCCGGTCGGCCAGACTGTTCGGCTGTCCCGGCTCGTCGGTTTCGCCACAGAGGTCCCTGACGGTCCGGGCCAGCGCCTTCTGGCGGAATTGCAGTGCCGAGGCGACGAACTCCCATACGGCCGAGCAGATCACTGCTGTCAGCCCGTACACACAGGCGAGGCTGGCAACAACATCGAATAGCGATCCGGAAGCGGGCATGCCGGGCTCCTGCAGAAATTCTGGATCGGCTACGGGATGTCGTTGAAGAAGACGTAGTTGCCGATCTGCGCACAGGGCGCGCGGTCGCGGGAATAATATGGATAGACCCGGCGGTGGTGGTAGTGGTCGGCGCCGAGGGTGAGGCCGCTGACCCGCCCGGCGATGAGGTCACGGGCGATCGTGACGCAGTCGGCGATCTCGGGGTCGCAGAGCGATATCGATAGGGTCCTGCTGCGATGCGGATCACCCGGGTTCCAGCAACTGAACTGATCGGGTTGACGGCAGACGGCTTCGACGCTCAGGCCGTATTTCGGCGACCGCTTCATTGCGCGGTTATAGACCACTTCGGCGATGGCCGACCGGGTCTCCGGCGGCTCGCGACGGGCCTCGCCGTAAAGGGTTCGGGCGACCAGATCGATGGCGTCGTCGAGATCGTCGATGGGTGGGCGTTCGAGCGGCATGGCGATGGGATCCGTGTCTGTTACCAAGTCCAGTGCCCGGTCTCGGGTGAAGGCGTCGAGGACGGCTTTGATCGGGGTGAAGACGCTGATCTCGCCCCGTCCGTCGTCGGCGCGCCCGTCGCTGGCCCAGGCATGCAGGCCGACCGCCCGTCCGCGCTCGTTCAACAGGCTGGCACCGCTGTCGCCCGGCTGTGTGACGGCCCGACAGAAAGCCTGATCCCGAAAGCCGACGCGGCGCAGCCCGTGGCCGGGGACCTCGGCATGGAAAGACAGCGTCGCGCGCTCGCAGACAACGGTGGTCCGTTGGCGACCGCCGACGGCGCCTGTCAGGTACAGCGACATGCCGGACCGGATGTCTCCGCTGACGCCGTTTGGCAGCATGTGGCCCAGCCTGTCGGCCGCCTCCGGGTGGTCGATCTCGGCGATGGCGGCATCGACTCTATTGGGATATCCGGCGTCACTGGGCACCGGCGTCGTCCAGGCCGTCAGATGGGCGGCGGGCATTCCCCCGGGCGTCCCGTCGTCGATCGTCAGTCGGTCGCCGACCTGAGGCTGTGCGCCGGCCGCCAGGATGTGGCCGCAGCTGAGCAGGTAGGTCCGCCCGTCAAACCGGTTGCGCAGCAAATAGGAGTACGACCCCCAAGGAGCACCGGGCCGGTCGACGCGGACGGCATTGCGTTCTTCGGTGACAGGAGCTTCCGTCGCGGCGCTGCCCTGGGGCAGCAGCGGTGACAGGGCCTCGACGTCGATGGGAACAGGGTGGTCGCATTCCTTTGACCTGAATACGCCGGGTGCTGGGTCGGTGAGCGTCCGTTGGGCGCGCTTTTTGTCGACGAAGACCTTCAGGCACCGCTCGCCGCCGGGATGGCCGTCCGCCGCGCGCAAGCCGATACCAAAGCCGACGATAGAGCGGTCGCGCGCCCAGGCCGGCCGCGCGTTGCAATCGCCCGTGAGATGCAGATAGGCGGCGGTGATCGGATCGTTATGGTCCATGCCGTTCTGGTCGATCCCGGATCTGCTCCCTCGAGAATGAGGCCGGGCCGCCACCGTCGGGAGTAAGCGGCGGCGACCCGGCTTGGCGCTGTATGTCGGTCTTGGTCTGCCCCCAAAGTTGACGAGCGCCGACGACCTCAACCTGCCTGACCAAGCTGCGTCATGCGATCATAGGGGCCACGGTGGCGCTGTGATGAATCCCACGATTGGCCGCGTCGGACCGAACCTCTCGTCGGTTGGACAGTAGTGTCGCGACCGATCCCTGAACTTGGGAAATGAAACTGAGAGGGGGGCGTTCGGAGCACGGGGCTTCCCCGCCATCCGTTCCAAGAATGCGGATTTCGATTATGAACGCGCTCGCGCAAAGCGCGTGTATTAATCAATATTATGTCCGCATAGAGATTGCTGTTAACAAATTTATATCGTGGTGCTTTTCGATCTCAAGACTCTCAAAGAAATTTGGCGGTGGAATGCGTATTTATTTGTATTTATTCGGAGATATTGAGAGTTTATCTGAGGTTTAATTTTAAGAATCATTCCAAAATATAGATTTGAAATTTTAACTAATAATTATTTATTTCAACTCATAACTCGATGAAGGAAGTTCTCGGTACTGGAGGGATCAATGGAGTTATGGATTACCGGGGGGATCAGATTCGCGCGAGAATCTATAGCCTTCCTGACTGTATTCATTTGGGCAGCCTCGATGCTGACGAGTGTTGCACAGGCCGAACCGAAGGCGTTGACACTGACGGTCGAGGAACTCGTTACCGACACCGTTGTCGCGGGCATCCGCGAGTGGGCGACGGCGACGGTCGTCACCGAATCTCTGCGTAGCCGAAACGAGGGTGCGGGACAGCTTGACCAGAGTCAGATCGATGCCCTCGACAAGCAGTGGCGGGCTGAGACCAAGACGGATGATCAGCCGTTGATCACTTCCGTTCTGGCCAACCCGCTTTCTTCTTACCTCTATCGCGTTCAGGCCCGTTCGGTTGGTCTCTTCACCGAGCTCTTCGTCATGGACCGCAATGGCTTGAATGTCGGCCAGAGCTCAGTGACCTCGGACTACTGGCAGGGCGACGAGGCCAAGTTTCAGAAGACCGTCGATGTCGGTCCCGGCGCCATCTTTGTCGACGCGCCGGAGTTTCACGACGGAACCCAGACCTGGCGTGTGCAGGTCAACATGACGATCGACAATGCCGCCGGTCAGCCGATCGGAGCCATTACTGTCGAGGTGAATTTGACGGAACTCGAACGCCGGACGCTCGCCGGCGTCGGCGCGTAGGGGGACACCATGACATTTCTTGACAATATTTCGATTGGTCGGAAGTTCGCTGCGGCATTCGGTATCCTTGTCGCCATCATGGTGGCGTCGGGCGTCTTGACCTTTTACCAGACTGGGCGTGCCGCCAGCGCCGCCGACGATGTCGAACGGGTCAATGCCCTGCTTGGCATGCTCGAAACGATGCAAGGTGACGCGGTCAATCAGTCCGGGTCGATCAAAGAACTGTTGCTGAGTGGCGACCGGGCGGCGATCGACCGGTACGAGCAGCGCGGCGCGTCATTCGACGTGGCCGCCGGGAAACTGCTTCCGGCGTTGTCGGGCAACCCGGCCTCTCTCCAGATTGCCGAAGAGTACGTTGCCATCAACCACGATTGGCGCCTTGTCGCGGAAAAGCAAATCGCCCTCATGCGCCAGCCGTTTACGGTCGATGAGGCGCGTCAGATCGAAAGCAGCGGGGCGGGCCGGACCTATGTGTCAGCACTGTCCGACAAGTTCTCGATGCTCAGCGATATGGGCGCCAAGACCGTCCAGGAAGCGAAATCCAGGCAGGAAATCGTATTCGCGACGGTCGAGGCCTTTGCCGCTGGATCCGCCGTCCTCGGGGTGATCATTGCGGTGATAGCCTATCTCTCGTTGACCCGGGGCATTGCCGCGCCGATCAGCGCCATGACCGGTGTCATGGGCGAGATGGCAACCGGAAAGCACGATGTGACCATTCCGGGAGCGGGCCGTGGCGACGAGGTCGGGCAGATGTCCGAAGCCGTCGAGGTTTTCCGCCGCAACATGGTGGAGAACGAGCGGCTTCAGGCCGAAGCGGCCGCCAAGCAGAAGGCCGAACTCGACCGGGCGCAGGCCTTGCGCGACATCACCCAGTCCTTCGAGACGGAGGCCCAGTCACTGACCGAGGCGGTGGCCGAGGCGGCGACGGAGCTGGAAGGTACCGCGCAGGCGCTCAACAGCATTGCCGATCAGTCTACTCAACGGGCGACGGTGGTGGCGACAGCGTCGGAGGAGACCTCGGCCAACGTGCAGACCGTGGCAACCGCGAGCACCGAGCTGTCGGCATCGATCAGCGAGATCTCGCACCAGGTCTCCAATGCCAACAACCTCGCCAGCGCGGCCCGCAGCGATGCCGAGTCCACCGAGAGCGAAGTCCGGGCGCTGGACGACGCCGTGCAGAAGATCGGCACGGTGGTCACACTGATCCAGGAAATCGCCGAGCAGACCAACCTGCTTGCCCTCAACGCGACCATCGAGTCCGCACGCGCCGGCGATGCCGGCAAGGGCTTCGCGGTCGTGGCTTCCGAAGTGAAGAACCTGGCCGGTCAGACCGGAAAGGCGACCGAGGAGATCGCATCGCAGATCCAGGCGGTGCAGGACCGCACCAAGACCGCGGTACAGGCGATCGCCAACATCGTCACCCGGGTCAACGAGGTTCAGGAAGTGGCCGCCGCGGTGGCCGCCGCGGTCGAGGAGCAGGACTCCGCCACCAAGGAGATCTCGCGCAATGTCGAGGAGGTCGCCGCCGCGGCGAACGAAGTGAACATCAATATCTCGGGTGTTCGCGAAGCCGCGAGCGAGACCGGGGAGTCCTCCGGCAGGGTTCTGACCACGGCCCGGGCCCTGTCCGGTCAGGCCGAGGGGCTGAAGGCCCGGGTTCAGACTTTCCTGCGGGATGTCCGCGCGGCCTGACCGTCGGGTCACGCCCAATACACGGCGAGCGGGCGGCCTAGAACGGGCCGCCCGTTTCGTTTCGGGACTTTCTTCGCTGCGGTATGTCACACCGAGGGGCGCTCGATCGTCATGGGGGTGTCGATGCGATCGACAATCCAACCCGATATGATGGAGAACGCCGATGACCCCCCGACTTGCCAATCCCTATCCGCTGGCCCCGGCCGGCTTCGCCGCCATGCTTGCGCTCGAGAAGGCGATCGCCGGAAGCCCGATCGAGGCATCGCTCGTGCATCTGATCAAGCTGCGGGCGTCGCAGATCAACGGCTGCGCCTTCTGCATCCACATGCACACGACCGAAGCCCGGCGCGACGGCGAGAGCGAGATGCGGCTCTACATGACAAATGCCTGGCGGGAGTCGCCGCTCTATTCAGACCGCGAGCGTGCCGCGCTCGCCTGGACCGAGGCCTTGACCCGGGTCGCCGATACCGGCGCGCCGGATGCCGACTGGGCATTGGTCTGCGATCAGTTCGACGAAGGCGAACGGGCCTGGTTGTCGCTGGTGGTCGGCGCGATCAATGTCTGGAACCGGATGGCGGTCGGTTTCCGCTATACCCATCCGGTCGAGACCGTCGACGAGAAAGACAATGCGGCCTGAGGACGACGACATTTTCGAGGCGCAGCGACCCGCGTTGCTGCGCCTCGCATACCGCATGCTCGGCTCCATGGCCGAGGCCGAGGATGCCGTGCAGGAGACCTGGCTGCGCTGGCAGGGGGCCGATCGGCGGTCGGTCGACAACGCGCCCGGATGGTTGCGACGGGTCGCTACCCGGCTCTGCCTCGATCAGTTGAAGTCGGCGCGGCGCCGGCGCGAGGTCTATATCGGCACCTGGCTGCCGGAACCGGTGCCGGATACCTCGGATGCCGACCTTCTGGCGGACGATCTGACCTATACGCTGATGCTCGCCCTGGAACGGCTGTCGCCCCTGGAGCGCGCCGCCTTCCTGCTGCACGACGTGTTCGACACGCCACTGGAGGAGATCGCGGCGACCTTGGAGCGGGCGCCGGCCTCGGTCCGGCAACTGGCCGTGCGGGCCCGCCGGCACGTGCAGAGCGACCGCCGGCGCTATCCGGTGGGCCTGGAGGAGGGGCGTCGGATCACTCAGGCGTTCTTCGAGGCGAGCCGGAAGGGCGATGTGGCGGGCCTGCGGGCGCTCCTGACCGAGGATGTCGCCGTCATGTCGGATGGCGGCGGCAAGGTCATCGCCTTTCCGAATGTGATCACAGGCGTGGAAAAGGCGCTGCGGCTGTTCTCCGGGCTGGCCCGCAAGTACGGTGACCTGTCCCGTATCGTGGGTCCGGTGACGGTCGATGGGCAGCCCGGCATGTTGACCATGACCGGCGATACCTTGCAGGCCACTGTCCTTGAACTGACCGAGGGGCGCATCGCCGCCATCTACATCATCCGCAACCCGGACAAGCTCGGCCGAATACGGGTGCTGGCCGCCGCAATGGCGGACGGCGCGTCCCGAGGCGTGTCAGGACCGTAGCCAGAGCGCCCGTTCGATGCGCCGGGGACGGGTGATCCGCACGGAGCGTTCCGCCAGCCGCATGCCCGACAGGGTGCGGGGCAGGCAGCCGCAGATCCAGTCCAGGGTGAAATTCTCCAACAGGATGGCATCCGGGCGACGCGCACCGATGATCGCGTCGTAATACGCCATCACCTCGTCCGACATGTGTTGGAAGGAGATGAAGTTCATCAGGAGGTCGATCTTCTGGGGAACCTGATCCGCCAGCCAGGGAGGGACGAGCACGACGCTGGCATCGCTGGGATCGTCGAACGGCAGCAGGGCGACGCGGCCGGGGAACCGGACCTCCAGGAACCGCTTCGCGACGATCAGGTTCAGCGGGCGGTCGATAATGATGCTGCGGCGGGCCAGTCCCGAGGCGACCACATCCGCCGACAGGTGGCCGTAGCCCGCACCGATCTCAAGCGCGGTGTCGCAGCGGACACCGGCGCCCCGCAGCCGTCGAAGCAGCCATGTCGCCCGTTCCGCGTTGATCAGGTCGCGGGTGGTGGTCTCGATGGCGGATCCGTTGGCATCGCGGCAGACCGTGAAGCGAGGGTCCTCGATCCCGTCATGGCGCCAGAGCAGGCGGAGCAGGTCGTCCGGCGCTCCGCCATCCGCCTCTCGTTCCAGCAGTTCGGCCAGCACATTCAGTCCGTACAGCCGGATCATCTGCGCCTTCGCCTGTCCGACCTGCGGCACCGTGCCGTCGGGGTGTCTTTCATAGGCGAAGTCGCTGAACCGGTCGCCGGCGGCGGCATCGGCAATCGGGCGCGATCGCCATTCGCCATGCATGATCCCGAGGTCGGGCCCGTAGGCCATCGTGAAGACCGAACGCAGCCACGCAGCGGTGATCTCAGGGCGCTGGCGTTCGGGCGCCATGTCGTCCTGGTACCACGGGACATCCGGCGCGTTGAGCGCCTGAGCCACGAGATCCCGGTAGTATTGTGCAAGCTGCTCCAGGGTGTCGTCCGGCAGGTCGCTCAGAAACGCCGGAGCCGATACGGACGGCAGAACGCTGCGGACCGACGCGGCCAGGTCGTTGATCCGGGCATCGGCGAACTGGTGCTGCCCGGTGCTCACGGCCGCCTTGGTGACGACATAGTCGATGGACCGCGAACGGATGCCCAGGCTGGAGATCTCCAGCCAAAGTGCTTCCATGAGGCCAAGGGAAATCTCGGCGGCGGACTGGACGATCATCCGGGCCAGTGACGCGGACTCCTCCTGTCGGCCGAATTCCTCCAGCAGATAGCGCAGCCGGTCCGACAGTAGCGCCGCCGGCGCGGCGCGGACCGTAGCTGGGTATAGGTTCGGGTCGGTGACCCAGAGTTCCGCCAGCGTGGCGATGGCGACCGTGGCATCGCCCGGCCCCGCGCATCGGGCCCGGGTGATCCATTTGCCGGCGGCGGTCCGGTCGACACGTGGATCGGATCGGCCGAGCCGGGCGGTGGCGAGCATCGCCGGTACGGAATCGGGGCGGGTCAGAAGGGCGGTTCTGGACTGGCGGGCGAGGTCAGCGGCCTGGTCCGGAATGCGGATCGGGGCTGGCAGTGTCATGATTTTCGCTGTTCCGTAGCCGCCGACGGACCGGTGCGGCACCCGTCGAGGCGGTCGTGGAACCGGATGAGCGGATCGAGGATCGACGGTGACGGGGTGCTCGGGTTTTCAAATCCCATGAGGGCGTTATCGGTCACCGTCGATCTTAGCGTCAACACGTATTTGTGGTCCGCCTGGGTGCGGCCTCCCAATGATATATGGGTGCCTTCCGGACGCTGCTTTACCGGGCAAGCCCGAGGTCGATCAGGTGCTGGGCGCCTTTCAGAATCTCCGAATGGTCGCGCAGTTCCAGGATCAGCCGCGGGGTGGCATTGAGGCTGGCCACCGCCTTGAAGATCGACGGCCAGCGGATGGTGCCGTCGCCCGGTGCCCAGTGCCGGTCGGCGAAGCCGTCGGCATCCTGAAGGTGGATATGGGCCAGCAGCTCGCCGGCGGCGGTCACATAGCGGTCAACCGGCGGCGCGCCGGTCGAGCCGTGGGCATAATGCGCGTGGCCCGTATCGATCGAAACCCGCACCGATTTGCTGTCGAACGATTTCACCAGGTCGACCCGGTGGGCCGGATCCTTGTCCTCGATATTCTCGATCACCAGCTCGACGCCGATCGCCTCCGCCCGCGTCACCGCGGCATCCAGGCTGTCATGTACCCGGCCCAGCAGGTCTGGCCGGCCGGTCGGATAGGCGTCGATGTTGTTATGGCCCCAGGTGGTGACGGGGCTGTGCACCACCATCTGGGTGGCGCCCAGCTCCTCGCATACGTCGAGGCCCTGCTGCATCCGCTTGCGCACCACCTCGCGGACATCCGGGTCCTCGGTGGCGATCGAAAAGCCCCAGAACGGGCCGTGGATCCCGAGCCGGCCGGTGTAGTCGGCCAGCAGTTCCTTGGCCTCCGCGGCCGCCGGTTTCCAGTCGCCGCTGTTCAGGACATCGGCCCTGATGAAGTCCTGCAGCTCCAGATCGCGGTTATTTTCGCCGATCCAGTCGCGCATTTCGCGCAGGACGCGGACCGGCATGGCGGCGCCGAGCAGGGGCAGGGTTTGAGCCGAGGGTTGGGCCGAAGGTTGGGTCAGGGGCTGGGGGCTATTCTCGTTCATATGGCAATCCTCTGGACGGGCCGACTGTTCATCTTGATCCGGATAGTAGCTGGGGTCGGCAGGCAATGATGTGACTGTCGCATGTCTCCGGGGCGACAATTGGAAGACGGATTGACATTGAAATATTTACTATATGATTTTAAATGAAATTATATTGAAATTGTTAATAACCCCGACTTCCGGACACCAATCCCGTCGCGGTGGGCGATGACCGTCGGGATTTTGACCCAGACGCCCGGCAACGACGGAACCGCCCGCGAAATGCGTTGCGCCACGGCGTCTTGGCGTCTGCTTCATCGACGCGATAGTCTGCGGGGAACCGGGCAGTTCCGCATTCGGCGGACTCCGTTTTGGAACAACAGACCCGGAATGAAGCAGCTCAAAGGGAGGACTACATGAGCGAGGAACCGCATCTCCTGGTTCACGACCGCAAAGACAATGTCGGCGTGGTTGTCGTGGAGGATCTGGCGGCCGGCACGGACATGCTGTGCCGGATCACTGAGGACAACTCCACGTTCCGCTTGAAGGTGCTCGATGACGTGCCGATCGGCCACAAGGTGGCCCTGGTCGACCTCTCCGAAGGCGATACCGCGACCAAGTATGGCGAAGATATCGGCCGCATGGTCGGCGGTGCCGCCAAGGGCAAACATGTCCACGTGCACAATCTCAAGACCAAGCGTTGGTAGGAGGAGCGATCATGGAAACCTCGATGGACTACGCCAGTCAGACCGTTCAGGCCTGGCGCCGCGAGAACGGCCGCGTCGCCGTCCGCAACCACGTCGTCATCCTGCCCGTCGATGACATCTCGAATGCCGCCTGCGAAGCCGTCGCCAACAACGTCAAGGGCACGATGGCGATCCCGCATTCCTATGGCCGGCTGCAGTTCGGCGAGGATCTGGACCTGCATTTCCGCACGATCATCGGCACCGGCGCGAACCCGAACGTCGCCGCCGTGGTGGTCATCGGCATCGAGCCGGAATGGACCCAGGTGATTGTCGACGGCATCGCCAAGACCGGTAAGCCGGTGGCGGGCTTCTCGATCGAGCAGAAGGGTGATTTCGAGACCATTCGGCAGGCCAGTTGGAAAGCCAAGGAATTCGTCCACTGGGCGACCGAGCTGCAGAAGGAGGAGTGCGGGCTCACCGAGCTCTGGGTCTCCACCAAATGCGGCGAGAGCGACACCACGACCGGGCTATCGAGCTGTCCGACCGTCGGCAACATGTACGACAAGCTGCTGCCGCACGGGCTCTACGGTTGCTTCGGCGAGACCTCGGAGATCACCGGCGGCGAGCATATCTGCGCCGACCGGGCCGCCAACAACGAAGCGCGCGACAAGTTCATGCGCACCTTCCAAGCCTATCAGGACGATGTGATCGAGGCGCACAAGACCTCCGATCTCTCCGACAGCCAACCGACCAAGGGCAATATCCTCGGCGGGCTGACGACGATCGAGGAAAAGGCGCTCGGCAACCTGGAGAAGATCGGCCGCACGTCGACCTATATCGACGTGCTCGAACCGGCCGAGGCGCCGGCGAAGGGCAACGGCCTGTATTTCATGGACACCTCGTCGGCGGCGGCCGAATGCGTGACCCTGATGGCGGCGGCGGGATATGTCATCCACACCTTCCCGACCGGCCAGGGCAACGTGATCGGCAACCCGATCGTCCCGGTGATCAAGATCACCGGCAATCCGCGCACGGTCCGCACCATGAGCGAGCATGTGGATGTCGATGTCTCCGGCGTCCTCAAGGGCACCCAGACCATCGACGAGGCCGGGGACAGCCTGATCGAGATGATCGTGCGCACCGCCAATGGCCGCAACACCGCCGCCGAGGCGCTCGGTCACGTGGAGTTCGTGCTGACCAAGCTGTACCGCAGCGCCTGAGGCCGGGCGTCGCTGCGCCCATCGACCCCGGATGCCCTTGGCGGGGCTCCGGGCGTCAGTCGGCCGCATTGCCGTCCTATGGATTTTGGTGTCTTTTCCGCGGGCTGTCGCGGATGGACGCGGGTGGCCACGTGTCGGAGGATGGAATGTCTGACCGGTCGATCGGATTGGGTATACGGCGTGGATTGCGGCTGAAATGCCCGCAATGCGGCGAGGGTCGGCTGTTCCGCAAGTTCCTGAAGGTCGCGGACAAATGCGAAGCCTGCGGCGGCGATAACACCATTTATCCCAGTGACGATGCGCCGCCCTATCTGGCGCTGATCCTGGTCGGCCACCTGCTGATGCCGTTCATCGTGATCATGTCGCGCGAGCTGGATCCGCCGATCTGGCTCATGGCCTCGATCTGGCTGCCGTTGACGCTCGCGTTCTGCGTGGTCACGCTGCCCTATATGAAGGGGCTTGTCGTCGGCTTCGCCTGGGCCACCGGTGTGACGCATCCCGACGCCGACACCTGATCGGCACGGGTCGGCGCTTCCCTCAGAAATCCCGGTACGTCCTGCTCCCCCCGGTCTCGTGCCGGGCCTACGGGTCACCCTTGTCGATCCAGGTGCGGTCTCCGACGCAGGCCCGGGCGCAGTGCCGGGGAGTGCCGGCGGGAGGGCGCTATAGAGAGACATTCGCCGCGGATTCCCCTCTGAGGAAGTGCAGCCGTGCCCGAGACGATGGGCTCGGCGCCATGCATGGCTGGCCCCGCCGCGGCACCCTCGGTTATGGTCGCGGCTTCACCAACGGAAGGAATTGAGAATGGCGAGTGACGGGGACAATCGGCCGACCGGTGCCGAGGCCATGGTGCGCATGCTCGAGGCCCATGGCGTGACGCATATGTTCGGTCTGTGCGGCGACACCACGCTGCCGTTCTACGACGCGCTCGCCCGGCTCGACCACAACATCCACCACATCCTGACCCGAGACGAGCGTCATGCCGCCTACATGGCTGATGGCTATGCCCGCGTGACCGGCAAGCCCGGTGTGTGCGAGGGGCCGTCCGGCGGCGGAGCGACCTACATCCTGCCGGGCCTGGTCGAAGCGAACGAGAGTTCGGTGCCGATTCTGGCGATCACCACCGACGTGTCGACCACGGCGCGCGGCCGCTATCCGCTGACCGAACTGGATCAGGTCTCGATGATGCGCCCGCTGACCAAGTGGAACACGAGCCTGGATGATGCGAGCCGGCTGCCGGCGATGATGCGCACCGCCTTCCGGGCGATGACGACGGGCCGGCCGGGTGCCGTCCACCTTGCGTTGCCGTTCGATACCCAGAAGGGTTTTGTCGACGCGGGTGAGCTGTGGGCCGACCCGCGCCACCAGACCTATCCGGCCGAGCGCGCCGGTGCCGATCCGGACGCGATCCGCGAGGCCGCCGCGATCCTGGCCAAGGCGAAGTCGGCCGTCGCGATCTGCGGCGGCGGTCCGGTGATCGCCGGGGCCGAGGCACCGCTGGCCCGGCTGGCGGAGTTGCTGGATCTGCCGATCGCCACCACCGTATCGGGGCAGGGCGCGATCGCCGAGACCGACCCCCGCGCCCTCGGCGTGGTCGGCACCAACGGCGGCGTGCAGTCGACCCGCGACGTCGTGGAGACGGCCGACGTGGTGCTGTTCATCGGCTGCCGCGCCGGCTCGGTGACGACCGAGCGCTGGCGCTGGCCGTCTACCGACAAGACCATCATCCATATCGACAGCGACCCCATGGTGATCGGCGCCAACTACTCCACCGCCGTGGCGATCTGCGCCGATGCCCGTCTGGCGCTGGACGCGCTGGTGGCCGAGCTGGAGGGAATGGCCGGTCTTGCGCAGCAGAACGGGACCAAGCGCGCCGCCGGCGCCTGGCGGGGCAAGCTGGACGCCTATGGGCCGCTGGCGGCGAGCCAGGACCGGCCGATCAAGCCGGAGGTGGTGATCCAGGGGCTGATGGACATTCTCGACGACGACGCGGTGATCGTTGCCGATCCGGGGACGCCGTGCCCGTATTTCTCCGCGCATTACCGCTGGCGGATTCCGGGCCGGCATTTCATCACCAACCGGGCCCATGGTGCGCTCGGATATTCGCTGGCCGCCGCCATGGGCGCTCAGGTCGGTCGCCCGAACTCCCAGGTGCTGTCGGTGATGGGCGACGGATCTTTCGGATTCTGCTGCGGCGAGTACGAGACGATCGTGCGCAACAAGCTGCCGATCAAATCGGTGGTGTTCTCCAACGCTGTCTATGGCTGGATCAAGGCCGGACAGGATTCAGGGTTCGGGAAACGCTACTACAATGTCGATTTCAACCGCACCGACCACGCGGCGGTGGCCAGCGCCTTCGGCGTGAAGTCCTGGACCGTCGAGGACCCGGCCGAGTTCAAGTCCGTCATGAAGCAGGCCCTGGAGCATGACGGCCCGACCCTGGTTGACGTCATCTCCCAGCCGCTGCACGAGGCAGCGGCCCCGGTCTCGGAGTGGATCGCGTAGAGGCCGATCCGGCGGCGGACGGTAAAGCGAACAGCCCCGGAGTGCGTTCCGGGGCTGTTCTCGTTCTGCGTCGGGTTCCGGGACGCCTTAAAGCGCCTGCACCGAGCGGATGAATCGACCGACCTCGGTTTCCAGCGTCGACGATTGCTTGTTCAGGTCGCCGGCGGCCGACAGAACCTGCGAGGCGGCGTCGCCGGTCTGACGGGCGGCATCCGACACCCCGGAGATGTTGCTCGACACCTCGTTCGTTCCGCGGGACGCCTCGGTGACGTTGCGGGCGATCTCCTGGGTGGCGGCGGTCTGCTCCTCGACCGCGGCGGCGATCACGGTGGCGATCTGGTTGATCTCGCCGATGACCTTCACGATCTCCTGGATCTCGCTGACGGAGCTCTGGGTCGCCGTCTGCATCTCCTCGATGCGGCCGCTGATCTCCTGGGTGGCGCTGGCTGTCTGAGTGGCCAGAGCCTTCACCTCCGACGCCACGACCGCGAAGCCGCGGCCGGCCTCACCGGCCCGGGCCGCCTCGATGGTCGCGTTCAGCGCCAGCAGGTTGGTTTGCTCCGCGATGTCCTGAATGAGGCGCACAACGTCGCCGATCGCCTGACTGGAGACCTCCAGTCCCTGCACCGTCTCGTTGGTCTTGGACGCCGCATCCACGGCCCGTCCGGCGATCTGCGTCGCCTGCTCAAGTTCGCGCCCGATCTCGGCGATCGAGCTGGTCAGCTCTTCCGCGGCGGCGGCGGCGCTTTCGACGTTGCTGGAGGCCATGCTCGAGGCCCGCACGACCGTCGAGGACTGGGACTCGGTCCGCTCGGCGGTTTCGGTCATGGACTGAGCCGAGGCCTGCATCTCGGTGGCCGAGGAGGCGAGGCGCTTGATCAGGTCCGCCACCATCTTCTCGAAGCCGGCGATGATCTCCTGCAGCGCCTGCGCCCGTTTCAGCTTGGACTCGTCCTCCACCTTGGCTGCCGCGTCGGTTTCGCGCTGGCGCAGCAGCGCCTGCTTGAAGGTCTCGAGGGTTCCGGCCATGCCACCGATCTCGTCATGGCGGTCGAGATAGGGCACGTCCGCATCCAGATCGCCGGCCGACACCTGACGCATGGTGGAGGTGATGCGCTGGATCGGGCCGGACACCCGACGGCGGATGAGCCGCACGCTGACGATCCCCAGCACCACCAGGCCGAGCAACAGAGCGCCGGAAAGATAGACGACCACCCAGTTCGAAGCGGCCTGGTCGTTGGCGTAGCGGATGGTGAGGTCCAGGGCGGTCATGCAGATCGCCACGAGGTCGTTGAGGACCCGGCCGTTCAGCGCCTCCCAGGCTTCCCGGTCGACAGACCCGGCCTTACCTTCATTGACGGCAGCCTCGACGGCTTCGCGCTTCTGCGGATACTCCGTCGTCACGCTTCGGGTCGCCTGGGCCAGCGCGTCCTTCAGCTCCGGGGCGATACGAGGGTGTGCCAGAAGGTCCGTGACCTGCTGCCAGCCGGCTCCGGCCTTGCCGCGCAACTGGTAGATCTTGGCCCGGGCGGCATCGGTGAACGTGCCTTCGCCGACGGACGCTTGGATGGCGGTCGCCTCGAGCCCGGAGGCGTCACGGGTCAGATAGGCGGCGTCCTTGATGGAGACCAGTTCGGCGATCTTCGGGTCGACCATGCGCATGTCGGCGCCGAGTTCGCTGGAAATGGTCTCGAACTGGTTGATGATGCTGGTCGCGGCCTTCTTCCAGTCCTCGGCCAGGGTCTTGGGGCGGTCGGCCAGCGGTGCCTTCAGCGCGGCGTCGACCTGCTTGCGCAGCGCTTCGATCTTCTCCAGGTCGCCGGCGAGAGTGGCATCGTCCACCGATTTGGCGCAGGTGATCGCGGCGCAGAGTTCGATCAGTTTCCTGGTCGCGGGCAGGGAGCCGTTGCGCACGTCATCGACCGAGGCAAGGAAAGAGGTGCTCGCCAGGTCGGCCGACTTCAGCATATTGACGATCGGTCCCCGCTCGCGGCGGGTATTCTGCAATGCGACGAATGTATGATTGAGGGCTTCGGCGGCCTGAACCACCTTGCCGGACTGATGGGCATCCAGCACAGCAACGGTCATTGTTCGGATGCCGAAGCCGGCGACGATGACGAGGAGCGCGCCGTAGAGGCACATCAACAAAGTCGAGATGCGTGCATTTTTAAATAAATCCACGTCATGTACTCCCAAGGGGTCGGTCTTCCGAGTGCATGGCTGTAGGCGCCAGGAAGATGAGGAGTGCTTGTTTATGTCTACGAATGTTAATTTTTTCTTATTCAACTAATTTCTATTTCCAGCATCTCACTTTGTTCATGAAATACAACCGGCACCCCGCAAGCAGAAGAAAGGGTTCGTTGCCGATTTCGTCAGCAAGTTTGCCGTGGAGTGACTGTGTGTTTATGGATTTATAAATACTCGTTGACGCTTTTTTATGCCTGCCGGAGTTCAATCCAGCGCGAGCTTCATGCCGACATGGGAGGGGGTGAAACCGAGCGCCTCGTAGAACCGGCGGGCGTCCTCCCGGCGCGTGTCCGTGGTGAGCTGCACGAGACCACAGCCGGCGTTTCGCGCCCGATCCATGGCGTCGCGCATCATTGTCTTGCCGAGACCGAGGCCCCGGGCGGACGAGGCAATCCGCACCCCTTCGACATTGGCGCGGGTCATGCCCTCCCGGCTGATGCCGGCGATCAACGTGACCTGCAGGCAGCCGATGACGGTTCCGGCACGTTCGGCGACGAGATAGACGTTGCCGCCTTGCGCGGCCATGGCGTGATGGGCATCGATATAGGCCTGAGGCAGGGGGTCCTCCAGGCGCTCGCGTGTCTTGCCGAGCGGGTCATCGACCAGAAGTGCGATAATCGCCCCGAGGTCGGCCTCGACGGCGGGCCGGATCGTCACACCGTTCTCATAGGATCTGGTTTCGGCCAGGATATCGTCGCCGGTCATGGCGTACCGCTCTCCTCCGGTTTCATTTCGGTAAGGGCATTGGCCAGCCGGCAGAAGTCCTCCACCGACAATCTCTCCGGACGTTCGGTCGGGTCCAGGCCGGCCGCCTGGATGAGGGCGTCGCCGCCAAGGCGCTTCAGGCTTTGACGCAACATCTTGCGCCGCTGAGAGAAGGCGGCTTCGGTGATGGTTTCGAGTGCCTTGCGGTCGGCCGGAGCCAGCGGCTCGGCGCGCGGGGTGAGCCGGACGACACTCGACCAGATTTTCGGTGCCGGGGTGAAGGCGGTCGGCGGCACGTCCATGACCTTGCGCGCCTCGCACAGCCAGGTCACCAGAACCGTAAGCCGTCCGTATGCATCGGCGCCGGGTGCGGCGGTCAGGCGGTCGGCGACCTCGCGCTGAAACATCAAGGTCAGGGACTCGAACGCCTCTGGCGTGCGCAGCCAAACCAGCAGCAGGCGGGTGCCGACATTATAGGGCAGGTTGGCGACGATCCGGCGCGGCGCGGTACCGGTGGTCGTCAGGTCGACCTTCAGCGCGTCGTCCTCGATCAGCGTCAGCGTGCCCGCGGCGGCCTCGATCAGTGGAGCGAGGACCTCGGCGGCGCGGGGATCGCGCTCGATCGCCACCAAATGCGCCGCGCCCTCGAGCAGCAGACCTCGGGTGAGGCCTCCCGGGCCGGGGCCGACCTCGATCGTCGTGCCGGTTGAGAGATCGCCGGCCGACCGGGCGATCCGCCGGGTCAGATTGAGGTCGAGCAGGAAGTTCTGGCCAAGCGATTTGCGGGCCGACATGCCGGCGGCGGCGATCGCCTCGCGCAAGGGCGGCAGGGCGGCGACCCGGGTGGCGACCTCCCCGGCCGGCGGCGGGCCGCTCATGACGCGGCAGCGCGGCGACGGGCCATGGCGTCAGCCATCTCCACCGCCGCTTTCAGACTGTCGATCCGAGCCCTGCCGGTACCGGCAAGGTCCAGTGCCGTTCCGTGATCGGGCGAGGTGCGCACGAAGGGCAGGCCGAGGGTCACATTCACTCCGCCCCAGAAATCGAGCGTCTTCAGCGGCACCAGAACCTGATCGTGATACATGCCGAGCACGACGTCGTAGGTGGTGCGCGCCTCGGCATGGAACAGCGTGTCGGCCGGCAGGGGGCCGCGGGCATCGATACCTTCCGCCCTCAGCGTCGCGACCGCCGGGGCGATGACGTCGCCGTCCTCACGCCCGAGCGCGCCACCTTCTCCGGCATGGGGGTTCAGGCCGGCCAGCGCCAGGCGCGGATTGGCGATGCCGAAATCGCGACGCATCGCGGCGGCGGTGATCCGGGCTGTCGTCAGGATAAGCTCCGTGGTCAGGCGGCGCGGCACCTCGGCCAGCGGAATGTGGATCGTCACCGGCACGACCTTCAGGTCCGGCGCGGCGAGCAGCATCACCGACACGGTGTCGGGGCCGGCCAGGGCAGCGAGGTACTCGGTGTGGCCGGGATAGTCGAATCCAGCCCGATACAGGGTTTCTTTCTGGATCGGGTTGGTGACCAGGGCCGCCGCATCGCCGGCCCGCACCAGGGCAACCGCGCGGGTAATGGCATCGACCGTCGCCGGTCCGTTGGCGGGATCCGGGCGCCCGGGAACGCTGTCGACGGCGAAACCATGTGCCAGCACCGGGAAGGCGGAGGAGAACGCTGGGCGAGCCTCGGCCGGCGTGTCGATGACCGCGATGTCGGCGGCGATGCCGATCTGCTGAGCGCGGGCGCGAACCCGCGCCGGATCGTCGATCAGGAAGAAGGGCGGGGTATCCGGGCCGCGGACCGCCCATAGGCCGAGCGTCAGATCGAGACCCACTCCGGCAGGCTCTCCCGGCGTGACGGCGAGCGGTTTGTCAGACACGGGTTTCGACGAACGCCGCCTGGCGCATGTCGCGCAGATAGCGCTGGGCCAAAACCTCGAACCGCTGGTTCTCGAGTTGGCGGCGGATCTGTGCCGCGTCTGGCAGGTTGGCCTCTGGATCGCTGCGTTCGCAGACCATGACCGCCATGACGCCGTTGGGCAGGTCGATGGGGGCCGTTTTCTGACCGACCTGGAGATCGCTCACCTGGACACGCAGGTTCTCCGGCAGTTCGGCAAGCTTGGATTTGCCGAGATCCGGTGCCACCGGCGAGCCGGCGGCCTTGGCCAGCGTCGCCAGATCGTCGCAGCTCGCCGCCTGCTCTGTGACGGCGCGCACCGCATCGCTCTGGGTCTTGCGCTGATCTGCATCATCGCTCGGTCGGACCGGCAGGAAAATCTGGCTCAGCCGGATCTCCGCCTCCGCCGGGTCGGGTTTCGCCAGAATCCGCGAATCCGAGACCTGCATGATGTGGTAGCCGACGATGGTGCGGATCGGATCCGAGAACTCTCCCGTGGAAAGTTTGTCGACGGCGTCGGCGAGTTCCGGCGAGAGCTGATCCGCCAGGACCCATCCGATATCGCCACCGACATTGGCGTTCGCCGCCTGGGAGAACTGCCGGGCGATGGACTGGAAGGATGCGCCACCGCGTAACTGGGCGACCAGTCGGTCGGCGAGCTGAATCACGTCGTTCTCCCGAGTGGGATCCTCCACGGTCAGCAGGATCTCCGACACCCGCTTCTGTTCCTTGCCGACCTGTTCGGCGAGGCGGGCCCTGGTCTCCTCGACCTCTTCGGCGCTGATCTCGACCTGGCCCGAGAAGCGGCGCTGGACCAGCTTGGACCACAGCAGGTTGGCCCGGAGCTGGCGATCCACGGTCGCGGCTTCGATTCCGAGTTTGGTGACGAAATCGTCGAACTGGCCGGGGCGCAGTCCGTTGCGCGCCTCCAGGTCGCTGCGCGCTCGATCCATCTCGCTGTCGCTGATGGCGACGTTGAGGCGCGCGGCTTCCTGCAACTGCAACTGCTCGTCGATCAGAGTGCGGAGCACCTGTGGTGCCAGTCGACGGGCCGTCTCGGCATTGCGCGGCAGGCGCGAGGTGATGATCACCATTTCGATGCGATTACGCAGATCGCGCATCGTGATGATCTCGTCGTTCACGACGGCGGCGATCCGCTGCGTCTGTGGCTGCGCGTATGCCGCCGGCGATATGGCGAGGGTCAGCGCGCCGGTGCTCAGCGAGAACAGGGCGGCAAGGAACAGCGGGGCGAGGCGTCTCGGCATCTGATCTGCATACTCGTGCGGGCGAAAGGCGGCGAAGGATATCAGTCTTGCGTGGCGTCCACCAACGCGCAGGCGGTCCGCGCGGTGTTATTTGCTCTCGACCCCGCCCAGATGCGTCAGCACCAGCCGGAACATCACCCGATCATCGGGCTCGATGTCCTCGTCGCTGATATTCGAGCGCTCGAAGTCGATGCCGAACAGGACGCATTCATCGGTATAGGTAAAGCCCAGACGGCCACGCAGCAACCGGCTGTGGTCCTGCGACAGGTCGTGAGTAAGATTGCCGGCGATCCGCCAGTGGTCGGTGACGGCGACGCCGCCATAGAGGTCGAGCTGCTCGCGGTCGCCGGTGAGGTCGCTGTTGGCCGTCTCGTCCAGGGTCACGTAGCCGCCGCCGACATAGAAGCGGCTGACTGCATACTGGGCCCCGATCTCATTGCGGTTCAGGGTCGCGTCTTCCGGGTCGAGGCGGAAGCGATAGGTGAAGGTGAGCGGTCCCTGGGGGCGCACCGAAAGGGCGCCGACAATGTCGGACAGGGTGTCCTCGAGACCGGAGCCGTCCTCGAACGATCCGTTGCCATAGAAGCGATAGCTCTGGCCGATCAGCATCTCTGTCGAGCCACCGCTGTCGCCGTAGACGCCGGCGCGCATCCCGTAGTTCACGTGGCTGCCGCTGGTGACACGGTCGACGCCCTCGTACCGGTTCAGACGGAACAGATTGGTTTCGTCGAACTCGAAGGAGCGGCTGTCTTCGTTGGGAATTTCATCCGGGTTGCTGCCGCGCGGGCCGAGAACCACGCCGACGATGGGCTCGAGCACCTGGGTGGTGTTGCGACCGCGTCGACCCAGCGGATACTGCCATTTGAGGCCAAGCTGGGGAAATACCCGTCCATTGGTCTCGGACTCGCCGGTGGACAGCGCACTGGCATCGGTCGCGTAGTAGGCATCGGTCTGCAGGCGGGCGTTGAGGGTGTAGATCTCGCCGGCATCGGAAGTGTAGGGGAGCTCCCATCCGGAGACCGCCGAGGCGCGCCGACTGTCGTCGCCGGTATCGCGGGTAAGCGCGAGCAGACTGGCGTCGAGGCTGGTGCGCCCACCGAAACGTCCGGGCTCGCCGACATGATTGTATTCGGCCAGGGGCAGGACGACCGGCGTGTCGTCGGGGTCGCTGCTCGCCCGCAGATCCTGGAATTTGTAGGCCGCTACCGAGCCGTAGTTCCGGCCGCGGAAGCCCTCGGTGTAAAGCCGACTGGTCAGAACGTCCGGACCGCCGATGTTATAGCGCCGCAGATAGGTGCGTTGGCTCGACTGCTCGAAGTCGAAGCCGCCCCGCCAGGTTTGGTTCAGACTGAACTTGCCCTCCCAGTCTGCATGTCCTTCGAAGCCGTAGTCGTCGGAATCCTCGTCGTCGGTGGATTGCTCCACGAAAGCCAGGGAGTTCTTCAGATTGATCTCCCCCTTCGAGAACCTCTGGCGGTACTCCGTCAACACCATTGTTCCGGCGCTGCTGAACATCCGCGGTTCGACCACCAGGTCACTCGACTCGTCGATGACCTGATAGTAGGGCTGACCGAAGATCACCCCCAGTTCCCCGGACACCCCCATGGTCGGCGCCAGCAGACCGGAGCGACGATCGACAGTCGGGTCCGGGTGTCGGAGATAGGGCGTATAGGCGACCGGAAAACCGTAGAATTCCAATGTGGCGTCCTTGTAGATGATGTCCTTGGACACCTCGTCATGCACCACACGGACCGCCTTGATCTGCCAGAGCGGCGGTTCGGTCGGGTCCTCCTTGCAGAGATCGCAGGGCGAGAACACCGCTTTGTCCAGAACCTTGCGCTGGTCGGTGGTGCGCCGGCCCTGGAGGGCGGCAAGGCGAGAACCATCGGTCAGCAGGGCTCGGAAGTTCTTGATCGTGCCGGTCTTCATCTGATCGTTCAGTTCGGCATAGTCGCTGAACAGGACCTCGCCCGAGGGCTCCATCAGGGAGACATTGCCCGTGGCGATGACCGTATCGGCCTTGCGGTTGTAGCTGACGATGTCGGCGATCAGGACCCGGGGTCCCTGGCTGAGTTCGACATTGCCCCGCGCGGTCACGATGCCGAGCGACTCGTCATAGACAACCTCGTCGGCAACCAGCAGGACCGGAGTATCCTCGACGTTCACGTCCTGAGCGACGGCCGGCGCCGTCATGGTCAGAGCCAGCACGAGCAGCAGGATGGCGACTATGAGAGGGGTGCGGGTCATCCGTCCTCGAGGTGCAGAAGGCTGGTCATGCCGAGCAGCATTGTAACCGTCGCCGGTGTCCATGCCGCCAGAACTTCCGGAATCCGAGCTGACAGGCCGAGCGCGAAGACGATGTCGGAGAGGAAGTAGAGCAGGAATCCGAAGAACAGCCCACTGGAGGCCCAGGCCAACGTATTCCCGCGCCGGGTCAGCCGCAGCGAGAAGGTGGCCGCGATCAGCACCATCGCGGTCATCAGCAGCGGCGAGGCGAGTTCAGCGTGCCAGTAGAGCCGATGCTTGATCGCCGAGAATCCGGCATTTTCCAGGACCTCGATGAAGCCGGGCAGCTCCCAGAACGACATGGTCTCCGGCGAGGCGAAACTGTCCTGAATGTTGTCGACGGTCAGGTTGGTCGGAAGCGACACTTGCGCCAGCCGCTCGGGCTGGTTCTGGGCGGTGGTCATAACCACGTCGCGCAGCGTCCATTTCCCATCCGCCAGCAGCGCTTCGCGCGCGTCGATCCGACGCTGGAAATGGTCCTCGCCATCAAAGATCAGCACCATCACATCGCCAAGGCGCGCTTCCTTCTCGTGAGCGCTGCGGGCGTTCAGCACGAGTTGGCGGTCGTCGGTGCGCTCTCGGATCCACAGGCCGCCGGCACCGACGGAAAGGAAACTGTCGGCGCGGTTGCGTAGGACGGAATCCTCCAGCGCATGGAACCGTTCGATCATCACCGAGGAGACCGGATTCAGCACCGCGACCTTGATGACGCCCAGGGTCAGGGCGACCAGAATCGCCGGCATCATGAACTGCCAGACCGACACGCCGGCGGCTCGGGCGACCACCAGCTCGTTGGTGCGGGTCAGCTTGGTGAAGGCGAGCATGGAGCCGAACAGCACGGCGAACGGCATGATCTGACGCGCCATATTGGGCAGTTTGAGCAGCGCCATCTGCAGCAGAACGATGAAGTAGGCGTTCTCCTTGCCGGCCCCCCGACGCAGCAGCTCGATGAAATCGAGCAGGAAGACGATGGCGATGATCGCCGCGAAGGAGCCGAGAACCCAGACGGTGAACTGTCGGCCGATATAACCCGATAATGTCCAGGAAAACCGCATGCCGTCAGCCGGCCTCGGCCGCTGCGGAGCGGGTCCGCAGCCTGGTCCGGGACAGCGCCAGGAGCGACAGGACGAACGGGATCAGAACCGCGAGCCACATGGCGGCGATCAGCGGCGGCGACTTGGCCGCCAGGTATTTGGTTCCCAGCCCCGCGGCTTCCGCGCCGCCGGCCAACAGTACCGCGACGATGATCCGCAGGGCCTGTCCCCGGCGCGAGAATTCGCCGGACAGCAGCACGGCAAGGGCGATGGCCGTCAGGGAGAGGGCGAGCAGGGGGCTGGTCAGACGCTGATGCCCCTCGGCGATCAGTTCGTTGACGTTGCCGCCCGCTGATTCGTTCGCGCCCGGGTTCAGCAGCTCGTGTACGAACAGTTCGTTGGCGTCGCGGACATTCCGCTGCTCCTGCTGTTCGCCGGTGCCGAGATCGATCGTGTAGCGATCGAAGTAGAGAATGTTGACCCGTCCGGTTTCCACGTCCCGCTCCTGTCGGCTGCCATGGGCCATCACGACGCGCGGCCCCTTCGGGGTGCTCACCAGGGCGCCGCGCTCGGCCACCAGGGTCACGGGCTTCGCTTCATTGCGCTGATCGTGGACGACGATGCCGAGCAGCGTGCCCTCATCTTCGCGGGTCCGCACATAGACGGTGAGATTGTCGCCAAGGGTTCGGAACTCTCCCTCGCGCAGAATCAGGTTCTCGAAATTGTGCCGGATCTGCCACTGCAGTTCCTTGAAGCCGCGATAGCTCATCGGCATCAGGTAGGTGGTCATCAGGAAACAGAGCATCGTCGTGCCGACGGCGACGATCAGGGCCGGCTGCGCCAGCCGCAGCGGACTGAGTCCCGCGGCCGACATCACCACCATCTCCCGGTCCGCCGTCATCTTGTTGTAGACGAAGAGCACGCTGGCGAAGCTGGCAATCGGCAGTACGATCGACAGCCAGGTCGGCATCAGCATGACGGTCAGGATGATGAATGTGTGGATCGGCAGGCCGCGGTTGACGATCAGATCGACGAAGCGCAGCGACTGGGACAACCAGATCACACAGGTCAGCGACACCACGATGAAAATCATCGCCGTGACGATCTGCCGTACCAGGTAGATGTTCAACCGCATACGCGCGCCGGATCGCCAGTCTCGCCTGTATCGCCAAATTCTTTGTCGCGGCGCATGATAGCCGCCAGGAGCGGCGTTGACACCGCACAAGCCTGACGGCTACCCCAAAGTCAGCCCGCCCGCAACCATGGGAGCAATCCATGAAGATCGCCTTCACCAAGCCCGGCCGCCCGAAAAAGGGCGCGGTGGTCTGTGCCGTCATGGAGGGCGGCAAACTGTCACCCACCGCCCGCGAGATCGACCGCGAGACAAAAGGGCTCATCGGAACTGCGATCGCTGGCTCCCGTTTCACCGGCAAGGCGAACCAGACGCTGATGGTGTTCACCGCGACGGGGCCCGTGCTCCTGCTCGGCATCGGCGCTCCGGAAAAGATCGACAGCAAGTTCGCCGAGACCGCCGGCGGCACCATCTATGCGGCCCTCGCCAATAGCGGCGAGAAGGAAGCCACGGTGATGATCGAGGCGTCCGAGGAGAAGCGCGCCGACGTGGCGGCCCATCTGGCCCTCGGCGTCGTGCTGCGCTCCTACCGCTTCGATCTGTACAAGACGAAGCTCACCAAGGACGACAAGCCGACCCTCGCCAAGTTGACGGTTTCGGTGGATGGCCACACGGCCGCCAAGAGGATCTATGACGTCGAGGCGGCGGTGGCCGAGGGCGTGGCCTTTACCCGCGATCTTGTGTCCGAGCCGCCGAATGTGCTGTTCCCGGTCGAATTCGCCAAGCGGGTCGCCGCCATGAAGGACCTGGGCCTGAAGATCGACGTGCTGGACGAAAAGCAGATGGCCAAGCTCGGCATGGGGGCGCTGCTCGGCGTCGGCCAGGGCAGCGTGCGCGAATCGCGTATGGTCGTCATGCGCTGGGAGGGCGGTGCCAAGGATCAGAAGCCGGTCGCCTTCATCGGCAAGGGCGTGTGCTTCGACACCGGCGGTATCTCGCTGAAACCGGCCGGCGGCATGGAGGACATGAAGTTCGACATGGGCGGCGCCGGCGTGGTCTCCGGCCTGATGTGCGGTCTCGCAAAGCGTAAGGCCAAGGCGAACGTCATCGGCGTGATCGGTCTTGTGGAGAATATGCCGGACGGCAACGCGCTGCGCCCGTCGGATATCGTGAAATCGATGTCGGGCCAGACCATCGAGGTCATCAACACGGATGCCGAGGGCAGGCTCGTCCTGGCCGATGCGCTTTGGTACACCCAGGACAAGTACAAACCCGAGTTCATGATCGATCTCGCCACTTTGACCGGCGCCATGATGGTGGCGCTGGGTGAGGAGACCTGCGGTTACTTCGCCAATGACGACACGCTGGCGGGCGAGCTGCAGGCGGCGGCCGATGCGGTCGGCGAGGCGGTGTGGCGCATGCCGCTCGGCGATGCCTACAACAAGATCATGGACAGTGATGTCGCCGACATGAAGAACGCCGGCGCCCGCTGGGGCGGGGCGATCACCGCCGCGTGCTTCCTGGAACGCTTCGTCAACAAGGTGCCGTGGATCCACATGGACATCGCCGGCGTTACCTGGTCCCGCAAGGATCGGGCGACGACGCCGAAGGGTGCGACCGGATTCGGCGTGCGGGCGCTGGACCGGCTGGTGCGGGATCACTGCGAGAAGGGCTGACCCCTTTTCCCGTTCGCGGCTTCCCGGCATCGCGCCGGGACCGAGAGCAAACGTCGCTGGAGCGCCGGAGATGAACCTGTGGCGCTCCAACGACCCTAATCCTGGGTACCGGCGCAGGGCCGGGGGAGACACGGATTTCCCTCGGAACCCAATCGCATTCCCCGGATTTATTCGGGGGCAAGGTCCGTCGCCCGCGTGACCGGTCAAGGTTGGCGCATGCCGTCACCATTGCCCCCGAATAAATCCGGGGAATGTGCATAGTGGGAATTCAGATCCCCGCCGAAACCGTCGCGTCCACATCCACTTCCAGCCGCGCCTCGGTGCCGGCGGTAAGCCGGAAATAGGCGTTCTGCGGGCGGTCCAGCGCAAAGGTCTGCTCGCGGGTGAGGCCGAGATACAGGCCGCGGAACACCTTGTTCACGACGCCATGGGCGACCACCACATGGATCCCCGGGGTCGCATTGAGGTGATCGAGCACCGGACGCAGACGATCCTGGACCATCTGTGTCGACTCGCCGTTCGGATGCCGGAAGTTCCAGGGATCGCGGCGGCGCTCCTCGGCGAGGTGCGGATGGTCGCGGTCGATCGCTTCCCAGCCGCCATAACCGTCGTGATCGCCGAGTGTGATTTCCATCAGCCGGTCGTCGAGCGTGATGGCGTCGAAGTCTATTCCCAGATGCTCGGCGATGATCGCGGCGGTCTGCCGGGTGCGGCCGAGCGGGCTGGCGGTCATCACCGGCGCCTCCGTCGCCAGCAGCTCTTTCAGGTCGCGGCCGATGGCATGGGCCTGGGCGAGACCCGCATGGGTCAGTGGCGCGTCGAGCTGGCCCTGCAGGCGCCCGTTGCGGTTCCACACGGTCTCGCCGTGTCGGATGAGGTAGATCGTGCTCTTCATAGGCTTCGCTTAGCCCAACCCGCGCGCCGGAAAAAGCCCTATCGCCTCCTGGTCCGATGCGGTATCCGGGGCGCGTCCGCAAGTGAAGCCCAGCAATGGAGCCCAGAATGACGAGTGTTTCCCACTCCAGACCGCTTCTGGCGGACCTGCGCCGTGACGTGGCCGAGTTGGAAGAAACCGATATCGTCCGCGTGGCGCAGCATGGTTGGGACAAGCAGGATCTGGTCCCGTTCTGGTTCGGCGAGGGCGACCGCTCGACCCCGGACTTCATCGCCAAGTCGGCTTCCGACGCCCTGATGCGGGGCGAGACCTTCTACACGGACCAGCGCGGAATCAAGGAATTGCGCGACGAACTGGTCGCCTACACCAAGCGGACCTTCGGGATTTCGGTCGGTGACGGTCAGGTCAGTCTGGTCACCGCCGGCATGTCGGGTCTGTATCTGGTCATGGACATGCTGGTCGAGCAGGGCGACGAGGTTGTTGTGGTCGGTCCGGTCTGGCCGAACATCTACTCCACGGTCACGATCCATGGCGGCACGGTCCGCGACGTGTCGATCAGCCTGACCGACGACGGCTGGGAGCTCGATCTCGACCAGCTGTTCGCCGCCGTCACCGACAAGACCAAGGCGATCTTCATCAACTCGCCGGGCAATCCGACCGGCTGGCTGATGGAGGCCGATCAGCAGAAGGCGGTGATGGATTTCGCCCGGGAACGCGGTGTGTGGGTGGTCGCGGACGAGGTCTATCACCAACTCGTGTTCGACCGCGACGTGGCACCGTCCTTCCTTCAGGTCGCCGGGCCGGATGACCGGCTGATCGTGGTCAATTCGTTCTCCAAGTCCTGGATGATGACCGGCTGGCGCCTCGGCTGGCTGACCCACCCGGCGGCGCTCGCCCCGGTGATCGCCAAGCTGGTGCAGATCACCACCTCGGGCGTGCCCCAGTTCCTGCAGCGCGGGGCAATCACCGCCCTGCGCGAAGGTGACCAAGTGATCCAGGATCTGCGCGCCCAATGCCTCGCCGGCCGCGACATTGTCTTCGACCGGCTCGAGTCCTGGCCGATGGTGCGCGCCGCGCGGCCGAAGGCGGCGTTCTATGCGTTCTTCGCCTTCGAGGGCATGACGGACAGTCTGGCGATGGCCAAGCGCATCATAGACGAGGCGAATGTCGGTCTGGCGCCGGGCAGCGCCTTCGGCCCGGCCGGCGAAGGCTATCTGCGGCTGTGCTTCGCCGCCAGTGCGGAGACCCTGAACAAGGGGCTCGATCGGCTGGAACCGTTGCTCGGCATCGGTGCGGACCAGCGTCGCGCGTGACATCGGAACGCCTGACGGCAGCCTGGTTTTCGGCTATCATCACGTCAGTTAGCGAAGAGGCTCCGTCATGGCTCTGCGTCCGACCGGTCCCGGTGAGACCCGCATTCCGTCGCGTTCGGGGGCGCGTGCGCTTGTTCCGGCCCGCGTGGACACGTCCGCGGCGCCGGCTCCCGGACCGCGTGCCGCGCCCGCGCGCGGGTATCGACTGAAGACCGCGTCGACGGATGCCGAGATCGAACGGCAGATCCAGCGGCTGATGGTCTTGATCGCGAACGATAACATCGACCCGGACGCCCCTCCGGGCAGCTATCTCAACCTGCTTCTCTGACCCGCTCCAGTGGGGCGCCGTCGAGCGTGGTAAACACGCTCAAATCGGTTTGCGCCGCTGCATCCGCGACCGGGTGAGGCTTCGGCCAGCCCGTCGTTGAATAGACGGTGCAGCCGATGACGATGCTGGGACGCCCGTTGCAGTCGGTCAGCGGCAGGACGATCCGCTCTCCGGTTCCGAACCTGTCGATGTGTCGGTAGACCTGACCGCGGGCGAAGAAGGCAGCCGGCGTGACACAGACCCGCTTGTAGCGCGCTCGGATCTCGTCGGCGGTATCCGGCGCGTAGATCTTGGCAAGCGGCTTGTAGCGGATCGGACTTGGGAAGTTCCCGAGGATGCTTTCGCCGGCCAACCGGTAGACGAAGTCGCCGGCACCTGCGTCCCAACGCACCATCCAAATCGTCCGAAGCAGGGGGCCGACTTCTACCGGATCGAAGGCCTTCTTGCTTGGTACCTCGCCTTGCACCCGCAGGCTGTCCCAATAGTCGTAGAACCTTGTGATCTGGCCATCCTGGCTCATCGGGAACGGCATTTTGCTTCCCCCTCTGACTAAATGGATCGCGCCCTGGGGACTTCTCACTTGGTCAAACGATATCGGTCACCCGGAAAGCGAACAAATTCATAAATTTCACTATATACCGATAAAATTTTTCGAAAAGGATCTGTTTTTGCGAACTATCTGCAATAAGATTGCGCAGCTTGATTGCCGAACCCACTGATTTACCGACGAAACCATGCTTTGAAAGACGACAGGGACCCTGGCTCAACCCAGCAGGTGCGGGACGACCATCGTGGTGCCGGAGAGGCCGAGCAGGATCAGCAGCACCCGGGCGAAGGCCTTGTCGTCGATGCGGCGATAGACCCGGAACCCGATCCAGCCGCCAAGCCAGGCGGCGGGCAGGGCAATCAGCACCAGTTGGCCGACGTCCGCCGTCAGGCGTCCGGCGCTGGCATAGCCGGTCAGGGTCGCCACGTGCATGGCGGTGTTGAAGAGCTGGAAGACGCTGCGCTGCCGGTCCTTCGGCCAACGCCGCATGGAGCACCAGATCGTCGGTACCACGCCCGACAGCCCGGCAAAGCCGCCCAGGACGCCACCGGCCCAGCCGACGGCCATGTCGATGCCCCGGTTCTCGATCCGAACCGTTGGCATGCGTCCGGCGATCAGGGTCGAGCTCGCGTAGACGATGAGGACGACGCCGGCGAACAGACGGAACGTATCCGCCGACATCTGACTGAGGAGCCAGACGCCGACCGGAACGCCGATCACGCCGCCGATGACGAAGGGAACGGCGGTGCGCCAGTCCAGGCTGCGCCATAGCATCGGCATGATCTGAAGCTGAACCGCCAGTGAGGCGGCAACGATCAGCGGCGAAATCAGTTCGGGCGGCACCACATGGGCATAGATCCCGAGCGTCGTCGCGGCGAAGGCGAAGCCGGCGAGGCCACTGGCCAGGCCGCCGAGCAGAGCTCCGCCGGCCACCGTTGCAATCAGCAGCGGTGCGAGGTCGATCACCCGCGACGGCCCGGCATTACTGGTGGGTCGTCGGGTACGCGGTCAGGAGGTGACACGAGCCGGTTCCGTCGGCCATGACGAATAGGCGCAGGCCATGTGCGGGGATCGCCGCTGCCGTTCCGCGTTGCACGAGCCGACCGATCGGCTGCTCGAACGCCATGCGGATCTCGGCGACGTCGCCGCCATGGGCTGAGGTCGCCCAATCGTCGAGGTCGGTTTTGTCCGGTGACAGCGCCGCTCCGATCACCTTGCGGGCCGTGACCCGGTCGGGAAAGGAACTTGCGGCCGCGATATTCGGCTCCTTATTGAGCCGGTCGATCAGCCAGGCGTCGCTTTTGGCGACATGGCGGTCGACGGTGTGTCCTCCCTTGGTCTCCTGCTCGAGGAGCCAGCCTTCCTTGAAGTCGCCGGGCACGCATTCCGCGTTGGCCGTTGCCCCCAGGGAAGTAAACGCCGCCGCGAAGATCGCGGCGGCGGTAACCATAGAACGTGACGACATTCCAGTCCCTCAGCTCATGGCCTTCTGCAAGTTCTCGTCGAGCTTGGCGAGGAATTGCTGAGTGGTCAACCACGGCTGATCGGGGCTGATCAGAAGGGCCAGATCCTTGGTCATCGCACCGCTCTCGACGGTGTCGATGCAGACCTTCTCCAGCGTCTGGGCGAACTGGGCGACTTCCGGCGTGTCGTCGAACTTGGCGCGGAAGGACAGGCCGCGGGACCAGGCGAAGATCGACGCAATCGGGTTGGTCGACGTTTCCTTGCCCTGCTGGTGCTGGCGGTAGTGGCGGGTCACCGTGCCGTGGGCGGCCTCGGCCTCGACCGTCTTGCCGTCCGGGGTCATCAGCACCGAGGTCATCAGGCCGAGCGAGCCGAAGCCCTGGGCCACGGTGTCGGACTGCACGTCGCCGTCGTAGTTCTTGCAGGCCCACACGAAGTTGCCCGACCACTTCAGCGCCGAGGCAACCATGTCGTCGATCAGGCGATGCTCGTAGACGATGCCCTTGGCGGCGAACTTCGACTTGAATTCGGCTTCGAAGACTTCCTCGAACAGATCCTTGAAGCGGCCGTCATAGGCCTTGAGGATCGTGTTCTTGGTCGACAGGTAAACCGGCCAGCCGAGGTCGAGACCGTAGTTCAGGCAGGCGCGGGCGAAACCACGGATCGAGTCGTCGAGGTTGTACATCGCCATGGCCACGCCGCTGCCCGGGAAGTCGTAGACTTCGCGGGTCACCGCCTCGCCGTTCTCCGGCTGGAAGGTGATGGTCAGCTTGCCGGGGCCGTCGACCAGGAAGTCGGTGGCGCGATACTGATCGCCGAAGGCGTGGCGGCCGATGACGATCGGCTGAGTCCAGCCCGGCACCAGCCGCGGCACGTTCTTGCAGATGATCGGCTGGCGAAACACGGTGCCGCCGAGGATGTTGCGGATCGTGCCGTTCGGCGAGCGCCACATCTTCTTCAGACCGA